>CAJUHS010000005.1 GCA_910586535.1 uncultured Oscillospiraceae bacterium
CGATTCCGAAAAGTTTGATTATATCCGTGACATTTACGATGAAATTTTAGCAGAAATCGAACGCAGAGAAAATGAGATAGTCCAGTCGGGCGTTGAGGGACACGAAGACGAATTAGCGGAGCTTATTAAGCTGTATGAAGAATATGCTAATAAGAAGTCCGATATATTCAATGACGAAATTCAACAGGAAATGGACTATATCAGCAATTTGGAGAAAAAATACAATGATTTCATAGACAAACGTATTGACCGCTATGAGGACGAAAAGAAAGCCATAGAGGATAAATACGATGCTGAAATCAAGTCCATTGACGATACTATAAACGCTCTTAAAGATAAGAATGACGTTGCTTCAAAATCTATAGAGTTGAAAAAAGCATTGCAAAACCTTGAAAACGCTAAACAGCGTACAAGAATGGTTTACGGTGCGGACGGCACTATTGCTTACAGACAGGACACAGAAAAGATTGAAGAGGCACAGCAAAAGGTTGACGACCTCAAGCTTGATATGCTTATTGACAGTTTAGAGAAACAAAAAGAAGCTGTTGAGGGTGAAAAGGAAACGGCACTTAATAAGTATGATACTATGATTGATACTTTGAATGAGCAGAAAGATAAACAGTCAAACTACTATAATTCGCTTCTTGAAATTCTTAACGCTTATCTTAACCCTAATGCAAATGAAAATCTTGATACTGTTTTTGAACGGATTTTTGCAGATAAAAATAATGTCAAAACTGATGACGGCACTACTGTTGTTAACGGAAATGTTATTGATACAAGCAATGTCGACAGCGGTAAGCTTAACGGTGACAAGGTTAATGATCAGCTGAAACCTGTTGATATAGATAAATTTATGAAAGATTTATATGCAAAATCAGGTACAACACCTGATGCTTATGACCGTTGGAAGTGCGGAGAATTTGGTGATCCTTTTAATTTATTACCAAATCTTTTTTCTTACAACAACATAGCTCAAAACGGGGCAAACGATATAATAAAAAACATTACAGAAAACAGAGTTATTAGTAATTCACAGCCGGCCTCTTTTAGTTTTGGTGATATTAATATCACCAATCCTGTTGGAGATGCTAAACAGTTGGCTGAAGAAGTTAAGGGTCAAATATACAAAGAAGCTATGATGGAATTGCCTAATGCTTTTCAGAAGCAAATGTATACTAATTTAAAGTAGTTATTGTATGCCCCGCTTTCGGGCGGGGCATATATTTAATAAAATATTAGTTTTATTTTTGAGGTGATTATGTGATTAATGAGGTTTTGGAAATTCAAGAGTACCTAAAAGGCAAAAATATAAGTGAGAAGCACTTGTATAGAATTTGTTTCCTGATTGCAAAGTGGTATAAGCAACAGGGACTAAGTAATGTTGAAATTCGTGAGAAGATTTTTGAGTGGGGTCAGAAATATAAAATACACATAAAAGATAATGTAAACAGTATTATATACAATGCCCTTAATGACGAAAACCCTTTGCGCGGTAATGAAACGGTTGTAAAAATCAGTCGGAATGATATAAATGAAATTATTCGCAGGTTTGACAATGAAAAGGTACGGAAAATAGCTTTAGCCGTATTGTGCTATGCTAAAGTGTCCTCTGACAGGAACGAAGAATTTAATATATCCGCATTATCCTTGTCGAATTGGCTTAAAATAAATTATGGAAATATGTGCAGTAGATATTTTAAAGAAATGATTGATTTTGAGTACATACAAAAAGTATGCGGGTCATCTACCTTTACATGGAATAAAAATACAAAGTCCACTACACTAAGATTAAAGCTTTTAGTGCCTGTTGAAAATGACGGGGAATTTGTTCTTAACGGAAATGATATTGACGGACTGTATAACGATGTCTTTAAAAAGGCGGTGAAAAATGAACAAAGGGTCTACTAAACAGAGGATAAAAAAGAAATCTAAAATTACAGAGCCTATAAAAAAGTACACCTGTAAATGGTGCGGAATTGAAAAAACTGAAAAGAGAAATTTTTTCAAGTGCAGCGTTGACCACGGAGTATACATATGTGTAAATTGTATAAAAGAAAAATATAACTCTATTTGCAGTCAAAGCAAAAAGTTTATTGCGGTTTTAGTGTGCTGTCATTATTTGGATATTTGTTTTTCTTATGAAGCCTACAAGGAAATGAAACCCGAACACGGAATAGGCGAATACGTAAGACTTCTCAATCTGCTTCAGCACCAGCGTCCGGATAGTTTTGAACGTGGTATTATCAAGGGAGACGGAATTTTCATTCCAAATGAAATGTTGGTTAAAAAAGATATAGATATTAAAAATCAATTAAGTAATATCGTTTCCAATTTGGAAAATGTTATAAAGATGTTTTGAGAAAGGATACAATGTTAAATAATGGAATATAAGAAAGATACTAAATTTTATATTTGAAACGGAGGAATAAAATGCCAAAAGTAAAATATTCAGAAACAACACAATTTTATAATAAAATTACCAATAATATAAAATCCTATTCCGCACTAAACGGCAATTCAAATTCCATAACGCAAATTAGCAAAAGGGTGAACATACCGCAATCAACGCTTAGCGATAAAATGGCTAATCCACGCAAATTTACCTTAGAAGATTTATATAAAATAGCCAAAGGCTTAAATGTTGACCTTAATAATTTAATAAATTAATTATAAATTGATTATAAAAGTACCAATCAGATGGTGTATAATATATTATGTAGGGTTATCCCCCTATCTTTCGTTAATACCTATCTGGTTGGTTTTTGTATTACGAAAGGATATGTTGTTTATGGCTAAAGCTAAAAAGCTTCCCAGCGGAAACTGGAGAGTACAACTATTTGTTGGAATGGAGGGCGGTAAACGCAAATATAAAAGTTTTACGGCTGAAACACGCAAAGAGGCTGAATACAAAGCCGCACGATACGCTGCTACTAAGCAAGAGGATAACAAGTCTAACATAACTATCGGTAAGGCAACGGAGAAATATATCGAAAGCAAGAAGAATATACTTTCCCCGTCTACCATTAAAGGATACTCATACATACTAAATCATTACTTTAAGGGAATATCGGACATTAAGATTAAAGACATTACACAAGAAATCGTGCAGTCATGCCTCAATGATTTTGCGGCTGAATACAGTCCTAAGACGTGCCGTAATTTTCATGGTTTGCTATCAGCAGTATTAAAAATACATAGACCCGAAATGATATTAAGGACTACCTTACCACAGAAACAAAAAAGTAGGATTTATGTACCGGATCAGCAGGAAGTAGAACAGATTTCTAAACTTACTGTTGGAACAGCGGTATATATCCCGTTTATTCTTGCCACACAATGCGGTTTGAGAGCGTCCGAAATCAGCGGGTTAGAAATTAAAGATGTTCACCATGATTACATTGAAATAACACAAGCGCGTGTTGCCGGTTACAAAAAAGAAAAAGACGGTGTACTTAAACAACCTAAAAGTATATCGGGCTATCGCAAGATACCAATTGACGAAAAACTGTACAGTATTCTTATTAATAATGCGGTCGGGAATAGGATATATCCGTATAAGAGCAGCGTTATCAGTAATGCTTGGACACGTTTTCGTCAAAAGAATGAACTTAACAAGCCACTAACATTTCATGCCTTGCGACACCATTTTGCAAGCAAGTGTTTACTATTAGGTATCCCACAAAAATATATCAGTGAATTGATGGGACACCATGATACTGTTATGATTGAGCGGGTTTATCAGCATACTTTTCCGTCTGCTATGGCTGGATATGCAAATCAGTTACGGCAATGCGGAGCGGACTTTGTTAATGCAACACAAAGTATCAATGCAACACGAAATGCAACATAAACAGCGGAAAACCGCTTAACAAAAGGATTTAAGCGACTTGATATGATTTTCAAGTCCCATTACTCGCACCAGAATACAGTCCGCAAATGGCATAACAAAGCCGTTTGCGGACTTTCTGTTTTTCCACTTCTGTGATTTGTCCGTTGTTTTGAACTATTGATTGAATTTTAATGCGTCCGTTATAGCATTGCAGGATTTTACCCGCGTTTCCTCAAACATATGGCTGTAGATTCCCAAAGTCTTAAATATTGTTTAATGGTCCCCCTGCAATGCTTTATTAACAATATAATCTTTATAAGCTATTGTGCCGTGATTTTCAAGTGAAGTTTTAAGCACGTCCAATTGCGAAAGAACTTCACAAGTAAACGTGACAGTCGCTTCTTTTTTTCTTCTCTCCAAATCTGCCGATGCAATTTTTCAGCTCATAATTAACTGCTTTAATGCAATAATTACGCCAAATATCACAAAAATATTAGTTATTGCCTGTATCACTTCAAAAGTAAATTCCATTAAAATCACACATACCCATTGTTTATTTTTCAATAATTTTCAGAGCGCACCTTACTCCGTCCACAGCGGCGGACATTATACCTCCGGCGTATCCCGCGCCCTCTCCGCAGGGATACAAACCTTTCAAAGACGCCGATTCCATGCTCTCGCCCCGGGTTATCCTCACCGGAGAGGACGTTCTCGTTTCGGGAGCTGTAAGTACCGCGCCCGAGTCTCCGAAGCATCTCATTTTACGGGAAAAATTTTGCAGTCCTATCCTCATCATATCCGTGATATAGCCTGGAAAAAGCTCGTCAAAGCTGCACTCGGTAACTCCCGGAGAATATGTGGGACTTACCGACGCACCTTTCAGGGAACCTCCGCCGTTCAGAAAGCTTCCCGCGGCCGCAGCCGGAGCAAAATATTTTCCTCCGTTCAAAGCAAGGCTGTACGCCTTTTTCTCAATACTTCGTACAAATTTCACTCCGTCCAGAGGACTTTTGCCGAAATCCTCCGAAGACACCGATACTACCAGCGCAGAATTTGCATTTGCTCCGTTCCGAGCAAACTCGCTCATTCCGTTTGTAACGACAGTCTCCCTCTCGCTTGCGGCAGGAACCACAACTCCTCCGGGACACATACAAAACGTGTAGACCGCCCGTCCGTTTGTACGATAGGAAAGCTGATACTCCCCCTGCGGAAGATTTGGGTTGTCCCACTGCTTGCCGTAAAGAGAGCGGTTAACTGACTCCTGCGTGTGTTCTATCCTTGCTCCAACTGAAAACGGTTTCGGTTCGATAAAAATTTTTTTGTCCGAGAGCATTTCAAATGTATCCCGGGCGCTGTGTCCTACCGCAAGTATAAGTGCGTCGCATGGCATTTCCTCAGAACCGTTCAGAGTCACGGTTCTCAACCGTCCGTTTTCGGAGGAAATATCTGTCAGAGCCGTGTGGAAACGCACCTGTCCTCCGAGAGCGATTATTTTTTTTCGGAGATTTTTCAGTACTTCCCGAAGCATATCAGTACCGATATGCGGCTTTGCCTTATAGAGTATCTCCTCCGGAGCGCCGTGCTCGGCAAACCTTTCCAGAACATATCTGCAAAGAGGGTCGTTTATGCGCGTGGTCAGCTTTCCGTCGGAGAAAGTTCCCGCGCCGCCCTCGCCGAACTGGATATTGGTGGAAACGTCAAGCTCTCCGCCGCTGCGGAATTTCCGCACCGTTTCCTCCCGCTCGTCAACATCCCCGCCACGTTCGGCGACAATAGGCTCGAAGCCGTATTCCGCCAGCGTAAGGGCGGCAAACATCCCTGCGGGACCGAAACCCGCGATAACCACCTTTTTATTTTTGCCGTCAGTTCTGTCCGATGAGATTTTGTGTGGCAGAATTTTTACTTCTTCTTCCGAAACATAATCGCAGAAAGATTTTCTTTCGCACAAGCGGCGCTCGGCAGCTTCGTCCCCAAGCTCCGCCCAGACCGAGGACACAAAGCATATTCGGCTGTTATCGCGGGCGTCAAGGGAGATTTTCCTGACTCCGCTCCTTAAAACGGCGGCGGGAGCAAGTCCCGCCTTTTTTAATGCTGTTCCTACTATTTCCTCCCCCGCCGCTGTGACGGAAGTCTTTACCTGAGAAATAATTACCGCCAAAGCTTAGTCCTCCTTAGCCTTTACCTGAACGGTAACTCTCGGAGACAGAGCGCCGTCCTCGGTTCCTATGCACCAAACGTCGTCAAACGCGGGTATGCTGAACGTAACAGGCGGCTTAAGATAGCTCTCGCCCTCCTCCACGTTCAGACCGTTAAGCATATCCACCTGAGCGATAACATCGATATAGGTTATCTGCTCCATAGACTCCTCCGAGCCGATAAACATGGGCATAAGACCGGAGGTAATTATCTTGAAGTCAAACCTTCCCGGAACGTTTACAAGCTGTATAGATGTGTTTGTTATGTGTATTGCCCGTTTTACAAGTCCCTCTGACGGACACCTTACCGTTACCGTTCCTATCTCGTTCCTGTCCAGATAGCCCTCAGGCAGGAAGCTGTCCACCGCGAACGTGAACTCCTTGCCGATGTCCACCTCGCGCATATCAATAACGCCTATATCCAGAACTTCATTTCCCATTTCATTTTCTCTTGCAAGCTCGTTTGGAACGGCTACCTCTATCTCATCCACCGACAATTCAAGCTTTTCCCTGAATTTTTCAGTATTGAAGCTGTCCGGAGCGTTCGTTATTCGTACATTCAGCTTGACTGTCTTCTTTCCGTAAACGGGAACATGAACGGTAAAATCGGTCTTGTCCAATGAAAGATTTTCCTTTTCCTCGTCGGACACGGCTGTCGTTCCTCTGTAAAGCTTGACCGCACTTGTTCTGAAATCCTCCGTCTTTGTCAGCAAAGCGTCCTCGCTTACCACAGCGGAAGCTTTTGTTATACTTTCAACGACCTCGGCAGGCCCCGTTACGGTAACGATATTGGGCACCACCGCAACGCTGTCTTCGCCGTCTATAAAGTATCCGTCAGCGGCGGATACGCCCGAAAGCTCGGGAACTATCTCAATTTCCTTTGAAACGATCTTGTCAAAGTCTACCGTTACCGAGGACGGCTCTATGCTTTCTACCTTGAATTCTTTTCCCGACTGGCATATTATTTCCAGCGGCAGATTGTATTCTATGGCGTACATTACGTTTTCAGCAGAAGCTACAGCTATCAGCTCATCCGCCGTAAGGTTTCCCACCTGTTCGCGGTTTCCCTCCACAACAATGTTGACTGTTTCAGCCGAAACAGACATAGCCTGAAGTCCGTTTGAATCAGCGTAAGTCCCCTCAAGAGCTATCTGAACCGGAACGCTGTAAACAGGCTTTTTCATCGTTGGATACGCGCTTACCGAAATAACGAACCATATCACTATTGCCGCCGCCAGCGACGTTATTTTTACTACCACATCCTTTTCAAAAAGCCTTGAAAAGAATATGCCGATCCTTTTAAAAATACCCTTTGGGATATCCAGTGCGCCCATATTTTATGTCCTGCTCCTTTCCGCAGTATATATAACCGAAAGTTATATCTTATCGGTAAATTTCTTTTTTCTGAACGGTTTGAAGGACGTATCCTTTTCCCCGCCGTCATCGGACTTGCCGCGTCCCGAAGGCTTCTGCTTAGTATTTTTTTCGGGGAGCAGCTTTGTCCTCAGCAGCTTTTTGAGACTGTCCCTCGTATAGCCCCGCTTCAGGTCTCCGTTCTCAGCAACGGAAATAGTTCCCGTCTCTTCTGAAACAACAATTATCAGCGCGTCGGAATTTTCGCTCATACCTATAGCGGCACGGTGTCTCGAACCGAGAGCCTTATTTATGGTCTCCTCCTTCTGAGGTTTGGGAAGAAAGCACGCCGCCGCAAGGATAATACCGTCGCGCATTATTACCGCGCCGTCGTGAAGCGGAGTCTTGGGATAGAAGATATTTCCGAAAAGCTCCTTTGAGGGGGCGGCGTTCAGTACCGTGCCGGTATCTATCTGCTCGCCCAGCTTGGAATCCTGTTCTATAACAATAAGCGCGCCCGTTGTGGTTGCTGACAAGTCCTCGCACGCATCGCAGATAGCCTCTATCGCGGTGCTCCATTTAGCGGCAAGCACATCGTCCGAATCCGCCGTAAGTGAGGAAAAAACTGACAGCTTGGACACCTTTGTGTGTCCCATTTTTTCCAGTGAGCGGCGCAGCTCCGGCTGAAAAAGAACGACCAGCGCAATCAGTCCCGCGCTGAAAACGTTTTTAAGTATATACGCCATAGCATTCATTCCCACTGTACCCATTACCATATAAGCGATAAAAATAAGTATAATACCTCTTATAAGACCGCCTGCACGGGTTTCTTTTACAAGCGTAAAGCCTTTATAGATGAGTACGGTAAGCACAGCTATGTCAATCAGATCCCAGAATTCGATCGGCAGTATACTGTTTATCAGCGCGCCCATTGAATATATAGCGTCCATTTGCTGAACCGTTCCTTTCCAAAAAAATCAAGAAATACATTAATATTGTACCACTGTTTCAGGATTTTTTCAATACTTTTATATAAAAAAACACCAAGAGCAATTTTTTTCTTGACAAGGCAAAGCAACCGCAATAAAATATAAAATGATCGTTTTTATTACAGCGTGTGCGGCAGTACTGCCTAAGGTAATGCCGCGGTGAAATATTCATTGAAAATTTTTTATATACTCTCATCAATTACAGCACAGCAGGAAATGTTTTTGCCGATCTTATGCGATATAATTAAACTATCCCGGGAAGGAGGTCTTTCATGCAAAACGCAGATATCATAAGAACAGGTATCTCATACATTGAACAAAACCTGAAAACTGATATCACGCCTGAAGAGCTGGCGAATATGGCAGGCTATTCGGTCGGCACTATCAGCGTATGTTTGCACAGACGGTCGGCGTACCGTTGGCAGCGTACATAAACAGACGTCGGCTTGACCGTGCGCTGGCGGAAATCTGCTCCAAACGAAAAGCGATAGACGCCGCCTTGGAATACGGATTTGAAAGCTACTCCGGATTTTACAAGGCGTTTTTGCGGACGTATGGTTGTTCTCCGAAAAAATATTTGTCCATTTACGGAACGCATAAATCGCTTACGGAGGTATTAACTATGCGTACAGAAAAAGAATTACGCCGGGTACTGAAAAATTGGGACGTTCCGCAGGATATGCCCATAAATGACGTAAGGATCGCGGACGGCACAAGAACGGCAAACAATATCTGGCAAGTCGGCAAGGACTATATTCTTAAGACAGAAGATCGGGCCGCTCTGCTTCGGAACGCCCGGGTAGCAAAAGCCATGGCGAAGCATGGATTGTCTGCGGCAGTTCCCGTACCGACAATAAACGGCGGCGAAGTAAGCGGATTTGCCGACTTTGAGCTTAGCGAGCGGAACGTACGCTTGTGGGATCCTTGCTATTGTGCTGCCGGAATATTATCCGAACAGCATGATGTTGAAAATGCGTATGACAAATTTCCCGAAATACTGGAGGCTGTTTTACACGGTTACAACAGCGAAGCCCCTTGACAGCACAAGAAAAGCAGGCGGTCTACTATGTTGTATGCTCAATTCAAATGATATGCGCGGCGTATTTTGAAAGTATCAACGAGTATAAGGACTTAGCAAAAATCAATCGTGAAATGCTGCTGTATATTATAAAGCAAAAGAATCGGATCAAAAAAATTTCCGCGTCTTATAATTTCATAATACTCGGCGCAAATTTCCTATTTACAGTCCAAAGACCCGTAACGCAGCCTCTGCCGCCGGTATGTTCCGCAAATTTATAAAAAATCCCTGTTTCTCTGTAAAAATGAGAAGCAGGGATTTTGCGCTTTACATCGTCCTGACGCCGATTTTTGTTCTGTGCCCGTCACTTCTTTGTATGCTGTGTGTCAAATGACAGCACAGAAGTTCAACCCTCGTACACTTTTATAATATTGAACATACTGTTTAACAGCAAAAAATTCTGCGGAAAAGGTCTCATAAGGTTCCAGTAGCCGCAGCCGCGTATGGATTTTTCCGAAACCAGCTCGAACTTTCCCCTGAGACTGCGAACGTCCTCGAACCATACGACCCGCGCCGCGCCGCTTGAGTCGGTGTAGTAAAAGTATGGGCTTTGAGAAAGCTCGTCAAAAATGATCTCGCTGCCAGTTTCTATTGCAAGATCTACCGCAGTAAGGTTTCCAAGCGTTACTGCCGCAGTCACGCCCCTTTCGTAAGGCAGCTTCCAATTGTAGCCGTAGTTCGGGATACCGAGGAAAATTTTATCCGCCGGTATCTCGGTCAAAGCGTAATCAAGCACTCTCCTCACGTTTGGAAGAGGCGCTACCGCCATTGGAGGGCCATACGTATAGCTCCGTCGCGGATAAAGGTGATCAAACGCAAAGCGGATATCACTGTAAATCAGCTGCAATATCCGCTATCCAATTATAAATATTATTCCGCTTCAAGAGCGCGCTTGCCTATATCCGTGCGGTAGTGAGCGTTCTCAAAGCTTATTTTTTTCACCGCTTCGTAGGACTTGTCCAAAGCCGCCCGCAAGGTCTCTCCGGTTGCGGTAACGCCTATGACCCGTCCGCCGTTGGTGTAAAATTTTCCGTCTGCGTACTTAGTTCCCGCGTGGTAAACGAAAACTCCGTCAACCTGTCCCTTTTCGTCCATACCGAACATTTCGAGTCCCTTTGGATAGCTCTTGGGATAACCCCCGCTTGCCATTACAACACAGGAACAGCACTCGTTTTTCCACTGTATGTCAATGTCCGCAAGAGTACCCCTAAAGACCGCCTCGAAAATGTCAACCAGGTCAGTATCCAGAAGCGGCAGAACCACTTGAGTCTCTGGGTCGCCGAAACGGCAGTTGTACTCTATAACCTTTACGCCCTTGGGTGTAGCCATTAATCCGAAGTACAGACAGCCCTTAAATGTCCTGCCTTCGTCTTTCATAGCCTTTATTGTAGGCACGAAAATCTTTTCCATGCACTCTTTAGCCACAGTTTCGGTGTAGTACGGATTGGGCGCAACAGTACCCATACCGCCTGTGTTGAGACCCTGATCGCCGTCCAGAGCACGCTTGTGATCCATTGAAGATATCATGGGAACTACAACGTTTCCGTCAGTAAAGGAAAGCACGGAAATTTCAGGACCCGTGAGAAATTCTTCAACAACAAGCTTTGAACCGCTTTCGCCGAAAATTTTGTCCTCCATGATAGAGTGTACCGCATCAACAGCTTCGGCTTCATTTTGAGCGATAATAACGCCTTTTCCGAGAGCAAGACCGTCCGCCTTTACAACCGTGGGATAACTGTTCTGCTCTTTGATGTACGCCACAGCCTTGTCCGCCTCGGTGAAAACCTCGTACGCGGCGGTGGGTATGCCGTACTTCTTCATCAGGTCTTTTGAGAAAACCTTGCTGCCCTCGATAATAGCCGCCGCCTTGTTTGGACCGAAGGTCATAATACCCTCGGCATTGAGAGCGTCTACCATACCCAGCACCAGAGGGTCGTCGGGAGCTACAACAACCATGTCAACGGTAAGCTTTTTCGCAAGCTGTACAACGCCGTCAATGTCCGTGGCAGACACGTCGAAGCACTCCGCATAGCGGGAAATACCTCCGTTTCCGGGGGTACAGTAAAGCTTAGGTGCTCGCTTGCTTTCCGCAAGCTTCATGATAATGGCGTGTTCCCGTCCGCCGCCGCCTACTACCAGAATCTTCATATTTATCAATCCTTTCAATAATTATTCAGTAAATTCAAAGCTGTCAAAAGCCTTTTCAAATTCATTTATACACATGTCAAAGCTCTAACTTCTAACCTCTAATAGGGCAGCTCCTCAAAAATCGCTCTGTAGACCTTTGACTCGAATTTGCGGCTCCCGTCAATTTTTTCATATGAACCGTACCCCGAAAAGGTCAAGCCGCACTTCTCCATTACCCTGCCCGAAGCAGGATTGTCAACAGCGTGCTGAGCCATAAATTTCCTTGCGCCGCGCTCATAGGCGTACCGTATCATAACCTTGGTAGCTTCGGTGCAGTAGCCCTCGTTCCAGCAGTCGTAACGTAAGCAGTACCCAAATTCCCAAAAACCGTCCGCCGCTTCAGCCGGAGACTTGCTTGGGTGTATGTCTCCGCTGCCGATAAGCAGGCCGTCCGACTTTCTCTCAAAGCCCCAGATGCCGCTGCTGCCGTTCTCCAGCCACTCACGCACCTGTTCCGCCGAGAAATAGGTACTATAGTTCATATATTTTGTGACCCGCTCGTCCCCTGTCCACGCAAATACAACCTCAGCGTCCTCCGGAACAAGCGGACGTAATATCAAACGCTCCGTTTCAATTACCGGTATGCTCATTGTAAATCCACCTTATTCCGAAAATTTAAAGCTGTTCATTACCTCGTCAAAATCGGAGCGACCATTATCAAAGTTATTCTTTTGCGCTGTATATGTAATAACGTACTCGCTGCCGTCCTTAATGACAAAGTACTGGAGCATTTTCATTTTTTTCATTTGCCGCCGATTAATATAGGATATACACTAATTTCCATACATATCCCCATAAAAAATAAGGAATCAAGAATCAGAGAACAGAGATCGGCATACCGTTTCTATCCTCTGTTCTCTATCCTTGTATTTTCTATTAGTGGTGGAACAGCCTTATACCAGTAAACGCCATTGCAATATTGTATTTGTTGCAGGTCTCGATAACATTGTCGTCACGGATAGACCCACCAGGCTGGGCAATGTACTCAACGCCGCTCTTGTGGGCGCGCTCGATGTTGTCCCCGAACGGAAAAAACGCGTCCGAACCGAGAGATACGTCGGTATTTTTTTCAAGCCATTCTTTCTTTTCCTCGCGGGTCAGCACCTCGGGCTTTTGGGTAAATACCTTTTCCCACTCGCCGTCACGGAGGACGTCCTCATACTCCTCACCGATGTAAACGTCGATAGCGTTGTCACGGTCGGCACGGCGAACGTCGTCCTTAAAGGGCAGAGCCATTACCTTGGGACACTGTCTAAGCCACCAGTTGTCGGCTTTCTGTCCGGCAAGGCGCGTACAGTGAATACGGGACTGCTGACCTGCTCCGATACCGATAGCTTGACCGTCCTTAACGTAGCAAACGCTGTTGGACTGGGTGTACTTCAAGGTGATAAGGGAAATTATCAGGTCGCGCTTTTTGTCCTCGGGAATATTTTTATTGTCGGTAACGATATTGTCAAGCAGACCGTCGGCAACGTCCAGCTCGTTTCTTCCCTGCTCGAACGTCACGCCGTAGACCTGCTTCCGCTCGATCTCCGCAGGTGTGTAGCTCTCGTCGATCCTTATAACGTTGTAAGTACCCTTTCTCTTGCTTTTGAGAATTTCCAGTGCCTCCGGTTCATAGCCGGGAGCGATAACGCCGTCCGATACTTCGCGCTGTATCATCTTAGCGGTGGGAACGTCGCATACGTCCGAAAGAGCGATAAAGTCACCGTAGGAGGACATTCTGTCCGCGCCTCTCGCTCTTGCATAAGCGCAGGCAAGGGGGGAAAGCTCGCCCAAATCGTCAACCCAGTATATCTTTTTCAGCGTGTCGGAAAGAGGAAGTCCCACAGCCGCACCCGCAGGGGAAACGTGCTTAAAGGAAGTCGCCGCGCAAAGTCCCGTAGCCTTTTTAAGCTCCTTAACAAGCTGCCAGCCGTTGAAAGCGTCCAGCAGGTTGATGTAGCCGGGCTTTCCGTTCAGCACCTCGATAGGCAGGTCTGCACCGTCCTCCATAAAAATTCTGGACGGCTTCTGGTTGGGGTTGCAGCCGTATTTCAATTGCATTTCGTTCATTTTTAATTCCTCCGTTTAATTAGTTTTTATTTTTGGCATATTCGTCTTTTATTTTGTCAATTGTCCTGCCGCCTATACCAATATTTTTATCGGAAAGTTCTTTTAACGTTACGGTAAAAATTCTTTGGGAACGTTCATAATTTCCGACGATACATCTGTAAGCCTTTTTATAAGCTGCTCCTTTTGCTCGTCCGAAAGAGAACCTCCCTCAACGGAAATATAAGGCATTTCTCCGCACCTCACGACAAAATTTACTGATTTTTATTCACAATGCGGGACTCATATTTCCCCGTCTCAATGTCGATATACCGAACAAACAGCGACACCTTATTGTCGGCATTGAGGTTGTCCCAGATAAGCTTTGTCAAGTCGTCGATAGGCATACAGGGAATTTCCACATTTTTCGGCTCGCCCTCAAAGCTTGGGAGAGGATTTCCCGCGCCGCTGTAGGTGTGGATAAACTTTCCTTTTCCCGAAATAGGATTGCTGTACGCAAAGGTGTACCGCTGGCAGGAAGAATCGTCCCCGTCCGCGCTTTTGAGAATAGACATGGCGAAATTCATGTCGCCGTCGTCAAGATGGACGATGCCCGAAATTCTTGGCGTGTAGTTGGGAGCGTCGTCCTCAAACTCGCGGGTGCGCAGGGACTGCTCAAAGGTCTGCTGCTTGTCCATAAGGTCGTAGATAGTGTCAGTCTGGTCGCCGTTTGTGACGATAGTTTTATTTCCCATAACGCGGACAGGAGCATAGATTATCAGGTGCGGATCGGTCATTTTGGACGGGTCAAACGCCTGTGTGCGGATACCCTCGCCGTCCTCCACAAACACGCGGTTGCGGCTGTTCTCGCTTCTGCCCATGATAAAGTAAGCAATAACCGCCTTTTTGCCGCAGGACGATTTCCCGATAAGGATTCCCCTGCCGTGGTATTCCATGCTGTTCAGTTCCTCTTTGATCGTTTTTGTAATCATAATTAGTCCTCCTAAAATATTTTTACGCTGTCATAAAACAACGGATTTTATTTATTTTGCGATTTTTGTCAATTCTTCAAAAATTTTTTCCATCATATCCGCCCCGGGAAAATGTCCGGTATCTTTTACTTCACAAAATTTAAGATTGCTGTTGTCTGAAGCTTCAACCAATTCTTTCGCTGTTTTTGTTGAAGCGACAATATCCGTATCTCCCTGAATAATTATATACGGAATCTTTACATTGTCTAATGTATCTGTAAGATCAATTTTCAATAATTCATTCCACAATGAATTATTGCCCGTATAACCGTTTACCATAATCGCTTTAAAATCTTTAAATTTATAATCGGGACTTGTCAGCAGTCCTTTAATAACGGAAAACACCGGAGATTTCCTGCCGTTTTTGTTATTGTAAGCGTCGGTGTATTTTGTAAGACACGAACTAATTAATTGCAGTTCCTTTGACGAAGCGTTCTCCGAATTTGTACTTTTGATAATATCCAATTTCTTTTTCGGAATATTGGATTTTTCCAAATCTTCAAGCACTTCATCATTAAAGAATATATCTTTTACTATCTGTCCGCAAGCTACAACACCGCTGATCTCATTTTGTTTTATATCGGAAACCAACGCGCTTAAAACCGAACCCCATGATGTTGAAAAAAGATATATTTTATTATCGGGAAATATTTTTTTAACTTCCGTAATCAAATCACAGGTCATATCAACAAACGTCTTTATTTTAAAATCATCGTCAATTTTATAATTGTTTATCCCGCAGCCCAATTGATCCCAGTACACCATAATAAAATTATCGGTAAACGAAGGAAACATTCCCCTGCACCCCACAGAAAACGGGATAGGCGTTCCGGGACCTCCGTGTAATGTTATTACAATTGGATTTTTCCTGCTTCTGCCCTCAATTAAAACCTTTTGCGGATATCCTCCAAGATCAAAATTATATATCTGCGATATTTCATTTTTGTCTATTACATTTTTTCTTTGTTTATCCATATGTTTCTCCTGCCTGTTGTATTAAACAGACGCCATAATAAAAGCTTTTAAAATTTCCCCAAAAAGCAATCGGTTTTATATGGTACGTCAACCAAGCCGCCCTTTTGGTACTTCTCAAAAAGCCGCGTTAGTTCGTCAAGCTGCACGTCATAAAGCGGAGTACCCTCTTTCGGCGCGTATGACCTCGACATCTCGCAGCCCACGTACTGCTCCATATCCATTGTCATGCTTTGCAAAAAGCTTACCAGCTCGTATTCCGAAAAATACTTTTCGGGAGCAAATTTGCCGTCGGCGTTTACATTGCCCTTTACGGAATCGTACTGTCCCGCGGTACGCAGAAAAATCTCGTTTCGTTCTTTCTGCATATCGTTCTCGGTACGAGTATTCCAAATAATAGCAAGTCTGCCGTTCGGGGTAAAAATTCTTTTGCACTCCTCCATAAATTTCACCTTGTCAAACCAGTGAAACGCCTGCGCCGCCGTGACTAAATCAACGCTTGCGGACGTGATACCCGTGTCCTCCGCGGGAGCGTTCACAATTTCAATTCCCGACAGATTGACCCGAAGCTTTTCCAGCATATCCGCGTTAGGCTCAACGGCGGTAATTTTCCAAGGCTTTACGGACAGGCATTTTGTGAAGATACCCGTCCCCGCGCCAATGTCCGCTACGGTCTCGGCGTGAGTTTTCTCCCAAAGCCACTGAATAAGCTCTGAGGGGTATGAGGGACGGTATTTGTCGTACACGTCCGCCTTGCCCGTGAATTTTTCCTCGTTCATTAGGATTTCCTCCTTACTTCAAAGCGGTCCTCCACTCACCGTTTTCCCTGTAAAAGAAAAACCCGCTCAAGTCGTCGTCCAAAAACACTTTATATAGGTTATTCTTCAACTATCGCCCTTCCGTCAACGACCTTTATTTTATCCTGACAGAAAAGCGCAGCCGCTTTCGGCAGCAGCTTCCATTCCACGTTTTCCATGACTCTTTTTTGCAGTATTTCTGGAGTATCGCCGTTCAGCACGGGAACAGTGTCCTGTAAAATTATTGGTCCCCCGTCGCAGACCTCGGTAACAAAATGTACCGTTGCACCGGTTACCTTAACGCCCTTTTCAAGCGCCGCCTCGTGAACGTGCAGTCCGTAAAAACCCTTTCCGCAAAAGGACGGAATAAGCGCGGGGTGTACGTTTATCATCTTGTTAGGATACGCGCGGCAGACCGTTTCGTCCAGAATTGTCATAAAGCCCGCGTACACCACAAGATCGGCTTTTTCCTCATTAAGAGCGTCAAGCATTGCCTTACTGTAGGCGTGTACGTCCGCAAAATCCCTGCGAACTAAAACGCGGGTATTTATGCCGTTCTGCTTTGCGCGCTCAAGAGCATACGCGTCAGACTTCGAGGATATTACACAGGTGATTTTTCCGCCCGGTATCCCGCCGCGCTTTTCCGCGTCGATAAGAGCCTGCAAATTCGTGCCGCCCCCAGAAACAAGTACAACTATATTTTTCATAGAACCTCCGTATTTTAACAAAGGAGGGAACTCCGAGAAACTCCCTCCTTATCCGATGTTAGATTTTATATCAAACTATAATTACACCTTCATCGCTTTCAACAAGCTCGCCCAGAACGTAAGCTTCCTCGCCAGCAGCCTTTATCGCCGCAACAGCTTTGTCCGCGTCATTTTTATCAACCACAGCGCACATTCCCACGCCCATGTTAAAGGTGTTGAACATATCTCGTTCAGGGATATTTCCGATCTTTGCAATAAGATCGAATATGGGCAGAGTCTGAACGTCAGC
The DNA here is from genome assembly GCA_910586535.1 of uncultured Oscillospiraceae bacterium. GTDB lineage: Bacteria > Bacillota > Clostridia > Oscillospirales > Ruminococcaceae > RGIG8773. The sequence goes on from CAJUHS010000005.1 coordinate 17,462, forward strand.
TCTCGCTATTTTAGCGGAAAGTCCGTCAGGCAATGACCTGGGTATATTCTCGTAAAATCCTCCGCCGGTGATGTGGCTCAGGGACTTAACCTTTACCGCGTCCAAAAGCGACATTACCGCCTTGACATATATCTTCGTAGGGGTAAGCAGACACTCTCCGAGAGTCGTTCCCAAATCAGACTGGTGTCTTGCAAGATTCTGTTCGCTGATATTGAAAACCTTTCTAACCAGCGAGAAGCCGTTGGAGTGCACGCCGCTGGACTTAACAGCAATCATCACGTCCCCCGCCTTTTGGCATGACGGATCGAGTATCTTGTCCTTGTCAACGATACCCACCGCAAAGCCTGCAAGATCGTACTCCTCGTCGGGCATAAGACCCGGGTGCTCGGCGGTCTCGCCGCCAACAAGAGCGCAGCCCGCCTGCACGCAGCCCTCCGCAACGCCAGAAACGATATCCGCTATCTTTTCGGGGATATTCTTTCCGCAGGCGATATAATCAAGGAAAAACTGAGGCTTCGCGCCGCAGCAGATGATATCGTTTACGCACATCGCCACACAGTCAATACCCACGGTGTTATGCCTGTCCATTGTAAAAGCTATCTTTATTTTAGTACCCACTCCGTCTGTGCCCGAGACCAGAACAGGCTTGTTAATGCCTGTCATATCAAGCTCGAACAGACCTCCGAAGCCGCCGATACCCGACAGCACGCCTCCTGTCATAGTCCTCGCCACATGAGCTTTCATCAGCTCCACAGCCTTGTAGCCCGCGGTAACGTCAACGCCCGCCTCCTTGTAGCTTTCGGAAAAACTTTTCATATCTTACTTCCTTTCGCGGTACACGGTGCTTCCGTCCGCCGCTTATATTTTTTATTGAATCTTGAATTCGAACTTATCCTTAGGCATCTCCTTAGGCACGGGACAGGGGTAATTTCCCGTGAAGCAGGCGTCGCAGAAGCCGCATTTCGCGTCATTTCCCGCAATCTGCCTTACCCCCTCAACGCTGAGGTAACCCAGCGTGTCCGCGCCTATCTCTTTCGCTATCTCCTCCGTGGACATCTTGCAGGCAATAAGGTTTTCCCTGCTGTCTATGTCCGTGCCGAAATAGCATGGATTCTTAAAAGGCGGACAGGATATCCTCATGTGTATTTCCTTTGCCCCCGCTTCGCGGATAAGGTTCACAATACGCTTTGAGGTAGTTCCGCGGACAATGCTGTCGTCCACCAAAATGACCCGCTTTCCTGCCACGGTATCTTTTACTACATTAAGCTTTATCTTAACGGAATTTGTCCTGTCTGCCTGATTCGGCTGGATAAAGGTGCGTCCAACATATCGGTTTTTGATGAAGCCCACGCCGTAGGGTATCCCCGATTCTCTGGACAGACCCAGAGCCGCGTCCAGACCGCTGTCGGGTACGCCTATAACCACATCTGCCTCCACAGGGTGCTCCTGCCATAAAAACTCTCCCGCCCTGAGCCTTGCGCGGTGTACGCTTGCTCCCTCGATAACAGAGTCGGGACGTGCAAAATAAACGTACTCGAAAACACACATCGAGCTTTTTTCCTTACCGCAGTGAGTCTTTACCGACCGCACGCCGTTTTCGTCTATAACTATAAGTTCGCCGGGAAGCAAGTCGCGGACAAACTCCGCTCCGATACTGTCAAAAGCGCAGGTCTCGGAAGCCACCACGTAGGAATCCCCGAGCTTTCCCAATGAAAGCGGACGGAATCCGAACGGATCCCTTGCGGCAATAAGCTTTTTGGGGGACATAACCACTATTGAAAACGCGCCCCGAAGCCGTCCCAAAGCATTCTCAACCGCCTTTTCTATAGACGGACACACAAGCCGCTGTTCGGTTATTGCGTAGGAGATGACCTCAGTATCATTGGTACTGTGGAATATAGCGCCTTTAAGCTCGTACTCCTCCCTAAGCTCGCGGGCGTTTACCAGATTGCCGTTATGTGCGATAGCCATCGGACCCTTTATGTGTCTAACCACAAGCGGCTGTGCGTTGGATCGGTTGGAGTTTCCCGTTGTGGAGTACCGCACATGTCCCACCGCAATATTTCCATGACCGAGATTTGCAAGAGTATCCTTGTCGAAAACCTCGTGAACAAGTCCCAGATCCTTGTGGTAGGAGAACACTCCCCTGTCGTTGACAACTATTCCGCAGGACTCCTGTCCCCTGTGCTGCAATGCGTACAGACCGATGTAGGTCTGCATAGCCGCGTCCGTAGTATTTTTGCAGTAGACAGCAAACACGCCGCATTCTTCATGTACCGAGTCAAACACCGCGCTCATTCCTTTCCGTTCCAGCAGTAAGAACACAGGCTGTCTGCGGGAAGTCCCACAGCCCTGACAGTACCCTCCAAAGACTGAAATTCTATGGAAGTAAGCTTCAGGCGGCGGCAAATTTCCGCTCTCAGCTTCTTGCCGCGCTCTGTGTTGGTGTCACTGTACTCGCTAATGTACTTCACACCCTCCGCACCCTCAAACTCATCAATTATCTTTCTTGCGATAAGGTCAAGCTCCGAGGTGCTTCTGGAAAAATTAAGAAATTTGCAGCCGTACATAATAGGAGGACAAGCCGAACGCATATGGACCTCCTTTGCGCCGTTTGAGTACAGAAATTCTACGGTCTCCCTCATCTGTGTACCGCGGACAATGCTGTCGTCCACAAACAGCAGACGCTTGCCCTCAATAAGCTCATGCACGGGGATAAGCTTCATTTTCGCCACCTTATTGCGCATGACCTGATTTTGCGGCATAAAGCTTCTGGGCCATGTGGGGGTGTACTTTATAAACGGTCTGGCAAATGGGATACCGCTTCGGTTGGCGTAACCGATAGCGTGGGGTATGCCAGAATCAGGAACGCCGCAAACGTAGTCCACGTCGGGAAGAGTACCGTTTTTCATCTCTGTCTCCGCCATGATCTCTCCATTTCGTGTACGCATTGTCTCCACCGTAACGCCCTCGTATATCGAGTTTGGATAGCCGTAATATGTCCACAAAAAAGTGCATATATTCATATTTGTGTGACCCTCGGCAAGGGTCTCGCACTTGTCGTAAGTAAGCTTTACTACCTCGCCCGGAAGCAGCTCACGGTATGTTTCGTAACCAAGCTTCTGGAACGCAAAAGATTCAAAGGAGCAGCAGAAGCCGTCCGAACGCTTTCCTATGACGATGGGAAGCCGACCGTTTTTATCCCTTGCTGCAATAATGCAGTCCTCGGTCAGGATAAGCAGGGACATTGTGCCCTCCACCTTTTCCTGCGCGTATCTGATACCCTCCACAAAAGAATCCTTTTGAGAGATAAGAGCGCCTATCAGCGAACTGGAATTAACACTGCCGCTGCTCATTGCCTCAAAGCTGGCAAAGCAGTTGCTCACGAACTCGTCCCTGAGCTGCTCGGCGTTGTTGATAATGCCGATATTGCAGACCGCGTAAACGCCCATTTTCGACCTCAGAAGTATAGGCTGAGGGTCGCTGTCGCTTATACAGCCTATGCAAAGCCTGCCGTGCATGGCTTCAATATCGTTTTCAAACTTCGTTCTGAACGGCGAGTTTTCAATGCTGTGAATATTTCTCTGAAAGCCCAGTTCCGGCGAGTAGGCAGTCATGCCGCCGCGTCTTGTGCCGAGGTGAGAGTGGTAATCAGTACCGAAGAAAACGTCGCTTATGCAGTCGTTCTTAGACGCTGCTCCAAAAAATCCGCCCATATATTTACCCTTTCGCGCGGTCGCCGCACCGGGCTGTTCTGCCCCTGCGCAATATTGCGACCTTATACTTTTCATAGACCCTATCAAGGGACAATTTAAAAATCAAAATTTCTTACCCGCCCCCTTGAGGAGGCTTGGCAAAGTAACAGCATGCCATATCCAAGTTGGGGATGACTCCGCCCCCAGTGGCTCACTGCCCGAAAATACGCTTCATCATTTCCTGATATGCTTCCTCAACGCCGCCCATGTCTCTGCGGAAACGATCCTTGTCAAGCTTCTCATGGGTCTTGCTGTCCCAGAAACGGCAGGTGTCAGGTGAAATCTCGTCCGCAAGTATTATCTGACCGTGGAATCTTCCGAACTCTATCTTGAAGTCAATAAGGTCAATGCCGTGTTCCTTGAAAAATTTCAGCATAAAGCTGTTTACTGCAAAAGCGTATTTAGAAATTGTATCAATTTCTTCCTGTGTTGCGAGACCAAGTCCCAAAGCATAATAATCGTTGATGAACGGATCGCCAAGGTCGTCATTCTTGTAGCTGAATTCAAGAGTAGGCTGCTTCAGGGGAGTACCCTCCTCAATGCCAAGCTTTTTGGAAAAGCTGCCGGCAGCAACGTTTCTCACGATAACTTCAAGAGGAACTATCTCAACCTTTTTAACAATAGTTTCGCGGTCGCTTATCTCCTCAACGAGGTGTGTGGGGATACCCTCTTTTTCAAGGAGCTTAAACATATAGTTGGTCATCTTATTGTTGACAACGCCCTTGCCGCGGATAGTACCCTTTTTCTCGCCGTTGAAAGCGGTAGCGTCGTCCTTGTAGTCAACGATCACAACATCAGGATCGTTTGTTGCAAAAACTTTCTTAGCCTTGCCCTCGTAAAGCTGTTCCTTTTTCTCAATGTTTGCCATTTTAAATTCCTCCAAAAAATAATATATTATAAAATAATTTTTACAATTTCACCGGGACTTGTCACAATATAATCAGCCCCGTACTGTTCCAGTTCGGAACGGCTGCCGTAACCGTACAGCGCGCCTATCGAAGCGATTCCCACAGTCTTTGCGCCCTCAATATCGTAAAATCTGTCACCGACCATTACAGCGCGGGACAAATCATCCTCGCCGCAAGCTGCAAGCGCGTTCCCGATAACAGCCGCCTTGCTCACGTCCGCTCCGTTGGCGGGAGCGCAGCATACAGCCGTAAAAAACTTTTTTATACCGAAGCCCTCCAAAATAGGTACGGAAAATTTTTCGGGCTTTGACGTTGCCACAGCAAGCCGTACGCCCTCGCCGTAAAGCCGCTCCAAAACACCGTAAACGTCGTCATAAAGCGAGTTTTCCGTTACGCAGTACTCTTTATATCGCTCCCTGTGCAGAGTTACCGTCTCCCTGACCTGCTCGGCGTTCATACCGCAGAATTTCTCATAAGAATAATCCAGCGGCGGCCCGAGAAATTTTTTCAGTACCGTTTCATCGGGAATCTCCAAATTCATTTTTTCAAGAGCATATCTTACGCAGTTCAGTATACTCGCGGACGAATCGGTAAGCGTGCCGTCCAAGTCAAACAAAACCGTGCGGAAATTTTTTGACATATATAAGGTAACCTCCCCTAACTTTACACTGTCAACTGTGCAATCACTCTGTCCATACAGTGCTTGTGGGGTACTCCGCCGCTGTTACAGTCGAAGATGACCTCGTCGCACCTGTGCAGAAGCCAATCGGTGTAGTATCCGAAAATCTCTCCCGAGAGCCACTTAAAATTCCTGCTGTCCTTGTCGGGCGGGACAGCTATAAACGGCTTTTTAACAAACACGTTCACGGCGTTCAGTCCCCCAACGGAGGTGTGGCTGCGGTAATTTTCAAATATCTCGCTCCTCAGTTCATTGGGGATAAAATGCATTACTCCGGAACAGAAGATAACGTCAAAGTCGCTTTCGAGGCGAAAATCGTTAATGTCCGCCTTGAAAAAATTCACCTCAACGCGGTGCTGCTCAGCAAGCTTTTTTGCCTTGTCGATACCTGACTGTGTAATGTCAAACGCGGAGACCTTGTAGCCGTTTTTTGCGAAAAACACAGCATCCTTGCCTTCGCCGCAGCCGATGTCGAGAACCCTCAAAGCTCTTGTTGGCGGCATCAGCTTCATCACCTCAAAGCACATTTCCGAGGGCTTAACGCCCCAGTAGTACTCCTCGCGGCTGTAACGGTTCTCGTAATCGCTGATTATCCGCTGTTCCACAGCGTACCCCAGAAGCATGTCGATACTGCACCCAAACGCCTTTGCGATAAGGGGCAAAGTCGCTACATCAGGCATGGACGCTCCATTCTCCCACTTTGACACAGCCTGAAACGACACACTGAGGCGGCTCGCAAGCTCCTCCTGAGTAAAGCCCTTTTGCTTTCTCAACGTACAAATATTTTTGCCTACAGTACTCATAATACCACGTCCTTATAAGAAATTGGAATTTAAGAGGCAAGAGAGCTGCCTCTCCTTTCAAATTGTACCACACTTAATGAACGCGTCTCAATAACCTGTTAAGACAAAAATACCGCAAATTCAACGGTTGGTTGAATTAGTTCAGTTCAGCTATCATCTGCTGCATTTTAGAGTCCTTTTCCTTAACACCGTCTATCATGGACTGTTTTGCTGCGGCAAGCTTGTCCGCAAGAGTGTCGTCGGAAAGGGCAAGCATTTGGATAGCCAATATGGCGGCGTTTTTTGCGCCGTTCACCGCAACCGTTGCAACAGGTATGCCCGAGGGCATTTGAACCGTAGCCAAGAGCGCGTCCAGACCGTCAAATGTAGATTTTATCGGAATACCGATAACCGGCAGAGTTGTGTGTCCCGCAATAACTCCCGCAAGGTGAGCCGCCATTCCCGCGGCGCATATTATAACGCCGAAGCCGTTTTCCTTAGCCTTTGAAGCAAACTCCGAAGCCAGTTCGGGTGTGCGGTGGGCGGACATAACGTGCGCCTCAAATGGTACGCCGTAAGCCTTAAGCTCCTCCAGCGCAGACTTAACAATGGGAAAATCGCTGTCGCTTCCCATTATAACAGCAACTTTTTTTGACATAATATACCTCCGCTATTAATTTTTTAAAAACAAAAAGCTGTGAAAAGTCTCACAGCTTAACGGATACACTTATTTTCTGGTACAGAAATCCCGCAGAAAAAATGCAGCTGCCCCTGCTGCTCCTGCTGCCGACGAAGGATATACGAATACAAACGAAAGCCACTTAAACCCGACACAGCAAACCCTCCGTGAAAAATTTCTTACCTTATATATTGTACCTTATTTCCGTACAAATTTCAAGTGTTTAGCGAAAAAATATTACATTTTATAAAAATTCTTATTTATGTATTGCTTTTTTTGAGAAATATGATAAAATAGTATTAGGAAAGCTGAGAGCCAAGCTTTTGGCACAAATTTCCAAAACTAATTTCGGAGGTGTTTTCCAATGGCATACAAAATTTCCGATGACTGCATCAGCTGCGGCGCTTGCGCGGACGCTTGTCCTGTAAACGCAATTTCCGAGGGCGACGGCAAATACGTTATCGACGCTGCAACCTGCATTGACTGCGGCGCTTGCGCGGACGCTTGTCCCGTATCCGCTCCTTCTGCTGAATAATAGCAAAAGAGTATACTTAAAAATCTCCGTACGTCATTGTATGGAGATTTTTTCTTATTTAAGCAAAAGTTTTGTAACATGATCCATTTTTGTTCGTATTTATTTATGAGTACTCAAAATAATACATTATTCTTATAAACAGATACGCGTCTTTCATAGATATGCCGTTTTTTCTCATCAAGGTCGATTATATCTTGTCATTCCTTACTTCTTAATGATTGGCACCCACATACGAAAGCCGTCAGGAACTCCGCCGTTTTGAAACCATTTCTCCGAAAAAATATGTTCCTCATAAAATATGCCTGCTGGAGAATCAAACTCATACCCCGCAGTATTTTTCATAAACTCGACAAAAGCCTCGGAAGCTTTTATCATGCTAAGCGCTATATCCAGATTGTCATTTTCATCAAACTGATTAAGCGTAACATCATTTACCAAAAACAAACCTGAAGGTGCGTCTTCAACCTCCAGCCCGCAGAATATATCTCTGCCGCGTTCATCACCTACGAGATACATCATTGCTCTGTAAGGGTGCTTTATATGTTCAGAGGCATTCTGATGTTCTTCGCCCTGAGAGTGGTGTCCTGACTCTGCCACCCCTACATACTTTCTGGAAGTACGATCGGGTATATTCTTTTTACACCATTCCGACATTTGCCCCCATGCTTCTTTCTCAGGATTAACACAATCTACAGTGAAGCATACAACCTTTTCATTCCTATGTTCTTCAATTTTAACGATAGCAGTTTCGTTCATGACCATCTCTCCTTTTTCTATCTGGATTCGGAAATTTAGTTTAGGAAAACAAACAGAAGAACCATACTTTCTGATCATAATTGGTGTATTGCCCGCAAAATTGCGCACTGCGCGTGAAAATGCTGACGCCGAATTATAACCGCACTTCACAGCAATATCAATTACCTTTTGTTCAGTATCTGTCAATTCCCTTATCGCATATTGAAGCCTACGTTTTCTAATATACTCGTCCAATGTCATATTAGCAATTAATAAAAAGAAACGCTGATAAGCCGACTTAGACATTCCGGCTATTCGGGCAGCTCTTTCATAATCTATCTCTTCAAGCAGATTATCTTCTATATATGCAATCGACAGATTAAGTCCCTCTACGTAATCCATTTATCCCGCCTCCTTAGATAATTATAGACCATGTACTTATAAAATGCTTTACAATAAACGTTATTTGCTGCACATTGACGCCATCGCTATTTAGTCAATCGAATTTCCTAAATACCTTTTATAAACCTTTAATAGTAAATGATATATCTTTATAGCTTTCAGCAATCAGCTGATATGTTAAGCCGTATTGGTGTAACATTTTAATTTGCTTATTCTCATTTTGCATTAATTACATGAATATAAAAACGCTGCTGTCAAACACGACAGCAGCGTTAATTTACGATAGATTATTCGTTGATAGCCGTAACAACGCCCGAACCTACTGTACGTCCGCCCTCACGGATAGCGAAGCGGAGTCCTTCCTCGATAGCGATAGGAGTGATAAGCTCAACGTCGATGGAAACGTTATCGCCGGGCATGCACATTTCCTTATCAGCAGGAAGTGTGATAACGCCTGTAACGTCTGTTGTTCTGAAATAGAACTGAGGTCTGTAGTTGTTGAAGAAAGGAGTATGACGTCCGCCCTCTTCCTTCTTCAGAACGTAAACCTGTCCCTTGAACTTGGTGTGGGGGTGAATGGAACCGGGCTTACAAAGAACCTGTCCTCTTTCGATGTCAGTTCTCTGAACACCGCGGAGCAGTGCGCCGATGTTGTCGCCTGCCTCAGCATAGTCAAGGATCTTTCTGAACATCTCGATACCGGTAACAACGGTCTTAGCCTTTTCATCTGTAAGACCAACGATCTCAACTTCGTCGCCTGTCTTGAGCTGACCTCTTTCAACTCTACCTGTAGCAACAGTACCACGGCCTGTGATGGTGAATACGTCCTCAACGGGCATAAGGAAAGGCAGGTCTGCCTTTCTCTCAGGTGTGGGGATATACTCGTCAACAGCGTCCATGAGCTTCTGGATGCACTCGTACTCGGGAGAAGAAGGATCCTTGGACGCGGAATCAAGAGCCTTGAAAGCAGAACCGATGATGATAGGAGTATCATCGCCGGGGAACTCGTACTTATCAAGAGTCTCACGGATATCCATTTCAACAAGCTCGAGGAGCTCAGGATCGTCAACCTGGTCAGCCTTGTTCATGAAAACAACGATGTAAGGAACGCCAACCTGACGTGCAAGAAGAAGGTGCTCCTTGGTCTGAGCCATAGGGCCGTCTGTAGAAGCAACAACGAGGATAGCGCCGTCCATCTGAGCCGCGCCTGTGATCATGTTCTTAACATAGTCGGCGTGACCCGGGCAGTCAACGTGAGCATAGTGACGCTTGTCGGTCTCGTACTCAACGTGAGCGGTATTGATTGTGATACCTCTTTCTCTTTCCTCGGGAGCCTTATCGATGTTTGCATAATCCTCGAACTGAGCCTGACCCTTAAGGGAGAGGTACTTTGTGATAGCAGCGGTAAGGGTGGTCTTGCCGTGGTCAACGTGACCGATGGTACCAATGTTAACGTGGGGTTTGTTTCTTTCAAATTTAGCCTTTGCCATTGGAATTTTCCTCCTTAATAAATGGATTAATCATACTGATATACTTATATTAGCAGATTTTGAAATAAAATGCAAGTACTTCGTGTAATTTTTTTAATAACTTTACTCGGAACCCTTGTTTCTGGAATTCATGATCTTCTCAGCAATAGAGCGGGGTACCTCGATGTAGCTGTGAGGCTCCATGGTGTACTGACCGCGTCCCTGAGTCTTTGAACGCAGATCGTTTGAGTAACCGAACATCTCGGAAAGCGGAACAAGCGCATCCACCTGAGCGGTGCCGTTGTTTGTCTCCTGACCGAGGATCTGACCGCGGCGGGCGTTGAGGTCACCGATAACGGTTCCCATATAGTCGTCTGGAACGATAGCCGCAACCTTCATGATAGGCTCAAGAATGCAGGGGTCTGCTTTCTTCATAGCTTCCTTAAACGCCATAGAACCAGCAATCGAGAACGCCATTTCAGAGGAGTCTACCTCGTGGTAAGAACCGTCGTAAAGAGTTACCTTAACGTCCACTACCTGATAGCCTGCGAGAACGCCTGCTTTCATAGCGCCCTGGATACCCTTGTCAACAGCGGGAATATATTCCTTGGGAATAGCACCGCCCACAACGGCATTAACGAACTCGTATCCCTTGCCGGACTCGTTGGGTTCAACCTTGATCTTAACGTGACCGTACTGACCCTTACCGCCGGACTGACGTGCATACTTGTGATCAACGTCTGCAAGCTTCTTAATAGTTTCCTTATATGCAACCTGAGGAGCGCCTACGTTGGCTTCTACCTTAAATTCACGGAGGAGACGGTCAACGATGATATCAAGGTGAAGCTCACCCATACCTGCGATGATAGTCTGGCCTGTTTCCTCGTCTGTCCATGTTCTGAACGTGGGGTCTTCCTCGGCAAGCTTGGAAAGACCTATGCCCATTTTCTCCTGACCTGCCTTAGTCTTAGGCTCGATAGCAAGCTGGATAACAGGCTCTGGAAATTCCATGGATTCGAGTATAATGGGAGCCTTGGGATCGCAGAGCGTATCGCCCGTAGTTGTATTTTTCAAACCAACGCAAGCCGCGATATCGCCCGCGTAGCAGGTCTCGATATCCTTTCTGTGGTTGGAGTGCATCTGAAGAATACGTCCCATTCTTTCGGAATTATCCTTTGTAGCGTTGAGAACCGTAGCTCCCGCGTCTACCTTTCCGGAGTAAACTCTGAAGTAGCAGAGCTTTCCTACAAATGGGTCGGTAGCGATCTTGAACGCCAGAGCCGCAAAAGGCTCATTATCGGAAGAAGGTCTGTCCTCTTCCTCGTCCGTATCGGGGTTCACACCCTTGATGGCGGGAACGTCAAGCGGAGACGGCATATAATCCACAATAGCGTCGAGAAGCTTCTGAACGCCCTTGTTCTTGTAGGACGTACCGCAGGTAACGGGAACCATAGCGTTTGCAATGGTAGCCTTGCGGATACACATCTTGATCTCTTCTATTGTAAGAGTCTCGCCTCCGAGATATTTTTCCATGATATCGTCGTCCTGCTCGGCAACAGCCTCCAGGAGCTTTTCATGGTATTCGGCAGCCTTGTCGGCCATATCCTCGGGAATTTCCTCCACGCGGATATCCTTTCCAAGGTCATCGTAGTAAACGTATGCTTTCATTTCAACCAGGTCAATGATACCCTTGAAGCTGTCCTCGCTTCCGATAGGGAGCTGAATGGGAACAGCGTTACATTTAAGTCTGTCGAGCATCATGTCCACAACATGGTAGAAATCGGCGCCCATAATGTCCATCTTATTTACATAGGCCATACGGGGAACCATATAGTTGTTAGCCTGTCTCCAAACGGTTTCAGACTGAGGCTCAACGCCTCCCTTTGCACAGAAAACAGTTACAGAACCGTCAAGAACTCTGAGCGAACGCTCAACTTCAACTGTAAAGTCAACGTGACCGGGAGTGTCGATGATATTGATCCTATGACCCGCCCAGTGGGCAGTAGTAGCGGCGGAGGTGATAGTAATACCTCTCTCCTGCTCCTGCGCCATCCAGTCCATTGTCGCGCTTCCCTCGTGAGTTTCGCCTATTTTGTGGTTTACACCGGTATAAAACAGGATACGCTCCGTAGTGGTAGTTTTGCCCGCGTCAATGTGAGCCATTATACCAATATTTCTGGTTTGTTCAAGTGAACAATCTCTTGGCATAATATTTTCCTCCAATTCACCGCGTCCGCCCCGTAACGGAAAACCGTCGTCAGGCGGATATGCGCGGTCATGCGGCTTTTACCAGCGGTAATGTGCGAAAGCCTTGTTTGCCTCCGCCATCTTGTGTGTGTCCTCGCGCTTCTTGCAAGCGCCGCCCACGCCGTTGGTAGCGTCGATGATCTCAGCTGCAAGTCTTTCCTTCATAGTTCTTTCGCTTCTTGCTCTTGCATAGTTGGTAAGCCACCTCAGACCAAGAGTCTGCTTTCTTTCGGGTCTTACCTCCATAGGAACCTGATATGTGGAACCGCCCACACGTCTTGCCTTTACCTCGAGCAAGGGCATGATGTTTTCCATAGCCTGCTCGAAAACCTCGAGAGCGTCCTTGCCTGTCTTTTCGGCGACAATATCGAACGCGCCGTAAACGATCTTCTGAGCAACGCCCTTCTTGCCGTCGAGCATGATATTGTTGATAAGACGAGTAACAATTTCCGAGTTATAAACCGGATCGCACAAAACCTCGCGTTTTGCAATATTACCTCTTCTTGGCACAATACTTCCCTCCTTCATAAAAATGCTATCATAGGTACTCGTTTGCCTTGCTCCGTGTTTATGGAGCAAGGATACGCACCGAACCAATGCAGAGGCAATCCATATATAGTAAAATGAATCACTCCGCACGAATCAAAATGCGGTTTCATTGAGTTTACGATAATTGTCGGCTTTCGGGCTTACTTAGCCGCGCCTGCCTTAGGCTTCTTTGCGCCGTACTTGGAACGCGCCTGATTTCTCTTTGCAACGCCCTGAGCGTCGAGAGTTCCTCTGATGATGTGGTAACGCACACCGGGGAGGTCCTTAACACGTCCGCCTCTGATGAGAACAACGGAGTGCTCCTGAAGGTTATGACCGATACCGGGGATATAAGCCGTAACTTCCGTACCGTTTGTGAGCCTTACTCTTGCGATCTTTCTCATAGCGGAGTTAGGCTTCTTGGGGGTAGCTGTTCTTACCGCGGTGCAAACGCCTCTCTTCTGGGGAGCGCTCTGGTCGATAGCGATCTTCTTCTTGGCGTTGTAGCCCTTCTGAAGCGCAGGAGCCGTGGATTTCTTTTCAAGAACCGTTCTTCCCTTGCGTACAAGCTGGTTAAAGGTTGGCATAACATTTCTCCTTTCTTCAAGTATTATATGAAAACGCAGATCGGCACAAAGCCGTCCGACGTCAACACACCTAAACATTATACACACAAAAAAACTGTTTGTCAAGCATTTTGAACAAATTTTTCCGTAAAATTTCTACATTCGGCAAAATCTGTATCATATGTATGACAAACAGTGCAGACAGTATGATTATCCGCTCAGTCCGGCGCACAGACGCCGCATAAATAATTTTTCCTCGAAAAATGAAATATATACGCATTTACGGAAGAATTTCCGCTTATTCGTTAAAATTTCCTGCCTTTGAGCGGAGACCCGCGCTGTCCCCCTCGATAACGCCTGCGTAAAAGCCTTTTTTCTTTACCGCAGCTTTCCTTAAAATTCTCAGAGTAACGTTCGCCGCCGCAAACAATACCGCCGCCGCAATGAGCTGTCCCATAAAATCGCTCGTAACGATAAGCTCAAAAGCAAATACAAGCGCCATTATTACCGCCATCAAAAGAGCTGCCTTTGCCGCGATATCAAAAATAATTATCCTCCTGTCTGCGGCGATATACTCCTTTTCGTTGCGCCTGCGCCACATTTCGTACTCCGCACGCTGTTTATCCTCCTCCGCCGAATCCCGTTCCGCAGCCTTTTCGGTTTTCTCCCTCCCGGCGTTAAGCTCCTCATAAAGCTCGGGAGAAGCCTCGGAAAGTATCTCGCTTTTTATTTTCCTCATGTTTCCAGCCAAAGTCTCAACCTGTATTTCGTCCTTCTGGTCAAGCTTCATGCGCCTGATACGGCTGACGTTCTTTGCGGACTGCGCCCCGCCGATATCCTCCATTTTGCCCGGCGATTCAACATATTCCGCTCCGGAAAGCAGCATTCCCCGTATCTTCATGCCCAGCGCGCAGCCGTCTATAATCAGCCTGGAACGCTCTTTTTCGGTTTTTACGTCATTTTTACCGAACAGGAACTTAACCATCTCGGCAGTATGCTCGAAAAGCAGCAAAGTGTCCGCCAAATAGGAAGCCGCAGTCTTTTCATTCTTGTGAACGGAAGCGTACTTTTTTTCGTACTCCGCCCGCGCTGAAATATAATCCAGCATATCCTTGAACACCGTCAGGGAAAACTTTTCGTCGGCCTCGGCGGTAACTCTGGACTTTATGTCCTTCATGCCCTCGAAAAAGCTGTCGCAGCTCAGGTACACCGACGAGCTCTCCATCATAAGGTACTGGCTTGTCAGCTCACGCCTGAAAACGGCTTTAAGGCAGCTTCCGTCCATATCAAGAACAGAGCCGTAACTTATATAAGCCTCGTCGTAGCTTTTTTTGGAAAAAAACGCGTCCGCAGAGGACATAAGACGGTACACCGCAATCTCGCTGTCGGCGTTCATGCCGCGTCTTTCCTTTTTTTCAAGAGACTTTACCGAATCCGTCCAGCCGCACGCTGGACACCTTGCCATAGTACCGCTTACTTCAAATTTATTCCCGCATATCGGACAAAGCCCCGAATATCCTTCCGCCATACGAAATCCTCCCACGACTGCGGCGGTCTCACGCCGTATAATAAAGCGCTCAGTTCTCCGCCGCCATATTTTTAAGATAGCTCTCGATATCGTTCCTCAGTCCGAGGAAAAGCTCCGCAAGCGTCGGATCGAAGTGGGTGCCTGCCGACTCCCCTATGATCCCGAAAGCCTCGTCCAAAGGCATGGACTCCTTGTAGCACCTTTTTGATATGAGAGCGTCGAAAACGTCGGCGATAGCCATTATCCTTGCGCACAACGGTATCCCTCCGCCCGATAGGCCGAGAGGATAGCCGGTGCCGTCCCACTTCTCATGGTGACAGGAAGCCACGTCCGCCGCAATGTCGATGTAGTCCTTTTCCTCTATTCCGCTCATAACGTCGCGTATAATCCTGCCGCCCTCCGCAGCATGGCTTTTTATGCTTTCAAACTCATCGCCGGTAAGCTTTCCGGGCTTCTGCAAAATGCTGTCGGGAACAGATATCTTTCCGATGTCATGCATGGGAGCCGCCTTTGACAGCAGCTCGATATAGCCGTCCGTAAGGATGTCTGCGCAATACCCCGACTCCTTTGCCGCGGAAGCAAGCATACTAACATATCTGCTTGTGCGCTTGACGTGCTCGCCCGTGTCGCCGTCGCGGCTCTCGATAAGATTCGCCATACCTATAATAGTATTATTCTGGATGCGCAGCATTTTCTCGCTGTGTTCCCGCAGAGCCTCTGACTTGCGCTCCACGTCCTTTTCAAGAGCGTCCTTATATTTTTCAAGATTTGAAGTTATCCTTACGCAGAACGCAAGGCATACTGCGACTGATACCGCAATAGACGAAATGCAGACTATCGCGCTTACGGTAGAAGTCCTTATGTGACCGTCCATCACGTTCTGCGCCGCGACTATCTCCTCCTCGGTATAGCCGTCCAGAGCGTCAAGGCTTGCATTTACCTTTTCCACATAGCCGTCCATAACGTTTACTATGTAATAATCCGCCGTAGCCTTGCTGCCCCCCCTGCTGAAGCCGAAAGCGATCTCCGCGTTCTGCAAATAGCTGATAAAGCTTGAATACGCTTTGTGATAGACCTTTTCGCTTTTGTCTCCGCTTTTCATTCTGCCTCCAAGCTCGTCGAACATATCGCGTAAGCTGCTCTCCGTTTTTTCCGCAGCACTTTCGTACTCGGAATATTTTTCCTCCGAATCCGCCGCCGTATGGTTTGCGACCAGAGCCTGATGCCTGTAGAGCAGCGTTCTTATTTCAAGAGTATAATGCTTGTTTTCGGAATATTCATCGGTAATGACCCGATAACCGTCGGAAAGATCCTCTATATCGTTTTTAAGTATGATCATTCCCGAAATGCCGACGATACCGGCAATAAGCACCACTATAAAAATTTTTAAAGGAATGTTTTTCACGGTAAACACCTCCGGCATAGTTTACTCCGTGTCTGCACTGTCCTCCGGGGGACTTGTAATGCCTCTGACCATAGTGTCGAGAAGCTCCTGCAAGTCCGTGCCGTCTGGATTCCGCGCAGCTATCGTCGTGCCGAAAACATTTGCGGGAGTCCAGAAGCTTCCGCCAACGTTCTGAAGATATCCGTATGCGGACTGCTCTCCCAGCGCGGCTATCGCTTTCGCAGCCCGAACTTCCTCCGAAGCCGCAGCCTTTACGTTTGAGGGACCCTCTCCCCTAAGCCTGAACAGTGTCAGCTGATTTTCTTCATTGGTAAGCCACTGCGCAAGACTCATAGACCATTCCGGCTCTTCTGTGGCGGAATTTACGCCCATAAGCTTATAGCCCGCAAAGCTGCACATCTGAACGCTGTCCCCGGCAATAGTGTATTCGGGAAGCTTTGCCGCGGCGTAATTTTCTCCGTAGGCTTCTTCTATATTTACCGCGTTCCAGGTACCGTTTATGCCGGCGATTATCGAACCGTCGGCTGCGCCGTTTACAAAAGTCTCGTCGCCGCAGTTTAAAAACCCGCCGTTTTCAGCAATTTTCAGCATTGCCTCTGCCACGTCCCTGCCCTTGTACCTTCCGTCCGCCGTATCTGCGGAGTTCCAGTCGCAGGAATTTGTCAGACCGTCCTCGTTGAGCGAAACGTCCAGACCCGCTCCCTTGAAAAACGAATATATGTACCAGCCGCTTGTAAAGTCCATGGCAAATTTCTTGCCGTTTTCTTCGGCGACCTGCAATATTCTGTCAAGACTTTTTACGTCCTCCTCAGACAGGTACGCTGAATTATAGTAAAGAAAGTATCCGTTGCTCGCGGTCACGGGATATGCGTAAAGCTTTCCGTCCACCGTCGCGGAACGTATCGCTCCGTTATCGGCTCCTCCGTTTTCTGCAACGATTGCGTCCGCTTCGCGAGTTATCTCCAGAAGCGCTCCCGCATTGTAAAGCTCTCGGAACTGATCGTCGGCAAAAGCGTAGATATCAGCCGCTCCGGCAGGATTGGCAAGAACGGTCTCCTTGCAGGACAGCTCTTCCTCCTCGCTTACGGTAATGTGAAACACTGCCTCATCGGCGTGCAGATCTGTAAATTCGGTTATCATCTGTTCAACTGCTTCCACACTCTCCTGAGGACACCATACCGACAGGGTAACTTCGGGAAGAGCCTTTCCGCAGCCGGAAAATGCCATTGCCGATACTGCTAAGGCTGCGGAAAAAGCAGCGGCTTTACTTCCGATATACGATACGCAGCGTTTGAATTTATCCATAATACGATTCACATTCCTTTCAGCAAATGTTTCAGGTTAGTTCCGATACCGCGTCAGACTGCTTAAACGGTTTCCGTATCTATAACATATATCATATCCGTATGGATAATAATACTACGGATATTACGTTTTTATCAAAATTTTGCCGCATTTTCTGCGGCTTTCAAGACAGAAACTTTATACAAATATGTAAACATTATACCACGAATGTCAATCCGTGTCAATTGAAAAAAAGACTTTTCAAAGATATATGGTGACATAAACCCGGCATGCTTAATCACAAAACGATTGTGCATAACCACTAAAACGGCACGGGAAATTTTTTTACAATTATGGACTTTTTTGCAAACATATTGTATAATGTATATAATATGTTTATTGAAAGAAAATACGCCGCTGGAGTTGCGAGAAAATAAGGAGAAGAAATGAAAATAGTGATAATCAACGGCAGTCCCCGAAAGAACGGCGCGACCGCGGGCATACTCAGAGCAATGGAGGACAAGCTTGCCGAAAATGGCGCGGAGACCGAGTTTTTCAACGTATGCGATATGAACATTTCCCCGTGCAGGGGCTGCTGCTCCTGCTATAAAACGGGACGCTGCTTTATTGACGACGGCTGCGAAAGGCTTTCCTCCAAAATTGCGGAAGCGGACGGTATCATAATAGGTTCGCCAACCTATGCAAGCAACGTTTCGGGACAGCTCAAGCAATTTATCGACCGCGGACATTTTGTTATCGAGCAGCTTCTTTACGGCAAATACGCCGTCAGCGTCGCTACGGGGGAAAATTACGGCAGCGGCGATACAAGCGCGGTACTCAACAAACTGCTGAAATATTCGGGCGCAAGGCTCAGCGGGAAAATAATATGCGATCTGCCTTTCGGGAGCGGACTTACGGAAAAAACTTGCGATAAAGCATACCGTGCCTCGGACAGGCTTTTCACGGATATTTCGTGCAAAAAGGCATACTTTTTTCAGTCGCTTATACATAAAATTATTTTTAACGCGGGCATAAAGCCGTTTGTTGAAAGGAAAGGTGAAAGCTACAGCGGCGTGATCCAAAAGTGGAAAAATATCGGTATAAACTAAAAAGCATAATAACATAAGTATAAAATCGAAGCCCCGGTCTCCGCGCGTAAAAACGCGGGGGCCGGGACTTCTTTATAAGTACAAAACAATTGGGAAGCTTCACAAAAGCTTACGGACACGAATTTACCGATGAACAGTCTGAGACCGCATTATCCGTCTTATCCCGCCGAGACGGCTGGGAGTGACCGAGCAAAAGATATCATCCTCAAAGAACATCAGACCGTCGTCTATCCTTTTAACCTCGGACAGGTTCGCTATCGTTGAAGATCGGGTTATCTCAAATCTTTCGTCAAGCTCGGTTATAAGCTTTGAAATATCCGCACGCATTGTGTCGGTACCGTTTTTATGGTAAATCGTACAGCGGTGCTGCTGCTTGATAGTCTCTATATAGTATATGTCGGAATAGCTTATGATTTTCAGAAAACCGTCTCCGTCAAAGGCCATTATGCCGCCGCATACAGTTATCACCCTGCGATATATACCTGTAAGTACGCTTTCAAACCTCGGTTCAAACCCGTCTGCGGAAGAGTCTATGTACCCGCATACTCCTCTCAAAGAGTTTACCGCATAAACTGCATTCTCCGCCGAATCGGATACTATACAGAAGCTTACACGCCTGTACAGGGCTGATATCTCATCTATAACGCTTTTCCAATCGGAGCAGCTTACCGCGTCCGCGATAACAAGATACCCCCTGTCTGGTTTTATCAGTTTTTTAAGCTCCTCCGCACTGCGTGGAACGGCAGGGTGCAGCGACATGAGCCGCATTCGCCTGCGCATTATTATGCCGTCGGTAATCTGCTGTAAGAGGACTTCCCTTTCTCCTGTTCCGGAATAAATAATCACTTCCATTTTCCGGTTCCTTTCATTGTATACTAACGGCGCCGATATTTTAAGTATACATATGAAACGGCGACACGGAGCAAATCTGTCACAGACAGGCTTTATTTTGTCACGGATTTCCCTCGCTGTCTGACACGGCAATGCGGTGACGCTTTTTCCGCTTTTTATGACATATCTGTGCTGACGGTTTCAAAGAGTGCTATAATCGGGACAAGCTGATACGGAAACGCCGGACAGACGCAAAGGAAAATTCCTCCCGATTAGGGCTATCAAATAACTTTAATTCCAGTTGCGCAGTACTCCGCGAATATCCGTCGGCATTACATAGATAATCTGCCGGAGGTACGGCTGCGGCAGCCGCCGGCAGTAACAAGATTATGCGGGAAAACCCGTGAAATAAACTTAAAAACGCCGCAGAGAAAGAGGTAATCATTATGGCAAACGCAGATATGAAGATCAGAGTAAAGAGCAAACTCGGCACTACTCAGCAGGTACTCCTTTATCAGGAGGCAATTACTCTCAACGTCAAAAATTTTAAAACAGCGGCATGGGAACATCAGTATCTTGCTCCCGGCGCACAGATGAGAGCAATGCTCCCCACCGAAATATCCATCGGCTCTATGGAAGTTATCGGTCACGACGGCAAGATCATGACCAAGCTTATTCCTGTTGAGTACAACACCGCATGGGATATCTGCGACAACGGCGGCGCCCTCGACGTACGCAAGAGCGCAGAGCCTTCACCTACGGGAGACACTATTGAGATTCACAACAAGAACAAATCTACCAGCGAAGCCGTTATTGCAAAGAACGGCAAGCCTCTGTTCGCTTGCAGCGTTCGCCCCGGCTTCAAGGTAAACTTTGCTATCCACCCCAAGCTGTTCGTTGCTCTCAGTGATTTTGAGATCACCGATCCTTTCTTCGACGCGGCCACTATTTCCAGAAGACCCGTTGAGATCGAGTACGAGGGTCAGCAGTACCTCACCGTTATACTCTCCGAAAATGAGAGCACAGGCGAAGTTACGGTTGACTACAACTTTGACAAATTTGAGGAATAATTCCCCCGTAACCGTTCAGGACGTTAACAGCAAGCATTGCGGCGCAGGAACACAAGTTTCTGCGCCGCATATTATTTGATTCCAAAAATTAAAAGTAATGTAATATTTTACCGATAACTGTAATCTAAATGTAAACTGAAAACCGTTGCAATCATGTCGGCAAAGGTGTATAATAAGCAATATTAAAGGTCTTTAAGGAGACGATGATATGTACAATTACTGCGCCGTTATCCCGTCGCTGGATCCTGACGAGCGTATACTCAGTATAGCAGGAAAGCTCAGTGACAAAGGCTTCGGAAAAATAATTGCCGTAAATGACGGCAGCAGATCGGACGAGCTTTTTATCCGCCTGAGGGAGGAATACGGCTGCGACGTGCTTACCCACTGCGTAAACTTCGGCAAAGGCAGAGGCATGAAAACCGCCATGAACCACTATATGAACGAATACTCCGCTTCCATGGACGGCGTCGTTTTTGTGGACAGCGACGATCAGCACCACATTGACGACGTGTGCGCCTGCTGCGAGTGCCTGTCCGAGAATCCCGGCTGTCTGGTGCTTGGCTCGCGGGACTTTTCCGACCCCAACGTCCCTCCGAGAAGCCGCTTCGGCAACAGGACTACCTCCCGCTTTTTCAGGCTTTTCTGCGGTCTTTCCATAAACGATACCCAGACAGGTCTCCGCGCCATGGGCAACGACATCATACCAAAGCTTGTGACCATAGGCGGCGAACGGTTCGACTATGAGACCAATATGCTGCTGGAAACAAAAAATCTTGACATTCCCATTAAGGAAGTACCGATAAAAACCATTTACATAGAGGACAACAAGCAGTCCCACTTTAATCCCATAAAGGATTCCATTGCTATCTACAAAACCATTTTGGGGTATATTTCCTCGTCCCTCGCGGCGGCGGCGATAGACCTTGGGCTTTACTGGCTGCTGTCAGTACTGCTGGGCGGTCTGGGAGGAAAGCTCCGTATTGCGCTGTCAACGGTATTTGCGCGTATCGTTTCATCGCTTTTCAACTACACCGTAAACAGCAAGGCGGTATTCAAGTCCTCGGAAAATCCTAAGCGCACCATTGTGAGATATTACATTTTGTGCATACTGCAAACGGCTGCCTCCTACGGAGGGGTATACGGGCTGTCGCTGATATTCGGACAGGATCATACCACGCTGATAAAGCTTCCCGTGGACTGCTTGCTGTTCCTGCTGAGCTATAAGATACAGCAGAACTGGGTTTTTAAAAGAAAATAGAGAATAGAATTGTTTCCTTACTTCTATCCTCTGTTCTCTAATCTCTAACTGTCTAAAAAAGGGGTAATTTTTTATGAGCGGTACATCGACAGCCGCAAATGTATTCCGCGTGATCGGAAAGATAACAGGACGCTTTTTCGCGCTTCTTGGAGTGATACTGCTTGCGGCGGTGATAATGCTTGTGGGGGTATCCTATATTTTCTGCAAGGGTCCGTCGCCGCTGGCTTCGGACTTATTCGTGGTCACTATGATGGAAACAAGCGCGCTTAAATTCGTTCCCGCCATGTTTTTTTCGGACGCTGAGATAAAGGCGATACAGGCGCGAAACTCTACCGTTGAGACCTTAGAGGTAACGGACGAGTCCCTGATAGTAATTCCCACCGCGGAGGAGATAGCCTCCGACAGCGAGCGGGAGCCTTTGGAAATAATCGACATTGCCGCTTCTACCTACAAGGGGAAGCTTATGATAGTCCGCGATCCGTCAAGAGTGGTAATGGCTGTTCCTCCGGTACTCGGAGCAAACGGAGAGGGCGTGCAGATATCGAAAATGGTGGAAAGCGAGGGCGGCGTGGCTGGAATAAACGCAGGCGGCTTCATTGACGTTGGCGGCGTAGGCAACGGCGGAGAGCCGCTCGGTATTGTCATAAAGGACGGCAAGCTGCTGTACGACGGCGGCTCGTCCATAGTTATCGGATTTGACAAGGACGACAAGCTTATAGTGGGCTGGATGTCCGCACAGCAGGCTATGGAGAAAAATATCCGCGACGGCTGTTCATTCGGTCCGGTATTCATCGTAAACGGCAAACGCGCCGACGTTGCGGGAACAGGCGGAGGTCTCAACCCACGCACCTGCATAGGTCAGACTGCCGACGGAAGCGTACTTTTGCTCACAATTGACGGAAGACAGGCTACCAGCATAGGCGCGACCTACGAGGACTGCATAAACATTTTAGAGGAGTACGGCGCAGTAAACGCCGCAAACCTTGACGGAGGCTCTTCCACGGTAATGTACTACAACGGCGAGGTCATAAACGTATCCGCTTCGGTATACGGTCCCAGAAAGCTGCCCACGGCATTTGTGGTACTTCCCGAAAAAACAGCGGAGGGAGGCGCGGCGCAGTGAGTTATACAGCCGAACATTTTGCGGATACTCACGCAAAAACCTCAAAAAAAGAAAAGTCCCAAAAACCAAAAAAGAAAAGACATATTTACTCTATTGTACTGATGGTGATTTTTACCGCGCTGATGTTCCTGTCCACCCGCGTGTGGGATTTTACATGGGAACAGCTGGAGATGTACGAATCGGGACACATCAAGCACGCGGAGGAAAAGCTTTCGGAAAAATTCCGTCTCAACCAAATTGATGTTATACTTGATGAAAAGCGCATTGAATACGACCGCTTCAACCGCCGCGAGGACTACATGACCTATATGCTTGAAATTTTCGGTAACGACTACACCTCCGCAAAAATGACAAAGGGCAGGACTCTTGAGGACGGCTCGGTGCTGTACGACGTACGGCTGGGAAACACCAAGTTTGCGGAGTACACCCTTTTCAAAAACGGCGGCTATTGGGACTATAAGTCCGCAGACCTTAACGATGAGCTTTTTGTCAAGACCCATTCGGTAAAGGTGGTAGTTCCCGAAAATGCGGATGTTCGGGCGAACGGCGAGCTTCTCGGCACCGACTTTATTTCCTCGGAAACATACGCTGTACACGACTTCGACGGTCTGGACGACAAAAGCCTGATACCGCGGTTTACGGTGTACGATACAGGAAACATTTTTATCAGCGAACCTGAGGTCAGCGTACACGCCCAAAACGGTCGGGAGCTTGTCATTTCGGAGGACAATAAAAATCTGAGGGCTCTTCCGGAGCCAACGGAGGAGCAGCTTGCGGAGATAAAAGCGGCGGCTGAGGAATCCGCTCTTGTTTACGCCATGTACATAACACAGGATACCTCATTCGAGCCGCTGAAAAAATATCTTGTAGGGGATTCGGAGCTGTACCGCAGGATAAAGGACTTCTACCACGACTGGTACCGCGACCATACAACCACTTATGACAACGTTGTTTTTTCAGACATTGTGATGTACGACGAGGAGCATTTTACCCTGCACATCGAGTTCGATTACCATGTCAACATCGGCTACCGTGTAAACGACTACGAGGTGGAATATACCATGTCCCTGATTAAGCTTGACGGGGTCTGGAAAATTGCGGGTATGATAATGTGACAAATATAACAGCCGAAAACGAAATACCCCAAACAGGTACTGCGCCGCTGTATTGGCGCGGTACCTGTTTTGTCAGAAGTTTTACCAAGAACGACTGAATATATTACTGCTTAAAACTCACCGCGGTTCATTTTCTCCGCCATACCGCCGTTTGTCCTAAAAGCAAATATTGGACATAGTGAAAAAATATTGACAATTTCCTTGTGAAATGGTAAAATATATACGTATATTAGTACTTTTTGCCGCCGAGTTTTCGGTGCAAAGCGGAGGAATTTTGATGAAAGCAGGAAAAAGATTATTCGGCGCGGTCGGTACGGCTGCCTTTATGTGCGCCATTTTCATGTGTACGGCGGACATATCCGCAATAACAGCGTCGGCTGCCATAAAATCAGCTGCCGTAAAAAAAGGCGTGGCGGTGAACGAAACAAATTTCCCCGACCCTGCGTTCCGCAAATATATTTCCGATAACATTGACAGGGACAGCGATCTGCTTCTTTCGGCGGACGAGATAAACTCGGTTAAGTCTGTATCCGTAAGCGGAATGAAAATATCCAGTCTTGAGGGTATTGAATATTTTACCGGACTCACGTCGCTGATATGTATGGACAACTCCCTTACAGAGCTTGACGTTTCCTCAAACAAAGAGCTGACCGCCCTTTCGGCAAGCGGGAATATGCTGTCGAAAATAGATTTGAGCCGCAATACTAAGCTGGAAAATCTCGATCTGGGCATGACAGCCAAGGACGGTACTGTATACGGAAACGGTCTTACTGAACTTGATCTCAGCAGGAATAAGAACCTTAAAAATCTCAGCTGCGTTTCAAACAGCCTGAAAAAGCTTGACCTGAGCGGATGTCCCAAGCTGGAGGTAGTCAAGTGCAGCAATAACAAGCTGACAGAAATAAACACAGTCGGCTGCGGAAATCTCAGGCAGCTCGAATGCTACAGCAACAGCCTGAAAAAGCTTGACCTTAAAGGAAATCCAAAGCTTAGCGGGCTTTACTGTTCCGACAACAAACTGACCTCTCTCGATCTGCAAAACAATACGGAGCTGAAAACCTTATTCTGCCGATACAACTACATAACCCGCGAAAGCAAGCTCAGGCTTTCCGATAAGTCCGCTGTGACTATCTGCGACTACAGTCCGCAGTACTACAGCGGTTATAAATCCTATGTTACCGACATTAATATGCAGTACGATACTATAGTAACCGACCGCCCCGCCGATATTTTCAGTTCAGGTACGGGGATAACCGGTACTCCGTCTGCGGAAACAGTCAAAAAGGCGGGCGGTATAGAGTTCGTTTGCAGGCAAAGCGAATACAGCTTCAAGGTAAGCGGAGCTCCCGGGCTTTCGGCCGATAAAAACAACCGTCTGACCGCAGAAAAGGCGGGCGAATACAGTTTTACTCTGACGGTGAAAAAAGGAAACGCCGACGGTACCGACTTTGTGAAAAAATTTACCGTTTCGGCGGTAGACGCGAAAGATCACACCAAGCATGAATATCAATGGAAATGCGACCGCGAAAACGGCAGCGGACACTACAAGCAGTGCTTCTGCGGCGACAGGACGGCTGCTGAACCGCACGAGTACGGAAGCAGAATATACCAGATAAACGACCGAAGCGGAAAGCTTTACAACTACCGTGCCTGCAGGGTTTGCAGATATGCGGACAAGCTTGGCGAAAGCACCGTTCTGAAAAACACAGGCACAGGCATAACGATTGCCACCCTTGACGGAACGATTGCCCCGCAGTTAAAGCTTGCGGCAGATGCGGTAAATATTTCCGAAATAAAAACAGATGGTGCGGTACGCGCTTATGATATTTATTTTACTGACGGTTCTTCAAAAGTCAAAACCGGCTGCAAATTCAATGTGACCATTCCTCTGCCCAAAGGCGTTGACGGAACAAAAGCCGAAGTATTCAGGAAAAAATCCGACGGAAGCTTCCGCGATATGGATGCGGACTATAATTCAGGAGACGGTTCGCTTAGCTTTACGGCAAGCGTTTCGGGAGTGTACGTTATCACGGTCGGCAAAAAAGAACCTGACGCCTCCGATAAGGATACGGAACAGAAATTTGATATAAACGACCTTATAGTCCTGAGAGAGGCTCTCTCGGAGGGCGAAACGGTCAGCCGAGACGGTCTGACCGATATGAACGGCGACGGAAAGATCGACAACAAGGACCTTATACTTTTAAAAAACAGCCTTTCAAATTCCTGACAGTATAAAAAATTTCTTATGAACTGGAGCTTGTGAGTATGAACAAACAACCGATAGCATGGCTGCTTGCGGCGTCTATGAGCGTTATGCAGACAGCTCCCGCAGTCACGGTAATTGCCAGCGCGGCTGAACAGTCCGCAGAGACTCTGGTCTTGGCCGGAAACGCTACCGGCAGACAGGGCGAGACAGTAAAGATAGGCATTTCCCTGAAAGAAAACAGAGGTCTCAATGCAATGGCGGTATGGGTAAAGTACGACGAGAACGCGCTTGAGCTTGTGAACATTTCCGACAGCGGAAAGTTTGGCGCGGATTCCTTTGACCCGCCAAAGTCTCTCTCGAAAAGTCCCGTAAGGCTTGGCTGGACAAGCAGCGCTGAAACCAACACTGGCGACGGAACTGTCGCCTTGCTTGAATTCAAGATAAAAGATACCGCTCCCGACGGAAGCTACGATATTGAGCTGTCCACAAATGACGGTGAGAATTTTACCGCAGACTTTGCCGCAGAAAATCCGTTCACCGATGTGGAGCTTGCCTTTGACAGCGGAAGAATCACCGTTTCTAACGGAACGGAAAGCGTTCAGACTGCTTCGGAGACTGCTGCTCCGCTCGTTTCAAAGGTATCGGTTTCCGGATTTACTGTAAAGCTTGCAAGCGGATACGAATATACATACTCCGAGACCGAAACCGGCGATCTCAGGGACTTTAAATGGTATAGAAACAAAACCGCAAGAGATCTAAAGCCAAATACCACTTACTATGTTTACCAAAGAGAAATCGGTACTAACAATATTTCCGCACCAGCCGAGATTACAACGTCAAAGTACAGCATAGAGGACGCTGTAGAGCACGTTTCCATAGGCACAGGATGTGCGGAAGGTACTGTACTGAAGCCGGAAATAACCTACAGAGACGGATTTAACGCCGATATCGTGGGAGAGCTTACATACTGCTGGAGCGCAAAGGACTGGACGGAACCGTCCGTTTCTATGGCTGACCGCTACACTGTTACCGCAGAAGATATTGCAAACGGACGGGAAATGAGCGTTACCATTGCCGCGCAGAACTGCAAGGGACTCATAAAATCCAATTCCATTAAAGCCGGCAGGACAGATTATTCGGGCGATGTAAAGTCCCCGAAAATAGAGAAAATTACTTCCGACGGCTTTGTTATCGCGCCTGAAGCGGGATATGAATACGTTGTTTCCGAGAACGGAAAAGTTCCAGAAAACACCGAATGGACAAGCCTTGACGGCGGTGCGCCGATAACGGGAAAAGAAGCGGGCAGAACATATTACGTTATTTCAAGAGTCAAAGCCACGGATACGACAAACGCTTCCGTGCCGTCCGCTCCTGTAAGCGTGAAAATACCCGGAAACGACGCTTCGCTTCTCAAGCTTACGGTTTCAGGCGGAAAGCTCACGCCGAAATTTAGTCCCGAAACAACCGACTATACCGTTGTTGTTCCCTATGGAAAAAGCCTCCCTAACATAAAAGCTGCCGCGGCATCGGAAAGCTCCGTCGCGGAAATTGAACAGGCGGCAGGCTTCTCAGAGGGTAAAAACAAGTCGGTGATAAAGGTTACAGCGGAAAACGGCGAAAACACAAAGCTGTACACCGTAACGTTTATCAGACAGGAAAAGCCCGCAGATACTTTGGAATCATCTTATGAAGATATTCAGCAGACCGAAACGGAGGATACGGACGGTCAAACGGAAGCCTCCCCCGAAATTCCTCAAATAACTTCAAACGGAAGTACTGAGCCGTACATTTCGGGAAATCCCGAGAAATCAGGCTGGAGCACCGTATACTCAGAGATTCTCGAGGCGGCTGACGGCGGAACGGTAACGGTCAGAATGAACGATACCACCGAGCTGCCAAAGGAAATAACCTCCTGTATGCAGAGCAAAAATGTGAACCTTGTTCTGAAAATGGAAAACGGCGTGTCCTGGACAATAAACGGCATGGACATTGAAAAACCCAAAGCTGTAGATATGGAAGTCTCCATGGCTCCGAGGAAAAGCCTTGCCGACCTTGCAGACAGTATCGGCAGCAAAAGAAAAGCTGTTCCGATAAAGCTTTACCAAAACGGAGACCCGGGCTTATCAGCCGACCTGACTGTAAATCTCAACGACAGGTACAACGGATACTGCGCCTCGCTTTACAGCCGGAACAGAAAAACAGGAGAAGCAGAGTACATTTCAAGCAGTACAGCCGCAAACGGAAAAGCCGTGATCAGATTTTCAAAATACTCTGATTCATCAGAGTACGCGGTAATATTTACTGATGAGCCGGTGATCGAGGATATATCCTCAAACGCAGGAATATATGATCTTTCTTCGCCTATAGATACCGGAACTCTGCCTGCCGAGGGCATGAGGTTCCCGCAGGCATACTCACCCGCTATGCTGAAGCGTTTGGGCAAAAAACGCAGATACCGCGTTGTCCGCAGGAGACGGCTTGACGATATGGTATTCGTTTTCTGATAGCAGCAAAGTCAAAGCGTCCGCAAACCGGATAGGCACGGACGCTTTGACTGCCTTTGGGTTACGCTTAAAACATACTTCAAAGATAAAAATAACCGGCGTCCGCGAAAACGTGTACACCGGTTTTTTTGATATTTTTATGTAATGTTATTCCTCGTTATGCCTGTACTTGTGAAAGCTTTTTTCATGGAAATCAATTTCCCATGTTATAATCATTTTGCGGGTGCGTATCATTTTTACCGCGCTGTACAGGAAATCAAGCGTCATTACCGTCATAAGAATAATACCGAAGATAAGCGTGCGAACGGGTTCCGTCTGAGAAAGCGCGTTCATAATACGCTCAAAAAAACAGTCCATGAACGTTACTATTACTATTGTAAAGCCAATGCTTGTAGGCACCGACGTATACCTTGTAATGTGCAGGGGGATTTTTGTATAGTCCCACAAAACAATGTGGCAGACTTTTTCCACAGTCTTTCCGAGAATTATTTCTCCAACCGAGACTAACACAAATGTGAGAATGCAGTATGCCGCAAACTGTGATTTCGGACCGCTTACCGACGGAGTGCCGAAGAGCCTGAGCTCACTCGGCGTACCAAGAACAAAGTAGAATCCCATAACTGCTGCTCCATATCCCAACAGGAACGGAGCGTGCATATTACGGTTATCCATATAGCCTTTTCTTGCAGTCAGCCAGATGTTTTCAAGCAGAAAGCCGAGGAAGGAAATAAACGCCGTCATTATAAGAACAGAACCCAGTCCGTAATCCATATCCTGAAAAATACCCATGTTATCACTCCTTGAAAGCTACTTTGTGTATTTTCCCCTTTTTTAAATATAGCACATTTTTTCACTGTTTTCAATAGACAAAATGTCGTTTTTGTCATATTTTATGATATTATACAGTAAATCTGAGAAAATTGTCCGCGGAAATTTTTTTCAAAAACCCTTGACAAGCCCTGACAGGTGTGGTATAATAATATGCGTTGATTGAATTGATTAAATTTATCAGCGCGTTGCTAGCTCAGCTGGATAGAGTGACTGGCTACGAACCAGTAGGTCAGGGGTTCGAGTCCCTTGCAGCGCACCAGCGGGGAAATTTCCCGTGGGCAGAATCGTCTCCGCAGTTAAATGCGGGGACGGTTTTTTTGCATTTATACAATGCAGAATATGCAGAAAAATTATGTTAGCTCTTAAAAATTCGTTTTAGAGAACCTTACATTAAATATCTGTATTTTCTACATAGTTCATACTTTAAAAAGAAAAGAGGTTGATTTCATGGATATCAAAGCAAAAATCGAAGAGCTCGTAAACAAGATCAAAAGTGACAAGAACTTTGCTGACGAGTTCAAGACTGATCCCGTAAAGGCTGTTGAAAAAGTCATCGGCGTGGACTTGCCCGACGACCAGATCAACAAGGTAATTGACGGGATCAAGGCAAAAATCTCCGTTGACGATGTTAAGGACAAGGTCGGCGGCCTGCTGGGTAAATTCGGCAAATAAGAGAAAAAACAAAAGCGCGGTATTCCAATATCCGGGATACCGCGCAGTTTTTACAGTTTATTTTATTCCGTCGGGGTTTTTTTCAGTAAAGTTCCAGCCGTCGCGGCACATCTGGGCAATGTCCGCCTTAGCCTCCCAGCCGAACAGAGCTTTTGCCTTGTCAGTATTGGCGTAACAGGTGGCAATGTCTCCTGCGCGGCGCGGCGCGATCTTGTAGTTTACCTTCCTGCCCGAAGCTTCCTCAAATGCTTTTACTACCTCCAGTACGCTTGTACCCTTGCCGGTACCCAGGTTTACCGCTTCGGTACCCTTGTGCTTCAAGGCATAGTCAACAGCGCAAAGATGTCCCTTGGCAAGGTCAACAACGTGGATATAGTCGCGGACTCCAGTTCCGTCGGGAGTATCGTAATCATTTCCGTAAACGCTGAGACACGGAAGCTTTCCCGAAGCCACCTGCGCAACATAAGGCAGGAGGTTATTGGGTATACCGTTGGGGTCTTCGCCCAAAAGGCCGCTCTCATGAGCCCCTATTGGGTTAAAGTACCGAAGCAGAACAACGCTCCAATCGGGGTCAGCTGACGCAGTATCGGTAAGTATTTGCTCTATCATGACCTTTGTCCAGCCATAGGGGTTTGTGGCTGAAGTTGAATACGTCTCAATATAAGGTACGGGATTGTTCATTCCGTAAACCGTTGCGCTGGAGGAAAATACAATATTTTTGCATCCGCTGTCGCGCATTGCTTTGATAAGCTCGATAGTTCCCGAAATGTTGTTGTAATAATACTCAACAGGCTTTTCACAGGATTCACCCACAGCTTTAAGCCCCGCAAAGTGGATAACTGCGTCTATTTTATTTTCCTTAAAAATTTTCAGCGTTCTATCATAATCGAGGATATCCGCTTCGTAGAATTTGAAATCCTTTCCGGTAATGGTTTTGATACGGTTCAGCGCTTCGGGCTTGGAGTTGGAAAAATTGTCCATAATAACAATATCGTGACCCGCATTAAGAAGCTCTACGCAGGTATGGCTTCCAATGAAGCCCGCTCCGCCGGTGACAAGAATTGTACTCATAAAAGATCAGTCCTTTCTTAAAATTCATCTGTAATAATTTTACCCCATTTTCAATAACTTTTCAATACCATAGGGAAAATTTTTTCTTACCCGTCAGTGAAATTTTTAAAAGCTCTTGACAAATAAAAAGAGTTGTGGTATACTTTATTGCATAACAGCTTTAAAGCTTAAAATTGATAAAATGTTTTGAATAGAAAGGTGATAAAAATGATTTTGGTACTCAAACAGAATCCCGAAAAGGAAAAGGTGGATTCGCTTATAAGAATGCTGGGTGAAAAGGGTCTGTCGACAAATGTCAGCGAGGGCGAAAGTCATACTATCATAGGACTTATCGGCGACACATCTCACCTGCCGGTCGACCTTATTTCCGCGCTGGATATCGTGGAGAACGTTACACGCGTGTCCGAACCGTTCAAGGCGGCAAACCGCAAAATGCACCCCGATAACACTATCGTAGATGTCAACGGAGTCAAATTAGGCGAAGGATTTTTTCAGGTGATCGCCGGTCCATGCTCCGTTGAGAGCGAAGAACAGATTATCGAGGTAGCAAACGATGTTAAAGCAAGCGGAGCAACTCTTCTCCGCGGCGGTGCTTTCAAGCCGAGAACTTCTCCGTACGCTTTTCAGGGACTTCACGCGGACGGTTTGAAGCTTCTCCTTGAAGCCAAAAAGGAAACAGGACTGCCCATAGTTACCGAAATCATGAATGTAAACCACATCGACCTTTTTGCAGACGTTGACCTAATTCAAGTGGGAGCACGGAATATGCAGAACTTTGATCTGCTGAAAGAGCTTGGCAAGCTCCGCAAGCCAATACTGCTGAAGCGAGGTCTTGCCAACACCATTGAGGAGTTCCTAATGTCCGCCGAGTACATCATGGCAGGAGGAAATAATCAGGTAATACTCTGCGAGCGCGGTATCCGCACATTTGAAACAAAGACACGCAATACTCTCGATCTTTCAGCGGTACCCATGCTTAAAAAGCTGTCTCATCTGCCTGTTGTCATAGACCCCAGCCATGCCACCGGTATCTCATGGATGGTTGCCCCCCTTGCAAAGGCTGCTGTCGCCGTAGGCGCGGACGGTCTTATGATAGAGGTGCATAACAACCCCTCAAAGGCGCTCTGCGACGGAGCCCAGTCCCTTAACCCCGAACAGTTTGATACGCTTATGAAAGACATCAAGCGCAGAGCGGAGTTTGAAGGAAAGACTATGAACTGAAAATACGGGAGAGACTCGCGGCGAGACTCTCCCGTATTTTTTATGATTTGGATTTATCCGTTTCAAGATAAAAATGATACACCGGCGCGATCACCTTGAAATCAGCGGCAAGCTTTCCGATCAGTTTATCACTGAACAGCATATCGAAATCCTTGCTCTCGCAGGACAAGCCGATGTTTTTCCTGTTGAGCCAGTCCTGCTTTTCGGGACTTTCCTCCGGATACCTGTTCCTTTTGTAGAGATCGCCGTAAAGCGTAAAGACATTTTGATCACGGTAGGCTTCAAGAGCCGCCTTAAAGCTTTTGTCCCCCTCAAGAATGAGCCGCCTGTAGTTCTCCATTGCCGCGGAGGACGCGCTGTAAAAGCCGCAGCCGTAGTCGAAACCGTTTGGAGAAATACTGAAATAAAACCCGAGCTGTGCGCCGCTTTCGTCGCGCGGACGACTGAAAGTGTACCATACATAATCGCGGAAAATCGATTTTCCCTTTGCATAGCGGGCGTCGCGGTACAATCTGGACAGCTTTTTCGGGTCGCATATCAAGCTGCTGTCTATTTCCAGCATTGTTTCGGTCAGACCGTTCACAACCTCGGCAAACGGTTCTGTTACATATTTTTTGTAATCTTCCTTATGGTCGTTGAACCATGCTTTGCTGTCGTTCATATAGTTTTCAAAAATAAAATCAAGAGACTTTGCCGAAAAGGACATCTAAACTCCTCCTATAGAATTTCCAGAGTATTCCTAACTGTTACCTAAGCCTTTTCAAAACTGTGCCAAAGTTCTGCCGGCCGTCAAGTATCTCAACAGCTCCGTGGAAATCCAGATCGTCAAGAGACGCAAGCACGCGTTCAAGGTCAGCTCTTAGCTCGTCCGCGCTTACGGAAGGCTTTTTTGCACTTTCAGTCTCCACGGATTTCCCGGACTCCATAAGGGGCTTTATGTTATGCGCTATTTCCGAGAAACGGACTATAAGCGCGGAAGTATCCTTATGTATTTTTTGCAGTCCCCGTCTTTTCACGCCTGTTCAAAAGCCTTTGTCAAATAACGAGTATCGTCGAAGAGCAGCACCGTACAGAAAAAACAATGCAGAAATACTGAAGCGAGCGCCGCGGTAAGAACCGAATATGCGCCCGCTCTTTTTGTAGCTACAATATAAACAATATACATGAACATCAGCGCCACACAGCATATCTGCAAAGTAAGCAAAAGATTCGTCATATATGTGCAGTACCGCGTCCGGAATAGATACCTTTATCCGAGAAGCTGTTCAGCATATTTAAGGTTTGCTGGAACGCCGTCAGCCACAAGAGTATGCTTCTTAACAATCTCTGACATAAACGTCATGTCCTTTCGGTTACAGCGGCGCAGCGCCAATAGTACCGTCTTCGTCAAGTCTTATCCTTGTGCGGACATATTCGGTTTCCGCCTTAAATACAGCGTCGTTTATGATAATTTTTACTCCCGGGTACAGATACCCCTTACAGCTTACCGTAAGGTACTGTCTGCTTGCGAGTGTGATGTTTATCTCCTCCACCCGTTTTTTCAGGTTATTGATTTCAACTCCGAGAAGTATTTTCTGACGGCAGGCGTTGCCGAGTATCTTTTCCTTATCTTCCGGCAGACTTCGCTGCTCCTTTTTCTTTTCGTTAAGGAAGTTTATAATAAGAGTAACATCGTTGATACCCTTGTTGTTCTTTTCTATCTCCATCAGCAGGGAGTCCCTTTCCTCCGCAAGAAGGGCGTTGTCACCGATCGTAAGCATGGTCGGGGTATAATTTTTGGTACCTATGTTAGGAAGTTCGGCGCTGCTGAGACTGGTATACTTTCCGCCCATAAGACCGCCCGTATTGCCCTTAATGCACAGTTCCCCGCAGTAAACGTCGCAGATAACGAAGTTTGTCGATGTAAGCGTGCCGTCGCACTTGATATCCGAACGTTCGCAGAAATTTATGGTAACAGAGCCGTGAGCAACGACCTTTGAATTGATGCAGCCTTTTTTGATAATGATATCGCCGTCAGCCTCAAGGGACGCGCCGTTGACGTTTCCCGCAACGATGATATTGGCATTCGAGGATATCTTGAAGCCCTCCATTACCTCGCCCTTAACAACAACATCGCCGACGAAGTTAATGTTGCCGACAGAAGCGTCAACATCTCCTGCAATAGTAACAACATTATCTATCACAAAAGCGTTGTTTTTGAAATTAATGTTTCCGTCAATGGACGCAATAATTTGAGTGCCGTCCTCCGTAAGCTCGGTATTGGTTCCTACCGTGTAAGCGGCTTTTTTGCCAACGATCTGTCTCAGCGCTTTTCCGCGGACGTCGGTGCCAGGTTCGCCCTCCGTGGGCAAAGTGATATCCGCAATAACAGTACCTTTGCGTACCGTCCTTACGAGACCGAGGTTTTTATAGTCAACAAAGCCGTGCTCGTTCTCGACAGGAGCAATCTCGACTTTCTTTTCATAGTGATAGGTAATGGTTCCGTCAACGCCGTTCACGGGAGGTTTCCACATAGCTATGAGCGTGCGGTCGCCGTAAAGCTTTTTGTCAGCTATCTTGTTGACGGCCTCCTCGATTATTCCGTATGTAACGCCTGATTCCGCCAGCTGGCGCACTATCGCTTCCGCAGTGATTTCGGCGCCGCCGTTTACGGGAGGCTCTGCCGTAACATAAGCTTCCGATCCGTTTGACACGACCGTAACGGAAACCTTACTGTCAACGGGTAGTTTTATAGTATTATTTTGAGGCATAGAACCGCCCTCCGTTTCTTTATAAATGCAAACATTTTCGTGACATATTTATACAATTACATTATACACTATTTCCTCAAAAATTACAATAGCTGTCGGAAAATTATTTCAAAATTAATGCATTTTTAACAAATGCGCAGGCTTTTTTGTAAAAAAAAGACAAATCCTATAGCAATAGTAAGCAAAAACACGGATACAGGCGTTAAAGTCTTGCAGACTGCGCAATACGGGGAAAGCTTTTTCCGCCGGCGGCATAATGAAATCCAAAAAATAATCCGCTTTGCAGAGGCGCGGTTCCCTGCTCACAGGATAAATGATATGTTTTGAAATGCAGGACGTAAAACCCGTTCGCCGCAGATTTTTTCAGGACATTTTTATGTACCGCTATAAATATAAAAATGTTTTAAAGTCTTATTGCAATAACGGGAAAAATATGCTATACTGATACCGTGGACAAGCAGTTATTCCGCTTTGAAAATACAAACAAAATTTTTGCCAAAATCCAGATATTCAGGGTCTTGGCTCAGTTTTTGTATATTTTCCGCGCAGAATTGCTGCAGGTTCAACTTTTCAGCGAGAAAGGGATAGTTCAAATGGGAAGAGCATTGATCATCGGCTGCGGCGGAGTTGCCTCCGTAGTCATTCACAAGTGCTGTCAGAACTCCGAGATATTTGAGGAAATTATGATAGCGTCACGCACTAAGTCCAAATGCGACGCTTTAATGGAAAAGCTCAGTCCGACGACCAAAACAAAAATATCAACCGCAAAAGTAGATGCCGACAGTGTAAGCGAGCTTACCGCTCTTATGAGGGACTATAAGCCCGAAATATGCATAAACGTGGCTCTGCCCTATCAGGACCTTGCAATAATGGACGCCTGCCTTGAATGCGGAGTACACTATATGGATACCGCAAACTATGAGCCTGAGGACACCGCAAAGTTTGAGTACAAATGGCAGTGGGCGTACCGCGAAAAATTTGAAAAGGCAGGACTCACCGCTCTGCTCGGCAGCGGTTTCGACCCGGGCGTTACCGGGGTGTTCTGCGCCTATGCTCAGAAGCATTACTTCGACGAGATAAACTATATCGACATTCTTGACTGCAATGCGGGAGACCACGGCTATCCCTTTGCCACCAACTTCAATCCCGAAATAAATATCCGCGAGGTGTCCGCAAAGGGCAGCTATATCGAGGACGGCAAATGGGTAGAAACTGAGCCTATGGAGATAAAACGCGTGTATGATTTCCCCGAGATAGGCGAAAAAGATATGTACCTGCTCCACCACGAGGAGCTTGAATCCCTTGCTCTTAATATAAAAGGTATCAAGCGCATACGCTTCTTTATGACTTTCGGACAGAGCTATCTTACACATCTTAAGTGTCTTGAAAACGTAGGCATGACTTCCATAAAGCCAATTATGTACGAGGGCAGGGAAATAATTCCGCTCCAGTTTCTTAAAGCGGTTCTTCCCGATCCCGCTTCCCTTGGTCCCAGAACCAAGGGAAAGACCAACATCGGCTGCATAATGCAGGGCTTTAAGGACGGCAAGCCTGTCAAATACTACGTTTACAACGTTTGCGACCACGAGGAATGCTACAAGGAAGTGGGCTCACAGGCAATATCATACACCACTGGCGTACCTGCAATGATAGGCGCAATGATGATACTTACGGGAAAATGGAAAAAAGCGGGCGTATGGAACATCGAGGAATTTGATCCCGATCCGTTTATGGACGCTTTGGGCAAGTGGGGACTTCCCTGGAAGGAAAGCTTTGATCCCAAGCTTGTCGATTGACCAAAAGCGTCAGAACTGCATATTTTTTTCGTTTGTTCGCAAGGCAAATAAAAGTATTTCCGTTTTTGGGTACATCTCAGAGGATAACATAAAACTGTCAATTGCATTTTTTAAAAGTTTCGGCGTTTGCATTTGGGGCAAACGCCGTTTTTGTATTTTTAAAAATGAATAAATGAATAACCCGCGCTGTTTCTGAAAATACTATACTAAAACACAAGGCGGCTCGCGGATATTGTGCGGTACTGCCTGATATTCTGAAAGGATCGATAATATGAAAAAACAACTCGGATTAATTCTTTCGGCGGCAATTGCCGCGCCGTTCATTTTTGCAGCCTGCGGAGGAGACGATTCCGCCGGGGAAAACGGCGGAAATGAAAACGGAAACGGGAAATCCGCCGCAGTACGTTTCCTTAATTTCAAGCCGGAAATAGCCACAGCATACGAGGAGATAGCCGCAAAATACAAAGAGGAAACAGGAAAGACCGTAATTGTGGAAACAGCCGCAAACAACACCTATGAGCAGACTCTTAGCGCAAAAATGGCCACAAGCGAAGCACCCACTATCTTTCAGGTGAATGGCCCCCGCGGATACGCAAACTGGAAGGACTACTGCGCCGATCTGTCCGGTACGGAGCTTTACGCTCATCTTACCGACAAGAGCATGGCTCTCACAGTTGACGGAAAAGCCTACGGTATCCCGTACGCTGTGGAGGGATACGGTATCATCTACAACGATGAAATAATGGAAAGATATTTTGATATGCCCGACAAAGCCGTTTCCTTTGATGATACGGACGACATAAAAAGCTTTTCCGACCTTAAAACGGTAGTCGAAGATATGCAGTCCAAAAGGGACGCTTTGAATATAAAGGGCGTATTTGCAAGCACTTCCCTGAAGCCCGGCGACGACTGGCGCTGGCAGACCCACCTTGCAAACGTACCAATTTACTACGAATTCAAAAATAACAGCGTTGATCTTACCGGAGACGGTACAAAAGAAATTTCCTTTCAGTACGGTCAGAATTTCCGAAACATTTTCGACCTTTATATCAATAATTCCACCGTTGACAGAAAAGTACTCGGCTCAAAGATAACCGACGAATCCATGGCGGAATTTGCTCTCGGCGAGTGCGCAATGGTACAGAACGGAAACTGGGCGTGGAGCCAGATAAACGGTATCAGCGGAAACGTTGTTACTGCCGACAATATCAAATATCTGCCAATCTATACTGGAATGGACGGAGAGGAAAATCAGGGACTTTGTATCGGTACGGAAAACTTTTTCTGCATCAATTCCCAGGCTGACGAGGCTTTGCAAAAAGACGCCGCCGATTTCCTTTACTGGCTCAATTCCAGCGAAAGCGGAAAGGGCTACGTTACCGGAAGTCTTGGCTTCATTGCTCCCTTTGACACCTTTAACGACTCGGAAAGACCCGAAGACCCGCTTACCCATGAAGTCCTTGACTGGATGGACGAGGACGGCATACAAAATATACCATGGAATTTCACAATATTCCCCAGCCAGAACTTCAAGGACGATTTCGGCGCGGCTCTGCTCCAGTACGCTCAGGGAAGCCTTGAATGGCAGGACGTTGAGGACGCTGTAAGATCAAGCTGGAAAACTGAAAGCGCAAATTTGGAACAGTAAAATATAATTTGCAAACAAAAAGAAAAACGGAAATGAAAACGGAAATACAGAAACGCAAAAGGAAAATGATTTCCGCCGTCGGAAAGGACTGATAACAATAAAAAAACATTTCCCGCTGTTTGTGCTTCCCACGCTTGCGGCGTTTGCGGCATTTTTTATAGTACCCTTTATAATGGGAATTTACCTGTCGTTTAACAAATTTACTACTGTTTCCAACGCGGAATGGATCGGTTTCGGGAATTACGCCAAAGCTTTCAGCAACAGTGATTTCCTCCGTGCGCTGGGATTTACATCCCTCTTTACCGTGGTTTCAGTAATTACCGTGAACCTGTTTGCGTTTTTGCTGGCTCTTGCCCTGACAAGCGCGGTACGCGGCAAAAATGTTTTCCGCACTATTTTCTTTATGCCCAACCTTATCGGAGGCATCGTTCTCGGCTATATATGGAATCTCATCATAAACGGCGTATTGGCTAACTTCGGCGTGGATATCAGTTACAGCGCAAAATACGGCTTCTGGGGACTTGTGGTGCTCACCAACTGGCAGCTTATCGGCTACATGATGGTAATTTATATTGCGGGTCTTCAGAACATTCCGCGTGATCTCCACGAGGCGGCGGAAATAGACGGAGCGACCCGTTTCCAGACGCTGAAAAACGTTACTGTGCCGATGCTTATGTCTTCTATAACAATTTGCACCTTTCTGACTCTCACCAACTCATTCAAGCTGTTCGACCAGAACCTTGCCCTTACCGCGGGAGCTCCCGCCAGAAAGACCGCCATGCTCGCACTTGACATCTACAACACCTTTTACGGACGCGCAGGCTGGCAGGGAGTAGGTCAGGCAAAGGCTGTAATATTTTTTCTGATAGTTGCTTTAATTGCCTTTGCACAGCTTAAAATAACAAGCAGCAGGGAGGTGGAAAGCTGATGGAGCTTTCGCGGAAAAAACGGCTCAGCTCCCTACTATTTGTAGTATTGGTACTGCTTGCCGCGCTGTTTTTAGTCCCGATCCTTATAGTGTTCCTGAACTCGTTCAAGACAAAGTTCAGCATTATGGGAAGTCCCTTCAAGCTTCCCACAAAGGAGACCTTTGCAGGCTTTGAAAACTATGTCAGCGGCGTAAAAAGCGCGGGCATAGCGGGCGCTTTCGGCCGATCCCTTTTCATCACGGTACTGTCGGTGCTTGTCCTTGCGCTGCTCACTTCGATGACGGCATGGTATCTTGTCCGCGTAAAGTCATCGGTCAGCAGACTGCTTTACAACACCTTTTTGTTCAGCATGATAGTGCCTTTTCAGATGGTAATGTATACCATGACATTTGTGGTAACAAAGCTGAAATTTAACAATCCCGTGGGAATAATCTTTGTATATCTGGGCTTCGGCGCGGGGCTGTCGGTTTTCATGCTCAGCGGCTTTGTGAAAAGCATTCCTCTGGAGCTTGAAGAAGCCGCCGAAATAGACGGCTGCAATCCCGTCCAAAAATTTTTCATGATAGTGTTTCCGATACTCAAACCCACGGCAATAACTGTTACCATACTGAATGCCATGTGGATATGGAACGACTATCTGCTGCCGTATCTTATTCTCGGCACTGGTAACAAAACTCTGCCCGTAGCAATTCAGATCGCCATGCAGGGCGCATACGGCGCGGTAAACTGGGGCGGTTTCATGGCAATGCTGGTGCTTGCAATACTTCCCATAATCGTGTTCTATCTGTTCTGCCAAAGATATATCATCGAGGGAGTTATCGCGGGTGCAGTAAAAGGATAACAAAAAATGGTATGCTTAACAAAAAGCGTACCATTTAAATTTGTTTTAAAATCACTAAGCTTCAAAAACCTTGCCGACAATACCGTCGCGGCAGCTGTGGTCATCGTCCGACCACATGGAAAGACATACGACCTTGCAGCGCTTAGTCTCACCGCCGAAAACCATATCGCACTCGTATTCGGTGACAGGCTGTTCAGGGGTAGTCTTTCTGACTGCTTCGGCAAGCTCTCCGAGACATTTTTCCGAAATAACAGCTTTAAGGTTCTCGTCATTTTTCGGATCGGAAATCGTTTCGGTAAGCCCCAGCTTTTTAGCTCCGCACTCGGAAAGAGTTAGCATTGAGGGATCGCTGCTGTACTCAAACTGTATCTCTCTTGAAATTGATTCAAGGAATCTGTGCTTGGCTATCTCGTTTTCAAGACTGTTAAGAGTCTGTCCCGCAACGTCAAGGTCATTGTTCTTGAGGATTTCCTCGGTAATATTCTGAACTCCGCGGGGACTAAGGTGTTCTGAGGTCGTAAGGTTAAGGTTTTCCTTGAGAACGTCCGCAGTCTCTTTAAGACACTCAAGTATCCTTGGATTGAAAGTTCCGCACTCTCCGCCAAGGATCATCTCCATTGCCTTTTCATGGGAAAACGCCTTTTTGTAAACGCGCTCGCTTGTAAGTGCGTCATAAACGTCCGCAACGGAAACAGCCTGAGCCGAAAGCGGGATCTGATCTCCCTCAAGTCTGTCGGGATAGCCTCTTCCGTCGTGGCGCTCGTGGTGCCAGCGGCTGATCTCGTAAGCTGTTTTTATAAGCGGGTCTCCCGAACCGAACGAAAGACTTTCAAGCATAGACGCTCCGACACTGGAGTGGGTCTTCATTATTGCAAATTCCTCATCGGTCAGCCTGCCCGGCTTGTTGAGAATACTTTCAGGAATGGAAATTTTTCCTATATCATGAAGAGACGAAGCAAGACTGATAATGGATATAGTTGATTCCGTAAGCCCCGAATCCTTATATTTTTCGGCATATTTTTCAAGAATAGTCCTTGTAATATTCTGTACGTGAATAACGTGCAGACCGCTTTCACCGTTTCTGAACTCCACGATATGGCTGAGGATATTGATCATCAGATTGGTGCTTTTTTCCTTTTCGTATATTTGATCGGCAACAAGACCAACCAGCTTTTTCTGATTAGCGTAAAGCATAATGGTGTTAATAACGCGGCGGCGCACGGAAAACGCGTCAAAAGGACGTTTTATGTAGTCGGTAACTCCGTAATCATAAGCGCGTTCGATATATCCCGCTGAGCTTTCTACGGAGATCATTATAACGGGGATATTATCGATCCAGCGCTGTTTGTTCATGACCTCCAGAACTTCAAGACCGTCCATTTCGGGCATGACCATATCAAGCATTACAAGCGCAATTTCAAAATGTCTTTCTTTCAGTATAGCCACAGCTTCCACGCCGTTTTCAGCCTGAATGATCTCGTAGTCGTCCTCAAGGATATCCGCCAGCATACAGCGGTTCATTTCGGAATCGTCAACGATCAGAACTTTCTGTTTGCTGTGATCTGCCGCAAAATTTTCTCCACTCACTTTGAACTCTCCTTTTCAAAAAATTGTGAATCGTTGCTTTATAAAAATACACTATGTTAATTACTGTTCGGGAACATCAATATCTTTAATGCCGGAAACAATCTTACAGTATTTTTCTGATAACGTACCGATTAGTCCGTCAAGTACGGTATCCGACTCGATAGCAGCAGTATCTTCAAAATTCCTGAGCTTTTCCGTGATATCCGAAGCTATGGCGGCAAAGCTGTTAAAGCTTAGGTTTAAGCACGTACCTTTAATAGTATGCGCCGCTCTGAACGCCTCCGCATAATTTTTTTCCTTCATTGAACTGAGAAGATTTTCGAAGCTTTTATCCTCCGGAAACTTCAGAACATATTTGCAGACCCTGCTTTCAGCTCTTAGTCTGCCGATAACGTCGTTAAAATCCTCGCCGATAGAATCGTAAAATTCCTTTATGTTCATTGCAACAACCCGCTTTCATAAAAATGCTGTCAGCCGCAATCCGACCGAATGTATAACCCTAATAAATTATACCACAATGCTCCGCTTTTGTCAACAATTTCTTTGACCAGACAGATCCCCATTATTGTAAATATTTCGTAAAAATCCGGGAGACAATTATAAATTCCTATTCTTGTATTATTAATCTAAGGGTCTTGAAATTTTAATAAAAATGTGATATACTTACATTCGTAAACAGAAAGATACATATCCTGCCGGATTTTTCTTACTGCAAACAAATCAAACGGAAAATCAAATAAATTTTATCTGTACTGACTTCCAAAGGTTTTCTGAGGGGAAAGGCGGCGAAATATCGGGTAATCTACGCCTGCTGTCAGTATGTAAATGTCAGCAGGCTTTTTTATTTTTGAAAGGAAAGGTTTAATGGAAACAAGAGTTGCGCTTATCGGTATAGTTGTGGAGAATCTCGGCTCGGTCGGGAAGCTGAACAGTCTGCTCCACGACTACGGACAATACATAA
Organism: uncultured Oscillospiraceae bacterium; assembly: GCA_910586535.1. Classification (GTDB taxonomy): domain Bacteria; phylum Bacillota; class Clostridia; order Oscillospirales; family Ruminococcaceae; genus RGIG8773. Next base: position 60,487 of record CAJUHS010000005.1, read on the forward strand.
TTGGCAGAATGGGCATACCCTATGAAAAGAAGGGAGTATCCATAATAAGCGTCGCGGTAGACGCTCCCCAGGACGTTATCAGCGCGCTCTCAGGCAAGCTGGGCGCTATCAACGGAGTTACTGCAAAGACAATTTATTCCAAATTAGGAGAACCAAAATGAGCCGTATTACGGAACTTATTGACAAGCTCGAAAAAAATCGCATTCTCTCCAAGGAGGAATTATCCGAAATTATTTCGGAACATACTCCCGAGACTGACGAATACCTTTTTGCAAGGGCAAGGACTGTTCGCGAGCGGGTCTACGGCAAGGACGTTTATATTCGCGGGCTGATAGAGTTTACCAATTACTGCAGGAACGACTGCCTGTACTGCGGGATACGCCGAAGCGCAGAAAAAGCGGAGCGGTACCGTCTGAACGAAGAACAAATTCTGGAATGCTGCGAAACAGGCTATGGGCTTGGCTTCCGTACCTTTGTACTGCAGGGCGGCGAGGACGGATTCTACAGCGACGACAAGATAGTGAGCATTGTTTCTTTAATTAAAGCCAAGTACCCCGACTGCGCGGTAACGCTTTCAATAGGCGAGAAAAGCCGCGGGAGCTACGAACGGTACCGGCAGGCGGGTGCGGACAGATATCTTTTGCGGCATGAAACCGCAGATCCAGTGCATTACGGAAAGCTCCACCCAAAAGGACTTACGCTTGAAAACCGTATGAGATGTCTTTCCGATTTAAAGGAACTGGGCTTTCAGACGGGCTGCGGCTTTATGGTGGGTTCGCCGTACCAAACGGCGGAAAACCTTGCGGGGGACCTGCTCTATATACACAGGCTACAGCCGCAGATGGTCGGTATAGGGCCATTTATCCCGCACCATGACACTCCGTTTGCAAACGAAATGGCGGGTACCCTTGAAACTACTCTGCTTATGCTGGGACTGACGCGGCTTATAGTTCCCAACGTGCTTTTACCTGCCACTACGGCTTTGGGTACTATCCACCCAAAGGGCAGAGAAATGGGGATTTTAGCGGGCGCAAACGTGGTCATGCCGAATTTGTCTCCCACAGACGTGCGGAAAAAATATCTGCTGTACGACAACAAAATATGTACTGGAGACGAGGCTGCCGAGTGTATATCCTGTCTGGGACGGCGAATGGAGTCCATTGGCTACAAGCTCGTCTCAGCAAGAGGAGACTGCAAGAAATATTAATATAGGTGCGGATTCCATATCCGCCCGAAAACATCACAAAACAATCGGGCGAATACAGGATCCGCCCATGCAAAATATACAATAAAAAACAGGAGGAAAATAATATGTACAATCCAAATTCACTTAAAGCGGAAGAATTTATTGACAATGCCGAGATACTTGAAACTCTCGATTACGCCGAAAAAAACAAGGACAACGCCGAGCTTATCGACAGCATTATTGCAAAAGCAGAAAAGCGCAGGGGTCTTTCCCACCGTGAGGCGGCGGTGCTTCTGGACTGCACTCTTGCGGACAGAAACGAGAAGATCTATGAGCTGGCGCGTCAGATAAAAAAGGATTTTTACGGAAACCGTATCGTTATGTTCGCGCCGCTGTATCTTTCCAACTATTGCGTTAACAGCTGCGTGTACTGTCCTTATCACTGCCAGAACAAGCATATTGCCCGCAAAAAGCTTACTCAGGAGGAGATACGTCAGGAGGTCATCGCTTTGCAGGACATGGGACACAAGCGTCTTGCTCTTGAAACAGGCGAGGATCCTGTGAACAATCCTATTGAGTACGTGCTCGAAAGCATTAAGACTATTTATGACATTAAGCACAAAAACGGCGCTATTCGACGCGTAAACGTTAATATTGCCGCTACCACAGTTGAAAATTACCGCAAGCTAAAGGACGCGGGTATCGGTACATACATTCTTTTCCAGGAGACCTACCATAGGGAAAGCTATGAAAAGCTTCATCCGGCTGGACCCAAGCACAATTACGCATACCATACCGAAGCCATGGACAGAGCCATGGAAGGCGGTATCGACGACGTTGGACTGGGCGTTCTGTTCGGTCTGGAGCTGTACCGCTACGAGTTTGCGGGACTTCTTATGCACGCCGAGCACCTTGAAGCTGTACACGGCGTAGGTCCTCACACTATCAGCGTACCCCGAATCAAAAAGGCTGACGATATTGATCCCAACGTTTTTGACAACGGCATTGACGACGACACATTTGCGAAAATCATCGCATGCATAAGAATTGCGGTACCCTACACGGGAATGATAATTTCCACGAGAGAAAGCGAAGCCTGCCGCGAAAAAGCTCTCAGTCTTGGTATCTCCCAGATTTCCGGCGGTTCAAGAACTTCCGTTGGCGGCTATGCGGGATACAGTCCCGAGGAAAGACCCCACGACACCGAACAGTTTGATGTATCCGACCAGCGTTCTCTGGACGAAGTAGTTCATTGGCTCATGAAGCTTGGCTACATACCCAGCTTCTGTACGGCCTGCTACCGCGAAGGCAGGACGGGGGACAGGTTCATGTCCCTGTGCAAAAACGGTCAGATACAGAACTGCTGTCACCCCAACGCTCTGATGACGTTAAAGGAGTACCTTATGGACTACGCAAATCCCGACACCAAGGCGGTCGGCGTTAAGCTTATCGAAAGCGAGATAAAGAACGTACCCAATGAAAAGGTACGGGGTATTGTTGTTGACAATCTTGCGAAAATTGAGCAGGGCAGCAGGGATTTTCGTTTCTAAGCGGGGAGCCCCCGCGGGCTTGTTCTACCCCAATGTAAAATACGATATATCGTTACTTTGTCAAGCCCCTATCAAGGGGCGGGATATTAAATTTATACTCTGTTGCATTGCAAAGGAGCAATTGATATGCCATTATGTTACGGAAACAGCCATATGGGAACAAGCGGTATAAACGGCGATTCCTTTTATATTTCTCCCGACAACACGGTTTTTATGCTGTCCGACGGCGCGTCGGGAGCAGGTTCGGAGGGCAAGGTCATTATGTCAAGGACTTGCGCCGAAACGGTAAAAAATACCCCCTTTTTCCCGTCGAGACGTCGGCAAAAGACTACATTGATAAAATGATTTGGCAGATAAACAACAAGCTTATTGAAATATCCCAAAGCAGAAAAAGCCTTGTTTTCGGTACGCTTGTTATATGCGCGGTTTGCGGCGATACCATCCATATAGCCGCGGCAGGGGACTCTCCCGCATATTTTCTGCACAATAATACCGCAGTCCGTATCGCAAAGCCGAAGAAAAAATATCAGAATCTGATAGACTTGGGACTTTTTTCCGAGGAGCAGCTCGAAGAAGCGGTACACAGGCTTCCGGAGCATATGTGGTCGATGTTCGATACATTTATCCCGTCGGTAGTCCCCGAATATTCATATGAGGAAATAAGTCTGAAAGACGGGGACGTTATTGTCCTTTGCTGCGACGGTGTAAGCGACTGTTTAAGTCCCGAATTTATTTGGGAAAATATTGCCGCCGACAATTTACCGCAAAGCGTTGATACGCTTATAAATACGGCGAAAGAGCGATCCTTGGGAGAAAAGGGTTACTGCGACGATTTGACAATGATTGCTTACTGCCATTAAATCAGGAGGAAAATATTATGCTGAAGCTAATAAAACGCTGTCCAGAATATGTCAGCGGGTACAAGGCGTACTGTCAGGAATTGTATGATAATAACGTTATCTATTTCAGACCAACCGACCCGAAGCTGATAGACTATGAATGGTTCAGCCGAACGAAAGGCTTTTACGACAAAAAGGAGACAGGAGAAATTCAGCCGAAAAGTTTTCATTTTTGGGCGGTTGACGGCGGGAAATTTATAGGCGAGTTTCAGCTTCGGACAGAATTTCCGCCGAAAGTAATGACCGACATAGGCAGTATCGGGTATGCGGTGCGCGTGTCCGAACAAGGCAAGGGATACGGTACGGAAATATTGAAGCAGGGACTGACTATTGCCAAAGAGTACGGCATGGAAAAAGTTCTTTTCACTATCAATGATGAAAACGCCGCGTCCGCTCATATCTGTGAGAAGCTGGGCGGTCGGCTTACGGATAAAATAGAGGCGTACAACGACGCCGAGGGTCGTCACATCTTACGCAGATACTGGTTATATCTGTAATCTTATTAAGGAGCTGATTTTATGGGACTTAACGAAACGCCCTCCGCGAACCGGGTACACATAGGCATTTTCGGCAGGCGGAACGCGGGCAAATCCAGCGTTATGAACGCGCTTACAAACCAGAATATTGCTATCGTTTCCGACGTTCTGGGAACTACCACAGACCCTGTGGTAAAGGCTATGGAGCTTCTCCCAATAGGTCCCGTGGTGATGATAGACACCCCAGGCATTGACGACGATGGGGAGCTTGGTGCTTTACGCGTGAAGAAAAGCTACCAAATGCTGAACAAGACGGACATTGCCGTGGTTGTACTGGACGGTGAAAGCGAGAGTCCCGAAGATACCGTCCTTATTGATAAGATAAGACAGAAAAATATACCTCTTGTTATTTTCCACAACAAGACGGACGTGCTGTTTAACTTTCCCCAAAAAGAGGGACATTTCTACGGCAGTGCGCTGAACTGCGATGGCATTGACACTCTTAAAGCTGAAATTGCACGGCTTGCACAAATTCCCGAACCTGACAAGAAAATAGTTGGAGACTTGCTTGACCCGTTGGATATTGCGGTGCTTGTTACCCCTATTGACGCCGCCGCTCCAAAGGGCAGACTTATCCTGCCACAGCAGCAGACTATCCGCGATATTCTGGAGGCGGGCGGCATTTCCATTGCGGTCAGGGAAACAGAGCTTGCTGATACTCTTACGAAACTTGCCGTGAAGCCTAAAATCGTTATCACTGACAGTCAGGCTTTCGGCAAAGTAAGCAATGTAGTACCTGGTGATATTCTGCTAACGTCCTTTTCGATTTTGTTTGCGCGCTATAAGGGCAACCTTGAAGCAGCGGTACGCGGTGCAAAGGTTCTGGACAGCCTGAAGGACGGAGACAAAATCCTTATCTCCGAGGGCTGCACACATCACCGTCAGTGCGGAGACATAGGTACTGTGAAGCTTCCCGCATGGGTGAGAAAGCATACGGGGAAAGACATTGAATTCGTGTTTACAAGCGGAACGGAATTTCCCGATGACTTGAGCGGGTATGCGCTGGCAATACACTGCGGCGGCTGTATGCTCAACGAACGCGAAATGAAGTACCGTTATGCATATGCAGGTGAACAGGGCTTGCCCATAACCAATTACGGCATTGCTATAGCCCATATGCACGGTATCCTCAAACGAAGCGTCGAGCCTTTCAAAGACATTCGTGAAATCCTTAAATAAAATAATATAAAGCTCAGTATCGAACTTATAAAACCTCTCGACATTTATTATAGCGGTACATAAAAATATCCTTAAAAAATTTGCAGTGGGCGGGGCTCCCGTTCTGAATTTTCAAAACATATTATTTACCCTGCGGGCGGGGAGATTCCGCTCCTATAAAAATGTTATTTTTATGTATTGCCGTAATTCCTCAGCATACATAAAATAAGATCGTACACAAATAAAAAGTTTTGATGTTATTCAATTTTATATTTACAACTAAAGTATAATATGTTACAATTGCATTTGTAAACTTATGAAAAATTACTTCTGCATTTTACCTCATGACTATTTTTACGCGTATATCAAATATGAAAGGAATGATCTCAGATGTCAAAAACGATCCTGATAACGGGCGGAGCTTCAAGCGGCAAATCCAGATGGGCGACCACTTATCTTGCCGCCTGCGACTACGTTCTTTATCTCTGTGCGGCTGAACGGGTCGACGCAGACACTCTAAAACGAATCGAATACGACAACAAAAAGAATTCTGTCGAGTGGGACATCAAGCCGGGAATCGCCGAAAATCCCGCCGAAAATTTTACAGATCACAAATTTGTTATCTTTGACAGTCTTGCTTCCTATACCTCCGAAATAATTAAAAAAATGTGTCCCGACCTTTCAAAAATAACTCACGATAAAAAAAAGGAAATTGAAAAGCGTATCGTTGAGGACGTCACAAATATGTTTGACAGCATTATGACTATCGACGGAACTATGGTCATAATAACTTTGGAAACAGGCTTTTCCATCACTCCCGATAATCATGATCAGGCGGTTTTCAGAAAAATTCTCGGAGTTGTAAACCAGCGTATTGCAAATATGTGCAACGAAGTGTATCTTTCCGCAAGCGGGATCCAGTTTAAAATTAAATAGTGAAAGGATAGTATATCAATATGACTTTTCAGGAGTTTATTATGCAGGCTCGTTCTCTTGGTGCTTCAGATATTCACCTTACCGTCGGCGCTCCTACTGTTGTCCGCATTAACGGCGAACTGAGAAAATTCGGCGAGCTCAGCGATACCGTTGTTAACCGTACTATTCTTTCAATACTTTCCGCCGACCAGGAAAAGCTCCTTACCGAGGGTCACGACATAGATTTCAGCTTCGAGATAGCAAACGGAGCAAGACAGCGGGTGAACGTGTTCCGCCAAAGCGGACGTCTTGCCGCTTCAATAAGACTTCTCAATGAAAAGATACCGACCTTGGATGAGCTGAAAATGCCGCCCGTGCTTTCGGAGCTTGCCCAGAAAAAGCGCGGACTCATCCTTATAACGGGTCCTACAGGTTCCGGAAAATCCACTACCCTTGCGGCGATAATTGACCATATCAACAGAAGCCGCGCCTGTCACATAATCACTATAGAAGACCCTATCGAGTACCGGTACGTTCAGGACAAAGCGACTATTCATCAGCGTGAGATAGGCAGGGACGTTGAATCGTTCAGCAGCGCTCTGAGAAGCGCGCTCCGTGAAGACCCGGACGTTATACTCGTAGGCGAAATGCGGGACTATGAGACAATTTCCCTTGCCATGACAGCCGCCGAAACTGGACACTTGGTATTCGCTACTCTGAACACCTCCAGCGCGGCTCAGACTATAGACCGTATTATAGACGCCTGCCCTCCGGAATCGCAGAATCAGATACGGGCACAGCTTTCAAATATGATACAGGGAGTTATCGCACAGACTCTTGTTCCCGCTGCGGACGGCAGAAACCGTATAGCTACACTCGAAATAATGGTGGGAACAGACGCTATCAGAAATCTTATCCGTACCAACAAGATCACGCAAATAGAGTCCACCATTCAGTCCAGCGTGCGTCAGGGAATGTGCACTCTGAACGATACGCTTTCCAGACTTTACAAAAAGGAGCTTATTTCCTACGAGACCGCTCTGGAGTTCAGCACCGACAGAACGGAACTTGAAAAAATTCTCAGTTCCATGGCGGGCTTCTGAACCGGCAGACGGCATCCGGTAAATTAAAACGGAACGCCCGGTACAGAGCGTTCCGTTTTTGTATTACCGATTTTTGTTTTTGAAGCTGCTGCGTATTTTTCTGTACTTTATCTTGTCGCGGATAAAGCGGAAGAAGTCCCCGCCGAAAAACAGCAGAAAATTAAGCACGGATATTAGAATTATTATCCTGCGGTCCATGAACGGCGTGAAGATAAAATTGTAGATCAGGAAAACTGCGTCTATCCACGCCAGCCACTTCATTTTAACCGGAAGGAAAAAGAAAAGCAGAAGCTGCATATTGGGGTTAATTACAGCTATAGCAAGAAATAATGTAAGATTAAGGTAATGCACCGTGGCATAGCCCGTGATGAAACCGCCTATTACGGCAAAAAGAACTCCGCAGAAATAGTAGACGTTAAAGCGGAAGCCTCCCCAGTAATCCTCCAGACTCGAACCGATGAGCCAGTACAGATACAGCCAGAAAACCATGCTTATCGGACTGCCGCTTTCGGGTATGAAAATGAAGGACAATATCCTCCATATCTGCCCGCGCATTATCGCGCTGCGGTCAAAGGATAAAAACGACAGCAGCGGTATATCCGGCGCAAGAAACCAGAACGCAAACACTATTCCCGTGCCGATGACGATGTAGAGCATCAGATTGCTGATGTAGTAACGTCCGAACTTTCTTTCAAGCTTGTTCAGTAAATTCAATTCAGATACCTCGTTTCATAATTTTGGAAGATATTGCAATTATACCACTTGTCCGCAAAAAAATCAACTGCCTATTGCAAATTTCGGAAAAATAGGTTATAATACTGATATAGTATATTTGGGAGGAATGTTAAAATGAGCGTTAAGATCACAAAAGATATGATAATCGGAGACGTCCTCGACCTTGACCCGGATACCGCTCCTTTCTTTCTGGAAATGGGTATGCACTGTCTTGGCTGTCCCTCGTCAAGAGGCGAAAGCATTGCGGAAGCCTGCGCGGTACACGGAGTAGATCCCAACGAGCTTGTCTCTAAGCTGAGCAAACATTTCGAGAATAAGTGATCATTATCGTTAAGGGCGTAAGGTTTTTGCTTTACGCTCTTTATGTATTTTGGATAATGCTTTGTACATGGTTTGTTTACGAATTGTATGTTTAATTTTTCTGTAAAATGAAATATAATACATATGAGCAATGATTCATATGTATTGAAAGGACATTATGCTTGATAAACGCTTAAAGCTTTGCGCGGAGCTTGTCCGCGGCACAAGGGTCTGCGATGTGGGTACCGACCACGCGTACCTTGTCGCGGAGCTGCTTTCCGAGGGAAAGTGCGTTTCCGCCGTCGCAGCCGATATAAACGAAAAGCCTCTTGCCGCAGCGCGGGAGACTCTCGAAAAGGCGGGAGTCTCCCGCAAGGTTGAACTGATACTCTCGGACGGTCTGGAAAATGTCCCAGAAGACGGGATAACCGACATAGTTATCGCAGGAATGGGCGGGGAACTTATCGCCGGTATTCTTTCCCGCTGTTATTGGCTGGAAGGCAGAAACCTGATATTACAGCCCATGAGCCGTCCCGAAAAGCTTATTGACTTCCTTTGCGGGAACGGCTTTGAAATAATTGAACAGCGCGCCGTTACGGAAGGAAAGTTCTGCTACACGGTGATAAACGCGGTAAAAAACGGTGCAAAGCCGTTTGTACCGGCGGAGCTTTTTCGGATACTGGGAAAACTTGACCTTAACGAGCCGTCAGCCCGCACATATGCCGAACGCCGGGCGGAAAATCTTTTCCGCGAAGGCAGAGCTTCGGGCTGCACGGCTAAGGCAGCTCTTGCGGCTGAAATTTTTAAAAGGATCGGAAGAAAAGATATGTTTAGTGTAAACGATTTGATGATACTTATGGATAAACTTGCTCCGCTGAAAAACCTGCACAAGGGGGACAATTCGGGGCTGCTTGCGGGGGACGGGAACGCGCCCGTTACAAAAGTTCTGTTCGCTCTTGACATAACCTGCGAAGTCGTACGCGAGGCTGTAAAATTCGGTGCGGAGGCCATAATTGCCCACCACCCGGTGATATTCCACCCTCTCTACAGTCTGAACGAAAGCGATCCAGCCTGCCTTGCCTTTAAGCACGGAATAGCCTGTATCTGTTTCCATTCGCCGCTTGATATGGCTGACGGCGGTATAAACGACATCATTTTCGATATGCTGAACCCTCTTCTTAAACTTAAAAAGCAAAGCGTTCTTGAGCCTGTCCACCCCGACGGACGTGGCTACGGCTGGGTATGCTCCGTGGGGAACCGGATGATACCTAACGAACTGGGCAAGCTTCTCAAGAACGTTTTCGGCTGCACGGTCGTCCGCTGTACTGACAGCGACAGGATCGTAAAAAAGCTTGCGTTCTGTTCGGGGGGAGCGGGAGGAAATCTTCCGCTTGCGATTGCCGCGGGAGCGGACGCTTACATCACGGGAGACGTTAAGCACGACCAGTGGATAACCGCGCGCAACAGCGGTATAGCTTTGTACGACTGCGGACATTTCCACACTGAGGATATCGTTATCCCCTATCTGATAAAGCGTTTCAAGGAGGAGTACCCTCAGCTTGAAGCGGTTCGTGCGGAAGCCGATAAAGACCCTGTTGATTATATCATTTAAGGAGACATCTATGCTTATTTGTCCCAAATGCGGCGGTGCGCTGATACGTGAGGGGAAGTCGTTTCTGTGTCCCCAAAGGCACTGCTTCGATATCGCCAAAAGCGGCTACGTGAATCTGCTGACCGCCGACCGCATGAACTCAGCATTGCCCGGCGACAACAAACTGATGGTGCAGTCGCGTAAAAAATTCCTTGACAAGGGATACTACAAGCCTCTTGCGGACGCGCTTTGCAGTACTGTTCTGCGGTACGCCCAAACAGGCTGTACCGTTCTTGACGCGGGCTGCGGAGAGGGCTGGTACACGGAAAAAATTGCGCAGGCTTTGGATAACATAAACGCGGAGATATTGGGTATAGACATCTCAAAATTTGCCGCCGATTATGCCGCAAGACGTACAAAAGCCGCTCAGTTTGCGGTGGCAAGCGTTTTCCATATGCCTGTGGAAACGGAAAGCTGCGATATAGTAACAAGCCTTTTTGCGCCCTGGTGCGGGGAAGAAATACTTAGGGTACTGAAAGGCGGCGGACTGCTGATAATGGTCATTCCTTCGGAGAGGCATTTGTGGCAGCTCAAATGCGCGGTCTACGACGAGCCGTACCCGAACGAGGTAAAGGACTACGGACTCGATGGATTTGAATTTCTGGGTACGGAAAAGGTAGCGGGAGAAATTTTTCTGCCGTCAAACGAGGACATAAAGGCTCTGTTTTCCATGACTCCCTATTTCTACAAAACAGGCGCAGAGGGACACGAGCGTCTGGAAAAGCTGGAAAGGCTTGCTACGGAGATAGGGTTTGAGGTGCTTACTTACAGAAAAATAAGTGGCTGACAATTTGAAAAAAATCAAAGTGTCGTTCAGGAGGACGTTTTTGCCGCCGGTTAGTGGATTTTTGAACGGGAGAGGGATAATATGCTGAAAAATTTTTTTGCAAAACTTAAAAACAGAAACGTCGTGGGAGACGTACCCGAAAACAGCCGTGATTTGCAGGATATGCAAGACGCGCCGTTTATTGAGCCATACGACTTCTGCATAGAAGCGGACGAGCGTTTCCGCGACGAAAAGGTGGTCGAAACGGAGGATATCCGCGGCGTCGACATTCTTGCTGTGCTGGAAGAAATGGATCTTGCCTTTGACGTGGTGAATCATTTCGGTATACGCAGAAAGCTGAAAAAAATGTTTGACGACCTTGCTTTTGAGATAAGCGAATACGTCTCTTACAAGGGAGGGCGGAGTGTTGAAAATTCTTTTGAAGAGGAGATCGACGAGCGGACGTTTGAAGTTTCCGCTGAAATTTCAAAGGCTTCCGACAGCGATCCTTTCAGGCTGACGGTAACAGTCAGCGCATTAACTTTGGAGGACGAATAATTATGGCTTTGGACGGCGCATTTCTCAGCATGGTAAAAAAAGAGCTTGAACCGCTGGTAGGCGGCAGGGTGGACAAAATAAGCCAGCCCTCCCGCGAAGAGATAGTAATCGCTCTGCGCACACGCGGCGGAAATGAAAAGCTGCTGTTTTCAGCTTCGGCGGGATCGTCACGAGTGCACATTACAAAAAAATCAATAGAAAATCCCAAAGTGCCGCCTATGTTCTGTATGCTCATGCGCAAGCATTTGGGAAACGGCAGACTTTTAGGTATCCGGCAAGACGGTCTGGAGCGTATCCTGTACTTCGATTTTGAGGCTATGAACGAGCTGGGTGATATGGTTACGGTAACTCTTGCAGCGGAAATAATGGGCAGGTGTTCAAATATCGTTATGATAAACGCCGATGGTAAAATTATCGACAGCATAAAAAGAGTCGACCTTGAAATGTCCCGGGAAAGACCTGTGCTGCCGGGAATGACCTACAGTTACCCGCCTCGGGGAGAACGCCTCGATTTCAGAACCTGCACTTCGGGAGATATCGAAACAGCTATTGAAGCTCTGCCAGACGGGGATGCGGCAAAATCGCTGGTAAAAATTTTTGAGGGCATTTCGCCTATTGCAGCCCGCGAATGGGTATACTATGCCGCAAAGGGCGGCGACGCATCGAAAAGCGATATCCGCGGCGAAACTCTGGAACGTTTGGTGTTTGCGGTAGAGCAGACCGCCCGCGAATGCAGCGAGGGAAAGTGCGTCTACACCGTTGTTAAGGACGCGGACGGCGGATTAAAGGATTTTTCCTTTATGCCGATACTCCAGTACGGCGGACTGATGACAACAAAGGAAATGTCCTCTGCGTGCGAACTGCTGGACTATTTCTACGCTGAGCGGGACAGCGTTTCCCGCATGAAGCAGCGTTCGCAGGATCTCTATAAGCTTTTGCAGAACGTTTCGGAGCGCACCGCAAGACGTCTTTCCAATCAGCGGGAGGAACTGAAAGCCTCCGCGGAACGGGACAAATTAAAGCTTATGGGAGACCTTATTTCAGCCAACCTGTACAGGGTTGAAAAGGGCATGAGCAGCGTTACTGTGGAAAACTTTTATGAGGACGGCTGTCCGCAAACTGAGATAAAACTTGACCCGATGCTCACTCCGTCAAAAAATATGCAGAAATATTATTCGGAGTACCGCAAAGCCGATACCGCGGAAAAGATACTCACCGAACAGATAGCAAAGGGAGAGGAGGAACTTTCCTACATCGACAGCGTTTTCGACGCGCTGACCCGAACCCAAAGCGAGGACGAGGTAAACGAGCTTCGGCAGGAGCTTTCGGAACAGGGCTACATTAAATCGTCCAAGCTGAAAGGCAAGCCGCCCAAGAGCCGCCCGCCGCTGGAATTTACATCTCCCGACGGATTCACGGTGCTTGTGGGCAGGAACAACAAGCAGAATGACCGGCTGACAACAAAAACTGCGGACAAGACCGACATATGGCTACACACAAAGGATATAACCGGTTCTCACGTCATTATCCGCGCAGAAGGAAAGGAAATCCCCGACAGTACCGTAATGTGGGCGGCGCGGGTGGCGGCTTTCCACAGCAGAGCGAAAAATTCCTCGCAGGTGCCTGTGGACTACGTTCCCGTGCGGTTTGTAAAAAAACCCTCGGGAGCTAAACCCGGAATGGTTATCTTTACCAACAACCGTACTCTTTACGTTACGCCCCTCGACCCTAACGGCGGGGATTACAACTGACATTAATTGCCGACCAGAAATATTTTTTAGCAAATTTATGTATATTTGTTAAAAGTATAAATATACAATATTAGTATAGTTTGTATGTGAAAAGGAAGCTTTCAATGAAAAAAACATATAAAATCTCGGGCATGACCTGCGCCGCCTGTGCCGCGAGGATAGAACGATTCGTCAAAAAGCTTGACGGAGTTTCAGACGCAAGCGTGAACTTTGCCGCCGAGTCCCTTACGGTTGACTCGGAAAAGGTAAGCGCAAAGGACGTGGAAAACGCTGTTGTAAAGGCAGGCTATGCTTTTGCGGATAAAAACGCCAAGGCGAAAATGCCCCACGACAAGGTAATGCTTTTACGGCTGATACTTTCGCTGGTTTTTACCGTTCCCCTGCTGACCGTAAGCATGGGACACATGATAGGAATGCCTCTGCCCGGTATCATCGAACCCCACGGCAATCCTATGAATTTCGCGCTGGCACAGCTCCTGCTGACCGTACCAGTAATAGTGATCGGGTGGAAATTCTTTTGGGACGGTTTCCGCAACCTTTTCAGGCTGTCCCCCAACATGGACAGCCTTATCGCTTTAGGTTCTGCCGCCGCTCTGGTGTACGGCTTTTACGCCATGTACAAGATAGGACAGGGCGAAACCGAATATGCCATGCACCTTTATTTCGAGTCCTGCGCCACGATCCTGACTCTTATCACTCTTGGAAAATACCTTGAAGCGCGCTCAAAGGGCAAGACGGACGAGTCGGTTAAAAAGCTGATGAACCTTGCTCCCAAAACAGCCTTTGTAATGCGGGGAGAGAAGGAGCTTGAGGTGGCTCTCAGTCAGGTAAAGGTCGGGGACATTGTCGTGTCCCGCTCGGGCGAAAGCATTGCCGTTGACGGTGAGATAATTGAGGGAAGCGCAGTCGTTGACGAATCAATGCTGACGGGAGAAAGCGTTCCCATTGAGAAAAGAGTCGGTGATAAGGTCGTGGGCGCGACCCTTAACAAAAACGGCTACTTTAAGTACCGCTCGGAAAAGGTCGGCGAGGACACGGCTCTGTCGCGCATTATTAAATTTGTCGAGGAAGCCCAAGGCTCCAAGGCTCCCATTGCGCGGCTCGCGGACGTTATTTCGGCGTACTTTGTGCCCGCAGTCCTTGTACTTGCGGTGATAGCTTCGCTTGGCTGGCTTATAGCGGGAGAAAGCGGCGAATTCTGCGTTACTATCCTTATCAGCGTGCTTGTTATAGCCTGTCCCTGCGCTCTGGGACTTGCCACTCCCACGGCAATAATGGTAGGCACCGGAAAGGGCGCTGAAAACGGTATACTGATAAAGGGCGGTCAGCCCCTTGAACAGGCATGCAAAATAACCACGGTGGTTTTTGACAAGACGGGTACTCTTACCGAAGGCAAACCGTCCCTGACCGACATTCTGCCAAACGGCGCCGAAAAGGACGAACTGGCGAGACTGGCAGCTTCTGCGGAAGCCGCTTCGGGACATCCCCTCAGCGAGGCTGTCGTCCAGTATGCGGTAAAAAACAGGCTTGAACTGTCCTCAGCCGAAAACTATGCTAACCTTGAGGGAAAAGGAATTTCCGCAGAGGTTGACGGCAAAAAGCTTCTTGTGGGAAACCGCAGGTTAATGGACGAAGCCGATATAGCCGTCCCGGATGAATTTACGGAACGGGCCGAACGGCTTGCGGATCTTGGAAAAACGCCTATGTACTGCTCTGCGGACGGTCAATTCATAGGACTTATAGCGGCGGCGGATACCATAAAAAAGGAAAGCCTTGAAGCCATTGCAGAGCTTCACAGAATGGGCATAAAAACTCTTATGCTGACCGGAGACAACACACGCACTGCCAGAGCCGTTGCGGGTGAACTGAATATTGACAGCTTTATAGCCGAAGTACTGCCCGAGGAAAAGGCGGCGCACATCAAAAGGCTTCAGCAGGACGGAGAGGTCACGGCAATGGCGGGAGACGGCATAAACGACGCGGTGGCTCTAACACAGGCGGACGTAGGCATAGCCGTAGGTCAGGGTACGGACGTTGCCATAGAATGCGCGGATATAGTTCTAATAAAGGACGACCTGAGGGACGTGTGCAAGGCAGTACGGCTTTCAAAGGCAACGATTCGCAATATAAAGCAGAACCTGTTCTGGGCGTTCGGCTACAACACGCTTGGTATCCCTGTTGCAATGGGAATACTGCATATTTTCGGAGGACCGCTGCTTAACCCCATGATAGCGGCGGCGGCAATGAGTTTAAGCTCCGTATCTGTTGTTTCAAACGCGCTGCGCTTAAAAACGGTTAAAATAGGGGAAAAAGTATAATTTCTTTTGGACTTCTAACCTCTATTCTCTGATTTTTAACTTCTAAACGGAAAGGATTGGTACAGATGAAAAAGAAGATTACAATTGAGGGTATGTCCTGTGAACACTGTGTTGCTCACGTGAAGGAAGCGTTGGAGGGACTGGGTGCATCAGGCATTGAGGTCTCGCTGGAGGGCGGCTATGCGGTGTGCGACACCGACAAACCCGACTCGGAGCTAAAGTCCGCTGTCGAGGACGAGGGCTACGATGTGACAGGTATTGAGTCATAACGTTCAAAAGACGGAGCACGTAACTGTACTTCGCCTCAGTTTGTCGAATAACCCCTAATCCGAATACGGATTAGGGGTAAAATCGTATTTGACATTTCCGATGCTTTTATGGTATAATTATCCGCAGAGAAGGGAGGGCTTGTCCCGTGTCGAAAATAATTGTGCTTGCCGATCTGCACGGAAATATGACGGCTGTCTCCGCTATGGAAAAGGAGATCGCCGGTATCGCTCCCGACCGGATATGGTTTCTTGGAGACGCAGTCGGGAAAGGTCCGCAGAGCGCTGAGACCTGCGACTGGGTGCGCAAAAATTGCAGCCGCTGCATTGGCGGCAACTGGGATTACTGGATGTCCGACAGAAATGTCACCTATAAGGACAACGATTTTTTCCGCGAACAGCTCGGTGAAGAACGGCTCAAATGGATAGAAGCTCTTCCACGCGAGTTTGACGCGCTGATAAGCGGGATACGGTTCAGGCTTTTTCACGGCAGACCTGCCGCCGACCTTGTTCAGGGCTGGGACAGCGACGATGTTATGGGGAAGTTTTTTACAGCCAACGAAAAAACTTACGGAGGAATAATCTGCGCTGACAGTCACCGTCCTTTTATAAGATCCACCCATACGGGTTATGCGGTAAATACCGGCAGTATCGGAAACAGCCTCGGTGTTCCCAAAGCCCATGCCCTTTTGCTTGAGGGAGAGCTTGACTGCGATAAGCCCGCACCTTTGCGTATGACGATATTAAGCGTCCCTTACGACAACGAAGCGGCTGCGGAAATTGCCCGCAGAACAGATGGACTCCCCTCAAAAGAAGCGTATATTAATGAAATCCTAACGGGAGTTTATTCAAGATAACCGTGGACTTTGTATAGAAAAACACATTTCCTATACTGTAAAAATTGTAACGGAAAGATGCAAGATATGGAAAAAGGACGAATAATATTCCTGAACGGTGTGACAAGCAGCGGTAAAACCTCAATAGTCGAAGCCCTGCAGGAACGGGACGATATATTTTTTTATGTTGTGGCAAACGATTTGTTTCAGGAGATCGTGGGAGATAAATATCTGCGTGAAAATTACTGGAAATATCTAAGCGAAGCAATAATCATGATGTACCATACCGCAAAGCTGTATTCGGATATGGGAAAAAATGTGCTTATCGACGGCATACTGGTTGAACGGGAGGAAATAAAACCCCACTATATTCAGCTTACGGAAATACTTAAAAACAATCCCCTCGACATTGTTGAAATTTGGTGTCCGCCTGAAATTTGCAGACAAAGAAATATCGAACGCGGGGACAGATACGAGACCCAATCGGAGGAGCAATATGAAATAATGGCGGAAAATATTAATTACAGCTTGAAAGTGGACACAAGCCGGAACGATCCTGCCGAATGTGCGGATATTATTATGAGAACGCTATTTTAATCTGTTTTTATATAACGCAAAAACACTTTTGATCTCCTGCTTGTTGCGGGAAATTTGACTGCTGCGAGTCCTATATAACTGAAATTCTTACAGGGGTGTATTCGAGATGAGAGCAAAGTTTCAGGTGCTTGTACTGCCTTTTGCAGTAACGGAGGACGATGTCAGATACTGCGTGTTTAAAAGACCGGATATGAATTTCTGGCAGTTTGTGCTGGGCGGAGGAGAGGATATGGAAACTCCATTTGAAGCAGCCGTCCGCAAGTGCCGCGATGAGATAGGCGCGGAGAACGGAAATTTCTACAAGCTTGACAGTACTGCCTCTATACCGACTAACTGGGTCGGAGAAAGAGTCCGCTCCGCATGGGGACCGGACTGCATAGTTATTTCGGAGTACGCTTTCGCATTAAAAACGGAAGAGCGGGATTTTTTGCTGTCCAAGGAGTATGCGGAATTTGCGTGGACCGACTATAAGACGGCGCTGAAAATGCTCAGGTACGGCAGCAACCAGACCGCTCTTTACGAGCTTAGCGAGCGCATAAAGCTCGGTCTGCTTGAAAGGATACATTAAAGAAAAAGCATTATTGCGTTTATTTTTAGCGGCTAAAACACCTTCGCTCCAGCAGTATACTGGAGCGAGGGTGTTTTTTAATACTTGTTTTTATTTCTTTCTTCATTCACATTATTTATTGCCGCTCTTGTCCGTACAAGCTTTGCTTGAATTTCAAACTCTTTCTCCGCCTTTTCTTCAGCTGCAAGACCTTTAAAGCAGTCCATTTTTTCATAATTTTTTTCTGCGTAGCTTTGACCTGCACCAAGCAAAGACATAAAAATATCACCTAAAATTCCCATAGCTTTATCCTCCTTTAACTTTTAATAGCCTTTTATATGCGGTCTTTTTAATTCGTTTTCCACGGCTTGTTCATAACTGCATTTCTTTACGTCATGCTCAAATAATTCCTCATTTTCAAGTACAGTTAAATCCATGTGTATTTCATAATCAATATTGTCAACACCGCCATTTTGACGGTTACAATGAGAACATGAAGCTGTAATGCTGCTTACGCTGTTGCTGCCTCCGCGTGATTTGAGGGTAATGTGCCCAACGTCAGCCTCTTCCTTATTAAGTTTCTCACCGCAGTAAGCACACTCATACTTACCGTTTGGGGGCTTGTTGGCTTTAAAAAAGTTTTCTCTGTAACCCATACTTTCATCTCCTAAATTTTAAATGTTGCACTTATATAGGTGCAACATAATTATAACACAACCTTATAATTATGTCAATGAATTTTTGTTCCTATTTGGGTACAAAATAATTGATGAAAGGTTTGTGCAATATGAACAAAAAAATTGAAACTGCGGTAGGAAACAATATCAGGACATTGCGCGAAAATAAAAACATTACTCAGGAGATACTTGCCGCAAAACTTCAGGTGAACGGCTGCGATATAACGCGAAGCGCGGTGGCGAAAATAGAAGTCGGGCAGAGGCACTTGTATCCGGATGAAATAATCTTGATAAAGCGTATTCTTGGTGTGACATATGATGAAATTTTTGATATAAAGGGGGAGACTTTTTGAAATATTTTATCATATATCTTGCAGCCATCAGTCTTGCTGCAGTAGTAATGACCGTATCGGACAAGTCCCGCGCCAAAAAACATAAGCGGCGCATTGCCGAAAAAACTTTGTTTGTAACCTCAATTCTCGGCGGTTCAGCGGCAATGTACCTGACTATGCTTGCCGTTCGCCACAAAACAAAGCATAAGCGGTTTATGATAGGTCTGCCGCTGATAATGATTGTTCAGACGTCGGCAATTGCGTTGGTAATAATTTATACATAATAAATTATTAAAAAATACTTGAATTATTTTGCGAAGGGTGATATTATATAACCGTAAAATAATTTAAACCGATGATTGAGAGTAGTAGCTTCGGAGGGTCGCTAAACAAGCTTCAGCTTGCAACAGAGAGCCGCAGAGGGTGGAATTGCGGCAGCGGATACCGGTGTGAATGGACTCATGAGGGCAAACCGAGGAACGGAATTTTTCGTTCGTTAGGGGCGACGCAGATCCGTGCGTTATTCGGGGCGCGTATGTCAGTACGTTGCATTGAGAGGCGTAATTTTTTACGCAACTTGGGTGGTACCGCAGGAACTTATATCCTGTCCCATTAAAGCCATAGGGCTTGTGGGACGGGTTTTTTGTTTTATTGGGTACACTAAACTCAAAACATTACTAAATTTAAATACACCGCTGTAAGCTGACACTTGCGGCACACCATGAAAGGATCGGTCACTATGAAAAAAATCAAACTTGCAAAAATCGCCTCGCTTATTCTGACTGCGGCTATGGCAATGAGTTTCGCCTCCTGCTCAAACAAAAACACAGATAACGGAGGAAATGACGTAGGAAACGCCTCATCGGACGGCTACAAAGCAGGCGTTATCCAGTACGGCAGCCACCCAT
Organism: uncultured Oscillospiraceae bacterium; assembly: GCA_910586535.1. GTDB lineage: Bacteria > Bacillota > Clostridia > Oscillospirales > Ruminococcaceae > RGIG8773. The sequence continues at coordinate 80,076 of CAJUHS010000005.1, forward strand.
CGCTTGACAACTGCTACGCAGGCGTTGAGGAGGCTCTCAAGGCTGCTGGGATCACCGACATCGACCGTCAGGACGGTAATTTCGACAGCGCCACCTGCGATACTATAGCGAAAAATATGGTTGCAAAAAATTATGATATCATCTACGCTATTGCAACTCCTGCGGCTGTTTCGGCTTACGCTGCCGCAGCTAACACGGATATCCCGGTAATTTTCTGCGCGGTTTCCGACCCTGTTGCGGCGGGTATCGTTGAGGACATGGCTGCTCCCGGCGGCAACTGCACCGGTACATCAGATATTCTGGATTTCAGTTCTCAGGTGGAGCTTATTCAGGCTCTTCAGCCCGACGTTAAGAAGATAGGCGTTTTGTACACCACAAGCGAGGCTAACTCCGTTTCCCAGCTTGCAAGCCTTAAGGAAGTCGCCGAAAGCAAGGGACTTGAAATCGTGGAGCAGGGCGTACAGGGTGCGGCGGACGTTCCCCAGGCGGCGATGACCCTCGCTGCAAAGGTAGACTGCATAAACAATTTCACCGATAACAACGTTGTAAGCAACCTTACCGTTCTTCTGGAGCAGGCAAACGCTGCCGGAATACCGGTTTACGGCTCCGAGGTTGAGCAGGTATCCAACGGCTGCATGGCTTCAATAAGCATTGATTATGTCGCTCTCGGCAAGGTAACGGGCGAAATGGGCGTACGCGTTCTGAACGGCGAAAGCGCGGGGACTATCGCGGTCGGACAGATATCCGAGGGTACTCCCGTTGTGAACACCAAGGTAATGGAGAAGTTCAATATCGCGCTTCCCGAAGCATATGCTAACGCTGAAAAGGTTACGACCGATACCGAGGCGGCTGAATAACTAAAATAGTTGCAGGGGACGGGTCTCCCGCCCCCTTGTTATTTCTAATGCTTTTGATGATAGACCGCTTCAGCATTCCGTCAGCTGTTCTAATGTCTGTATAACCCTTGTAAATCCGTGCAAAATATGGTATAATAAATATCATAAAATTTCAGCGAGGTAATTTTTTATGGATATAGTAATGAATGTTTTACGCGTAACACTTGAAGAGGGACTTATGTACGCCCTGCTTGCAATAGGTGTTTACATAACCTACAGCATACTGGACTTCCCCGACCTGTCCGTGGACGGCACTATGCCCATGGGCGCGATAGTCACGGCGGTGCTTATCATACACGGCGTGAACCCATGGCTCTGCCTTGCGATAACCTTTGCACTGGGAATGGCTTGCGGCGCGGTAACGGGACTTCTCCATGTCAGGCTGAATATACGTCCGCTTTTGTGCGGTATTATTGTGTACACCGCCATGCTGTCCCTTAATTTAGTAATTCTTTTCAAAGGCAACAACGGAATTACCGTGGCTTCTTTTTTCAAAAAGCCGACAATTTTCAACAGCGGCATTGCAGAATTTTTTCCCGAAAAGTGGAAGATCGTTATACTGTCTCTGATATTGGTAGTCATCTGCAAAATTATTATGGATTTTTACCTGAAAACCAAGTCGGGACTTCTTCTCCGCGCCACGGGGGACAACGAGCGGTACGTTACCATGCTTGCCAAGGATCCGGGCTACACAAAAATTCTGGGACTTGCAATAGGCAACGGCTTTGCGGCTCTGTCCGGCTGCGTTATCGCGCAGCAGAAAGGCTCCGCCGATCAGCAAATGGGCGTTGGCATGGTAGTATTGGGACTTGCTTCGGTAATTATCGGTCTGAGCGTTTTCAAAAAAGTAAAGTTCATGAAAGCCACTACCATGGTGATTTTGGGCAGTATTCTCTATAAAGCGTTCCTGTCGGCTGCGCTGGCGATGAATCTTCCCACAGAGTACCTGAAGCTGCTTATGGCGGTACTGTTTACCCTTGCGCTGGTATTCAGCGAGAAATTCAAGGGTAAGAAAAAACGTGCGTAACAGCTTGTATAAATATAATTTGCAGCATTATTTTTATTGATACGGGGTAAAACATATGCAAAAAAATCAGCGGCAAAAATTGATAATTGTAACAGGCTCTCCCTGCGTTGGCAAAACGACCGTTACGGATACGCTTTTCACTTGCTATGAAAACAGCGCGTTTTTCGACGGCGACTGGGCATGGTGCGTAAATCCGTTTTCCCTTAACGATAGGAGAATGCGTAACGGAGATAAAACGATGTCTTTCGCATTGTCCACATACCTAAATTCAGAATTTGACTATGTTTTCTTTTCGACTGTGATCGCTGTAGATAAGACCATTCGTGAGAACATTCTGAAAGATATAACGGCAAAGGATTTTTCGGTAACATCATTTACCCTGACCTGTTCTGAGGAAACTCTGCTTGAACGCCACAAAAAGCGCGGAGATAAAAATGAATGCTCCTTTTTCTGGCTGCATTTGAAGCCGCTTGAGGGCGACTATGTTATTGATACGGACAATAAAAGCGTACAGCAAATAGTTGACGAAATGAGAAAAATTATTGATGAGGAATAATGTTTACGGAGGTGCTGTTTGCTCTTGCGCCGGTGTTCAGCGAGAAATTCAAGGAACGGGGAATACCCCGCAGGCAAAGTCACACCCAAAGCAAAATACAAAATTCCTGATATTTGATATGCCCCTTCAAGGAGGCGGGGAAATTTTTTATGAATTATAAAAATTTATTGGACTACACTACGCCGTAACGAAACAGGCGGATATAGAGTACGCTCCTACAAGCGCGTATGCAAAGATATTTTTAAGGGGAATATTTATGAAGATTGATGATTTACATATTGTTAATTACTGTCACCCCAGTTGCACGCCTTTGCTGAACATCATGCGCTTGCCGAAAGACGAGGCGTTTGCGCTGGCATATAAAATGGCTGGGCAGAACAAGGATACTACTGCGTTCTACAGGTTTGCAGATTTTGATAATTATTATCCAAGGCGCTTGCAAACTGACAAGCTATTACACGCACGATTTGTAGAACTCGGTGGTAAACCTTTGCAGGAACACCCTCTTTCATTTGTTCTACAAGGAAGTGCTTATCTGAACGATTGGTTTGATAACGGAATTGTTACAAAGATACCGCTAAATCGTATTTCTTCTGACTATATTAGCTTTACATATGGTGATAGTATGGCTTCCATTAAAAAGCATAGTGAGTTTACTATGCTTACAAAGGATATGCTTTTAAAGGTGATGTCGGATTATGACGGCACACTGGAGGATTTTATGAATAATATTGAAAAACAGTATCATTATATAGAAGTGCAGGTTTGGGATGACGAATGTGTAATACTAAACACCAATTAAAAAATGTATAAAAAATCAATTCAAAATTCACGTATATGATTTTGACGCAGATTTTTTATTTGCATTTTTAATTGGTGTTGAGGATAAGAACATGGATAATTTGATTTTAGTAACTCCAACAAAAGAGCATGAAGCGCAAGTAATGGAATTCCGTGAAGAAATGCTGAAAAACGGCGAGGGCTTTTATGGGTGTTCCGGTTTAAATAGTGTGTCCAGCTATGACGAATGGCTGGACTTTGAGGGACGATTTGAACGTCTTGGCTGGACTCCGTCTTCTACATACCTTGGCATTCGTATTTCCGACGGCAGACTTATTGGAATGATCGATTTGAGACACGAGCTTTCCGGCTTTTTGCTGAAATATAACGGTCAAATTGGCTACAGTGTCCGACCGTCGGAGCGCAAAAAGGGTTATGCCAGTCAGATGTTGTTACTTGTACTAAAAAAAGCTGAAAACTTTGGTTATAAAAAAGTTCTTGTGTGTTGCAACAAGGCAAATGCTCAATCCGCCAGAGTGATACAAAAGCGCGGCGGTGCGCTTGAAAATGAAGTGGTTCACGAGTTCAGTCCTCCCAACAAACCTGACATTATACAACGGTATTGGATTGAAACAGATTGCAATTATCGAAAATTTGATACCTTTACAATTTCCGGTTGAGCAGTAAATAAATCATTTGAAAGCATCGCTTCGCGGAAATTAGCAGAAAAACTGAATTTTGTGCAAACGTCCGAATGTATGACCGTAAAAAAACGATTCTGAAAATTTGAAAATTAAGGATAAAAAATTATGTGCAAAGAAAAACTTGTAAACCGATGCAGTTGGGTAAATATGAAAAATCCGCTCTATGTGCAGTACCACGACAGCGAGTGGGGCGTTCCTCTGCACGATGACAGGCGGCTGTTTGAAATGCTGATATTGGAGGGCTTTCAGGCGGGACTAACATGGGAGTGCATACTGAACAAAAGGGAGAATTTCCGATGTGCCTTTGACGGCTTCGACCCAGAAATCATCAGCCGATATGATGATATAAAATGTGCGGAGCTGCTGAACGACGAGGGCATTATCCGCAACAGGCTGAAAATAAAAGCGGCTGTGCAAAACAGCAGCGCGTTCCTGAAAATACAAAAGGAATACGGTTCGTTTGACCGTTACATATGGGGATTTACGGACGGAAAAGTCGTTTATGAGAGCTGTGATATTCGGACGACTTCGCCGCTGTCCGACCAAATTTCAAAGGATCTCAAAAAGCGCGGAATGAAGTTTGTCGGCTCAACGATCATTTATTCATATTTGCAGGCGGTTGGCATTATCAACGGACATGAAAAGGACTGCGATTTTATGTAAAAATAAAAGGAGAACAACAATGAAACTACAGATAAGCGACAATCTTATAAAACACTATTTGCGAAATGTATACTTTATCAACGGACACAGCTGCGCGGGGAAATCCACCATGGCAAAAATGCTTTCCGAGCGGTACGATATGATTTGGTGCGGCGAGAATTATCACGACGCTTTCCCGCGTGAAAAGCTGTCCCGCTGGAAGCAGCCGGGACTGTGCTATTTTGACACAATGAACGGCTGGGAGGAATGGCTCAGCATGACTCCCAAGGAGCATTGGGAATGGACATACAACGTGTCCCAAGAGTGCATTGAAATAGAAATATGCGAGCTTATCAAACTGTCCGCAGACGGAAAGAAAATTATTGTCGATACGAACATACCGCCCGACGTTCTGCGGGAAATTTCCGATTACAATAATGTTGCCATTATGCTCTGCGATCCGCCGGATATTTGTTTCTCGCGCTTTTTCGACCGCGACGACCCCGAAAAACAATTTATGCTGGAGCAGATAAAAAAATGCAAAGACCCCGACGCCGCTCTCAAAAATTTTAACTCATGGGCTTTGTACCACCCTCCTGTGGAGATCGACTGGAACAACACGGGTTTTTTTACCTACACGCGCTCCGATTTTGAAAACGATACGCGGGAGGAAGTTCTCAGCATTTTAGCGGAACATTTCGGACTGAACGGTAACAATTAAGAAAAAATCATATAATAAGTCTGCCCAAACAGACAGCGGTCACGCGGCGAAATTTTGAAAATGTCTGCAATGTGCCAGGCGAGATAAATAATATCAATTTTTAAAATAATAAAAACCGGAGATAAAATTATGAAACCAAAAGCTGTTCGGAAAAAGCTTTTAACGGCAGCGTTAATTGTAATCGGCGTATTAATACTCACAACCGCCGCCGCATTGATTTCATTGGAAGTGCGTACAAACGCCATGCTTGATGATTATTCGACGGTATATGACAATGAAAAATATCAGAAAAATGTCATGGCGGATAATGTGGAAGTAATAACGCAAGATATTTCCTGCGGGTATGCTGTAATAGAAATGTTTTCGTCGTGGGACGGCAAAAGCATTACGGAAGAAGCTCTTTACAGTGAATACGGCAGAGTAGTTGCTTCAACGGGTAGTCTTTTCGTGATGAAATGAACAAACAGTTCCCCGAGTACACAACAACAATGCATAAATATTTATCAAATACCGAATTGATAGACAAGGTTTATAACAGCCTTTCAAGGGGGATACCTGTTCCGTTTGAGTGGGGCAGCGCCGTATAACGGTGAAGAGGCGCTTCGGGAATTTATTTCCCACTCCTTTAAAAATACGGATTTTTTCAAGCTTGAAGCTTATCATAGAAGTGAAACCGCCAAATCGGGGAGAGTTCTTGAAAAATCCCCAATGCGCGTCACGGACACGGCGGAACGCTTTGTAAAATAAAATATTTCTCCATATAATGAGGTGTGCTGCTGCATTGCGAGGGATATGTACAGAATTTAACTTTCAACTATCAACTGTAAGAATCGAGGTCAATAAAATGCTTGAACTAAACAATATCACAAAAATTTTTAACGCGGGAACAGTTGACGAGACTACCCTTTTCGACAACTTTTCCTTTAAGCTTGACAAGGGAGAATTTGCGGCGGTCATAGGCTCCAACGGCAGCGGAAAGACCACCCTGCTGAACCTTGCCTGCGGCACTATCAGGCCCGACAGCGGCACTATCCTTTTTAAAGGCGAGGACATCACAAAGCTCCCCGAACACAAGCGCGCAAAAACTATCGGGCGGGTCTTGCAGGATCCACGTCTCGGTACCTGCGGCAACCTTACCATACTTGAAAATATGGCTCTTGCGGACAACAAAAACAAGCCCTTCGGCTTGGGCGCAGGAGTCAACAAAAAGCGTATGGACTACTACAAAAGTCTGCTGGAGACCTGCGGAATGGGTCTGGAGAACAGACTGAACGTCCCCGTGGGAAATTTAAGCGGCGGACAGCGTCAGGCGGCGGCTCTGATAATCGCCTCCATGACGGACATTGACCTGCTTGTCCTTGACGAGCATACAGCGGCTCTCGACCCCAAGTCCTCGGAAACTCTTATGGAGATAACAGACAAGGTGGTCAAAGAGAAGAACCTTACCACACTTATGGTTACTCACAACCTGCGGTTCGCCATAGAATACGGTACAAGGCTTGTGATGATGCACGAGGGCAGGTGCGTACTTGACATTAAGGGTGAGGAAAAGAAAAACGCCGAGGTTGACGATCTGTTGAAAATATTCAACGAGATAAGTATTGAAATGGGGAACTGATATGAAAATTGCAATTCTTGAAGCGGGAACTGTCTCCCGCGGAGATATTTCCTTTGAGGAGCTGTACAGCTTGGGCGACGTTACAGAGTACCGCCTGACGCCAATTGACAAGATCGTGGAAAACGTCGGGAACGCAGAGGCTGTCCTCTGTAACAAGACCCCATTTACCGCTGACGTGCTTAAAGCCTGTCCGAACCTGAAATACATCGGATTATGCGCTACCGGCTACAACAACATAGACCTGAAAACCTGCCGCGAGCTTGGAATAACCGTCAGCAACGTCCCCGCCTACTCCACAGGAGCGGTGGCTCAGCAGGTGTTCTCGTTCATACTTGATTTTTTCAGCAGGACTTACGAGTACGGCGGGTTTGTCCGTGACGGGGGCTGGCTGAAGTCGGAGACCTTTTCAGACTTCGTTTTTCCCACCCGCGAGCTTGAGGGAAAAACTATCGGCGTGATTGGCTACGGTTCAATAGGCAGACGTGTGGCGTGTATCGCCCGCGCTTTCGGTATGAACGTTATCGTGAACACCAGAACTGCCAAGCAGGACAGCTCAGTGCGGTTTGTCGGCATAAAAGAGCTTTTTTCGGAGTCGGATATTATCACTGCTCATTGTCCCCTTACTGAGGAAACGCGGGGACTTATCGGCAGGGAGAACCTTGCGCTCTGCAAGCCCTCCTGCATAGTGATAAATACCAGCCGAGGCGACGTGGTGGACGAACAGGCTCTTGCAGACGCGCTTAACGGCGGAAGAATTGCAGGCGCGGCTCTTGATGTGCTCCGCTCCGAGCCTATGTCGGGGAACTGTCCGCTTTTGGGAGCTAAAAACTGCATTATTACTCCTCATGTTGCATGGGCGGCTTTAGAGACCCGCGAAAAACTGGTAAAAACAGTCGTTGAAAATCTTAAGGCATATATCGGCGGAAGTCCTGTAAATACGGTCACAGACTGAATATCATAAGTATATTTTCTTACAGCAATTCTGCTTTGAAAATGTAAACAAAAGCTTTCGCCAAAATCCAAATATTCAAGATTTTCGGCTCGACTTTTGTACATTTTATGCATGGAATTGCCGTAAAAAGAAAGGACGTTTATCATGTTTAATATCAATACTAAAAAAAGGATAGTGGTAAAAGTAGGTACATCCACACTTACCCATAAAACTGGCAGACTTAATATACGGAGAATGGAAAAGCTTGTAAAGGTACTGTCGGACATTCAGAACAGCGGCAAGGAGATCATACTTGTGTCGTCGGGCGCCATAGGACTGGGAATGTCCAAAATGAGCCTGCCCGAACGCCCCAAGGATACGCCTATGAAGCAGGCGTGCGCTGCTGTGGGGCAGTGCGAGCTAATGTATATGTACGACAAGCTTTTCGGCGAATACAATCTTACGGTGGCACAGATACTTTTGACGAGAAATGTTTTGGATACTCCGCGCAAAAATAACGTTGAGAACACCTTTGAAAGACTGATAGCTCACAATGTTATACCCGTAGTAAACGAAAACGACACGGTGGCTATTGACGAGCTGGAGCTTGAATTTGGCGAAAACGACAGCCTTGCGGCTCATGTCGGAATTTTCAGCCACGCGGATATGCTGATAATCATGTCCGACATAGACGGACTTTACGACAGCAATCCCAAAGACAACCCGGACGCAAAGCTTATATCCGAAGTACACGAGATAAACGACGACATACGCGCTCTTGCGGGAGGAGCTGGTTCCGCTCTGGGAACAGGCGGAATGATAACCAAAATACACGCCGCGGAGCTTGCTATGGGCGCAGGAATAGATATGGCTATACTTAACGGACGCAACCCTTATGTGCTGTACAAATTTTTTGACGGCGAGGACGTTGGAACTGTCTTTACCAAAGGGTAACTGATACCATAGCTGTACGCAAAAATATTCCGGAAGCATTTGCAGGGAACGGGGCTTACGTTCCCCAGTTTCAAAGCATAATGTTTATTATGCGGGTGTTGAGATACAGCTGCAAAAAAAATCGGCGGAACGATACCGAAAATCCCGATGGGAGCTTCGGCATTAGTGAACGTTCCGCCATATAAAATAAAACAAGGAGTCCGAAAGTCTGCCGTCTGCATCGGCAAACCGGAAATAACATTAAAAAGCATATGCTTTTAATGAAAGCAAAGTTAAATTTCCGGGAGCGTAAGTTCAAAGCCTTTCGCTCTCAGATCGTCTATGACCCGCGGCAGTATCTCCGCATTGGTCGCGGATACGCTGTGCAGCAGGAATATCCCGCCGCCGTGAGCCGCATTGGTGACTTTTTCAAAAGCCGCCGTAGGGTCGGGCTGGTTGTTTACGTCCCAGTCGGGATAGGCAAAGCTCCACAGAAGAGTTTTGTAGCCAAGTCCGCAGCATACAGCCATGGACTGCTCCGAATATTCTCCGCAGGGAGGTCTGAAATATTTCATTTCATAGCCGTATTTTTCCTTCACAAATTCGTGGAGGGACATGATCTCCTTTTCAGCGTCGTCTACGGAAAGCGACGGGAGCGAAGCGTGCTTCATTCCGTGGTTTCCTATAATATGACCCTCGTCGATCATGCGTTTGACCAGTTCTTCGTTGCGTTCGGCGTAGTCCCCCGTAAGGAAGAACACCGCCTTGACGTTTTTTTCCTTTAAGGTATCGAGAATAGGCGCGGTGTAGCCGTTTTCATAGCCCTGGTCAAAGGTAAGATGGATAGCCTTATCCTCATCCAGCATGGCGTAGCAGCCGTACTCCGACATCTCGTCGTTGAACATATCCGCACCCACGGGACGGTTATTGTCGTCTGTTTCCACTCCCTGACCGTAGCCGTGAGAAGTTCTGTCGAGAGAATTTATGTCGGCAGCTCCGGCTTGTTCTGCCGCCGAAACCGTCCTGCCAAAGGACGCTGCGGCTACAGCCGTTACGGCGACAACCGCCGCTGTAAGCGGTACTGCGATAATTTTTCCGAATATAGTTCTGTTTGGTTTGTACAGCATAAGCAGCCTCCGAATAAATTAATGAATAACAATATTATTCTTAGTCTGCCCGCTTTGATTATCACAAGTATATTTTAACACATTTTCCGCCGAAATAAAACTACAGAGCGGTTACAAATTATGTCAGTTGTCTTACACAGTCAAATCTTTCCAATAAAAAATGTGCGCTATGAATGTCATGTCCATAACGCACATGTTTTACTCGCCTAAATAAGATTTTACAAGAACCTGTAAAAGCTCGTCGCGGTCGATATGCCTGATCAGACTTCTGGCATTATTATATGTGGTTATGTATGTCGGATCCTCAGAAAGAATATATCCCACAATCTGGTTTATTGGATTGTAGCCTTTTTCACGCAGAGCGTCATAAATAATGGTAAGATTTTTCCTGAGGCTTCCCTCTCTGTCCTCGCAGACCGAAAAGGTCATTGTCTGGTCGTTATTCATTTATAACACCCCTTCACAAAAATTATGTCCGGCAAATAAAGTATACTCAAACCGATATTCATATTATAACCTATCCTGCAAATAAATACAAGTGTTTTTTGCTAATTTTTTGAAATTGGGAAAAATTTCTTCCAATTAATTATCAGTTTTATACAAAAAAGCATTTGTTTTTTGTATTATACGGCATTTTTTACGCCTGAACCGGAACATACATATCATTAAGCGGCATACGGCAGTAATTTATCTGCATACGCTCGTAAATTTCCGGATTGAGCATCTGTATATCTATCCGCGAGGCAAGGTAGCAGCCTTTTCCAGCGGCTTCCTGCGGAACAGTCAGTTTTACCGGTATCTCATATGTTTCATAGGGCTGAAAGGTCTTTTCCTCGCACCAGCCGGTAGCCGCTGGAGAGTTTTTTTCGGAAACATAGAGGCTGGCTATATCCTCAGCGCATTCGCCTCCCATTATCTGAAGCTCGGTGTTTACCGTCATATCCGTCATATTTGTAAGCTTGTATACAACGTTAAGCTCCTCGCCCGATGTGTAGAACTTTATTTCCCGCGTGTCGTAATCGCAGGTAAGGGAGAACAGTCCCAGCTTTGAAATGATCATATTTTCAACCTCCGCCTGAGAAAAGCGGTCATAAAACCCCAGAGCGGAGGGATCCGCTGTTTGTATGCCTGCGGACTTGCTGTCAGCCGGAACGTTCCCGCAGGAGGAAAACAATACCGCTGCCGCCGATAATGCAGCCCAAAGCGCAGCTTTTAATTTCATAGACCGCTCCCCCTATCAGTACATGAGAATGCCATTGTCGCCGAAGGTATAGGTCTTTCCCGAAATTTTATTTACGCCGGTAACGTACATTCCGTTTTTATAATAGTATCTGTAGCCGTTCTTTCTGACCCAGCCTGTGTACTTTCCGCCGCATACTCCGTTGCTGCCGAAGATATATCTTACGTTGCCGATAACTGTATTACCGGTAAGAGCCGCACCGTCCATACCAAAGAAATATTTACGGGAGTCTATAGTTTTCCAGCCCACGTAGTAGCTGCCGTCAGACTGTACATAATAAAGTTTTCCGTAAATATTTTGAAGCCCCTCGGAGGAATATTCGGGAAGCATATACTCTTCGGCATTGCAGTAAGAAAAACTGCCGAAATTGCCGCTTACGGACAGATTGAAATATTTTCCGCCCTGTTTCCAGCAATACTCCGAACCATAGCGGCCGCTTTCACAATAAACTGTTCTGCCGTTGACCTTTTGTTTGTTGTTGTTTGCCTTTATCCTGTCATAGCAGGATTTTCCCGCTGTCTGACTGCTGTATGCTGTAAGAGTACAGCTTCCGCTGCTGAAATTGAATGTTACGGAAGAGCCTGTCTGATTGAACGAAATATGTTTTATACTGTCAGCATAGTTGGAAAAGCCCTCGGGTACCCATATGGATTCCACGTCCTCAAAGGCGTAGTACTCGTCCGTATAGGGATCGCGAATCGTTACGCTTCCGTTATGGCTGCGGATATGCTCCACAAGCTCTGTTACGGAATTAAATTCCGCAGTAGGAGAAGGTGTTTCCCAGTACCCTTCGATAGTGTACGCCGATACTTCCGCCGCAGGGATAACCGATACCGACATTACTGCTGCTGCCATTGCCGCAAAAATTTTACTCATTTTCATAAAAATCATCCTTTCATACAAGCGAGGCGAATGTCTTATATAATGAATACAATTCAGAACGGCAAAATTTTTCACAGCAGTAAAAATTATTTAACTTTTTTGTACTTATAAATGGGAGTAAGGTTTTGCAGCAATAAGCTTATAATCAGCGCACTAAAATTTATTTTAACAAATTCATTTTTTACTGATCGGCTCTTTGCGCCTCCTTTTCTCTTTTGCGGGAGGGAAATTCCATAAGTATAGGTATCGCCGCTCCGACCAAAAGCAGTACGATTCCCACTATACCTTGCGCATCAAACCTGAATCCTTCGGGAAAAATATGCGGGACCGAGCCTATTATCAGACCGATAATAAGACAGTAAACTCCCTGTCTGAACCGTTTCATGAGAGCGTTTATTATTCCCGCGGCTGCAAAAATACCTATGACCGCACCTGCACCGAAGCTTAACAAAACGGGAAATTCAAGCCCTGAAACAGCGCCGATTATAGAATCGTACACCCCGAAAATTTTCATTATCATCGAACCGCTGACGCCGGGGATTATCATTGCAACCGCAGCAATGAACCCCATAACGACGTAAACTAAAACGTCTCTCAAGGTCAGCGCCGCACCCTCGGTAAACATACTTCCGCCGTCGCCTGCAAAAAGCAGGAATATCATAAAAGCAAGTCCTGCCGTAAACGGAATAAGATTTATCTGTGAAATGCGGCTGCGCTCTTTTTTGCACTCGTGCATTACCGTGGGCAGACTTCCCACAATAAGCCCCATAAAGAAAAGCTGGGTAGGAACGTTATAAGTTTCAAAAAGATAATCGAGAGCCACCGCCGTCAGGAAAATTCCGATCACCATTCCGACTCCAACGGGGATCAGAAACGGAAGATTTTTTATAAGCTTTTTGATATTCGGAGTTATAGCTTCGATAAGCCTGTCAAAAATTTTTGTAACTACGGCGATAGTCCCGCCGCTCACCCCCGGAATAGCGTTGCCGATGCCAACTGCCGCGCCTTTAAGCACCAGTAAAATGCTGTCCTTTGCTTTTGTAAAAAAATTCATAATTTAACATCTCCGACATAAATTTATAACCGCTGTCCGATGTTCCCAGCCTTTAAAGCGGCAGTGAACATCTTTCGGCTCAGTGGGGAATCCCCTACTGAATCCCACAAAATTGCAAAGCAGTTTTGGCAGCTTGTTAAAGCGGCGCTTGAAAAGTAACTGCAAAAATTATTATTGCATAAATTTGTCGGAAATGCAAGTCTTTTCCGAAATTGTATCCGCTTTGTAACGCTTTTAATAATCCGTACAAACTAAAAGGGAGCTGCCGACCTGACAGCTCCCGTAATATTTAAATTTATGGCTTTTCAGCACGCTGAATTATCCGGTGGTCTCACTCCAATCCTTCAGATTTTCAGATAACTCCGAACGTATTTCATAGACACCGCTTCCTTTCAAAGAATATCGCGGAACGTCTTTGCTTATGCCATCGGACTCACTCCCTAAAATTCATATTCCTTTTGAGATGTTATTGTATGCCACATATAACATTCACTCCCTGCGGAAAATTTTGATCAAGAGAATGGGGACTATGCCATTGGACTCACTCCTTAAAAATTGATTTCCAACCGACTTTGCTTAATTAAAATCATAGCGACCGTCTCCAATCGGAAATATTTTACAAAGATTGAACCTTTATTCTTGCCGCCGTACTTCAACAGTAACCAAAGTGTTCTGCTGTGTACGGTACAAGGGGGCATCACGCCTCATTTTATGCCATTGGACTCACTCCTGCTTTTTCAGAATTTTTTAGGAAAAGTCTTTCTGATTACCATAATAACCACTCGGTTTCTTTCGGACATATCGTCCGTTATTTTTTCGGAAATCGGTTTGAACCGTTACAACTGTCCTGTCGGACTCACTCCCTTGCGTTTTTTTCTTAAAGATTCAGATCGTGATACGCATACTTAAAGAATTTCATATGCATCCCTTCTTTACAGTTTTATTCCGAAGTTAAACTAACTGCTTAGGCGGTCTCACTCCCTCCGTGTTAAATGAGCAGATTTCTTGTGCCTTTCAAAATAATCCTCATAAGACATCACTTCTTTCACAAGATTCGGTTAAAGTCTTATCGGTACATTGGTCTCACCTTTTATATCAGATTTTATCGCAGCCTTTTATGTAAATCCCTTTCATCGGGCGTTTGCATATAAGGCAGTTCCGCATTGTGTACAGGCTATCGGAATTTAATTTATGGTATAAAAATACCGCACTGCTCAGCTTCACCGGGTTTGTTCAGATTGCACTGTTCCGTATTTTTCTGAGATATGCGGCTCGTTATTATACTTTAAGCGGACTGTGGGCTAATTGCCTTGATTTGGAGTGAAGCCGTTCGGCTTTACATTTAAACTCCCGCATAATTCACTTTAAAGCATTGCTGCAAACGAGTCGCTGCGGACTGCCTGTGAAAACTGATTATCTGCTATTTCCATTGGACTCGCCATCCTTTCCGAGTGAATATTTTAAATTCCCGACCTTACCGCGCCTTGAACTTTATCGTATTTCAAAATGTAAAACCGGTAGGCTTTATCGGGTTCAAGCTCTGTGAAAGACCGTCCGTTATGCGAAGTTTATCGGGGTCTGCCGTTAATCACGGGTCATCGCCCCTCCGCTTTATCGGTACTTCTCTTTCATTGATTACAGTATATCATACCTTTTGTGCAATGTCAATAGGTTTCCACGCAAAATACTCAACATTTTTTGTGCAATATTTTTGTGCAGTTTACATCTTGACATTTATATGCAAAAGTTGTAAAATTAAATAGTTGGGTATTTCGCTGTCTATGTCTGTGCTGATATCCATACAAATCGACTGAACTGACATTACCGCTTTTAAGGAGGTTTCACAATGGCTGATAATTTCGACGATATGAGCATGGCTGCCGACCTTTACACTCTTGTGGATGAGGAGGGCGTTGAGCAGCAGTTTGAAATGCTGGACACTATGGAAGTTGACGGCGAGCGCTATTACGCGCTTGTACCCTACTACGACGACCCCACAAAGGAGATCGAGGCGGACACCGAGCTGGTTGTCCTCAAATCAGAATACGACGAAAACAACGACGAGACTCTCGTGTCTATTGACAACGACGAAGAATACGAAAAAATCGGAAATATGTTTCTTGAAAGGCTTAACGAAATTTACGACGGCTGATTAGACTGAGCCTGAAAGCGCATTCACCTGAAGTAAAATAAAGCACACCGCAGTTTTACCGCACCTTTATAAGACGGAAAGCTGCGGTGTTTTTACTATAAAAAGACGCCGCGTCTGCACCGCTTATAACATACGCCAAGGGTGAGGTTTGTTTCATTATATATAAAATTTTATTTGTAATTTTTCACAAAATTTACTATTGATTTTTTCTCCGCATTGTGTTATAATATTATCAGATTCAAGGAATTTCTGCCTTGTCCGATAAAGTGTGATTTTATAATCCAACACATTAAATTAGGGATTCAGTCTCCGTCAGCGGATTGCAGACCTCCCGCCGCATTAGATGTGCGGAGCAACGGACGCAGGGAGCGTGAAACTAACGGGCTGTTGCCCACCTGCCAAGTGCGGGTTTTATGCTTCACATGGCGGCAAGGCGGTTATTTTTGCAAAATTACGGCGAACCTCTTCGGAGGTTCGCTTTTTTTCGGATATTTCCCCTCCTGCGGCAAATACTATTCATATGAATAAATTTATTGAAAAACACAAAAAGCTTTACTTCTATATTTTAGGCGCTGTCACCGGGATATGCAACGGTCTGTTCGGTTCGGGGGGAGGGATAGCCGCTGTCCCCATGCTGCAAAAGGGCGGCGTGGACGTGAAAAAATCCCATGCCACGTCCCTTGCCCTGACCCTGCCGCTGTCAGTGGTGTCGGCGTTTTTTTACGCCTATAAGAGCAGCTTCAGGTGGGGAGACGCTCTGCCGCTGATACCGTTCGGACTTGCGGGGGCGGTCGTCGGAGGATTGCTTATGAAAAAAATTCCGAACACCCTGCTGAAAAGGATATTCGGAGTAATTCTGATAATTTCGGGCGGGAGGCTTCTGCTGCAATGATATGGTCTTTTACAGCCGCATTCCTCACTGGGATATTCGCTTCTCTCGGCGTAGGCGGCGGCATGATACTGATAATATACCTGACGGTTTTCGCCGGCTTCGACCAGCTTGCCGCACAGGGTATCAACCTGATATATTTTATACCTATCGCCCTGCTATCGGTGATAATCCATACCAAAAACAAGCTTATCGAGTGGAAAAAAATAATACCCGCAATCGTTATAGGCGTAGCCTTTGCCGCCCTCGGCACATATGCCGCGGAGCGTATCGGCTCTCCCGCTTTGAAAAAAATTTTTGCGGTTTTTATTTTGCTGATAGGTATTAAGGAGCTTTTATTTACAAAGGGTACCAATTCTTTTTCTAAAAAAGAAAATTGACAAAATCAATATACAGCCAAATAAAATAATATTATATTTTACAGGAGCAATAAAGCAGGTATTAAAAATCATATGTGATAAGGAAACTATTAAAATATTTTTGTATGTGCAAAAAATTATTCCCAAAACAAATGAAATAAAAACCGTATATATAAAATATATAAGTATTTCTTTAAATCCCAAAGAATTTCTTATCGCCCACATGGGAATATGCCAAACCGCCCAGACAAGGCCGACATATATAAAGACGGTCTTCTTTCCGTTTTCTGAAATCATTTTATTCTGTAAAAAGCCTCGCCACGCAATTTCCTCAACAAAAGCTGTTACAAACAGATACGAGCAATTTATCGCAGCAGCAAACACAGTCGGATAACTGTGCAAAAACAGATACATTCCGTCCGATACTATAGCGTATATATACGAAAATAACAACCCAATACAGCCGAGTATTGCACAGATAAATATTGCGCGGAATTTTATTTTTTCCGCAAATAATCCTGCGAAAAAATTTTTTAAGCACTTTTGCTTCAACGCAAATAAAATTGATATCAACAGCGGCATGACAACAAAAAAATATTTTAAGCTTTGCGCCGATTCAGGAACATGAACGCCGTTTTTATCCAAAAGCATTGGCAAATAACATAAAAAAGAAAGCGTCCAGACCAAAATCGTCCATAATAATATCTCTGTTTTTTTAGTATCCATTTTATTTTACCTTATTTTTTCGATAAGCAAGATACGTCTCCAGAATTATAGTTGCGGCGACCGCGTCCACAACCGCCTTGCGCTTTTTGCCGCGGACGTTTGTCTCGTTAAGGTAATTATGCGCCGTCACCGTGGTGCTGCGCTCGTCCCAAAGCTCAGTAGGAATACCGCTTTGTTCGCTCACAAGCTCCGCGAATTTTTGGCACTTCTCCGCTCGTTCGCCTATGGTGTTGTTCATATTTTTAGGATATCCGACCACGATAAGCTCCGCCTGCTCCTTTTTGGCAAGCTCCGCAACCTTTTCCGCGCACCGCTCGAAATTGTACTCGGTTATCACCGTCAGAGGCGAAGCAAGCATTTCACTTTTGTCGCAAACGGCAATACCAGTCCTGCTGTCGCCGAAATCCACGGACATTATACGCATTTTTCTCACTTCCCTATTTTAGTTTTTTGTACAGGTACAGATTCAGATCGTCGTCGTTTAAGCATTCCGCATATTGGGGACAAACCTTGCCGCCGTACCAGACTCCCGAACCGTCGGGAACGTACCCCCGCTTTACGTAAAGTCTTTGCGCCGCGCCGTAGCCGCTGTGCAGTCCCACGCCCAAATACACCGTGTCGGAGTACTCCGCCGCGATCTGCTCTGCAATATCCATAAGCTTCGTGCCGACGCCCTTATTGCGGAATTTTTCAAGCACGTTAAAATCCACAATTTCGGGATACCCATTGCCCCCAAGCGCTCCCCACATACAGTAGGGGTACACGCTGACGTACCCCGCAGGCTCGCCCTCGTAATCAGCGGCGATTGAGACTGCTTTTCCCGCCGTATTGTCCCGCAGCCGCGTTTCAAGCTTTTCGGGACTTGCGTCCGGCCAGCCCTGCTTTATTTCCTCACGGGCAAAATATTCAGGGTCGGAGCTGCGGAGATTTCTCACTGTAATTTTCCCAAATTCACCGTACAGAACGTCGTCCGGCTCGCTCCACCTTGAACGTGACAATGTTGAAAGCTCATCGGGAAGATGCTCATTGTTGTTCTTAAAAATAATTTTCGGCACGCCGCTTTCGTACTCCACAAGGGACACGGCGGTGTTGTCCGACCAGCCAACATCCTTTAACGCGGAGATAGGCTTGCCCATTGCATAGCACAAAAAGTTCCGCAAAGCGCAGCCGTGGGACACAACGGCGATCGTCTTTCCCTCATTTTCGGCGGCGATCCTGTCCATAGCGGATTTCATGCGGTCGAAAACCTCGGTCATTTTCTCGCCGTCCTCGATGTAAAAGTCCTCCATGCGGTTCTTCCACAAACCGTACTCCACAGGGTAAAGCTTCGGCAGGTCAGCCCATGGCTTGCCTTCCCAAACGCCGCCGTTTATCTCAATAAGCCCCTCGTCCTTTTGTATCGGCAGGTTGTGGTACTTATTCACGGCAGCGGCGGTTAACAAAGTCCTTTTCAGCGGACTTGAATAAATGGCCTCAATGGGGATATTTTTAAAATGCTCCGCCAGACATTCAAGCTGCTTTTCGCCGCGCTCGCTTACCTCGCAGTCGGTGCGCCCCTGGAAAAACTCCCGAACATTCCCCAGCGCCTCCGCATGGCGTACCAAATATATTTTTGTCATAAAAACACTCTCTTTCTACAAGATTTCCCTTGCGTCTTTCGGCAGCTTTTGTACCCTTTCAAGCCATAGCCGGCTGTTTTTCGCCATTTCGGAATCGTATTCGGTACATAATTTTTCTGCAACTTTCGGAGCAAATTCGTCCATAAGGTCGCACATCTCAAAAACGGATTCCCAAATCTCCGGAATATCCGCGCCGCTGTAGGTACTCAAAAACCGCTGCCATACCGGTTGTTCGAGCCATTTGTACATATACTTCGCGGATTTCCCCACGCTGACGGAAAAATCCGTCTCAAAGCCGATATGCCATGACAAAACTTTCACAAGGTCGGAACGCACCCACTCGTTTATCATACCGAGGACATAGGGAACTTCCTCCCGCCAGAGTCCCTTTGCCACGTTGTTCATGCACCACCAGAAATTGTTGCAGGCGGAGTAAAATTCGGCTGCCGTTGGCTTTTTCACGCGGTAGTCCTCGTCTGTCGCTTCGGGTATTTTCGGCAGTATCCCGTCCTTGTCAAGAAGAATTTTACAAAGCTTGTCGTCTGTGACATGGCAGTCCCAAGTTGGTTCAACGTGAAGATCAATACGGTTACCGTCCGCAAGCTGTATAAGCCAGCCGTAGCTTTTGTCGAAATCAACGTCCCTGCCCACGGATTTGTCCAGTTCGTCGGGACACTGCATATAGAGCCTCTCGCCGAAAATATCTATCCAGCTTTTGTCCTCGTAAAAGGGCTTATTGGCGGTGACAACGTACACCACGTCATAGTCCTGAAAAATGTCGCGGGGGACGTTGGGGTTAGTCCTTGAACCGTTCATATAAACTGCGCGGATACGTTCGTCCGCCTGTGCCGTGCCTATTATAAGATCGTACATTTCTTTTTCGGTACGCATATTATCTGTTCCTTTCCCAAAGTTTAATCAGTTCCGTAAGAAATTTATCGGGATTATTACCAGTACCGTTCAATGAAAAGCTTATCGCCTGATAGCCCATTTTAATGTTAAGCCCGGCGGCTTTTCGGCTAAGTCCGCTAAGACGGTAGAGATACTTCTCGGGACACTCAAGCTCCACCTGAATAAGCTTGTTGTGCTTCATTATCACCATGTAGATACGCTTCACGTCCCGCCACGGCACAAAGCCAATGTCGCTGCTGTTGTCGGTAAGACCGCTTTCGTCTGCAATTATAAGCGGTTTTGGATTTATGAAACGCTTTGTCAAAATTACCGCGGCGTACAAGCAGACCACGGCGCAGACAGCAAAAAGCACCTTTCCCGCAGCAACGCCGACGGGAGTAGAAAATAGCTGTTCCGTGAGCGCCCCGCCGCTTTTTGTTTCAAGAGTGAAAACCAGCCATATCATAAAACCGCACGAAAAAATCAAACAAATTATGCACATCAGCAGGATAGACTTTTTCTGCATAACAACAATTTTTTCATTTTCCATTTTAATACCCAATCTTTATTACTTTTGGGAAATATCCTTTACCCAGCCTGTAACGCCTTTTGGCAGACGTTCGTCCGCGGACTTTCCGTTATCAAACATCAAGTTATGCTGAATCCAGTTTATCATGCAGTGCTGACCCATTTCCATTCCGTAATCTATCGAGGCAATTCCTCCGTCGCCGTTATAGACCCACTCGGGAAAGAAGCAAAGACAGTTTTTCAGGCTTTGCAGCTTTTCCTCCCGAGGAGCGATACACTCGTCAAAGACCGCCATTTCGTCATGTCTGCCGTGAGCGATAAGCAGGTGTACCCCGCTTTCGGAGAGCCTGTCCAGAGTCTCGTCATCGGGTACGTATCTCGAAGCTATAGGTATTGCTCCGTCAAAATAATTTCCATGATCTTCTAACATTTTCCATGTCATAAAGCCTCCTGCGGAAGCTCCCATAATGAATTTTTTGCCGATATTTTTATTATGGTTTTCGCATACGGTATCGCAGATTCCCTTTAACATAGGGGAATAATCGTAATTCTCATCGCCCCATGAGCCAACGATACGGCCGTCCTCCAGACGCTTTTCAAAGGCGAGCGGAACTATCAGAAACGCCCCGCCCATTTCCAGCTGGTACTTAGGTGAAGCGTACTGCTCCGCACCGCAGCACATTATGCACTTGATACCGTCCGTAGCGTTGCTCATGCCGTGAAGCCACATCAGCACGGGATATTTTCCGTCGGGGTCAGCACCGTGCTTAACAGGATCGAAGACGTAGTATGTCATGCCCTCGGGGGAAGTGTACTCGTCAAAAAAATCGAAATAAATTTTAGTCTTATATGTAACCTCATAGCTGATAAATTCGCCGTCCTTCATGTGCTTTGCCCAGTTCGGAACGGCGTTTTTGTTCTGTTGGATTTTGTTAAATTCGGGTAATGGCATAAAAATTTTCCTTTCATTTTAAAATTGGTTACAGTTCGATATCGTTTCCAGTGTCCCTTTTGTACTGCTCGCGGACTGCCTTTTTTATGTAGGCGTTAAGGCTGTCCCCCTGACTTTCGGCGGCGGCTTGGAGTTCGGATTTTGTACCTTTATACACGCGTATTTTGATTTCGTCGTAATTATTTTTCATATACTTTGCGGTAGCTTTTTGCTGGGCTTTGCTTGTGGGCGACATACCATCACATTCTTTCTATATTTTTAAAACAAATTGCACAATATATCGGGTACAATATTATTTAAAGCGCCAATCGATATATAGGGTACAATATAGTATAATATAATCAATGACAATACGCCCCTAAAAAAATCGTCATTTAATAAATTATAGAAAAGGAGCAATCAAAATGAACTACCCATCATATTTGAGTTTCGAATGTACTGTTAAAGTTCGATATCGTTTCCAGTATCCCTTTTGTACTGCTCGCGGACTGCCTTTTTTATGTAGGCGTTGAGGCTCTCGGAATTTTTCGCCGCCGCATTGTTAAGCAATTCCTTGCTGCCTTTTTTCAGCATTAGACCCACACGGTCGTATTTTTCGGCGGCAAAACGATTTTTGTATTCGGTATCTTGGCTCATATAAACCTCACAAAA
The DNA here is from genome assembly GCA_910586535.1 of uncultured Oscillospiraceae bacterium. Taxonomy (GTDB): domain Bacteria; phylum Bacillota; class Clostridia; order Oscillospirales; family Ruminococcaceae; genus RGIG8773. The sequence continues at coordinate 101,954 of CAJUHS010000005.1, forward strand.
TTATTAATTTAATTCGCTTTCCATTCGCCGTCTGACAGCTTCGGTAACATAGGCGTTCAAGCTTTCGCCTTGTTTTTCAGCAGCAGCTTGTATCTCGGCTTTTTTGCCTTTTTTTACAATAATTTGCAGTCTGTCGTAAACTTTTGCGGCATATTTATTTTTAACTGCGGCTGACGTTTTTCCCATATTATCACCTTTGTAAATTATTCATCGTCAATATATTCAAGAATATCACCCGGCTGACAGCCAAGCAGCTTGCAAATTTTGAAAATTGCATCCATTGAAATATATTTACCCTCTCCAAGGCTTTGTAAAGTACCCTCGGATAATAATTTTTCTTTGCGTATAGTGTTTGTGTTATATCCAGCCGATTTCAAAGCCGCAATAACACCAATTTTGTATGTAACAGGCATTATACAACCTCTCAAATGTTTTATTTTAGATTGTTTCTTTCAAGTATAGCCTCACATCTGCCAATCTCAATAAGTTTATCTTCATCACTAAGTTTCCTGAAAGCCAACAACATTTTTTGTTCAACTTCCGTTAATTCAATAATAGAATTTTTTTCTTTGCCATAAACCAAATAATCTAATGTCAACCGGAATTTTTCAGATATTTTGATTATATCATCAAGTTTATAACTCGAATGACCTCTTAGCACATCATCATATTTCTGCGCTTTAAATCCGTTTGCTATCATTTTTTGCCTATCTATATTCATTTTCAACAAATTTTCTATTATAATTTTAGACATAATTACAAAAACCCTTTCTTCTGGCAAAATGCCAGTTTATCATATTGACATATTGGCGTTTTGCCAGTATAATATTATTATAATTATTTCACTAAAACATAACCAACTAAATATTAAGGAGTGCTAAAAATGAACTACCCCACACTAAAAAGCATTTTCTGGGGAGGAGACTTCAGACTTGAATCCGACCCCTATATTGCAAAATTGGTAAGATGCACCAACGGATATTTGGAAAAGCTTGTTAAAAAGAAACACATCTCCGATTCCGAAGCCGAACGCATCGGCGAACTTTCCGAGGAACTGAGCGACGTTTCAAAAGCCGCAGGCTTCGAGCAGGGTTTCCGATTTGCAATAAGCCTGCTTCTGTAAAATCAGGCGAGGAAATATCCCCGCCCTGAAATTACCACGGCTTGACCGTGCCCACGATCTCCTGCAAATTGCTCAGACCGTTATCCTGTACATATTTTTCCAGTCCCTCAATAATTTTCACGGGAGCCATAGGGTCGGCAAACAAAGCCGCGCCTATCTGGAACGTGCTTGCGCCGGCCATCATCATTTCCACTGCATCCTGCCATGTGGAAATTCCTCCCATGCCGCAGACGGGGATTTTTACAGCATTTGCTACCTGCCACACCATTCTCACCGCCACGGGGAAAACCGCGGGACCCGAAAGTCCGCCCACATTGTTGTGCAGAATCGGACGTCGAGTTTTGATGTCAATGCGCATTCCCAAAAGCGTGTTTATCAGCGAAACAGCGTCCGCGCCCTCGGCTTCCACCGCTTTGGCGATTTCCGCAATGTTGGTAACATTCGGCGAAAGCTTCATCATCACAGGCTTTTTGGTAGCAGCTCTGACAATTTTTGTTATTTGGGACGCACCATCGCATGTTACTCCGAAAGCCGCCCCCCCTGCCTTGACGTTGGGACAGGAAATATTTACCTCTATCATATCAACGTCGGTTTTGTCAAGCTTTTCGGCAATCTCGCGGTACTCGTCCGCCGTTGAGCCGGCTATGTTGGCAATAATTACCGTATCCTTGGTTTTAAGGTTAGGCAACTCTATTTTTATAAAGTGGTCGATACCGGGATTTTGAAGTCCCACGCTGTTCAGCATACCGCTTGAAGTTTCCGCTACCCTCGGAGGAAGATTTCCGTTCCGCTTTGTACCGGTCGTACCCTTGACGGAAATTCCTCCCAAGGCGGAAAGCGGGTAAAAATGCTCAAATTCACGTCCGTACCCGAACGCTCCGGAAGCGGGGATAAGAGGATTTTTGAAGTCCACACCCGCGAACCGTACAGCAAGCTTTTCAGTCATCAAAAATCACCTCCTGAGCGTTGAAAACAGGACCGTCCTTGCAAACGTGTGCGTAGTATTCGTCGCCGTTGCGGATAGTACGGCAGGCGCAGACAAGGCAAGCTCCGACTCCGCAGCCCATTCTCTCCTCAAGGGAAACCTGACATGGAATATTGTTTTGATTTGCAATTTCTATAACCCTGCGGAGCATGATATTAGGGCCGCAGGCGTAGATAACGCCGGGCTTTTTCGTTTGGAGTACCTCTTTCAAAGCGTCTGTTACAAAGCCTTTTCTGCCCGCCGAGCCGTCATCAGTACAAAGTACCGTTTCCGCGCCCGTTGCAGAAAAGTCCTCCTGCAAAATAACGGCGGCGGCGTTTCTGAATCCGCTTATAACAGTACTCTTTTCTCCAAATTTTTCAGCCACCGCAAGCATTGGGGGAGTACCTATCCCGCCGCCCACAATAACGGCGGTATCGTACTGCTCCAGCTTGAAAGCCCTGCCGCCGAGAGGAGCGACAAGGTCTATCATTTCGCCCTCCGAAAGCTGCGACATTACCTTTGTACCCTCGCCCCGAACCTCGAAAATAATACGTATAGTACCCTTAGCCTTATCTATGGAACATATGGAAATCGGTCTGCGGAGCATGAATCCGTCAGCCTTGACGTTGACGAACTGTCCCGCCTTAGCAGCTTCCGCAACCTCCGGACAGAGTATTGTCAGGTCGTATATTTCCTTTGCCAGAGTTTTTTTAGATAGAATTAAGTAATTGCCTTGTTTGTATCTCATAGCAACCTCCATTTACGTTAAACATTAAAGTTTATAAAGAAGAAATATGGTGCAGTAATTATCGCAAGCCACAGCGCAAGTTTTCTTTTAATATTATCGTCCAAATCCGAGTTTTTTAAACATATTTTCAAGTTGAAATTATAAATTAGAACCGCAGAAATCGCAATAGCAATAAGCATCCACAACACGGAATAAATGCTTTCAAATGGAGAATCGGTCAAAGGATAATCTATATTAAGAAATCACCAGTTAGACAAAGTGAAATTATTAAAATCAAGTTTCACTCCTCAAAATACAAACGCCGCTCCCGCAAAATCAGCAATAAATCCGAAAATCCATGTTTTTCATATTGATTTTTTACTTTGCTACAAATATGCTCCTGATTTAATTTTTTCAGTATCAAAGCCGTTACGCACAAATCTATACCGAAATTTAACGGCAGAACGATAAGCCACGTTATGGGAAAAGTCCACAAAATCCAAATGGTAAACGCCAAATTATAAAGCATGATTTGCCTACGTTTCACTGCAAATTTTCCTCATATTTTGGTAATATCTATCATTTCCATTTCGTCTATCTTCTTGCCCATAAGCAGAATGTCCGCAACGGCGTTTGCGGTGTCTATGGCAGTCAGACAGCAGATAGAACGCTCAACCGTCTTACGGCGTATCTTTACGCTGTCGAATGCGGGGATACGTCCCTTTGCCGAGGTGGAAATAACATAGTCGATCTTACCGCTGTCAAGGAGGGTCATAACGTTGGGCTTTTCCTCCGAAACGCGGCGTACAACGTTTGCCGCAACCATATTTTTGTTCAGCAGAGAAGCCGTTCCGCTTGTAGCGTAAATGTCAAATCCAAGGTTTTCAAACTTTTCCGCAACATAGATTATCTCCTGTTTGTCTGTATCGCGGACGGTTATAAGCACTCCTCCGCCCTGCTTCTTTTCAAAGTTGTAGCCTGCTCCCACAAGTCCCTTGTAGAGTGCGTCCTCAAAGCTTCTTGCGATACCGAGACACTCGCCTGTGGACTTCATTTCGGGTCCCAGAGCAGTATCAACGTCGTGGAGCTTTTCAAAGCTGAACACCGGAACCTTTACCGCGATAAAGTCCGCCTCTTTATAGAGACCGCTTGTGTAGCCCTGCTCTCTGAGACTTTCGCCAAGCATAATTTTTGTGGCAATATCTACCATAGGTACGCCGGTTACCTTTGAAATATAAGGCACTGTTCTGGACGAACGCGGGTTCACCTCGATAACGTAAACCTCGTCATTATAGACAACATACTGGATATTTACAAGTCCGATAACGTGAAGCTCCATAGCAAGACGGCGTGTGTACTCTATAATTGTCTCCCGAATTTTTTTGGTAAGAGTAAGTGCAGGGTACACAGAAATAGAGTCTCCCGAATGGATTCCCGCGCGCTCGATATGCTCCATGATTCCGGGGATAACGAAGTCGGTTCCGTCGCAGATAGCGTCAACCTCTACCTCCTTGCCCATCATGTACTTGTCGATGAGCACGGGGTTTTCCAGACCGCCACGCATAATAATTTCCATATACTCGATAATATCCTGATTGGAATGAGCAATTATCATATTCTGTCCGCCCAAAACGTAGGAGGGACGCATAAGCACAGGGTAACCAAGCTCCTCGGCGGCTTTGAGAGCCTCCTCGGTGTTCATTACCGTATGTCCCGCTGGACGGGGTATACCGCACTTGTTCAGAAGCTCGTCAAAACGCTCTCTGTCCTCTGCGGCGTCAATGCTGTCAGCTGACGTACCCAAAATGTTCACGCCCATATCGGAAAGGTGCTTTGTCAGCTTGATAGCGGTCTGACCGCCGAACTGTACCACAACGCCGTATGGCTGTTCTGTTTCGATAATGGCTTCAACGTCCTCCTTGGTAAGGGGGTCGAAGTACAGCCTGTCGCCTGTGTCAAAGTCTGTGGAAACGGTCTCAGGATTGTTGTTGCAGATTACCGCCTCGTAACCCATTTCTTTCAAAGCCCATACGCAGTGTACAGAGCAGTAGTCAAACTCGATTCCCTGACCGATACGGATAGGGCCTGAACCGAAAACAATGACTTTTTTCTTGCCTGTGTTTTTACGCTCGATAAACTGCTTAGCCTCGTTTTCCTCGTCAAATGTAGAGTAGAAGTAGGGCGTTTCCGCTTTAAATTCTCCCGCGCAGGTGTCAACCATTTTGAACACCGCTCTTGTCCGCTTCGGACACTTCTGGCCGCTTAGACGCTCAATAGTGCTGTCAAGATATCCGTACCGCTTTGCAAGGTCGTATTTTTCCTCTGTAAGCGTGCCGTCACGAAGAAGTTTTTCCAACTCCACAAGATTGTTCAGCTTGGACAGGAACCAGCAGTCTATCTTAGTGATTTCGTGTATAGTTTCTATGGAAATTCCCCGCTTCAAAGCCTCGAACACCGCAAAGGAACGCTCGTCGTCCACCGAGTACAAAAGGTTTTTGACCTCGCTGTCCTCAAGCTTTTCAAGCTTTTTCAGGTTCATAGTGTCAAGTCCCAATTCTATGGAGCGCACTGCTTTCATCATTGCCTGCTCAAAGGACGTTCCTATCGCCATTACCTCGCCTGTGGCCATCATTTGAGTACCCAAGGTGCGCTTTGCGTACACAAATTTATCAAACGCCCATTTGGGAAATTTTACCACAACATAGTCCAAAGCAGGTTCAAAGCAAGCGTATGTCTTGCCCGTTACTTGATTTATAATTTCGTCAAGACTGTAGCCGATAGCAATTTTTGTCGCAACCTTTGCAATAGGGTAGCCCGTAGCCTTTGAAGCCAGCGCGGAGGAACGTGAAACCCTGGGGTTTACCTCAATAACGGCGTACTCGAAGCTTGTGGGGTGAAGCGCAAACTGACAGTTGCAGCCGCCCTCGACTTTCAGTTCAGAGATGATATTCAGCGCGGCGGTACGGAGCATCTGGTACTCCTTATCCGTCAGTGTGACAGCGGGAGCGATTACAATTGAATCACCCGTATGAACGCCAACAGGGTCAAAGTTTTCCATGGAGCAGACGGTTATAACGTTGCCCTTGCTGTCGCGGATAACTTCAAATTCAATTTCCTTCCAGCCGCTTATGCACTTTTCGATAAGCACCTGTGTAATTGGGGACAGGCGCAGTCCGTTTGTGGAAATATCCCGAAGCTCGTCCTCGTTGTAAGCGATACCTCCGCCTGTGCCGCCCAAGGTAAACGCAGGACGGACAATAACAGGATAGCCTATCACCTCGGCAAAATCCACCGCGTCGTCAACAGTCTCAACCACCTTTGAGGGTATGCAAGGTTCGCCTATCTTTTCCATAGTATCCTTGAAAGCCTGTCTGTCCTCGGCTTTATGGATAGTCTCGGGATTCGCACCCAGAAGCTTAACGCCCTGCTCGTCCAGAAAACCGCACTCCGCAAGCTGCATTGAAAGAGTCAGACCCGTCTGTCCGCCAAGGGTGGAAAGAACGCTGTCTGGCTTTTCAATTTCAATTATTTTTTTCACTACGTCAAGGGTCAGCGGCTCTATGTACACCTTGTCCGCCATAGCCTTGTCGGTCATTATCGTTGCAGGGTTGGAGTTGATGAGCACAACCTCCAGACCCTCCTGCTTCAGCGCGCGGCACGCCTGCGTTCCCGCGTAGTCAAACTCGGCAGCCTGTCCGATAATGATCGGTCCCGAACCGATAACGAGGACTTTTTTAATATCCTTTCTCAATGGCATTTTAGTTGTCCTCCTTATTTTTCTTTATCATATCAATAAACTCGTCAAAAAGGTAAGCCGTATCATGAGGACCTCCGCAGGCTTCTGGGTGGAACTGCACTGTAAAGCATGGGAAATTCCTGTACCTTACACCCTCGCATGTCTGGTCGTTGGAGTTTTTGTGGGAAACTTCTCCGACTTCGGGAGAAATGCTATCGCTCACCACAGCGTAGCCGTGGTTCTGGGACGTTACAAAGGTCTTGTCCAGCTTGATGTCGTCCACGGGCTGATTCGCGCCGCGGTGACCGTACTTAAGCTTTTCTGTGCGCGCGCCGTTGGCAAGAGCGGTAAGCTGGTGTCCCAAACAAATACCAAAGGTTGGTATACCAAGCTTGTTTATTTCTTTCAGATTTGAAATAATATCCGTATTTTCAGCAGGGTCGCCCGGTCCGTTGGAAAGCATTATTCCGTCGGGATTCAGAGCCTTGACCTGCTCCGCTGTGGTGTCAGCGGGGACTACCGTAACATTGCAGCCGCGCTTTAAAAGCTCGCGGCGAATATTGAACTTGTACCCGAAATCAAACAGCGCAACGTGGTACTTAGGCTCGTCCGCCTTGAAAAATTCCTGCTCCTTGACGGTGACGGACTTTACCGCGTTCACAATTTTGAACTCGTTGATTTTTTTGAGGAATTCCTCTTTCTTCTCGTAAACATTCTCCGTAGTGATAACGCCGTTCATAACGCCGTGTTCGCGGATAATTCTCGTCAGACAGCGGGTGTCTATGGAGTGTATGCCGATGATATTGTGCTTTTTAAGGAACTCGTCCACGTTCCCCTCGCTGCGGAAGTTGGAGGGCGCACTGCACCACTCCCGAACCACATAGCCGCTTACCACGGAAGTGTTGGACTCGTAGTCCGTATCGTTCACGCCGTAGTTTCCGATAAGCGGGAACGTCTGGGTGACGATCTGACCGTAGTAGCTTGGGTCGGAAAGAGTTTCCTCATAGCCCGTCATACTCGTTGCAAAAACGATCTCGCCGAAGGACGTGCCTTTCGCGCCGAAGCTTTGACCCTCGAACACCCTGCCGTCCGCAAGCATAAGATACGCTTTTTCGCCTAAATTAAATAAAGACATTTTACCAGTCCTTTCAGAGGATAAATCTATTTTATTAAATTATTTTAACTTTATCAGGTCATGTACCGCCATAAATATATTCAAAAATTTTATGCTTTTCAAAATCGTCAATAATTGTTTTGGGCAGCATATTCCTGCACTCGTCTTTATCCGCCCATATAAACGCCTGATGTTCATTGCTCAAAGTCACATTTTCCGCTTGAGCTTCACAAAGATAAGCAATAATTAAATAAGGTTCTTCCGCATTCACAAGAGTCACATAAGCAACTCGTTCTATTGTGATCTCTGTAATACCTGTTTCTTCCGTTATTTCTCTTATCATGGCTTCTTCTGGTATTTCTCCGTATTCGATATTCCCTCCTGCGTTCTCCCAAGTGTTCGCACCGGTAGGATCATTTTCGCTTCTCTGAATAAGAAGAATCTTACCGAGATTTCGGTTAAATATTATGCCTTTGACAATTATATCAGCTTTCACCGTCTTTACCTCCCCAAATCACGATTTATCGGTTCGACAAACGATAATTTTCTATAGATAAGAGTTGAAAAGTTCTTTTGTCAGTTCATAATCAACGGAGGAACGTTCATTGCCCAGCTGGTCTTTCCATGCGTCAGAGGTCTATTCTCATTTTAGTTATTTCACAACTTTTTTCAATTTCAGCAAATCCAAGTTTCTTGTATAATTTTTCAGCTTCCGTATTATCATTATCTACCTTTAAGATAATATAAGAATACCCCTCATTTTTGCTTATTTGGCGTGCATGATTTATCATTTTAGTTCCTATACCTTGATTACGATATTCCTCATTCACAACCAAATACGATAGATATACAGTTTTGTTATCCACAGGACACAAGGACATACCCGCCACATATTTACCTTTGAGAATATAAGCATACATTGTCCTGACTTTATTCTCAATTTCGCATTCTATTCTTTTTCTTTTTTCTGAATTATTTTCAAAATCCCAAAAAGAAAAACAATTTTGAAGCTCGCTGCGTGATATTCGCCGTATACCATTATTCTCGATCTTACTATCCATACCGCAGATCCTACTTTTTCAAAGCCGTAACAAACCCAATAATATCCTCTTATTTTTATTTTAACGCGGTTGCGCTGGCCTATTGATAAACAAGAATTTACGGATATAAAACAAATTTTTGATTTGGATAGCCAAACTCTTCAATAAGCTCTGCTTCTTTAAATCCAAACTTTTTATACAGCGCTCTCGGAGCAATTCCCTTTTCATCGTCTTCATGGAATGTTAAGACTGAAATCTCCCTGCTTCTGTCCAATTCACCGAGCGCTTTTTCCAAAAGGGCGGCGCCTATACCATGCCGCCTGTATTCCGGAGCCACAGCTAAACAGCAGATCATATTGCGGCTTCGTGAAAACAGGATCACACCCGCAATATAATTGCCGCGCTTTATACACAATGCCTGCTTCTTATCCATAAATTTCAGCACTGTCTACGAATGTTCTTCTATGCTCTTATCCGTTTCCAGTCCGGGAAAATTCCAGCTTACACGCTTGACCAAATTTATCCACTGTTCAATATCGGACGGTTTTCCGAATAACACTTCCATAGAAAAACTTCTCCTCAAATTTCGATTTATATTAATAACCAATTAAAAAGCATATAAAAATCAAGCAAAAATTTGCATATAGGATTTATTTATGCGCAGATTTTTTATCTATACTTTTATCGGTTATCAGTATTAGCAGCCGCCGGACTTATTTTTTCAAAGCCGTAACAAATCCCGTAATATCCTCTCTCATTCTAATGCACTCGCGCCTTGCCGCACCCGCGAAATCGCGGGGGTCGCACTCCTCTTTTTGGTAGGCGCACATTACCGCTCTGGAGGAATTAACTATTGCTCCCAGCCCCTTGCGGTCAAAAGCCTTTGCAACGCCCTCCGCGCCGCCGCCCTGCGCTCCGTAGCCGGGGACAAGGAAAAACGTGTGAGGAAGCTTTGCCCGCATTTCCTCAAGCTGTTCGGGATAGGTCGCTCCCACCACCGCGCCAACCGCGGAGTAGCCGTACATACCGATAGTCTCTTCTCCCCACTTCTCGCACATACCGCCCATTGTCTCGTAAACCGTCCTGCCGTCGTCCAGAACTCTGTCCTGCAATTCTCCGCTGGACTTGTTGGAGGTCTTCACAAGCACAAAGATACCCTTGTCGTTCTTTTTGCAAAGCTCCGTCAGGGGGACGATACCGTCCGTACCGAGGTAGCCGTTCACTGTAAGAGCGTCCGCGCTGAAGCCCTCAAGGTCCAGACCGTCAACGTTAGCTGTGCCGAGGTATGCGTTAGCGTACGCCTCCATAGTAGCGCCAATGTCGTTGCGCTTGCCGTCCACAATGACGAACATACCCTTTTTCTTTGCGTACTCAATAGTTTTGTACAGCGCCTTAACGCCATGGTGACCGTACATTTCGTAATACGCCGCCTGCGGCTTTACCGCGGGAACAATATCGCACACTGCGTCAATAATAGCCTTATTGAAGCGGAGCAGAGCCGCCGCCGCGCCCTTTAAGTCCCTGCCCTTGTCCTTGAAAGCTTCCTCGCGGAGGTACGCGGGAACGTAGTCCAGCTTAGGGTCGAGTCCCACCACAGTGGGATTTCCCGTTTCAATAATTTTTTTAATAAGTCTGTCGAATGACATAATATCTCTCCCTTTCTTTTAGTTGACAGTTAATGGTATACAGTTGAAAGTTATATTAAAATGTAACCGTACAATTAACTGTCAATTGTCAACTTCGTAGCGTATAACGCCGTCCGAAATAGTAGTAACAACTCGTCCCCTGAGCTTTTCACCCTTGAACACCGTGTTATGGGACTTTGACCGAAGCTTTTCCGGTTCAACCGTCCACTCCATATCAAGATCAATGACCGCAAGATCGGCTTTCGCGCCCTTTTCAATGCGCGTGACCGGTACTCCAAGAAGCTTTCGTGGAGCCACCGACATAAGCCCCGCTATCCTTATAAGCGGAAGCTTTTTCGTATGAAAAAGCTGCGTAAGAGTAACCGCCAGCGACGTTTCCAGACCCACAACTCCGTTTGGAGCCTTTTCAAAGTCAGCCTTTTCCTCTGCCGTATGGGGAGCGTGGTCGGTAACTATACAGTCGATCGTACCGTCCAAAACAGCTTCCAAAACTGCCTGCCTGTCCTCCTCTGTGCGGAGGGGAGGGTTCATTCTGTAGTCAGCGTCGCGTGATAAAACCTTTTCCTCCGTGTACGAAAAATAATGGGGACAGGTCTCGCAGGTTACCTTTATGCCGCGCTTTTTCGCGTCGCGGATAAGTCCAACGCTGCCCTTTGTTGAAACGTGGCATATGTGTATCCTTGCCCCGCAGGAGTCCGCCAGAGCTATCTCCCGCGCAGTAACGCTGTCCTCAGAGGCTCTGTCCATACCCTTTACGCCAAGCTTTTCCGAAGCCTCGCCCTTGTTTACGATACCTCCGTTTATGATACTCAGATCCTCGCAGTGGGAAGCCACAAGCAGTCCGTTCTTATTGCTTTCCTCCAAAGCGCGGCGCATAAGCTCTCCGTTCTCGACAGGTCTGCCGTCGTCGGAAATTATCTTTACCCCAAGCTGTCCCCAGTCGTAAAGCTCCGTACCTTTCATTCCCTTGGTAATACAGCCAGCAGGATAAACGTCAACACCCGTTCCCTTTGCCTTGTCAAGAATGTACTGCACCGTATCCGCACTATCTATCGGAGGATTAGTGTTGGGCATACAAACAACTCCCGTTACACCTCCCGCCAGAGCCGCAGCGCAGCCTGTAAGAACGTCCTCCTTATGTGTCTGGCCGGGATCGCGGAAATGCACGTGCATATCAAAAAGTCCGGGAATAACTATCAGTCTGCCTCCGCCGTCAATTACTCTGTCAGCCTCGCGGGAAATATTTTTCCCTACCGACATGATCTTGCCGCTGTCAATAAATATATCGCAGAAAAAGTCCTTCATGTCGTCCACAGCCCGTACATTTTTTAACAGAATACTCATTGCCGCTCCTCCCGTTCCAGAATAACTACCATATCGTTTCCGTCTATCTCCCTTACCATGACCCGAACCGCCTCGTCCCGCGAAGTCGGAACGTTTTTACCCACATAATCGGGACGTATCGGCAGCTCTCTGTGACCCCTGTCCACCAGGGCCGCAAGCTGAATACTGCGTGGTCTGCCGCGCTTTGTAACTGCGTCCATGGCGGCGCGTGCGCTTCGTCCGGTAAAAATAACATCGTCCACAATTACGACCCGTTTATCCCTTACGTCAAAGGGAATGTCCGTCCTGTCCTCCCCTCGGGAGGATCTGCCGTCGTCGCGGTAATCGGTGATGTCGAGAATACCGGTCTCGGGAGCGACTCCCTCCAGCTCGCCAAGCTTGTCGGAAATCCGCTTTGCCAGATATGCGCCGCGCGAAAGCACCCCGATAAAGCACAGTGACTCCGCCCCTTTGTTGCGCTCCAGTATCTCGTATGATATCCTTGCTATCGCCCTTGTCATTGCGCTTTCGTCCATTATGACCTTTCTGTCCTGATTGTTCTGCACAGCCCCGCCTCCAAACAAAAAACCTGTCCGCAAGAGCAGACAGGCTAAAAGCTTACAATATTCCGATCACAGCGAAAAGCGCACAATGATACCCTTTCGGTACACAGCGGTCCCCGCCGTAAAAATCATAAATATAAGCGACTGCCTTGCCGATCTCACGGGATCAACTTAAAGGTTGTCCAAACTTATATAAGTATACCATATTCAGGCTGTTATGTCAATAGCTTTGAGGTAATATTTTATCCTAAAAAAGCCGAGGGCTACGAAAATTCATTTTCCGCCGTTCGCATCGTCCCCAACGTTTTCAGCATTTTTATCGCTTCTTGACCTGCTCAGGGAAATACGACTGTTCAGACGTTTCCTCAGAGTTTCCATAGACTCCGAATAAGATATAGACCTCATATGCGGGAACGCTTTAAGCAAACGCTCCACAGATCTGTCGCGCAGATTCACAAGTCCCTCGTAGCGTTCCTTCCACTCGCCGATCTTGAAATCCGCCGCGCTGACGATCTTTTCGTAACGCTGTTTCAAAGCCTGGGTCTTTGCGTCCCTTGCCTCTATTAATTTATCGTATTTTTCCTTGACGTCAAGTGTTTCGTGCGAAAGATTCTCGCCTATCTTGACTGCGCTCATAAGCATTATCTTGGAAATCTCATCGATCTGCTTCAGGCGGTTATTGAGCTTGTTTACCGCGCATATGGACGATATCAGGTCTATCACTATAAGCACAGACCAGACCGCTATAAGCGCAAGCCCCAGCTTTACCGGGATACGGTCAACCACCTTTTCCACCATGGGGTGAACAACCCTTACAACGATAACGCAGCCGAGTCCCCAAAGAATGGAAATTCCAGGGCATATATAACCCTTAAAGTTAAACTTTTTATTGGAATAATCCCACCACCTTGCGCCGAAAAGCTTTTCCATACCCAGACCGATAAGCAGTTCAAACACGGTACACAATGTCATGGACGCAAAAAAAAGCAGCAGGAACGTGTGCGCGATAGGTCTGAAAAAAATAACCACCATAAGCACTCCGAAACCGTAAATAGGACAGATAGGCATATTCAGAAAGCCGCGGTTCTGATATTCGCCGGTCTCCAGAGTCATATCGCAGACCTCAATGCACCAGCCGATAAACGACCAGAAAATAAACATATGAAACATCTGATACAGACTGTATTCAAGAAACGGTATAGTTTCCACAAAATCCCTCCAAAGCTTGTCAGCGCTATAGATTAAGCTTTCAAGCACCCACGCTGTATATTATACCACATATAATATGCTTGTCAATACATTTTGAAATTTGTTACAATTCCGCAATATTTTTTTCGACCGGCTTTCGGTTTGTACTCCTGTGCTGTGCGTTCCGATCCGAAATTTCAAATAAGCAATAATAAATCCTGAGAAAAACAAAAGCGGGAACGGTCAATAGAACCGAACCCGCTAAGCATTGTCCTTCGTTTATCACAAGCAATTATTTTATTAAAAACGAAACCGCGGCGTCAAACCACTGCGGGAACTGGTCGCCGTATATCTCGTAAAGCTGCTCGTACTGGTCGGGAGAAATCTGCTTTAAGTACTGCATAAGCTCCGCGCCGTTGGTCAGAAGCATACCTACCACAAACGCAAGCAAGGCAATCGGAATGGCAAGTCCTATAGCCGAAGTGATTATTCCCGCTGTAGACATTCCTTTTCCCACAGGAAGCTTTTTGCACTTAAAAACTATACCGAGGATAATACCGATTATAGGCATAAGAAAAAGAAACGGGAATGAGAACATGAAAAGCCCCGTACAGATAGAAATTATTCCCAGTACAAGGGAAGCCACCGCCATGCCCGTGGACTGCTGCTGATATGGAGCGTTGTAACCATATCCCTGATTTGCGTAATACCCCTGCGGAGGAACATAACCGCTCTGCGGGATATTCTGCTGATTATAATTGCAGCCTCCCTGTACACCGTAAGGATTCTGACCGTTCTGACCGTTCTGACCGTTCTGCGGAGGCAGATCATACTGCTGCTGACTCTGAGCGTATTGCTGACCCTGAACAGGCTGCTGATTGTAGGGATCATAGTTCTGCGGCTGCTGGAACTGCTGCGGCGGCTGCTCCTGCCGTCCTTGCTGCATATACGGATTCTCGGGGATTCCGCCGCTTTTTTCTTCATTGAAAGGATTATTGTTAAATTCGTCCATAAGAAATATGCTCCTTTGTAAAAAATATATTAAATCAATTATACATAAATATTTTACAAAATGCAAGTCTTTTTGTAAAATAATCTCCTATTATTTTGAAACGTAAAGACCCGCCTTGCACCTTTCGTAAAGGTACTCTGCGGCGAACTGTATCTTTGTGGCGTTAAAGCCTTTTTCAATCGGGTAGATAAAGTAGGTGTTGTCAAGGGTGGACAGGGTAACGCACTGTCCCTTTCCACGGTAGTTGTACTCGGTATGTACCGACGTCATTGTCAGCGGCGCAAAGGAAAGCGTTTTTTCCGCCGTATCGCCGTAATCCATGAAGGTAAGCTTAAAGCCGTTTTCATTATGGATAAGCCTGCCCTCGCCAAGGTCGATAAAGTTTACCGCGTTCGGCAGAGACTCTATTTTAACCCTCATATCCAGACTGTACACACCGCAGTCTATTTCCTTTTTAACGCAGTCCCGCTCCCACTCGTACCAGTCTGGAATGTGCGAAAAACTGTCCTCCGAACCGTCGGGACGGACCATTCTGCCGTATTCAGTCATAATGCGCTTTGCTCCGCATTTCCCGCAGAATATCTCCTCTCCGCTTGTATGCATTTCAAACTCAGCACCGCAGTCGGGACACCTATAAAGCGGCATTTCAATGCCCTCCGCACGTTTGGGATAGGCTATTGCCATTTTGGTTCGGTACTGATACTCATATTCGTCGTAGCTTAAAAATTCGGCAATCTTAGCGTTTATTTCGTCAACGGAATCTTTTTTCAGCTCCTCACGGGTATATATTTGGGTTACGGTCGCGTCCAGCAGAACTTCCTTACGCTTTGCCAGATTCCATATGGGTGACTGCAAATAGTTTCCTCTCATATTTAAAGTTACCAGAGGAACGTCAAGATACTTGGCAAGCTTTCCCACCGATTTTGGCAGCGCGGAGCTTGTTCCAACGTTTGCATAGCGGGCTTCGGGGTACAGAACCAGTATCCCCCTGCGCTCCATTACCTTTTTGATGTTCTTTATCAGAGCTATGTCGTTGACGAATTTCCGCGTACCCAAACAGCCGGCCTGACGGTAAAGCCACTCTCCGTAGTTTTCAAATCCCTCCAGCTCGGAAACATAGTTAGCCCTGTAAGGAAAAACCGCCAGCGGAGACACGATAAAGTCCATAAACGCATGATGAGTACCCAGAACCAGAAACGGCGGCTTCAAGCCTTTCATATTGACGCGGTTTATCCGCAGCTTTGACTGCGCAGTTATCGCCTTGCACAAAAGCCATATGGCGGGCATGAAGAAAAGATTTTGTTTCGGCGGTACACGGCAGCGGTCAAAGGGAGTAAAAACGGGTCTTTTGGTTTTCATTTTAAGCACCTCTTTCCGTCAGACCGTTATCTCATCCCTGTCCGCAAGAAGATATTTTCTCACAGGGGGAACAAGACTTAAAAGCAGATACAGCAGACCGGTTCCCAGAAAGGAAAAGCCCGTAGGGGTAAGCCTGAAAAGAGTCATGTTGTGTATCTCTCCGGTTACGGGATCGTACACCAGCAGGGACATAGCCACTCCTGCGGCTGCGCAGAGAATACCTATCCAGTTTATACCACGAGTATAATTATAGGCGTTATATCCGTTTAGTCCAAAAGCGGATCGCAGGGCAAGCTTCTGTTTCCTTACAAAGAAAAAGTCCGTGAAAAGCAAGGCTGCAAGAGGAGCGTATATACACGCGCTTATAGTCAGGAAAGAACCGAAGTACTCCACGATTTTTCCCCATACGCAAAGCAGTCCTGCATACAGCGCGAGAATGATTATCAGCGTGCGGTAATCGGCGCGTTTGAACGAGGATTTGAGCATTACTCCGTAAATATATGAGCCTACAGCCTGAGTACCGATATTTGCAAACGCCACCAGCAGCAGCGAGCTGAGAGCAAGCGCAGGAACGGAAAGAGCCGAAAGCATAAGGGTCGGGTCGTCGATCATTTCACCCGTAACGTACTGCATTGCTATCGCCATTACAGCTCCGACCACAACGAAAAACGAACCGGAAACTCCCTGCCCGATAACGCCCGCCCAGAAACCTGCGTTTTCTTTTTTGGCAAGCCTTGGAACTTCCCCCATTCCGCCTACAAGAGTTATCACAAAGGCGAAATTTGCTTCTATGGAAATTATGTAGGGAATAATGCTGTCGGAATAACCGCTCACATCGGGCTTGTAGTTCCATATAACCTCAAACGGTACTTTTGTAAAGCCTATGAGAACCACAAGTCCGCCCAGAGCAAGCAGCAGCGGAACGAGTATCCTTGTGGTGTGGGTTATCGCTCCGATGCCCTTGTAAGCAACAGCCGTACCTGCGGCAACGCAGAGCAGTCTCAGCACAAGCGGAGCAAAGTCCGGCACGGCAACTCCGAAAAGGGCGGCAAGATTTCCCATAGATGAGGCAAAAAGGTCGGCGCAGACCGCATACCAAGGGAAATTTATGAGGATTATCACAACGGTCATTATGGTAACGCCCTTGTGTCCGAAAACGGCTTTGAGCCATATCCAGATGTCTATTCCGTAGCGCACAGAAAGTATTACCGGAAGCTGATATATGGCAAGCATAAGTATAGCTCCCGCAAAAGCCCCGATAAGAAGCTGTTTGAAGCCTACCAGCGTAGCAAGATACGAGCCCTGAGTGTAGCTCCATGTAGCAATGCAGTA
Organism: uncultured Oscillospiraceae bacterium; assembly: GCA_910586535.1. Lineage (GTDB taxonomy): Bacteria > Bacillota > Clostridia > Oscillospirales > Ruminococcaceae > RGIG8773. The sequence goes on from CAJUHS010000005.1 coordinate 119,084, forward strand.
CCCGGACAGTATCAGCACAGCGTCCGGAAAGCCGTAAAGCTTCTCTTTTCCAAGGACGGGTGAAATTCCGAACAGAGCTTCCTTTTCAATCTGTTCGTTAACGCTAACGTTTTCTTTCATTGCAGACACCCCCCGGCTATTATCAGTATCAGGCATACCGCGCATACCGCCGCAAGAACTATATAGTCTCTTTTCCCGAAACGCTTCGGAAATTTATAATCCCCTGACTCCATTTCCGATATGCGTTTTTCTATCTCCTCAGCAAGCTTTTTGTCGTATTCGTTTGATTTTGGCATAGTAAAGCCCCCCTTAAAATATATTATATATCATATAGTATTGCTTGTCAATATTATTTGGGATTTTATCGGTATTTTACTTACCATACCCCGCAATCGCAAAGCTTTTCAGGCAATATTGTCCGCAGGAAAAATTTGTACTTTACAAAACGGTTTTTTTGGTGTATAATATTAAAGTATATTGCTATATCAAAATTTGCTTTTGTAAAGGAATGATCATGTTTATGAACATTAAAAAAATAATTTCAGTACTGGCTGCCGCGGCAGTATCAACTTTGGTTTTAGCCAGCTGCAAGGGTACTCCAGACAGCGGCAGCACAGCCGTTACCGACGGGGACGGAAACGTTGACGCAAGCACGGTGCAGTGGCTTCCCGACGTGGATATCCACAACTTCAATATGCCCGAGCCGGGAGAAAAAATCGCGGTCATAACCGTAAAGGATATGGGCGAGATAAAAATCAAGCTTTTCCCCGAGGACGCTCCCAAAGGCGTTGAAAACTTCATCGGACTCGCTGAAATGGGATACTACGACGAACTGATTTTTCACAGAGTAATACCTAACTTTATGAATCAGGGCGGAGACCCCAAGGGCAACGGCACAGGCGGCAAATCTATCTGGGGTGAAAAATTTGACGGCGGTACGTCCGAAAATCTGTACCACTTTACGGGCGCGGTAGCTTATGCAAATTCGGGCGCCACAAGCACTAACGGAAGCCAGTTCTATATTGTGAACACTCCCGACGGCTATATGCAGAACACCTGCGAGGAGCTTTACGCCGCCGATTCAACTAAGTACAACTGGCCCGCAAACGTTGCCGCGAAATACAATGAGGCAGGCGGAGTACCTTTCCTTGACGGAGGCTACACCGTTTTCGGACAGGTATTCGACGGAATGGACGTTGTACGCAAGATAGCTGAAGTAGAAACCAATCCCGAAAACGACAAGCCTCTTACGCAGGTTATGATGGAAAGCGTACGCATCGAGGAATATCAGGGCTGACGGGCTGACGAGCTGACGAGCTGACGAGCTGACGGGCTGACGGGCTGACAAAAATAATCCGGAAACTTTGTTTCCATAGTAAAAAGGGTATCCGCTGTTTTCGGCGGATACCGAAATCATAAAAAAGGAATGTTTGAAATGTCTATCAGAGTTGGTATGGTTTCATTGGGCTGCACAAAAAATCAGGTTGACGCTGAAAGAATGCTTTACAGTATACGCGAGGCGGGTTATCAGCTTGTCAGCGACGCAGCTCTGGCGGATATCGCTGTAATAAATACCTGCGGTTTTATCGAGTCCGCAAAGCAGGAAGCTATCGACACTATTCTGGAGTTTGCAACACTGAAAAAAGAGGGACGTATCAAAAAAATCGTTATCACAGGCTGCCTTGCGGAGCGTTACCGCGAGGAGGTCGCCGAGCTTATTCCGGAGGCTGACGCCGTTGTCGGCATAGGCTGCAACAGCGATATAGTTTCTATACTTGAAAAAATTATGGCGGATGAGCGCATACAGGCTTTCGGAGACAAGGAAAATCTCGCTCTTACCGGGGACAGGGTGCAGACCACGCTTTCGTTTTCCTCATACCTTAAGATCGCCGAGGGCTGTGACAACCGCTGTTCCTACTGCGCGATACCGTACATACGCGGACGTTTCCGCAGCGTTCCCATGGACGAGCTTATCGAGGAAGCCAAACGCCTTGTCAGCAACGGGGTAAGAGAGCTGAACGTTATAGCTCAGGACACCACGCGCTACGGCACAGACCTGTACGGCAAGCTTATGCTGCCCGAGCTTCTGACGGAGCTTTGCAAAATAGAACAGCTCAAATGGATACGCGTTCTGTACTGCTACCCAGAACGGATCACCGACGAACTTCTGGACGTTATGGCGCGCGAGAAAAAGATCGTCAAGTACATGGATCTGCCTATCCAGCACTGCGACGGGGAAATTTTAAAGCGTATGAACAGACCTGGGGACGAAAAATCCCTGAGGAAGCTTATAGAAAAAATACGGGCTAAGGTTCCCGGAATAACCCTTCGGACTACCCTTATCACCGGTTTTCCGGGAGAGACAGAGGAGCAGTTCGGAAAGCTTGCGGAATTTGTCCGCGACATGAAATTCGACCGTCTCGGCTGTTTTGCTTATTCCGCTGAGGAAAAGACTCCCGCCGCAGATATGGACGGTCAGCTTGATGAGGACGTAAAGCAGCGCCGCGCCGAAGTTATTATGGAACAGCAGATGATCATTGCCGTCAAGAAAAACAAGGAGTTTGTTGGAAGTACGCTTGAAATAGTCATCGAGGGCTTTGACCGTTACGGCGAATGCTACTTCGGACGAAGCGCCTCCGACGCTCCAGAGATCGACGGAAAAATATTCTTTACCTCCCCTGACAAGCGGCAGATACCGGGAAAATTTGTTAAAGTCAGGATCACGGATATGCTTGACTACGATCTGATTGGAGAAATAGCAGATGAATTTGCCAAATAAGCTTACACTGTTAAGAGTAATACTCGTACCGTTCTACGTGTTCTTTATGCTGACTGACATTGTACCTTTCAGTCCGGTTATTGCTCTTGCGATATTTGTGGCTGCCTCCGCCACAGACGCGCTGGACGGACACATCGCTCGCAGCAGGAATCTTGTAACCACTTTCGGAAAGTTCCTCGACCCTCTTGCGGACAAGGTGCTTGTAGTCTCCGCGCTGATGTGCATGGTGGAGCGCGGCGTTATAGGCTCTGTTCCCGTAATAATAATCGTTGCGCGGGAATTTATGGTATCCGGTCTGCGGCTCGTTACCGCAAATGAGGGAGTAGTCGTCGCCGCAGGTATATGGGGAAAGCTGAAAACCGCGTTTACAATGGTCGCGCAGGTGGTCATCATGCTGGGAATGTGCTTTTCCTTTGAGGGACGCGCCGCCGAAACGGCAGCTGTTGTGTACCAAATCCTGATTTGGACAGCGACCGCTCTTACGGTAATATCAGGAGCCGTATATCTTAAAGGCTACTGGAAATATATTGATTCGTCCAAATAAAAATCCGCGGAGAAACAGGTAATGTTTCTCCGCGGATTCTTGTTTTACAGTTTTACAGTTTTACAGTGAAGCTATAGCTCTTACTCCGATAAGCTCGATATCCCTGCTCATACTGTCGGGAGCCGGAGTAAATTCCTCTGAGTAATCGGTGGATAGATACTTTTTGTTGTCGTCCGCAAAGACGGTGGCAACAGTAGAATCATCGCCGAGACGGTTTCCCGCAATGACCGCGCCAAGAAGATTGGCTCCAGAAGATATACCCACTCCAATGCCGAACTCGCGGGACAGCCTCTGCGCCATGATTATTGAATCAATATCGTCCACGGACACAACCTCTCCGCACTCGTCAAGCTTCAGTATAGACGGGATAAATTCGTCGGAAATGCCCTGTATACGGTGATTTCCCACCTTATAGCCCGTGGAAAGGGTAGGAGAATTAAGGGGCTCGAGGGGATACATTTCGCATTTTGGATTTTCCTGCCTGAGCCGTCTGCCCACGCCCATTACCGTACCGCCCGTGCCTACTCCCGCAACAAAAGCGTCGGCAGTACGTCCCGCCGAAGAAAGCTGACGGATTATCTCTTCGCCTGTGGAAACGAAATGGGCTTCGCAGTTGTCCTCGTTGGAAAACTGTCCCGGCAGGAAAACTCCTCCCTTTGCCGCAAGCTCCTCGGTCATTTTTATCGAACCGAGAAAGCCGCCTTCCCCGCGGGAAACCAACCGTACCTCCGCGCCGAAGCTTTTCATTAGATTGATGCGCTCGCGGCTCATCCAGTCTGGCATGAAGATAACAGCTTTATGTCCGAGATAGCTGCTCATGGCGGAAAAGGCTATGCCCGTGTTTCCGCTTGTGGCTTCGGCGACAATGTCTCCCGGTTTAAGCGTACCCTCGCGGTACGCCTTTTTCATTATGTGAAAAGCCACCCTGTCCTTGATACTTCCGGTAAGATTGAGGTACTCCGCCTTGGCGTAGACCTTGCGGGGTTTGCCCTTGAAGGTCAGAGAAATTTCCAGCAGCGGAGTATGTCCTATCATATTTTCAATGCAGTCAAATTTTTTCATTATTGCGTCGTTCATAGCAAAACTCCTTATACTAATAACCAATTAAAAACTATATAAAAAATCGAGCATAATCTTGCATATATGGATTATGTGAAGATTTTTTGTCTATAGTTTTATTGGTTATTAGGATTAAAATATGTAAGGACGGAAACAAGCCGTCCCCATAAAATACAACTATAGTATTATACTATTCTTTTAAATTAAAATCAACACAATTTTCTGAAAATTATGTAACGTCAGTAACCAGTCCGTTTATGGAAATGCTCGGGTCGTCAAGGTCTATAACGAGACAGCGTCTGCCGCCTATAACGCTTGTACGCACCTTTTCGGCGGCTTCCCTGCTGATGTTTATGGTTATCTCGGGAGTTGCGAGCACCATTTTGTTTTCCACAAGATTTTCAGCGGTAAGACCGTCCGCTTCGCCCACCTTTTCTTTGAAAACGGCGGGAAGAGCGTCCAGCTTTTCGCTGCTGACTCCTGCGTCAAAAAGTATCCCGTGAAGCTTGCTGTCGTCGATAAGAGGCATTTCGGTCTCATTTTTGGAGCTTGTCACAATGTCCCTAAGAGCCTCGTTGACCTGGGTAATCACCGTATAGCTGAGTTCGTCTCCCACCACGTCGGTTAGAACCTGCTGAAAAGTTTCCTTTTCGCTTTGGCAGGTCATGACGAAATTGCAGCCCAAAACGTTCTCAACCACAGAAATATTTGGCTTCTTGGGGGTTTTGGTGTAGTACATCACCCTGTTCACATCCGGACTTCTGTCGCTGAAAACCGGAAAGAAAAATCCGTCCGTAGGCGTGCGGCTGATAATGAGATCGGTGTTGGCTTTTTTGACAATTGAGGAGTTCTCCCTGTCGAACATCAGACCGTCGTCTCCGGTATTGACGGGACATATTGCCGCAGCAATAAAGTTATATTCCTCGGCTGCATCGTCATAGCTTTCGTCATTTTTGTCGCGGGTCATAACGCTGTAGGAACAGTACCCTATAATAACAGTGTATGCCATTTCGTACTCCATATTGTTTACGATCCTTGTCAGCAGCTTGTCGCAGGATACCTCGTCCTCAAGCTTGCCTTTGACGGCGGCGTAAAGGTCGTTCTGAGCGCCGTCCTCGGCGTATTCCTCGTTGGGAAAGCCGTATTCGGTAAGATTCTTGCCAAGACTTCCTCCAAGGATTTTTTTTAGGGACTCCAGCATGACAGCGCCCTCGTCCTCCGGTATAAGGGAATACAGTTTGTTATCCTTGCATAGGATATTTTTCTGCGGGTCAACATAGGCTGTCAGAATATGGTTAAGGGTAAAAAAACCGCTGCTGTCGGTAAAATTTTTCCTGATCTCCGCAACTTCCTTTTTGTTCATAGTACGGCCGCTCCTTTTTATTTTTCTGCATAAACAAGTATACCACTAAAACAGGTGTTCGTCAAGATTTTTGTCCGGTTAAATTTATTAAAGCAAAATAAAAATTTTTCTTGATTTTTCAGGAAAAATATGCTATAGTAATTATATATAAATTTATCGGCAGAGGAGGAACTTTTATGGCTGTTGAACCTATCGGCACGGGAATTTCGGGAGCGGCGCAAGGCTTTTTAGGAGGATACCGCGGATTCGGCGGAATTTCGGTCTTCAGAAAAAATACGGCGGGAAACATGGGAACGGAAACGTCTCCGATAGACCGCGGCGGAAAAATTTCTCCGGGCGGCAGCGGAAACCGTTCTGGCGGGTACAGCAGAATATCAGACGAGACGGACAGGAAACGCCGCTTCGACTCCTTTGAGTGCCAGACCTGCCAAAACAGGAAGTATCAGGACGGTTCCGACGATTCGGGCGTATCTTTCCAGACTCCCACAAGGGTAGACCCAAAAGCTGCCGGCGCTGCCGTAAGAAGTCATGAACAGGAGCACGTCAGCAGGAATCAGGCTAAAGCCGACCGCGAGGGAAAAGAGATCGTATCCCAAAGCGTTACTATCCACACAGGGATATGTCCAGAATGCGGAAAGGTTTTTGTTTCGGGCGGTACCACAAAAACAGTTACAAGAAGCGGGAATGACAGCGACAGATACGGCGTAGGCTTGTTCGACCCTACGGAGGGCAGAGGCGGAATGCTCGATAAAACAGCGTAAGCAATGCATAATGTTATAAATAATGAGGACAGGCCTGGTTAGATCGGTCTGTCCTCTGTTTTTATCCCGCTGTATCTTCCCCGGTATCCTCACCGGCTGAGGCAGCGATAACCGCTCCCGGCTTCGGAGCAAATATGTTCACGGCGCGGTAATTGTTTTTTATGGTAACGTTTCGGCAGTTTCCGCCGAACTCTCCGTCTAAAGTCCAAGGCAGATCGCCGTCCGAATGGAACTCCACCTGCTTTGCCTTGAACGATACAAAATACTTTGAGTCAAGCTCCCGCTTCAAAAATGAATTTATGGTAAGCTGAAATTCCGCAAGACTTTTAGGCATTCTTATCATCAGCACCTCAAAAACTCCGTCGTCAAGCAAAACTTCCGTACCGCTAAGTCCTTTGAAGCCTCCTACCGATGTGGAATTTGAAGCCATGCCAAAAATAAAATCGTCCTCAATAGTTTCTCCGTCGTGAGTAACGGTAACATGATAGGACTTGGCGGTATTGAGCCGCTTCATGCCCTCCATTATATAAGCAAGGCTTCCGAACATATTCTTCATCTGCTGGGAAGTTTCATAGCTTACATCGGTAAAAGCTCCGAAAGCGGCGATATAGGTGAAATATTCATCGTTGAACGAACCCACGTCAACGGTAACAAGCTGTCCCTCCACGATCCTTGCGGCAGCTTCCGGCATATCCTTCGGAATGCCCAGGCTGGAAGCGAAATCGTTCATCGTACCGGACGGGATATATCCCAGCGGAACGCGCTTTCCCGAAGTCATAAGCGCCTTTATAGCTTCGTTAAGAGTGCCGTCTCCTCCGCTGCACACCACGGCGTCGAAGTCCTCGCACCTTGAGGATATCTTTTCATAAGCGTCAAGCTGAGCCTGAGTGGGGTGAACAGTAACTTCGTATCCGCCTTTTACAAAGGTGTCTGCTATCGCCATAAGATGCTGACGGATCTGACCTTTTCCCGAACGCGGATTGAATACAAACAAAAGCTTTTTCATAGACGGCTGCGCTCCCTTACGGAGCTCTCCTTTCACATAAAGTTGTAATAGAAATATTATAGCAAACTCTTAACATTTTTTCAACAGGACAGGATAATTTTTCATCTTATTTTCATTTTGACGGTAAATTTTACACAATATACTATTGCATTCAGGGAGAAAATCTGTTAAAATTAATTAATAATATTTTGAACGGAGGTTCCATATGAAACTAAAAAAAATAACCGCCGCGTTTTTAGCTGTGCTGCTTTGCATCTGCACAATGTCGGTAAGCGTTTCCGCGGCAAAAAAGAGTATTAAGCTCGATCAAACAAAGGTAACGCTTTCCGCAGGCGAGACCTGCACTCTTAAACCGTCCGTCACGGGATACAAAAAAGCAACCGTTCAGTGGAGCTCGTCGGACAAGTCCGTCGCCACTGTCAAAAAAGGAGTTGTAACAGCTGTAAATGCGGGTACGGCAAAGATCACCGTAAAGATAAAGGATACCACGTACAAGGCGGTATGCACCGTCACCGTAACAAACGCAGCAAAAAAATCCCCAAATAAAACATCCGGCAGCAGTAACTCAGCAAAGCAGATCGTTGCAGATTTAAAAATAGGCTGGAATCTTGGAAATTCCCTTGACAGTATAGGAGACTGGATATCCGGAGACCTCGCACATGAAACCGCATGGGGAAATGTCAAAACAACGAAGGCTATGATCACCGCCGTTAAAAAAGCCGGTTTCAACACGATCCGCATACCCGTTTCATGGGGCGAACATATGGACTCAAACGGAAATGTCAGCAAGGAATGGCTCGACCGCGTTCAGGAAGTGGTTGACTACGCTTACGACAACGGAATGTACATTATTCTTAACACCCACCATGATAACAGCTGGATAAAGCTTGACGCCGCTTCCGAAAAAGATGTTACCAAGAAATTCAAAACACTTTGGAAGCAAATAGCGGAACGATTCAAGGACTACGACGAAAAGCTTATTTTCGAAGGACTTAACGAACCACGCACCGAAGGCTCGGCAAAGGAATGGAGCGGCGGAACCAAGGCGGAATGGGAAGTCATCAACCGTCTGCATAAAGCGTTTGTAAGCACTGTAAGAGCGGGAAGCGGGTACAACAAGACTCGTCTGCTTATGGTAACTCCTTACGCGGCGTCTTCCTCGTATTCGACAATGGCGGCTCTTGAAATTCCGGACGACGACAGGATAATTGTTTCGGTACACGCCTACATACCCTATAATGCCGCGTTTAACGGTGATTCAGGCGAAAAGACTCTTTCAGACGGCGGCAAGCGCGAAATAGACACATTAATGTCAAATATTGACAAGCTGTTTCTTAGCAAGGGCATTCCTGTTATTATCGGAGAGTTCGGCTCTGTAAATAAAAACAATACAGCAGGCAGAGTCGAAATTGCCGAGTATTATGTTTCTACCGCAAAAAAATACGGAGTACCGTGCGTATGGTGGGATAACGGCGGTTTCGGCACCGGTTCGGAAAACTTCGGCTTGTTAAACAGAAAAACTCTTGAATGGGTTTACCCCGAAATTGTCAAAGCGTTAACCGACTCCGCAAAGTAAGTATGAAATAAACAAAAAAATTGCCGGATGAACTTTCATTCGGCAATTTTTATCTTCGGAAAAGCGGACGTCATTAACCATTTAATATGTTCATTACATCATCAAGCGCCGGCGGGTATTCATATATAGGGTACTTCATTATAGCCGCGGCAGCCACAGCGCAGCCGTACCGAACGATATCCTCGTCGGAAAACCCCTGTGCAAGAGCGTAGATAGTCCCCGCTTTGAAACTGTCTCCCGCGCCTAAGGTACTTGCGGCTTTTACTTTATAGGGCTGGAAGTATTGGGGCTTGCTCCCCTTTCTGCCGTACATTACCGGATCGCCGCCAAAGGTAAATATTATAAGCCCGTCCGAATTTTCGGTGTACAGCTTATAAAGCTCTTCGGGCGACTTACCCGGGTAACGTCCCTCCAAAAACTCGTGGGAAACGGCGTTCACCGCACAGAAACGGTTTGTATCGGAATCATGCATACAGTCTATGGCGGCAAACTTTTTTCCGTAGCGGCGGCACAGCTCAGCGGTCTCCTTGCCGCAAAAGTTGTCCCAGCCGACCACGGAACAGGCCTTTATGCTTTCCTCGCATGGAGGCTCATAAAACGGTTCCGGACGGGAAAAATGCTTTTCCCACTCGCCGAAGCATGTTCTTGTCTTTCCGCTTATCATCACCCAGTCCACAATGCCGTCGAAATCCTCGTCGGCAAGCTCGGCATCGTCTATGCCGTGAGCCTTTGCATAGCCGCGTATAAGGCTGCGGTTTTTATTTCCCACATGAGTCCCCCCTACCCTGACCTGGCAGCCGAGAGAAGCCAGCACAGCGGCGGCGGTGCCTGTTTCCCCGCCGATACCCGCTCGTTTCTCCGATATTTCACCGTAACCGTCCGCTTGCGGAAAATCCCCCTGAAGCACAAAGCTTTCCGTTGACATTACCATTCCGTAAAGATATATCGTATCGTTCATATGAATTTTCCTTTCTCTTTTAAAAAAAGTATAGCATATTATTTCCTGCAAATCAAGGATAAAAATTTTTAAAGGTCAGAAATTTATTGCTGTGAAAATGATTTCCTCGGGTGCAATTAATATGGAGATCAATTTTGCCGATATAGTCAATTCATACCTTGACAATTACCGTCTTTGTGATATAATTATTCTATATGATGTTATTCGGGGACTTCGCCTGCAAGCTCCAGCCGCAGGTCACGGAAAGGAATCTGTTATTATGAATTACGCCGAAACACTGGGAGCCAACGCAAAAGCCTGTGAAAAGGCCCTGCGCTGCGCTTCGACAGAACAAAAAAACAAGGCTCTGGCGGCAATAAGATCCGCTCTTACGGAAAATACCGAAAAAATTCTCTCCGCTAACAAAGCCGACCTCGAAGCCGCCGAAAAAAACGGTATGTCCGCGGCAATGCAGGACAGACTTAGGCTTACCTCCGAAAGGATATCGGGTATCGCCGCCGGCGTTGAGGACGTCATAAAGCTTGACGACCCGGTAGGTCTCACGGAAAGCGGCTCGGTTCGTCCCAACGGAATGAGGATAACAAAAGTAAGAGTACCCATGGGAGTCATCGGCATTATATACGAGTCCCGCCCGAACGTTACGTCGGACGCTGCCGTGCTGTGCCTTAAAGCGGGAAACGCGGTCATTCTCCGCGGCGGCAAGGAAGCCTATAACTCAAACAAGTGCCTTTGCGATATAATGAGAAACGCAATAGCTTCGGCGGGATTTCCGAAAGACCTCATACAGTTTGTGGACGACACTACCCGCGAAGTGACAACTCAGTTAATGAAATGCACCCAATATCTTGACGTGCTTATCCCAAGGGGCGGCGCAGGACTTATCCGCGCGGTCAAGGAAAACGCTTCGGTACCCGTTATTGAAACCGGCGTTGGAAACTGCCACGTCTTTGTGGACGAAACAGCCGATCTCGAAATGGCGGTCAATATAGCCGATAACGGCAAGACTCAGCGTCCTTCGGTGTGCAACGCTGTAGAATCGCTTTTGGTACACGAAAAGGCCGCGGAAAAATTCCTGCCGGCGGTAAAGGCTCGTCTGGACAATCACAACGTGGAAATACGCGGCTGCGCTAAGACCGCAGAAATACTCGGAGACTGCGTTGTTCCCGCCTCAGAGGATGACTATGCGACGGAATTTTTAGACTATATCATTTCAGTAAAGGTCGTAAAGGATATCGACGAGGCTGTCGCACATATAGGAAAGTACTCCACGGGACACAGCGAATGTATTGTAACAAACAGTCTTGCAAACGCAGAAAAATTTAAGAACGAAATAGACGCGGCGGCGGTGTACGTAAACGCTTCCACCCGCTTTACGGACGGCGGTATGTTCGGTTTCGGCGCGGAGATAGGAATTTCTACCCAGAAGCTTCATGCAAGAGGTCCCATGGGACTGCGTGAGCTTACCTCGGTGAAATACCTTATCGACGGCAGCGGACAGATACGATGAAAGGAAAGCAGCAATGAGCAATGATAAAAAAGACTTTTTTGACTATGACAGCTATGTAAGCAAAAAAACGGGAAACGGAAAAAAGAACGGAAAAAAAACAACGCAGGATAAACAGGACAAACATGATAAACACAACGAACAAAAACCTCCGAAGTTTGTTCCTGCGGATGAAAAGGACAGGTATTCCGCAAAAAAGACGGCAAAGAAACAGGACAAGGATTCCATTGAAAACATCAAGCGTATGTTTGACGAGGCTCTTGACGAAAGCCATGAGGAGATGGCGGAGTTTACCGAGGAAATAGAAGTTCCAGACGCCCCAGACTCAAACCCGGAGGGGCTTCGCAGAAAGCTGTATTTTCTGTTCGGCATAATTGTTTCCCTGCTTGCAATAGTCGGACTTTACTCCACAGTGGTGTTTACGGTGGACGTTGTAAAGGATTTTGCGGACAACACCCAGCAGAAAAACGAATTTGCGCGGTTTGTGTACCCCATAGTCATCTGCGACCCTGCGCCGTTCAACCAGACGGTAAAGCTCCGCAGCGAAACTCTGATAACGGCGGCGCTTTGGGATATTATCCTGTACGATGATAAATCCAAGTACGAAGCGGACTTCGACATGATAATCGTGCCCGAGCTTGACGTGGAACAGCACGGTACAAAGCTTTTCGGAACCGGTCTCAGCTTCGAGCACCAATCCATAATCGGCGTGGAGGTACAGTTCTATTACGACGAGTCGATAAAATCCTACAGAATACCGTCGAACCCTAAGCACTTCACATATTCCCCCTATATTGAGGACATGACCCGCGTTGGCGAACGGTACACCCTTACGGTAGGATACGTTTCCCCTACGCCTGCGTGGCTGACTCTTACGTCGGAGGAAGAGCCGAGTCCCGAAAAATACGTGGAATACGTAGTATCAAAGCGCGGAAACGAAATGACCCTTGTATCCATACAGGAGTCGGATAAAAAGGTAGAATCGCCTCACGGACTGTAATTCCAGGTATGTCGACATTTATTTTTTGAAAGAAGGAATGCCATGGAAAAATACACCATAATAAGCGAAGTGAACGTCGGGGAAAAAGCAGTCTTACGGGAGTTTTACGCGGCTCGTTCAGCGATCTGAAGATAATCCTTGATACGGACGTCATAACCGCAAAACTCGGCGGAGGAAAGCATTGTGCGGAAAAAACCAGAGTCAGAAAAGGCGGACAAAGCATACCTGACGAGGATGTGCTGCGCCGCTTTGAAAAGCGGTTTAAGGACTTGGCAAATTCCTTGCTGCGACGAGGTTCATTTTTACGGCAATGAAAACGGATTTGCAGAGGCGGGAGAGTACCGTAACGGCAATATTATTTCGATTGACGGAAACGCTCCTGATTGGATAGCCGGATCAATAAGTTTTTTGGAGAATGAAAGCTATGAATAAAACAAATGCAGTACGGCTTCTCGAAGCGGCGGGAATCTCCTTTAAAACCGCAGAATACGCCGTTGACGAAAGCGACCTGTCGGGAATACATGCGGCGGAAATGCTTGGTCTGCCCGCAGAACAGGTATTCAAGACTCTTGTGCTGAAGGGTGACAAATCGGGATATTTCGTGTGCTGCGTTCCTGTCGCGGAAGAGCTTGACCTGAAAAAAGCCGCAAGGATCAGCGGCAATAAAAAATGTGAAATGCTTCATGTCAAGGACCTGCTTGGCGTGACGGGCTATGTCCGCGGAGGGTGTTCCCCCGTGGGAATGAAGAAAAAATTCCCGACCTATATAGACGAGACCGCCGTGCTGTTTGACGAGATAGCGGTCAGCGCGGGAGCTCGGGGTATGCAGGTGATACTGAATCCCGAAGCCTTGGGGGAGTTTGCGGAAGCAAAATTTTTTGCTATTACCGTCTGAAAATTTTAAATTAAAGCGGTTTCCTGCCGTTATTTTCATCAAAAGCTTTAATTTAGCAAGGGTTTTATGCTATAATAATGATGTATAACTTTCACAAAAAGTAAAAATTTGTTTTCTGGAGGAATTGTTATGTCTATATTCGGAAAAGCGGCGGCAAGCAAGTCCGCCTCGGAAAAAATGGTGAGACTGCACATTATAATAGTGGTCATAGTGTGCGTGGTCTTCGGAATCATCAACGCGGTATCGGGAACGGTGCTTACCGGCGCTCTTATTGCTGTTTCCGGAATTGTGGTTGCAATAATTTCGTACACGGTACTGGCAAAGACCTCAACTACCTTTCGTGGAACTGTCATTTCTCAGGTACAGCTTCTCATAATAATCGTAATGTCCGCTCTTAAGCATGAGCTTCACGGTATGTTCCCGCTTATGGGGGCTTCAATGGCTATCGCAGCTATATATTACAGCAAGAAAAACCTTTTCGCAAACTGGATAATCATGAACGCGGCAGGACTTGTCGGAATAGTATTCAACGATTTCTTCTACAACGGCGAAAACCTTGAATTTATTGTTAAGGGACTTCTGGGACTCAACATATGCGCCGCTCTGATAGTCTATCTTGTAGATTGCAGCCTTAGTTACATAAAGGACTCCGAAGATTCGGCAGACGAAGCGCAGGGGCTTGTGCAGCAGGTACAGGAGCAGGCTGAAAGCAGCGAACGTGTTGCCGCACAGCAAAAGCAGGTTGTTGAACGTATTGCGGAGCTGTCCGAAAAGGTAAGCGGTTCGGCGGAGCTTATGAAAGACATTTCAGGACGCATCAGCAGCGCAGCCGAGGAGCAGGAGCGCACTATTGCTCAGATAGCGGACGATATAACAAGGATATCCGAGGAGACGCAAAACAGCTTTGAAGAGTCCGCAAAGGTGTCGGCCGCCGCGGGAGAAAGCACGGAAATGATACACGAAAACAACAGGGAAATGCAGCGTATGCTTGACGCTATGTCGGACATCAGCGAGTCCTCAAAAAAGATAGAAAGCATTATAAAAACTATCGAGGATATAGCATTTCAGACAAATATACTCGCCCTGAACGCGGCTGTTGAATCGGCTCGCGCAGGCGCTGCGGGAAAAGGCTTTGCTGTGGTAGCCGACGAGGTAAGGAACCTTGCCACCAAGAGTGCGGAGGCTGCAAGCAACACTTCTTCCCTTATACAAGGCTCGCTAGCAGCGGTCAAAAACGGAATGGAGATCGCCAAAAATACCGCTGAGCGCATGAGCGGCGTTATGGAATCCTCGGAGAAAAGCGCAGAGCACGCGGGCATAATCAACGAGCTGACAGGCCGTCAGGTGGAGGCTATATCATCTGTGCGCAGCAGGATAGAACAGATATCCCAAGTTGTCGCTCAGAACGTTCAGACCGCTGTGGAAAGCGCGGACATTGCTCATTCCGTTTCGGAGGAGGCAAGCCAGATGGAGGAGATCGTGGGTATTTTCCGTTCGTAATCAGTAAACGGAAAACGGCGTTATTTGTTTTTTAGGTCGTTGTGAAAATCAATGAGTTCGTTCGCGATAGTATCGAGACTGTGTACGTGTTCCAGGGAAATCTGCGAAAACAGGGAAAAAGCGTTTTTAACGGATTTAAAGATAATTTCGTTTTTCTCAAAGCTGTAGGAACCTGTGTGGATAAGCGTCATTATCTCGAACAAGGCTCTTGCCGTGTCTATTTCGGTTTCCAGTTCTTCCCTGATTTCTTCTAAATTCTTTTTCATGGCAGATTTTCCTTTCTGTTTTAAGGTAATTTAATTATATCGCAAATATTAGCTATAGTCAATAGTGTATATAGCCAAAATTAGCGATACGGTTTTGTACTAAAAATATAAGTAAGTCGAAAGGAAGTATATACAATGCCGATAAGCTATTCAAAATTATTAAAAATATTTGCAGAAAAGGGCATAACCTCATATACCGTTACAAAAAAGGATAAAATTATCGGTCAGGCAACTTGGAAAAAAATTCATGATGGCGGACATATTGACACAAGAACCATTGAGGCTCTTTGTAAATATTTGGGCTGTCAGCCGGGCGATATTATTGAATATGTCGAGTCCAATGAAAACACGTAAAAACGTAGGGCGGGGGCTTGCTCCCGCCTGCGGTAACGGTGAAATGGGCACCAGGGGACGTGAGACCCGTCCCCTACAAGATGTAAATAATTTGGGGATTGATTTAATTGCAGCACTGAACTTTGTGCAAATCAATAGGCGTGTTGCACAAAAATTAGTGCAATAATATGTATATACTTTAAACTTGAAACATGGTAAAATAATATTATGAAAGGAGTTGTGTGAAGTGCCGATCAAATATGATAAACTGTTTGCTCTGTTAAAAGAAAAGGGCTGGAACACAACTCGTATAAGAAAAGAGGGTTTGATAGGACAGGGAACTTTAACAAACCTTAGAAACGGTACAGGCGGATTAGACCACAAGACTATTGACAGAATATGTAGGGTTTTGAACTGTCAGCCCGGTGATATAATGGAGTATGTTGAACAAGACTGTGAAAATATCGAAAACGGCAATTTGTAGATTTTTAATTTTTTCATGATAGATTTTCCTTTCGTTTAGGATTGATTTAATTATACATTAAAAATCAGCGTATGTATATTGATAATATGCACAAAATTTAGTGCATATATTTATATTCTTGTATATAAGGAAGTGCATATATGCCAATAAGGTATAAAATTGATGTTATAGCGGCGTTAAAGTCAGCGGGGTACTCAACCTACAAAATAAGAAAAGAAAAAATCATTAGCCAAAGTACCCTGCAAAAATTTCGTAACGGCGAAATTGTTAATGCTGATAATATGGCTCTTATATGTAAATTGTTGAAATGTCAACCGGGCGATATTATTGAATATGTTGAACAAGACTGTGAAAATATCGAAAACGGCGATTTGTAGATTTTTAATTTTTTC
>CAJUHS010000006.1 GCA_910586535.1 uncultured Oscillospiraceae bacterium
TAGCAGTTTACCCCTCCCAAATGCCTCGTGTTCTTCATAATGTTCAAAAACGGGGCAAACTCGCTGCTTTCGCGTCTGTCGCTGTCAACTCCATTTGCTATGGCGATAAAGCGTACGCCGCGCTCTTTGAACATGACTTCTGTGTAAAATCCCACTTGCAGATAATCCCTGCCGACACGACTTAAATCCTTTACCAGCACATGGGAGATTTCCCCGCTTTCAATTCCCGCAATCATGCGTTTCCAATTCGGACGCTCGAAGTTTGCACCAGACCAACCGTCGTCCGTAAAGTGGACGCAATTTGTAAAGCCCTGCTCCCTTGCATAATCTTCAAGCAGCTTCTTTTGATTGATTATGCTGTTGCTGTCGCCTGTGAGGTCGTCGTCGCGGCTCAAACGCTCGTATAATGCGGTTATCTTGCCCTTGTCAGTTTTCCTTGCTTTCATTGAAGTTTCTCCTTTCTATGGGCGATTTCTTATCCCCCTTTCATAGCATATAACTTCTGCGGTTTTATCATCCGTCATGGTACGAATACGATACACGTCATTTACAATCTGCACCTGCTTTTCGTTATCAATGGAAAGCCTCTTTGTGTCTTGAAATGGCAGCTTGAACTCCAACGTATCAGCGCCATTTACTTCACTGGTAACGATAATATCAAATGCATTTTCCAGCACTGATTCCCAGGCCCCGTTTTCATCCAGCACCACAGAACGTGCAAAGCCAAGCTTATCATAAGGCGCCTTTGGAATATCGTGCAGCTGAATGTCGGTTACTTTTGGTGTTTTGCTGGTATCCGTTGTCGTAAGTGTGATACGAAAACGGATATATTTTTGGTTTGGTGATTGCAACTCTCCGTTTGTGCCAATCGACTGCCATGCAGACCATTCCACCAAATCTTGCGAGGTAGCTGTTTCCACCAGAGAGATTGCATTAACACCTGCTGTATATTCACTGGTAACAGAAACTCGGCCGCTACCAGATAAGGCGCAAGAGGTCGGTATCGTCGTAAGCTGTCCGCTTTCCGGGTAAACACCATCTGTCGCACGAAGCATAACTGCACCGGGCTCTGTATGGCCATCGACATTTTCCGACATATCTCCCGCATTTGCACAAAGAGACGACAAAAAATACTCTGCCAAATCTGCTGCTGTCATATCTGAAGCACAGTCCAAGAACCAATCATCAAAGCCACCCGCGTAGTAATAGGTATCTGCATGCATACCCATAACAATATCGGCGGTACAAGAACGATTTAATTCACCGGTAAAGGTTAATACATCTGAAATAAAAACTTCACCGCTGTCACGATCACCAACAACATAAGTGAACTGCTTGTTATCCGGCTCGATAACACCAGCGATAAAGTACCAGCCGCCATTAACCAGAGAAAAACTCGGCGTCACCGTCTTATCTAGGATAAGTGAACCCGATGAGTTATACAGCATAATTCTTGGCTTTCCAGAATACAGCGATAAATACAAAATCAGCTGTCCTGGTCCATAACGGGTATTGAAAATCGGACAGAAAGTATTACCAACAGAATATGTCGTCGGGTTCATCCAGCCACCCACCACAATGCGCTCTCCAAGCTCTGCAAAGATACTTCCATCATTGGTTACTTGAAGATGTGTTTTCTCTGTGGTCGGATTATTGATGTTCATACGAAACTGGCGGCCCTTCTGACTGCTTTTCAAACTTGCAGTCGTACCACTCCAGTTAATGATGGTCATCTTTCTATCATTTCTGGAAGAGTCGATGAGCTTGTCATCTGCATCTGGCTCTGACTCATTAAAACGCCATAAGCCACTCATCCCTTCAATATAGGGAAACTCGCCAGTAAAATCTGTCTGGCTTGTAAGAATACTTTTAACAGCCACATCATCACCTCCATCTGCTGTTCGCTTGAATATTTAATTCCGAAAAAGTTGCATTTGAGGTGGCAACCACCACCATATTACTTCCGGTTTCTAGCACCGGGAAGTTTAGCTCATACAAAAGAGGCAGACCATTTCGCAGTGTATTTCCAGAGGAATCCACCACCTTTGCGGTTACAAGAGACGTATCCACAATCAGTGTTTCTCCTTCAGAAAGCGCACCGCTGACACGAAGCTCATCTCCACCAGTAATGATAGAAATATAACTGTCGGTTTCTGCGCTAACAACACCCTGGATAGAATACACCGGTTCTGCTGTAGTATTTCCGGTCTCACGTAATACCTCATGCTCTCCCTCTGCAGATATAACAAAGGTTTCATCCTCTAAGGCATAACCGTATGGATCCGGGCAGATAAAATTAAGTGTAAAAGTTCCTGAAAAACGAAGTAGTCTCTCGCAATCTACTGCATCGGATAAGCGGGCCTTAAAATATCTATCCGGCACCTCATCTAATATAAGCTGTTTTAATCCTTTTGTTGGATCCAGCCACTCTGCCATTTCATCTAGGACAGACACCAGCGTAGCAAAATCCTTCTGTGGATAGATATAGCAGGTAAGCGTAATGGTACGCTCACCGCTATCACATCCAAAATCCGCCACACCCGCTTTTCCGGGTACGGTTTCATAAAAGTTACGCAAAGCAGGGGAAACCTGCCATGAGGTCAGCCTTGCTTTGATTTTCATATTTTTCGAGTTGATTCCGTTAAATTGAAATCCCAAAACTGCCACCTCCTTATGCTGTCAGCACGCGGCCCTGGGCACGAGAACCGGTCTGCATTAAGTTATAAAGCTCCTGCGATACCTTTCGAATATCGTCCTCGCTACGTACCACCATTTGCTGTACGGTTACAAGCGAACCATACATACCCTCCATGATGGTAGAGCGACCTGTTGCACTGCTTTCTGTTAAAGCCTCTGCTGCACCTGCATCCAGTGAAAACTCTGTTGGAATAGAAGTCTCCATATCCTTAGCTAGGCCATTCATGACAGTATTGATGTCATCTGCCATACCTTCCGCAGCAAGCACTGCGTCTTTACCGTTTGTGTTGATTGCACCTGCTAAACCTTCTACTAACATTTCACCAACCCAGCCCATTTTCTTGGACGGAGATGCAATACCAAAGAAGTCACAGATACCATCCCAGATAGATGAAATCCAGCCAGACACCTTATTCCAAAGCCAAGAAGCCAAGGACTGGATACCTTGCCAGAGACCTCTCACCAGGTTTGCACCAACATCGGCAAGCTGAGATACGCCTTTTCCAAATGCGGACACTAAGCCACTTAAAATCTGCGGCACTGCTTTTACAATCTCCACGATGATAGTAGGTAGGTTCTTTATCAAGGAAATAAAGAGTGTTACACCTGCCTGAACAATCTGCGGAATACTGTTGATTAGCGCATTTACTACAGAACCGATGATTTCAGGAATTGCAGTCAATATCGTTGTGATAATTTCCGGCAGTGCCTGAATAAGCGCCACTAACAGTTCAATACCTGCATCAATAATCTGTGGAATTGACTCCAGCACTGCGGTTACGATGCCTTCAATAATCTGCGGAATAGCCGCTACAATCGCAGTAATGATATCCGGCAGTGCAGATACTAGCGAGGTCAAAAGCTGAATACCCGCATCGATAATCTGTGGAATGGCGCTAATTACAAAATCCACGATTGCAAGAATAATGGAAGGCAGTGCTTCAATCAGTACCGGAATTGCCTCCAGTAAGCCTTGTGCAAGGCCCATGATAAGCTGCAAAGCTGCGTCCAAAATAAGTGGTAGATTTTCTATCAGCGTTTGCACCACAGTAGTTAATATCTGAATGATGGTAGGAATCAGTTCAGGAAGTGCTGTGGCAATACCTGTCGCTAAGGTAGCAATTACCTGCATTGCTGCTTCTGCCAATTTAGGCAGTAAGCTAAGCAGGCCGTTTACCAACTCAAGCACAATCATCACTGCCGCCTCTGCTAAGGTAGGAAGTGCAGATACAATACCGTCAATCAAAGTAACGATAATATCTACGCCCGCTTCCAAGAGCGCAGGTAAGCTAGCCAACAGCGCCTGACCTATCATCGGGATAATGGTCGAAAGCTGGTTTAGTAAAACATCTACGATGCCCTTCATGCCTTCTGCAAAGGTCTCAGCGGAACCAGCAGTTCCTTCCAAAACACCCTGCAAGCCTTCTCCCATCATAGCAACAAACGGTACCATTTCCTTTAGTACGTCAGCTGCCATAAATTTTAATGTTGTCATAATCGGTTCTGCGATGGCGCCAAGCTGTGCATAAGCGTCGGTAAGCTCAGCCTGGGCACGTCTGGCGTCCATCACATCACCATTGAGTTCCTTATAATTTTCTGCTGCTTCTTCATACAGACCATTCAAAGTTCCGGTAATGAGAGCAGCTCGCTCTTGTTCAGAGGTACATGCATCCAAAGATGCCTGGAATTCATCTTCTGATAGACCGGCCCAGTTGAGCGCGTCTGCAAGAACACCGGTAAGCTGTCCGGTTTTCGCAGTCTCATTTGCTGCCTCCGTTAAACCTTCGATTGGAAGGCTATCACCAAAGGTAGCCCATACACCAGCAGCAATGTCTGTCCACTGCGTCAGCTCTTCTTCCGTTTCACATAGCTTAGCCAGATGGTTAACCGCCTCAACGCTTCGATCCTCTTCACCTAAAATAGAATAAAAATCAGTGTAGGCAGTACCTGCTTGTTCAGCAGTAAAGCCTGCGGTAGTAAAAGCAGCATCCAGCTTTGCCTGGTCTTCACGATATTCCTGTGTAGACTCCGCTAAATCCAGAAAGCTTTTGGTAAGTCCTGCAAGTGCTGCGCCGGCAGCTGCAACAGAGGCGCCAATAGCAACACCCATGCCTTTTACAACGGAGCCGACCTTTTCTAGCTTGGAAGAGGCATTGTCTGCATCTTTTGCAGCACCCTCCATTTCATCGCCAAACTTATCAGCCTGCTTTCCGGCTTGCTGCATTTCATCACCAAGCTCATCAATGGCACTTTCATTTTGCTCAAGCTCACGCTCCATTTTATTGAGCTCTGCTGTTGCATTGTTAAGTTGAATCTGCCAGTTTTGTGTTCTTCGGTCATTCTCACCAAAGGACTCCGCCGCATTAGAAAGCGCCGAGCGCAGCGTTTCAATTTTCTTTTTTTGTGCCTCGATTTCCTTATTCAGCACCTGGTTTCTTGCAGTCAGCGCCTGAATGGAATTATCGTTTTTATCAAACTGCGAGGTCACAACCTTCATTTCCGAACCAAGGACTTTGAAAGACTGGTTGATTTCGGACAAGGCCTTCTTGAATTCCTTTTCACCTTCAAGACCAATCTTCAAACCAAAATTATCCGCCATCAAACCACCTCCTTAGATTCCGTCCGGGATAATATCATCGATATACATTTCGCGTTTTGGCTTTGCCATACCGCTGTACTGTTTGTGACATTCCCAAAGGTCTAACAACAAGCCAAACGGCATCAACTCAACCTCTTCTATAGACAGATGAAGATGAGCGATGCCGTAATATAAAAGTCGAGTAAATAACTCTTCGTCACTTACTCGACCACCGCGTTTTTTGAATTGTCCTCACTTACTACGTTCCTTTTCGTCCCCTTATAAAGAGCCTCCGTAATTGCTGCCTTGTAACCAGCAAGGTCCAAAGGTGTAGTCAAAAGCTCTACCACATCCTCGGTAAGCAGATCACGTTTTGCGTCTTTATTTTTCAGGTTATGAATAAGAATCGACTGGTTTGCCAAGAGTGTAATAAGCCATACGATTTCACCGATGGCCATTTCAAAGTTTTCACTCTTCATGAGCTTTTCACCCAAGTTTTCAAGGCCGCCATAACGACCAGCGATTTCCTTGGTAGCTTTTGTGGTAAGGATAAGCTCGTAATCCTCACCGCCGATTATAATGTTTGCGCTACGTTCCATATCCATCGATTAACCCTCCTCGTTAGTAGTTGCTGTAATCACAGGCTCATAAACAGTGTTATACCAATTTGCGATTGTTTCATTGGATACGCTGTTTTCACCCTCAGTAACCTCTGCCTTCCAAGGATGTCTGCCGCCAGCATCTGCCTTGTTACGAGTCAGTACAGTACCCTCGATAGTAGGTGTAGAGAAGGTAATGCTATCACCCTTAGTAGCAAGGTTTGTAGCAGGGATACCAAACTTCACACGATACAACCAGTAATACTTATATTTGCCATTGGATTTCTTTGCTCTAAAACCGATAGCTACCGGAGAGCCGCCATCCTCACCGCCGGAAATAAGCACATGATTATCGTCAATCACTGCACCGGTAAGATCAGATGCTGCTGTAGAACCGATATCGTCGATACCAAGCGCAAGAATTTCGGACTTAAATTCCTTTACAATCTCCGCAGCACCGTCATCTGCATAAAGTGTTGCTTCAGCAAGCTCTACAGAAAGCTCTGCCGAGATAGCCTTCGCAAGCTACACAGGCGTATCGTAGGTTTCATTACCAGACTCGTCCTCGGTAATTTTTGCGTAGTACAATTTATCAAGACCAATTGTAGCCATAATCATTCCTCCAATTCATAATGTTTTGCCACGTCAATGGCGTAATGATGGTACCCGGTGTCGTTTTCACGCTCGATGTACCTTCTGTCTGTTATCGTAAAATCCGAAGCAAGTAGGCCTCGAACAATACTGTTTTTGATTTTTATATAGTTGCCTTTACAAAAGAGCGAGAGCCTCACTTCCTGTACTTCAAGGCCCGGCGTATTATCCGCATGCAGCTCAAATGTATCTACTAGCGGCAAGATAACCACATAGGTTTCTGGCGCTGTCCCTTCAAATACACTGGTTTCTGCTGGTATAGAAAGGCTCTCCAGTAATTCCTTACATTCCTTTAATATACTCAAAGCTTCGCCACCTCCGTTTCAAAGGTCTGCTTCATAGCCTCAATGCATTGCTTCTTCGAGGCGGTTTTTGCAGGCTTTAAAAATGGCTTTGCAGGCTGACCACTTTTACCATACTCGATAACATTGGCAAGTTTTGCATTGCTGCCGCCATCACTTCTGGGCTCAGAAAAACCAACCTTAATGTTGAAGTTTCCGTTGCGGTCCATTTTTACGCCTGACAGACCAAGGGAGTCCTCCAGTTCACCAGTGGACCTGGAATCATACTTGGTGCCGCTGCCAATGACGGAGGATAGATTGCTTTTTGTTTTCTCAAGCACTACCTCGCCACCAGCCTCTAGCACTGTTTCTGCAATGGAGTCAAACTTGCTTCCCAGGCGAGACATACGCTCTAAAAATTCATCAGGCATTTTCACATCAACTCGTGCCACTGGAAACGACCTCCTTTGCTAAGACCTCCACATACATACCGCGACCTTTTACATCCTCCACAGAAGTAATTTCGTATCTTCCGTCCTCACAAATCAGCACCATTGCTGTTGTAACTTTGATATCTGGAATCACACGAAATCGAAATAGGTCTGTGGAATCGGTAAAGGTGCTGCGGTTAGCCCATTTCTCACTTCCATGTCGGCCTTCTCTATAGGCTCTTACGGAAGCCACCACCACATCGGTAATAGTAGAAAAACCCTCGTCATCTAAAACTTTTTGTTTCTCAACAAGGTCAATAAACGTGTTCATCTTTCCAAAGCTCATATCACACCTTCCAATCTCGGTCCAGGCGCAATAGCAGATTTACGGTATTCCAGACCTGTTGACTAGCCTGAACATTATCTGCAAAGAAACCGCCTGTGGAACCGTCTCTGGATTCATAAAAATGCGATGCCAGCATAATCACCGCTTGTTCTGTGGTGGCCGGCATCGTATTTTCTGTGTAGTATCCTTCAGAAATATGCTGATAGCTTTCCGCATAAGAAATGGCGGCAGTGATGAAATGCTCTATCAGTCCATCATCTGCCGAGTGCTCCAGAATCAGATTCTCTTTGACCTTACTTAAAAGCTCACTCATCACTGCCACCTCCCATTACTTAGGCGCCCATCTTAAGCACCTGAACTGCTTCAGGAAGCACCAACTTACCGTCTACACGTTCTTTAGCAACAAAGCCCACCATACCGTTTCCGGCATAAAGCTCACGAAGCTCTGCAAAAGAACGAGTACCACGATCACCGATGTTGTAGTAGCTGAAATCACCAAAGGCGATGACAGGCTTACCAGCAGCAACAGTAGGTACAAAAGGAGAAGTCAAAACATCGTAACCGAACAACTTACCAGGTTCACCGGCCTGGTTAGAAGGCTGCCAGAGATACTGTCCGTTTTCATCCTTAAGCTTTCTGATAACCGCAATTGTCTGGTCGTTCATGATGAACTTCGCGCTCTTACGGTAAGGACTCTTCAATGCATATACAAGGTTGATGATTTCGTCCGCAGTGATTTCCGTTGCACTTGCTGCAGTTACACCAATCTGTGCACCACCAGTTTCTGCAAAGATACCGAGAGGCTTACCGTTACCATCCCCGTTAAGGAAGGCATCCTCTTCTGCGTTTGCCAAAGCCTTGCCGAACTGCTTGATGATATAGTTTTCAAGCTGGAAGGCATTGTCGTACAAGAGCTCCTCGGTTACCTTTACTGCAACATGAAGCTTGTGGGCATCAAGATTAATCTGGCTGAAGGTAGCGTCACCAAAAGTAAGCTCTCCGCCTTCCTCAATCCATGCAGCTGCAGGTTTGGCACTGGCAATGTTAATCTTGTGCTGCCCGCTAGTAGTGATTACGTTTGCAAGACCTCTGAAGATGTTTTCCTCAGTCAATACATCGATAAGACGAGAGTCATATTCCTCCGGTACAAGATAGCCACCGTTTTCATCGATACCTTCAGAAAGCACATCGTTGATAGTACGGAAGTTGGTACGAAGTGCCTTAAGCATACCAGCCTTATACGCATCAGAAGCGCGGCCAGTTTTAACCTTACCGTCACCATTATCCTTGCCACCGTTCATAGGCTTATGGGTGATAGGAGTGTTCACAGGCTTGTTAAGCTCAGACTCCATCATTTCCATTGCCTGCATACGTTCAATTTCAGAAGTGTAATTCTGTACCTTCTGTTCCATCTCTGCATAGGTCTTTGCATCGTCGGCAGAAAGCAAACCGTCTTTATCACGCTTTGTTTCTACAAATGCCTTAGCTGCTTCCCATGCTTTGTTACGCTTTTCTCTAAGTTCTAAAATAGTCATAATAAATTACCTCCAATTTTTGATAAGATTGAGCCTATCCATTAAGGAGTCGGCTTTGATTTTTGTTTCTGCCTTTTCAGGCTTTGCTTTGATTTCACATTTAGCGGCCAGCTTATCCATTAAAGAATTCATAACCGCTGCATTAGAAAACATCATGCTGACCTGCGGTACAGGAATTTCATCTGTTACAGTGCTTCTTTGCATAATTTCATCTGCAAAGCCAAGTTCGATAGCCTTGTTTGCATCCATCCAGGTTTCTGCATCCATAAGATGAGAAAGCTTAGTACGACTAAGACCAGTCTTGATTTCATAAGCATTTAAAATGGAATCCTTTACACTGCCAAGCATGTCAATTGCCTTCTGCATCTCCGCAGAATTTCCAAAAGCCACAGTCATCGGATTATGGATCATCAACATGGATACAGGGGATACAAGGACCTTTGTACCTGCCATAGCAATAACAGATGCAGCTGAGGCCGCAATGCCATCGATCTTGACCGTTACGTTTCCTTTGTAATCCATCAGCATGTTATAAATCTGTGCTGCAGCAATGCAGTCACCTCCCGGAGAGTTAATCCAAACGGTGATATCTCCACTTCCGGCATTTAGCTCTTCTTTGAAAAGCTGCGGTGTGACATCATCATCAAACCAGCTTTCTTCGGCTATCGTGCCATTTAGAAACAGAATCCTCTCCGTCGTCATCTCCTGTGTCTCCTGATTGGTTACCATCTGATTTTTCCAGTTCCAGAACTTCTTCATTCTGTGTTTCCTCCTTTCCTGCGAAAATGCCCGCATCCTTGAGCTTTGTCATATTGCCGTTGATAAGGTATAAGTCACCGCCTTCTTCAGCAGGGATACGGTCTAAGTTTTCAAGTTCACGTATGTCATTGGCACTCATCCAACCATTTTGTCTGCCGATAGCGTAACCGTTCATACGGCTTTGATAATCGCCACGAAGCAATCCGTCTACGTTGAACTTAATAAAATAAGCAGCCTTCTCAGACTGTGAAACCAATGTACGAATCATTGATTGCTCCCACCTTACAAGCCAAGGCTCTAAAGTGTACTTCACAAACTCCAAAGACTGCTGCTCTATATTAGAAAAGCTCGACTTTTCAAGATCACCCACCATGTGAGGAGGGACTCTGAAAATTCGAGCAATTTCATTGATTTGAAACTTACGTGTTTCAAGAAACTGTGCCTGCTCTGGCGAAATGGAAATAGGCGTATATTTCATGCCCTCCTCCAGAACGGCTACTTTATTTGCATTGCCGCTGCCACCAAATGTGGACTGCCAGCTTTCACGCACCCTTTGTGGATCCTTGATGGTACCAGGGTGCTCTAAGATACCACCTGGTGTTGCACCATTAGCAAAAAACTTAGCACCGTATTCCTCACAAGCAATGGCCATTCCAATGGCATTCTTAGCCATAGCAATTGGGCTATAGCCTACAAGACCATCAAAACCAAGCCCTGGAATATGAAGTACGTCACTTGCTCGAAGTACTACTGCGGTATCTTTATTTTTAATCGCCTCATCATTACCTCGGTAATAGGTGTAATAAAGCTGACCACTATCATCTCTATCCACCACCATTCGATTTGGCATTAGGGGATAGAGGGCTACAACTTCACCTTTTCCATTACGAATAATCTGCGCATAGGCATTACCCCACAAAAGCAGATGCGTCATCAAAATTTCCCTGAATACAAATGAGGTCATTTCAGAATTCGGTTCATCATGCAGCAAGGTATACAGCGGATGGTCGATAGCTTTTTCTTTACCTCCTGTATCTGTATAACGGTAAACGTGTAGCGGCAAGCCTGCTACAGCTTCTGCCAAAATACGCACGCAGGAATATACTGCGGTCATTTGCATAGCAGAACGTTCCGTTACCGCTTTACCTGAGGTAGAGCCTCCAAACAGAAAACGATAAGCGCTTCCTGCTGTTGCATTGGTGGGCTTATCTCTTGCCTTAAATATTCCAGCTAAAATTCCCATAGGAATCACACTCCCTTCTATATGAACAGTATGCCGCGTTCATCATAAACGCTGGCGGTGTTATTGTTACCACAACGAATTGCACGATCCAGTCCCATAATCGTTGCCACAGCACCGTCGATTTTTTCTGTGGACTTTTCTTTGTCTGCTTTAATATTTCCAGCCGGATCGGTACGAATAAAGATGTTATCCATCATCCATCGCAATACCGGATGACCTCCATGTGCTAGCTTTCCTTCCAGCGTTAGCTTCATGAGTTCTTTAGTAGGTGGTGACATATCCTTAAAGCCCTGACCAAATGGAACTACCGTAAATCCCATACCTTCTAAGTTCTGGACCATCTGCACAGCGCCCCAACGGTCAAATGCAATTTCTCTGATATTGTACTTCTCACCAAGCCTCTCAATAAACTTTTCAATGTAACCATAATGAACAACGTTACCCTCTGTGGTTTGAAGGAAACCTTGTCGTTCCCATACATCATAAGGAACATGGTCACGCCTTACACGAAGCTCTAAGGTATCCTCCAGAATCCAAAATATGGAAGCATCACAAATTTGTCGTCTTCATCTTCTGGCGGGAACACTAAAACAAACGCAGTAATATCCGTTGTGCTAGAAAGGTCAAGTCCTCCATAGCAAACTCTACCCTCCAACGCCTCCTCAAATACTGCAAATGCACATGCATCCCATTTTTCCATAGGCATCCAGCGCACCGCTTGCTTAACCCACTGATTCAAACGTAGCTGCCTGAAGGCATTCTCTTCACCAGGATTTTGTCTGGCTGATTCACAAGCTGCCTGTACCTTATCGATACCTATAGTCTCACCAAGAGAGGGATTTGCCTTCTTCCACACTTCTGGATCTGTCCAATCCTCTTCTGTTGTTGCACCGTAGATAACAGGGTAGAAGGTGCTATCCTTCTTTCTGCCTTCTAAAATATCCAGCGCCTTTTGATGTGTTTCATAACAGATGGAATTGGTATCGGTGCCTGCTGTCGTAATCAAAAAGTACAAGGGCTGCATACGAGCATCACCGGAGCCCTTCGTCATAACGTCAAAGAGCTTTCGGTTTGGCTGTGTGTGCAGCTCATCAAATACAACACCATGAATGTTAAAGCCATGCTTTGAGTAGGCCTCCGCAGATAGCACCTGATAAAAGCTATTCGTAGGAAGATATACAATTCTCTTCTGGGACGCCAGTATCTTGCACCTTTTATTTAAGGCCGGACACATACGCACCATATCTACAGCAACGTCAAATACAATCGTTGCCTGACCTCTATCCGCAGCGCAGCCATAAATTTCAGCACGCTGCTCTTCATCTCCACAACAAAGTAAAAGAGCGACCGCCGCTGCAAGTTCACTCTTTCCATTTTTCTTTGGCACCTCAATGTATGCCGTATTAAATTGTCTGTAGCCATTTGGCTTTAAGGTTCCGAAGATATCTCGGATAATTTGCTCCTGCCAGCTAAGTAGCTTGAAGGGCTTTCCAGCCCAGGTTCCTTTGGTATGGCAGAGGCTT
Organism: uncultured Oscillospiraceae bacterium; assembly: GCA_910586535.1. Classification (GTDB taxonomy): domain Bacteria; phylum Bacillota; class Clostridia; order Oscillospirales; family Ruminococcaceae; genus RGIG8773. Next base: position 12,644 of record CAJUHS010000006.1, read on the forward strand.
TCAATAAACATCACAGCAAAATCAGCAGTATCTTCATCATAGAAGCTGTCTTTTGCCATGAACTTCGTAGGAGTGTATCCCTTCTTTGCCACTGCAATCACCTCTATTTCTTTTTGCGTAACGAAAAACAGAGCCATATGGCCCTGTCATTCCTTTTCGATTTTTAATTGTAGTTATTAAGTAAGATGCAAAGCGCAAGCTCTGCTTCCTGGCAGGCAGGCTCAAGCTCCCAAGCGCTATCGTATTTCGCAATGAACTCTCCGTTCATTCTAAGCGAAAGCTCTGAAATTTTACCTTTGTTGATTCCGGCGCTGTCAGCTTCAGCCAGTGCCTTTACGCGGTAATGAATCACTTTATTGCCTCCGTCTTTTTTCGGAATTCCAATAGAGCCTTCCTTCCACGAATATGGTTTACTGTCTGTGCTTATCCTTCTGCAGCTATCCTCGCCATAAACCACGCTAAGCCCGCAGCCATTGTCCCACGCCACCATAATGCTGCCTATATCATCAACGCCTGTAACGGTACCTTGGGTTCCTACAGGCGGCGCCTGAACATCCTCCATGTGCACCAGCTCAACTCTTGTGCCTACCAGGTATTCTTTTTTGATTCGTTCTACAATATTTTTATTTGGAAACATGAAATTTGCACCTCCATTTTGATACTATATATCACTCTAAACCGCCAAAATAGCAAGTGATATCTTGGAATAAGTGCTTATTTATTTTCTTCCAAATCCACTGCTTCAAAAGGAATGACCTCACCGTTTCTAATAACAGAGACGTTTTCTGCAGAGCCTACCTGTTCAATATATCTTTTTACGATTACATCACAGAACTTTTCATCCAGTTCAATGGTTCTGCAATACCTGCCGGTCTGCTCACACGCAATCAGCGTGGAACCGCTGCCGCCAAAAGGATCCAGCACAATGCAGTTTGTCATGCTGGAGTTCTTAATCGGATACGCAATCAGCGGTACCGGCTTCATCGTAGGATGATCACCGTTTTTCTTAGGCTTATCAAATTCCCAGATGGTAGTTTCTTTTCTGCCAGAATACCACTGGTGCTTTCCGGACTTCTTCCAGCCAAACAAGCATGGCTCGTGCTGCCACTGATATGGGCTTCTTCCTAACACCAGGCTCTGCTTCTTCCAAATGCAGGTGCCGGAAAGATAAAAGCCAGCTTCCGCAAAGGCCCTTCTAAAATTAAGGCCTTCTGTATCTGCATGGAACACATAAATACTGGCGTCATCCGCCATTGCCTGGTACATACAAGAGTAAGCGTCAAACAGAAATTGGTAAAACTTATCGTTTGCCATATTATCATTTTTGATTTTTCCTGCGCTGCCTTCGTAGTTCACGTTATACGGAGGATCTGTTACCACCAGGTTTGCTTTCTTACCCTCCATCAGAAGCTCGTAGGTTTCCGGCTTTGTGCTATCACCGCAAACAAGACGATGGTTACCAAGCACCCACACATCACCGGCTTTTGTGAAGGTAGGCTTTTCAAGCTCAGCATCTACATCGAAATCGTCATCCTCCACATCATCATCGGAGGCAAACAGGTCTGCGATTTCTTTATCATCAAAACCAGTAAGTCCGATGTCAAAAGCCTCTGCCTGCAAAGCCTCGATTTCAATTCTCAACAGCTCTTCATCCCAGCCAGCGTCCATCGCCATACGGTTATCCGCAAGGATATACGCTTTCTTCTGTGCTTCGGTTAAGTAGTCCACAAACACACATGGGATTTCCTTGATGCCTTCCTCCTTAGCTGCCATGATTCGACCATGACCGGCGATGACATTTAGGTCCCTGTCAATAATGACCGGATTGATAAAACCAAACTCACGTAGAGATGAGCGAAGCTTCATCACCTGCGCAGGGGAATGAGTTCTTGCGTTATTCACATAAGGTATCAATTTAGAGGTTTCAATCAGCTTCATTTCTGTCGTTGTTTTGCTCATGCTGCACCTCCATTAAAAAAGGCCCCACTCGGCAAACTTCTCAAAGCCACCAATGGAGTCAATGTATTCTTTTGCTTGTTTTACAATCTCGCTATAAGGTACGCCATCAATAGTGTCGTCTCCAATCGCGCAGCAAAAGCTGACCGGTTTTCCAGTTCTTTGCGCTTTTAGGAAAGCATAAATATTTACAGAAACATCTGCCTTGGATAAGTCTTTACCATGAAGGCCACCACCGGTTACGGAGTCCGCCATATCACTACCGAGCTTTCTGTCTGTGACGCCAGTATCTACATCAGTGCCACCAGTCCAATCTCCCAGAGGATTGATTTCAGCAGCTTCGTATTTTTCTTTGAGCGCAGCTGTTTTGGCATTACTCTGGCAAATGATAAGTCTTGCTTCATCCAGGATGTATTTTCCGTCATAAGGGTAGGTGCTATAAATATCGCGTGCAATGGCGGATAACTCTTGCTGTTCCTTTGTAAGTGGCATACCTTTGAAGATACCATTATCACCGCAGCGGTGTCCCTTCGACTGATTTTCAGATAAGTGCTTATCCTGCAATGTCGCATTTAATTTTCCCGGCGATACGCTTAATCGCATTTTTTATTTTATTCACATTCAAGTCAGTAGTGGTTTCAATGATGGCATGGCATTTTCCATGACCAATCAATACCTCCACTGCAATTTTAGGATTTTCATCCACCTGATACGCAAGGTCTACAATGGCACCTGCGATTCTATCTGCCACCTTATCCGGATGGCTCGGATTTACTTTTTCAATCATAACTACTGTCCTTTCCTTGTACGAAGCAACCTTTCCATCACATCATCCTGTGGTGTTGCTCCGGTATATTCTACTGTCGCGTTTTCTTTTACAATCTGGTAAATCTGAAACCAGGATTGATTTGCCTGTTTGGTAAATTGCTGCAGCATCGATACATACGGTGATGCGATTGCATTACCAGTTGTCGGATGTTTTGCAAGAAGACCATAATCAGAAATACACTGCTCGCACTGAATCTGTCTGGCCACGCTCATAGCGTACTGGTTAATAAGCTGCACATTCACATATTCTGTACAGCCGACCTTCTTCAGCCACTCCCAGGTTTCCTTAAATATCTCTTCTGCGCAAAGCTCCATACCATTTTTCTGTCTTGCTTTCATGTAATCCTTAATTGAAGGCATATCGACGCCTTCTAATTCTGGCGCATCGGGCAGCTCAATGATTGGTGCGGATTTACCCGCAGAGATTTTCTCTGTCAGGGCCTTACGTTTAGGGCCGCTACCCATTCTGGCACCGCCTCGTGCAGTTCCGTCCTTAGCCAATTTTCTCACCTCTTTTCCGCCGGGCCTTTAATACCCCGTTTGAATACCGATTTTTGCGCGTAAGGGCCCACGCCCGTTGCACGACTATTTTGTTTTAGAGATTTTGACCGCCCCTCCCGTCAACGATTATGCCAACGGTCACCGCTTTCCGCATGGATTCTTGCATGACACGACTTGCACAAAGCAATCAGATTATTTCTGTCATGAGTTCCACCCTTAGACAAAGGAACGATGTGATGAATCCCTTCTGTTGGTGTGTAACGACCTTCCTCCAAACACTTCTGACACAAAGGATGTGCAGCTGCAAAGCTATCTCTTATCCTTTTCCAAACTCTTCCGTACTTTTTCTTGGTGGCTGGATCCCTGTCGTACTTTTCATACCTTTTGTTTTCTTCCTTCTCATGCACCTCACAGTAGCGACCGTAAGTTAAGTTCGGACAGCCGCTTTTGCTGCATGGACGCATTGGTTTTCTGGGCATGTGGCTCCTCCTTTCTGGCATAAGAAAAGCCCTGCAGGAAGGTCCCACAAGGCTCTCTTAATTCTTACTCTTTCGCTATTATAATAATATCAGAAGGGAATACTCTCATTCTATCCATTTAACTCTCATGTTTTAGAATTTCTTCCACTTCTTTTAACGCCGCATCATGCAGGCGGTACGTATGCTGAATGCTGTAGCCAAGCTCCACTGCAATTCTCTCCCAGGAGATAAAGCTAAGATAACGCTTCTCTAAAATGGTTCTAAGCTCAAGGCTAGAAACCGCTTTTATTACATCCATGATTTCACGCTTCAAATTTACCAGCGCAATCATGTCATTTTTGATTTCCTCCTGCAAATCTATAATCTTCATCACTGCATCTGCCATACGGGAACCACCACGATTTGGATTTCTCGGCATATCGCTAATAACAGCAGTGCAGCTTGTGGCTAAGTCATTTAAGGCTTCGATTTGTTCCACCTTCGTTCTAATACTTGCATCCAGGAAACGGGCCTGTAAAAGATATTCTTTAGAAGTCATGTTTTCTTTCCTCCCTTAATCGCTTGATTAAAAATTCCGGATCAACAGAGGTTAATGCAGAAAACAAATCAGACCGAAAGAAGCGCTCTATCGAATTGATTTCTGAAGGACTCGTTGTATTGCGGTAGTCCTTCACAGCCTGCATAATAATCGCATTTGCTAATTTTTCATATGGATCCACTACCAATACCTCCGGTGATTTTGTTCCCTCGGATTGTCGTAGATTGTCTTAGGTCGTCGTTATTTGTCGAAGATTGTCATTTTTTAGGTTTGCTTTCACCGCATCGATAAGTGCCTTCTGGTTTGTATCCTTAGAAGATAAGGCATCCAGAATATCCTCATCAATGGTACCGGCAGTTACAATATGCTGCACAACAACAGTTTTCTCATTTTGGCCCTGTCGCCACAAACGTGCTACTGTCTGTTGGTATAATTCCAGAGACCAGGTGAGACCGAACCACACGATGGTGTTTCCACCTTTTTATAAATTCAGGCCATGACCAGCAGAGGCCGGATGAATTAAGCCTACATCGTATTTACCGCTATTCCAGTTACAGATATTTTCTTCCGTAACGATTCTGGAATAGGAAACCTTAAGTGCATCCAGCTTTGCAGTAATTCTTTCAAGGTCATGCTTGAACCAATAACATAACAGAATCGGACTCTGTGCAGCTTCGATAATATCCTCCAAAGCCTCCAGCTTCCTGTCATGAATATGCACTGCTTCACCGGTTTCGGAATACACTGCACCATTTGCCATTTGTGAAAGTTTCCCGGAAAGGGCTGCTGCATTTGCGGCAGTGATTGCTTCATCCTCTTTGTATGGAAGTATCAAATCTTGTCGCATTTCGTCGTAAAGTGCCTGTTCAGACTCGTCCATATAAACGGGATATCTATTTTCAATCAGCTCCGGCATCTTAAGGTGATCCAACGCTTTCATGGAAATAGTGATATCAGAAATTTTATCGTAGATTTGTTTTTCAGCACCTGGACGCAGCTTATATGAATAAACAATCTGGCCATTCATACGGTCAGGCACAAAATAACAGTTGCGATATTGTGTAATGAATCTTCCAAGTCTGGCCCCCATATCTAAGCACTTAAACTGTGCGAACAAGTCCATCATACCATTGGGTGAAGGTGTACCCGTAAGCCCAACAACACGTTTAATCCTCGGACGCACCTGCATAAATGCTTTGAAGCGTTTGGAGTTCCAATTCTTAAAGGAACTCAGCTCATCGATAACGACCATATCGTAATCAAAAGGCACGCCGCTTTTTTCTACAAGCCACTGTACGTTCTCTCGATTGATAATGTAGATGTCTGCATCCTTTTTCAAAGCTTCAATACGTTCCTTTTCTGTGCCAACTGCAATGCTGTATCTTAAGTGGGATAAGTTATCCCATTTCTTTATTTCATCAGACCACGTTACCTTTGCTACTCGAAGCGGTGCAATCACCAGAACCTTTGATACCTCAAAAGCATCGTACATCAGCTGGTTAATAGCATCTAAGGTACATACGGTCTTACCAAGTCCCATTTGTAAAATAATCGCTGCGACCGGATGGGATATAATAAACTCGGTCACATACTTCTGATAATCATGTGGTTTGTATTCCATCAAGGATACCTCCAATCTGTAACGGGGAGTCTAACACATAGACTGCCACGCCTAATTTTCTAAGTTGCTTATGGCGGTGCAGCTGAATGGCTCTGGGCTTTTCACCAGGACGCTTCACTTCTACGAAACCAACCTTCCCGTCAGGTAATATGACGATGCGATCGGGCCAGCCTACGGTCCCAGAAATCCACTTCTCACACAAGCCGCCACGCTTTTTAACTTCATCAATTAACTGTTTTTCAAGCTCACGTTCTCTCACAGCAGACCTCCATCAAAATTTCATAGGTGACACCCATTCCTCTCATTTCCAAAACTTCTCTTATAGCATTTTTTATTAAAAATCTTTCTATAGGGACTTTTATGGTAAGAGTAGAATGACTACCACTTTTTATATTTTCACAGTAGAAAAAGTTTTAGATTTGACTGTTTTGACTGTCATTTCCACTTTTTCTACTGCTACTTCTATAAAAGGACTATCACGCCTTGCACAAGCATCACTGCTTATTCAAGAAAGTCCTGACCTTCCTTCATGCACAAGCCATAAATGAATGAGCCCTTATTCGTTTTGCGTCTAACATATCCGGCCTTTTCAATCGCACCATAAAAATCTGTAGTGCTTCTGATATACTCACCATTTAACATGCAGTGCGCACGATACGCCTGATAAAACTCTCCGGATTTTACACCAGAAGTGTTGTCCGCCTTTTCGCAGCATTCATCTAAGAACTGGCCAAGCCAGTCATTATCCTCGCGGTATGCTTTGACTGCCTCCTCAACCACCTTAGGCTGTTTCGTTTTGAAGTCCGCTGCAATGGCCTTCTGTGCACCCTCGATAACCCAGCTCATAATGTAACCGCCGGCGTTATCAAACAGGTAGTCAGCGTAGTTCTTAATATCGGAAGCACCGGTAATCTTCGCATTGAAGGGGATAACCACCAAACGACGCCAGATACCATCATCATTGGCACCGACCTTTGGCAGGTGGTTGGTGTACAGCACCAGCGTATGAGAAGGCACAAATGAAAACGGATCCTTGTACTTTTTCTCAGCCTGAATTTCATCAGTCGAGCAAAGCTGTTTTACCGTTGCGGTATTCAGGCGCATACCTTCCTCCATTTCAGACGCAATGATGAGGCGCTTGCCCTTAAGCTCGGCCATTTCCGGCTTCACGTTACGCTTGCAGTTCATGGTGAGAGCCTCCGCAGAAATCTTACCTGCATAATTGCCAAGCACACGATAGATGGTATTCCAGAACGTACTTTTACCATTAGCACCGCCGCCATAAGCGATAATCATATGCTCCTGGAACACTTTACCCACTGCCGCTTCACCAACAGTGATTTGTACATAATCGATAAGCTCTTTGTCACCTAAGAAGAAGGTACCCAAAGCTTCCTCCCAGATTTTCTTACCCGCACCAGAAGGCGAGCAGGCGGTAATCTTCGTAATAAGGTCCTCTGAGCGATGGTCTCTGCTGCCGGCCATTCCTTTTTCCATATCCACCGTTGACTCCGGTGTGTTAATGAGGAACGGATTCTTATCCAAGTCAGAAACATTGATGGAAAACATCGGCTTTGCAGCATTTAATGTGGAAACGATATATTTGTAATCTCTGCGCTTTTGTACGAACTTCAAATAGGTCTTTGCACCAAGCAGCATGAAGTACAGCTTCATGAGCTTTGGAGTATCACACATTTTTTCTAAATCCTTACCACCGGCTCTTGCAGTAACCTCATCAACACCTGCAGTAACCAGCGCTTTTACTGCTACTTCCACAGCATCCTCTGCATCAGCAAGCTGCAAATCTAAAAATTCTTCTGTTGCGCCAACCGCTAACTGCTTATCTTCACGCCAGCAATCACCGTCGTATCTTAAATAATCTGTGGCATTGGTAAACTTCAGCCCGTTTCCATATTCACGAGTCAGCACCTTCGCTTCACCAATATCGGAGTAATCCTCCGGCTTCAAGGAAGCTGCGCCAAACTCATCGTTATATTCCTCAGGCGGCACATAGCCTTCCGCTGTCATAACCTTCTTTCTATAAAAGCCTGTTGCACTGTTCCAAATGGTCGCTACTTCTTCTTTAGGAAGAGGCGGATCACATTTTGCAACGTACTCCATGAAAACTTCAAAAGCTCTATCATCCTTGAGACCATATTTTTTAAGGATACGGCCAGCATAATGGCTGAGCGTTTTATTACGACTACCTTCCAAGATAGGACCAGAATGTGTCGGTGCATCAAATTCTTCTTCAGAAGCATCCTCTACCAAAACACCGTCTTCAAGCTCGTCCATAATACTCATCCAGCCTTCATGCCAGGTAATCTCGTCAGCCTCACAGCCAAATAAGAAACGAGCTGCGTCAAGCGCATTGCTATCAAAGAAGGGATACAGCTTTGCCAGTGTTTCCTTTACCTTTGCATAGCTTTCTGCATCGTTAATTGGCGCAACCGGAAACATCACATGAAATCTTGGCGCCGCAGGGAGTTTACCTTTTGGCAGCATATGATGGCGACTTGGTGCCAAACAGTAATCAATGTCCGGGAAAAGTTCGTCCATCTTATCTGCTGTTATAAACTCCAGCGCATTTTCTGTGTGGTCATTGTCCACGTCCATGACGATAACGTCAGATGAAATAAAATTGTCCTTGCTTCTATAGTTATCTTTATAGGAAGCGCAGACATGGTCTTTTTTGACTGCCTCCTGCAACACCTGTGGACTATCGACTTCTACCTTATAGGGATAATCGCAGTTCGCAGCATTTCCAGTGCAGCTCGCTGTGTAAATAACAAATTTCATTTAACAATCCTCCTGCATTCTCTCTGGCCCAATCTCCAGAGCTTGATTTGTTTCTTTGCACACACTGTCGAAATATCTGATTTTCTTACGGTGCTTCTTTGCCTTAGCAATCTCCATGCGCATTCCCTTGGAGGCTTCATCACCGAATACCCAAAGCTCATCGCACTTGCCGAGGAAAACCATATCCATGAACATTGCAAGCTCGCGTTCACTGTCCTCGTGCATATACAAAGGAAGCAACAAATGTGGCGCCAGCGGTATCGCACCCTGGTCCACTGCAAATCTGCTATAACGCTTTGCAGCTTCTGTGTTGGTAACCGTATCGCCGGAATACTTCGAGCAGATATACACCAGCGGCAGATACTTCTTTTCCGCCTTCGTTACGTTTGCGATTGCTATGGCTGCAGTTGGATCTGGATAGCCTTCCTGATTCAAACCGTATACGTTCATCGCCCTCACACTCCTTTCGTTAAAAGATAGAAGTTTTTTCTTCTTCAACTTCCTAAGGGGATTTGTGAGGGTGAATTCCGGTGTTTCAAAAAAATTTCTTGATTTTCTTTAAAAACGTAGACAAGGCACCCTGGTATATGATATTATGATTGTAGAACAGGTGCCCTAGACTATTTGAAAGCGAGGATTTTATTATGGAAAAGAAAATAGTAAAACTCACATTAAGCAAAGAAGCTTATGACGAACTTGAATCTCTTGCGAAAGAAAGCCATCAAAGCATTCAGGATTACATCAGAAGTAAGGTGTTTGGTGAATCAATCTTTACAGTTGATGAGGCTGTAAAAAGAATTCAATCCGGTAATTTCGATGATACTGAACTTTATCCGGATGGTTTTGAACTCCCTGACGTATATGGTTCAGACTGGACAATTCCAAGAGGGCCTGCCGGCGTGTTCGGCAAAAATTTTTATAACTTTGTAGAGGACAATCCTGATTTAGGGATTAAATTTAAAGATATGGGTAAATACGGCCGCCGCGCAGTTTACACTTATAAGAAGGGAGATTAATCTATGAACTATCGAATCAGACGCGCTATCGAAAGATACATTCAAGCTAACGGGCAACAGTACACACGTGATGTAATCGCTCTGTTTGCTAAGCACTTCAATACAACTAAACAGTGTATCAGCGGCAATATTAGCTGTATGAAATGCCGCGAGCAAAGCATCGACATTATTCCAAATAAACCACACAACATCATGTACTAATAAGAATCAACTTCGGCCAGCAGGTAATTCTGCTGGTCATTTTTTATGCAAGGTCAAATCGCTTCCTTATATAAAGCGAAGTGGCCTGGCATTTTTATTTTCATTTATCCCGGAATTTGACTCTCCGCTTTCCCTTAGGAAGTTAGAAAGGCAAAAGCCGATCGGAAAGCGAGGTTGAGACTATGGTAACCACAAGAGAAAAAGCCAGTCCTATTGACGCCACTGATGAAGAGTTGATTGATACGCTCATTGCCATCAGCGTCGTAGCAAAAAGACTGGCTTCCAATCTAAGACAAAAATCGACAAAAGAAAGTGAGGATGTGTCAAATGACAAAGACGAATGAAGTAAGTGAAGCGTTAGATAACGTAATCGCAAAAGGAGACGACTTCCTTGGTAAAGCAAAAGACTTTATTGCTGCTGTAGAAATTCTGCTTGTTGCAGCAACCGGTTTGAAGGTCCTCCTTGATAAGAATGGAGGTAATCAACATGAGTAAGATGTCAAACCTGGACCTGATATTAGATGAAATGATCACTGCTGGTCAAAAGATGATTGAAGCTGCTACTGCTTTAAGAGAAATGTTCTCGGAAACCGCGGCACCTGAAAAGGCGACAGAAGCCCCTGTAAAAGAAGCATCTCCAGAACCTGAAGTTAAAAAGTATACCTTCCAGGAGGTACGCGGCATTATGGCCAGCCTCTCTGGTAAAGGCAAAAAGGCTGAAGCAAAAGCTCTCTTAACCAAATACGGTGCTTCCCGTTTAAGTGAAGTAAAAGAAGCCGACTATGCTGCTTTGGTGGCTGAGGCCGAGGTGATACTCAATGGCTAAGCACGCATTCCTTTCGGCCTCTGCTTCACACCGCTGGATTAACTGCCCGCCCTCCGCAAAGCTATGCGAAAGTATCCGAGATGAATCTTCACCTTACGCCAAGGAAGGCACTGACTGTCATGAGTTATGTGCTTACCTTGTAGAAAAAGCCTTAGGAAAAGAAGTCACAGATCCAACTGGAAACCTTACCTACTACAACGGTGAAATGCAAAACTGCGCTGAGGAATACTGCAGCTACGTACTTGAGCAATATGAAAAGGCCAAAGAATACTGCAGCGATCCAATGATATTCATTGAGCAGCGTTTGGACTTCTCCCGCTGGGTAGAAAATGGATTTGGAACCGGTGACTGCGTCATTATCGCTGATGAAGTGCTTCACATTATCGACTACAAGCATGGCCTTGGCGTCCTGGTAGAAAGTGAAGGCAACACCCAAATGATGTGTTATGCCCTCGGCGCCTTAGAAGCCTTCGAGGATTTATACGACATCAACTGTATCGAAATGACAATCTTCCAGCCGCGTCGTGAGAACGTCTCCACCAGCACCATCAGTAAGGACGAGATCCTCACTTGGGCTACAGAGGTTTTAATGCCAACCGCTGCACTTGCCTATGAAGGCAAAGGTGAATTCAAAGCTGGCGACCACTGCCAGTTCTGCAAAGTAAAAGCGACTTGTAGAAAACGTGCCGAGACCAATCTTGAGCTTGCAAAATACGATTTTGAGATTGCTGCTATCCTGCCGCGAATCGACCAACTCATCTCCTGGGGAAACGACATCAAAGAGCACGCACTTTCAAAGGCCCAAGCCGGCACCCACTTCGATGGCTTTAAGCTGGTGGAAGGCAGAAGCAATCGTAAATACACAGACGAAGCTGCAGTTGCTGCTACGGTAACAGAGGCGGGCTTCGATCCATACGAGAAGAAGCTACTCGGCATCACTGCAATGAGCTCACTTCTTGGAAAGAAACAATTTGAACAGCTATTAGGCGGACTAGTATATAAGCCGCCAGGTAAACCCGCACTGGTTCCTGAGTCCGATAAGAGACCGGCCATGAACACAGCTGCAGATGATTTTAATGACAATTAATAGGAGGAAAAAATTATGTCTAAAATTGCAAACCCTACAAAAGTTATAACTGGTGTAAACACAAGATGGTCCTACGCTAACGTATGGGATCCTAAGTCAATCAACGGAGGCGCACCTAAGTACAGCGTATCCCTTATCATTCCTAAGTCTGATACGGTAACCGTAAACAAGATTAAGGCTGCTATCCAGGCTGCTTACGAGGAAGGTGAATCCAAGCTCAAAGGCACTGCAAAGGTGTGTCCTGCATTGGGTGTTATTAAAACTCCTCTTCGTGATGGTGACAAAGAACGTCCTGGGGATGAGGCCTATGCCAACAGCTACTTCATTAATGCAAACTCTGCTACAGCACCTGGTATCGTAGACGCTGACCGTCAGCCTATCCTTGACCGCTCAGAAGTATACAGCGGTGTGTATGGTAGAGCTTCTATCAATCTTTACGCCTTCAACTCCAACGGAAATCGCGGTATCGCTTGCGGCCTTAACAACCTTCAGAAGATTCGTGACGGTGAGCCTCTTGGTGGTAAAGCCAGGGCTGAGGATGATTTTGCTACTGAAGAAGACGATGATTTCTTGAGCTAAGGAACAATATAAACCTGACTGGCAGTGGTATCCCTGCTGCCAGTCATCTAAGAAAAAGTGAGGTATTAAAATGACAAGCTTAGAACATACAATGCTTTATATGTGCTTCGGCGCTATGACTGGCTGGATGCTTTGCAGTCTTGGTTTCATCATTGCTGACATCATACACACTGTAAAAAGAAAAATTAGAGAGCGTCGTGAAAAGAAGCAGTTAGAAGCAAACGAAAAAACTGATAACGAGTAAAAATGTGACGGGTGGCAGGGAAAAGGCTCTCTGCCACTTGTTTTATTGGAGGTTCAATATGAAAATACAAGAAATGTCCATAGACTTAGAAACATACAGTGATGTTGATATAAAGAAAGACGGCGTCTACAAATACGCTGAAGCCGATAATTTTGAAATACTGCTCTTTGCAGTTTCCATTAACAACGGTCCTGTCGTTGTATATGACCTTGCCTGCGGTGACGTACTTCCAGAAGATATAATCGACGCTCTGGTTGATGATACCGTAACCAAGTGGGCCTTTAACGCAGTGTTTGAAAGAATCTGTATTTCCTATTGGTTAAAGAAGCATTATCCTGATAAATTCGAAAGCTACAGCATACCTGAAGATACTGTTGGTAATTGAGTCTTGGCGCTGCACTATGATTTGGAGCGCTTATATGGGACTTCCGCTTTCATTGAAAGGCGCCGGTGCTGTACTTGACCTTAAGGACCAGAAAATGAAGGAAGGTAAAGACCTGATTCGTTACTTCTGCGTACCATGTAAACCTACAAAAAGCAATGGCGGCAGAACCCGTAATTTTCCTCATCACGCACCTGACAAATTGGCCCTCTTCAAAGAATACAATAAGCGCGACGTTGAAGTAGAAATGAGCATCAAAGAAAAGCTGCGCAAGTTCCCGGTACCCGAATTTGTCTGGGAAGAATATCACCTGGATCAGGTTATCAATGACAGAGGCATTCTTCTCGACATGCAGCTTGTAAAAAACGCAATCGCCTTTAATGAACGTTCTAAGAAAACTATCTCTTCTCAAATGAAGGATATGACTGACCTTGATAATCCAAACAGCGTCGTACAGATGAAGGCTTGGTTATCTGAACAGGGCCTGGAAACAGATACCCTTGGTAAAAAAGCTGTTGCAGAACTTATCAAAGATGCACCAGATGACTTAGCACAGGTATTATCCCTTCGTCAGCAGCTTGCGAAAAGCTCTGTTAAAAAGTATCAGTCGATGGAAAATGCAGCACTTAAAGATAATCGTGCCAGAGGCATGTTTCAGTTTTATGGCGCCAACCGTACTGGTAGATGGGCTGGCCGCATCATACAGTTACAGAACCTTCCGCAAAATCACATGAATGACCTTGCTGAAGCTAGAGAGCTTGTAAGAGTCGGTGATTATGATTCGCTGGAAATGCTCTATGATGATATTCCGGACACCCTCTCACAGCTTATCCGTACTGCTTTTATTGCAAAGCCTGGATACAAATTTTATGTAGCTGACTTTAGTGCTATCGAAGCTCGTGTTATTGCGCATTTAGCAGGGGAAGCCTGGCGTCTTGAAACCTTCAAAGCCGGCGGTGATATTTACTGCGCTTCTGCTTCTAAGATGTTTCATGTACCTGTAGAAAAGCATGGTATCAACGGTCATCTTCGTCAAAAAGGTAAGATTGCTGAATTGGCCCTTGGTTATGGCGGAAGTGTCGGCGCACTAAAAGCTATGGGTGCTCTTGAAATGGGCATCCCTGAAGAAGAACTCCAGCCGCTGGTAACTGCCTGGCGTGAAGCAAATCCTAACATCGTATCTATGTGGTGGGATTTTGACAACGCAATCAAAAACGCTGTTAAAATGCATAGCAGCACTGAATCACATGGTATTAAATTTACCTGGCGCAGCGGCATGTTATTCATTACTCTCCCGTCCGGAAGAAAGCTCATTTATATAAAACCAAAGATAGGCGAGAACCAGTTCGGCGGCTAGTCCGTAACCTACGAAGGCATCGGCGCCACAAAGAAATGGGAACGTTTAGAAAGCTACAGACCGAAATTTGTAGAGAACGTCGTACAGTCTATTTCCAGAGACCTTTTGATGAACGCCATAAAAACGCTGTCCCACTGCTTTATCTGCGGCCACGTACACGATGAAATCATCATCGAATGTTCCGATAAAGTTTCTCTCGATGTTTTATGCCAGCAGATGGCAAGAACCACGGACTGGATGCCGGATATCTTGCTTAGGGCCGATGGGTACGTAACTGAATTTTATAAGAAGGATTAAAAAACAGCAGCAACGGTATGTGCGCTTATACCATTGCTGCTGTTTTAACTTATAAATTACCAGCGATACTTGTTGTTATAGATATCCAAGGCAATCTTCTGAGTTTTCTCGATAAATGCATAGCCCTGAGTCTTACCTTTTCCAATATCGAGCTTGTCTAAGATTTCCTTCTTCTGAAATCCTTCAGATAACAGCCTGATGATTTTTCCCATATTCTCATCCTGTGCAGAAAGGTCCGCAACAAGCATGTCAAACACCTGCATTAAAAACGCTTCATCTTCAAGAGCTGTTGTTCCTGTTGGATCGAATCCATTACCATCTTCGTCATCGATATCTTCAAGAAACATATCAAGAGAAAGGTCCTCTGATTTTACTTCCTCTTTGTGTTTCAAGTAACGCTCCACTTCGCTATTGAAGAACTTCATATAAACGTCCATGAAGCCTTTTTTATTTGGTACAAATACCACCGGCACCTTCTTACCATGAGGGAATGTCCAAGTTTCAACATTTTCACTGTCAAAACCGAGTGGCTTTAAGGTTTCCTTCATTTCCTTCGTTAATACTACCGGAACGAGTTCTTCATCAGCTTTTGCAGGAATGTTATTGAACGTCGCTCTGTTACTAAAATCTCTGTAATTATTGTCTTTGATTGTCATTCTTTGGCTCCTCCTGGCCCAAAGAACTGCGCAAGACAAAATACAGACTATTTAGTAACAACCCGACCTTTTTTTCCTAAAAAAGAGCGCACGAAATAAAGGGTACGGATTATCCTGGTTCCTTGATTTAACATTTAGAACCCTTATAATCTGTATCCTGCCTTCGAGCGCTACTTCGGGCCGATACATTATTTAGAGACTTTGTGTCTCTGTATTATTAGAATAGCCTATAATTTCAGGACTTTCGCGGTGGTGTCAGTTCCGCTTTTTAACGCAAAAAAGCCGTATAAACGTAGTTTTTTCTCTACACTTATACGGCTTTGCCTTTATTTGAGCATAATAAAAACCGGAAGTCTTAGTTCCGGTTTTTACAAAAATTTATGAAACAATTTTTTCATCGACGCCCCATAACGGGTAATTTTTCTTGGCAAGCTTTTGGTTCACCAATTTAAGAGACTCATGAAAATGATGGTGTATAAGATACTTTGCGAATATTCCAGCTTTATCTGTCGAATATCCACCACATGCCTTCTCTACAAGATCATCACTGAATAATGGATGAAGATGTAAACCAATACAAATAGCATAAACATATTCCGGACTTACATTCGTCTTTTCTTTCCTCATCTGACGAATATATCTTTCCGTAATTCCGGTTCGACACTCCAACTCTAAGTTTGTCATCTTATTACTTTTTTTCAAACGTTCCATATGTGCATCTAGTGTTAAATGAAATGCTTTTGGCAGCTTTTCATAAATCTCTAAAATGCGGTCGATTTCATCATCTATTTTATCCAGCTCTTCTGCTTGTTTAATTACATCCTGGTTATCTTCATATTCAATAGTTTTTGATTCGCAGAATGCTATCGCATTTACATCATGGTTCAAATAACATTGATTATAAAAATCTCCAGAACTATTTACTGTTTCAAAATTACGAGTGAATTTCAAGCAGCACTCATCAACATTTTCAAGTGCATAATCTGTTAATGCATATTCGCCCGGCTCGTATTTTTTTGCTGGTCGAACATATAATGGATCATTAATACAAACCAAGCAACCTACATAAAGGAATTTTCCGCTGTCCACTAGCTGTGCAAATTCAGCATTATTTTTGTAGTTCTTTTCGTAATTTTCACGATCCAGAATGAATGTTTGATAATCGTCAAGAGCTTCAGGATTAAAGGTAAATGGAGGGTGATAGTGCCCATCAACAGATAGTAATGCTCCCTCTGCACACTTATATCCTAACTGCAAAGCACGCAACTTGGCTGCATATTTTGAAACGCCAAAACACATCCCCAGCTTATCGAGTGTTCTTTCCATTATCTCACCTGAATGGAAATACGGCGTTTGACGCTGTTCATTATAAATCTGAGAAAACATACCTGTAAAAATTGTTCTAGGCATAAGTATACGTGGCGCAAGAGCATTAGCTTGCCATTCTGCCCACCATAATGCTTTTTGGACACCTTCAAGATGTTCTGGCGACATTTCAGGATCGACCGCACATGACAAACTTGTTTCATCTTCGTTCAGCAAAGATAAAATCTCGAAAAACTTTTGATGCTTTTCCCAATGAATAATCTCGTGGGCGATTGTGTTAAGTGTACTTCCGACATCTCCCATGAAATATGCATCGCTGTTAACAAGCATGGTTCCAGCCTTTATTTCTTTATTGACAAGATGTCTTTCTTTTTTTCCTTTCAAGCGCTGTATCATGTAAGAATCATACTCATATACATCCTCGAAGGAAGGATTGAAATACATTCTACCAAACACATTTTTAGGAAGTGGAGCCTCGTAGTACTCAACTCCCATTTCTCCGAGAATTTGTCCTACAGGCAGTATCCACGCATCAAAAATGACCGGACCAGAACAATAAAATTCGTAGAAATCTTCTGCTTCATCTTCCAATTGGTCAGAATAAATATAAGGCACTAAATATTCATCCAATGCTCCTGGTTTCTCAAATGTATTTGGATTGTATTCCTCTACATCAGTAACACAAAAGTCCTTTAGACCATTTGCCAAGATAGCATTTGCATAGACGGTAAACCATTTTGTTTTACGATCAGCTACCGTTTTATTTGTGCCAAGGCTCATGGTTACAAGGTCTGCTTCACAATGAATGTCCATTCTTATCATTGGGCCCAAATCATCATGGCAAACCATATATTTGACTTTAACATTTTCTACTTTTTGGTCACATACAGATAACACGCTATACGAATGAAATCCAATACCGTCGTGTTTTAAATTTACGAACTCCTCAATATAGGTGGTCAAGCGACGTTCGTATTTATCCTGTATGTAACTTTTGAAATCTGTATATGCCAAGGCAATCCTCCTTAATTTATTTTGATTTATCGCTCTGGTCAATCAAGAGCGTAAACTTTTCTTGAAGTTCTATTGGTGGGCAAGGGAAAGAGAACCCCTCCAACTGTTTTCTGTTTACCTTAGGCATTTGAGACCTTCCGCTATATGAAAGCACATAGTCTAGAAAATAATCTGATCTCATCACATGCGCCAAGAATTTTCTATCGCACATGCCCGTAACCAATAGAGGATAACAATCTGCTGAACAGAGTCCTTCGAAATCCGGAAGTGCCACTTTGTTCAACGCCGGTCTAATCTTGCTATACAGGATATGCTGAGGCCCAAAATAGTACTTAGGACTAATAACGTTATCTTCCTGAACGGTACGATAGCCAGACAAAATACCGGTGTTTTTCTCTATGCTATCAATCCCTATGTGCGGATAATCTGCATATTTCTCGTATTCTTTCGTCATCGTTCCATAAACCTTAGCAACATCAGAAAGTTTGCGCATAGGCCATCCCATTGGATTGTCAACCGGATCCCCAAACTCCTCGATAAATTGCGACTGGTTTAGCCTATATACTTCTTGTGAGACACCTTTACATTATTCTGGTTAACCATAGCGTATTGCAGAGTAGTATCCACGTTTTGATGGCCCAGAAGCTGCTGCACTTGCTCTATAGGCATACCTTTATCAATAGCCATTGTCGCCAGCGTTCTTCTAAATTTGTGCGGATGCACTTTGCTTAGACTTAACTTCCTGCCAAGCTCACGCAGCCTGATTTCAACGCCGCTTATCTGTAATCTGTTATATGGTTTTTGAAGAGAGACAAATAGCGCCTCATTGTCATCACCGCGTGAATCCAGATACTTTTTCAAGTGTATCTTGGTGCGGGCATCAAAATACACCTTGCGTTGCTTATTACCTTTACCAAGAACCACACACTCGCGGTTTTGGAAGTCAATGTCGGCCTTATTCAGTTTCACCAGTTCACCCACACGCATCCCTGTAGACGCAAGAATATCAATAATGGCTAGGTCCCTTACACAATCTGCTCTATCTCTCATAATTTCAAGCGCTTCATCTGTGTAAGTTTCCTTTACGGTTTTGCAGGTTTTCACCTTATGAATCCTTCTCACCGGGCTTTTGACGATATAATCTTCATCCTCCAGCCACGAAAAGAAGCTCGATAAAATCCTGCGAATGTTATCGATTGTGACTTTGCTGGCGCCGCTTTTCTGCTGATACTCGTCCAGGTACAGACGGATATCATCTGTTGTTGCGCATTCCGGCGACTTATTTATTGCCGCTATTACATTTCGTATCGTTGACTCATAATAATGAATCGTTTTATCTGAACACCCCTCAACGCGTTTAGCAGCCAGAAATATTTGAATATAATCTGGCTGTCTTTTTTCTGTTGAAGCTTCCTCTACGTTAGGAATGATTGCATTCAACGTTTTATGTAGCAGTTGCATCTGTGCCTCTGACAGATGCAACTGCATTATTTTTTCAATTTGTTCTATAATTTGTGCTTTCATGTTGGTTTTCCTTTCTTACCAACATCCTGCACCACTTAAATAAATTGTCTGCTCATCTGGTATTAATAGTAGGCTTCAATGTAGCTGTAAGCTTTATCAAATACTTCCTTATCCTTAATCTTGTACTTAATCCAAACTACGCTACGAAGAGCTTTCTTAACTTCATTTTTACCTGTTGTAGTTTTCTGCCATCCATCGAAGCGTACGATTTTAACGATATCATCGATGTCGTTAACAATTCTTTCTACGATTACAGGTGTCTTATTATTTCGAAGGCCGTTGAAAAGTTCAGTAAGTGCCGCCTTACCTCTATCGATTTCTTCTTCCGGAACAACTTCCTTCTCAGCTCTTGCAGCTTCTTTAGCAAGTCCTAACAGAAGTTTCAGGAACTCGATACTTGTAATTAAGCCCTGTTCATGACGTTCACGAAGCTCTTCCAGCTTTTCACCAAGTTTTTTGAACTTAGGATCGTTGCCATGCTTCTGAATTTTAGCAACAAGGTCAATTTCTACTTTCATGGTTGTCTTCTTAATATCCTTCTGTTTCTGAATGAATTCATCGATAAGAGCTGCATCAAGAGTAAGGATATCTACATCATCGTGAACTTCACCGACTTCAATGTGCTGATGAACAAGGTCTAGTGTTTTTGCACCAAGGGCTGCCCATACTAATGCGCCTCTGTTATCGGTAGGTTTAACAGATTCATACACCTTACTAAGCCATACATAGTCGTACTTGAATGGCTCCAAGAATGGATCAGGGGACAGAGCATTCCATGCGCGGTTCAGCACACGATAATCTGCTGCGAATTCATCCTTAGCTTTATTGTTAGGTAAACACTCCTGCGCTGCCAGTAAACCTTCCCAGCCTTCAACAGTACGGTCTACACCCATAAAGTAGCTCAAACACTTACGCATAAGAGCAGGCACCTGTTTTTTCACCTCTTCGATATTTGTGATAACCTTCTTCATTCCAGCTTCATCAAAGTTCAGAGCCTTTGCAACGTTATCAAAAATACCGATGTAGTCTACGATAAGACCGTTTGTTTTGCCTTCATCATAAGTACGGTTAACACGACAGATTGCCTGAAGCAGGTTGTGGTCCTTCATAGGCTTATCAAGATAAATAACCTGAAGAATAGGCGCATCGAAACCGGTAAGCAGTTTAGCTGTAACAATGACGAATTTAAGCGGATTATCCTTGTCTCTGAACTGGTCAAGAACCTTAGCTTCCTGGTCTCTGTTACGGCGATACTTCTTATAACGGTCTTCCTTATCGTTATTCGTATGCATAACAATTGTTGATGCTTCTTCCGGTAAGAGCTTGTCTAACTCTTCTTTGTACATCAAGCAGCATTCGCGGTCATATACAACTACCTGTGCCTTGTAACCGTTAGGCTCAATCTTTGTCTTATAGTGATTTACGATATGCTCACAAACTTTTCTGATACGCTTGCGGTCATACATAATAGCTTTCATAGTAACGTTCTTAGAAAGCTCGCCCTTGTCTTCGTCAGAAAGGCCCTCTGTCAATTCATCAAACGCCTGGTTAAGAGAGTCTTTATCAACATGAAGGTCGATAGGCACCGGTTCAAAGTTAAGCGGAAGTGTTGCCTTGTCTCTAATGGAGTCAGAGAAGGAATACTTACTCATATAACCACTCTTATCTTCGATAGCACCGAAGGTTTTAAACGTATTCTTATCAAGTCTGTTAATGGGGGTACCTGTCAAACCGAAGAAGAATGCATTAGGTAATGCAAGTCTCATCTTTTCGCCAAGGTCACCTTCCTGTGTACGGTGAGCTTCGTCTACCATAAGAATGATATTGTCACGCATGTTCAGCGCCTTTTCTACATCACCAAATCTAAAAATGGTAGTAATCGCAATCTTACGCATGTCCTGTTCAAAGAAGTTCATAAGTTCTTCTTTTGTTGCAAGAGACTGCAAGTTTGGAATATCTGCTGCATTGAAGTCACCGGTAATCTGTGTTTCAAGATCAATACGGTCATCAACGATTACAACTGTTGGATTCTGAAGCTCCGGAATCATACGAAGTTTCTGCGCTGCAAATACCATCAACAACGACTTACCAGAACCCTGGAAATGCCAGATAAGACCTTGCTTAATCTTGTTTTCCTTTACACGTTCTACGATAAGGTTTGCTGCTTCATACTGCTGATATCTACAAATGATTTTAATCTTTCTGTGCTTCTTATCAGTAGAGAACAAGGTAAAGAACTGCATGATATCCATAACTTTTTCAGGAGTAAGCATATCCGCAATACTAATACGCACGTCAGCAAGGCTACCTTCTGCCTTATGGTCAGGTGTATGCCAAGGGCCCCACTTAGTAAGAGTCATATTTACAGAACCGTATCTGTAAAATTTACCTTCTGATGCAAAGTTGAAAACGTTAGGCACGAACATTTCTGGAATGGACTTCTCGTAGCCAGCAATATCCTGTGCACCGTCCAACCAAGAAATCGCGTTACGAACCGGTGTCTTAAGTTCACCGATTGCAACAGGGAAACCGTTAATCAACAAAACGATGTCTAGTCTCTTGCCATTTTCCACAGAAGGGTACACCCACTGGTTAGTAACTACATATTCATTCTTAGCGAGTTCCTCTTTTGTCATCGTACCAAAGAAGGAAATAGAAGTAGATCTTCCATCCTCGCCAAAAGGATATGAGTTTTCTTCAAACAGCTTTTTCTTAAATGCTTCATTCTGTGCGACAAGATTGTCACTAGGAAATGGCTGCAACATAGCACGAAGCTTATAAATCACTTCGTCTGCTCTGGAAGGATCTGCTGCAATTTCAGGATTCAGACGAATCAACGCATCCTTCACCATTGGCTCTACAATGACATCTGTCATATCACGTGGAAGTTCTTCTGCAGGAACGTACTTCCAACCGTCCTTTTTAAGTGAATCAATAAACAATTGTTCCGCTGTATTGTCTTCATTAAACTGTGACATATCGTTACTCCTTTCCACTAGTTAAGTTCCTGCTGCATCAACGCCCTTGCAAGATTATCGATATCTGCGATAGCTTGCTTCAGTTCAAATTTTGATTTATCGCTCTGGTCAATCAAGAGCGTAAACTTTTCTTGAAGTTCTATTGGTGGGCAAGGGAAAGAGAACCCCTCCAACTGTTTTCTGTTTACCTTAGGCATTTGAGACCTTCCGCTATATGAAAGCACATAGTCTAGAAAATAATCTGATCTCATCACATGCGCCAAGAATTTTCTATCGCACATGCCCGTAACCAATAGAGGATAACAATCTGCTGAACAGAGTCCTTCGAAATCCGGAAGTGCCACTTTGTTCAACGCCGGTCTAATCTTGCTATACAGGATATGCTGAGGCCCAAAATAGTACTTAGGACTAATAACGTTATCTTCCTGAACGGTACGATAGCCAGACAAAATACCGGTGTTTTTCTCTATGCTATCAATCCCTATGTGCGGATAATCTGCATATTTCTCGTATTCTTTCGTCATCGTTCCATAAACCTTAGCAACATCAGAAAGTTTGCGCATAGGCCATCCCATTGGATTGTCAACCGGATCCCCAAACTCCTCGATAAATTGCGATTTCACCAATTCATCCGTCTTATCAAGCAGATTCTTGTACGCTGTTTTTGTGTTCTCAAAAGACCAAAGGATCTCCACTAGTTTTCTCTGAGTCTCGATAGGAGGAAGATTAAACTCGTACTTTTCAAAGTCAGACCAATTCAAGAAGAAGTTGGTGGAACCTTTTTTGTTTTCCTCAGCAAATCTCCAGAAATCATCTGACTGGAAAATAAACGGTAAAAACTTCTGCATGAGGACATTTTCATCCTTCGTTCTGCAGACATAGCTAACGTCAGAGCAAATGCCCTCGAAATCAACCACGCCTGCTTTTCTCAAATGTGGATTTCTTGACATCAAAAGGACGTCACCTGGCACAAATCTCATGTGAAAAGCCGGGCCGATGGTGCTTCCGGCGATTACGCCTTTTTTGGTTATCTGAATTTCACCATTATCAAAATGCTCACCGCCAATGTAATATTCCAGGTCGGTGTTATCCTTATCAACCTTGTCCTTGATGCGGGTAACCACATCTTTCAAATACACCTTAGACATTTGTTTCACCACCTTCTAACAAGAGACTATTTAAAATCTCATACTCATTATGTGCACTGCTTGAGCTACGCATCCAGTTATCTATTGCTTCATCAAGATTCTGTTCTTCTTCAGTTTCTTCTACGACACCTGCAACATATTTAGGAATTCCGAGAGAATAATTATTTTTTCCTATCTGCTCTACAGTAGCCACGTTTGAAAATCCTTCAATAATAGAGAACTTGTCATAGGCATCTGCGATTTTATGAATATGCTCTGGTTCTAAGTAACTCTGAGCATTTTTACGGGTTACTTCATTTTTAGCATTGATGAACAATACTTTGTGTCTTCTGTCTGCTCTCTTTTTAGAACGACAGATAATGATACAAGCCTCCATAGGAGAATTGTAAAACAGGCTCTTACCAATACCGATTACCGCTTCAACCAAATCCAACTGCACAAGTGCTTTTCTCATTGATTGTTCATCATTTCTCGACAATACCCCATGAGGGAATAGGATTGCGCATCTTCCGGTCGTAGAATCCATACTTTTTAGTATGTGCTGGAAGAAAGCATAGTCAGCGCGTCCCTGAGGTGGTGTACCTAAGAAGTTACGTCCGTACTTATCACTTTCAAAAGCGGTTCTGTCCCACTGCTTGATGGAGTAAGGCGGATTCGCAAGGACGATGTCAAACTGCTGCAATTTTGCATGATCTGTGAATGCCGGAACATTAATCGTATCCGCATTTACAATCTCAAAATCCTGTATGCCATGAAGAATCAAATTCATTCGAGCAATTGCCGATGTAAGGGTTACGATTTCCTGTCCGTAAATCGACAGGTTACGCCATTCTTTTTCCTGCTGCTTGAGATATGCTACTGCAGAGATCAACATGCCGGCGCTGCCACATGTCGGATCGTAGATAGATTCGCCAGGCTGTGGTTTCAACATTTCTGTCATCAAGTTTACAACAGTACGGTTTGTATAGAACTCTTGTGCGGTATGGCCGCTGTCATCAGCAAACTGTTTAATGAGGTATTCATATCCCTGGCCAAGTTCATCTGCCGGACAGTTTTCAATAGAAAGCGTCTTAGAACTGAAATGCTCCATCAAATCTTTCAGCAATCTATCTGGCAAACGATTTTTGTTTGTCCAGGAAGCATCACCAAAAATTCCCGTAAGCTTTTCTGGATTAGCTACCTCGATAGCATGAAAAGCGTCTTTTAATGTTTTACCAACATCCTTTGATACATTACGCACATCAGTCCAGTGCGCGCCATCAGGAATCATGAACTGATGATTTTCTTCCCAATCTAACGCTTCTTCACCATATTCTTTTCTGATTTTTTCACATTCCTCATCGTAGACATCACTCAGACGTTTGAAGAATAATAGAGGAAAGATGTACTGCTTATACGCGCCTGCATCTACATGTGTGCGAAGCAAAACAGCTGATCCCCAGAGATATTTCTCAAGTTCATCTATTGTAATTTTATTACTCATTTATATAGCCTCCTTTAACAAGCAATTGTCTCATTCTATTTTCCGCATTTCGAACTTCTTCAATTGCTTCGTAGTACTCAGACTTTACAACTTCAGGCGCCTTAACTTTCTGCTTTTTCTTTTCAATATAAGTATTTACAGCCAAAGTGCAGCCCGCTTCATCAATCTCGTTGATAGTTACTATCTTACACTTTTCAACTACATCAGTGTAATCCTGGTAGAGTTTAAACACTTCCTGTATATCTTTTTCTTCCATTACTTTTTGTGCACGCTGTGGAGTATAAATATTGGTCGCATCAATCAAGCAAACCTTAGCTTTGTGTTCAGGTTTCTTGTGATTGTTAAGGAAGATGATACATGCAGAGATACTCCAGTTCCATAGAACACGCCACCCGCCAAAGCAATGACTGTCTCAATCATATCACTCTTGATAAGCTGCTCACGAATATCGCCTTCTTTACCACCATGGAAAAGAACACCCTGAGGAAGAACTACAGCAACTTTACCGTCCATAGGTTTCATGGACTTTACCATGTGCTGTAACCAAGCATAGTCTGCACTTGAGTCCGAAGGACAGCCCCACATGTTACGACTATATTTGTCTGATTCAAAACTATCAGCGCCCCATTTTTGCTGACCAAATGGCGGATTTGCCAAGACGCAGTTGAACTTCTGTAACTGTCCATGTTCCAGAAACTTTGGCATTCTCAGCGTATCACCCTGCGCAACTTTGAAGTCATTAGCACCATGAAGGAACAGGTTCATTCTTGCGATTGCAGATGTAGACAGATTGTTCTCCTGGCCGTAAATTTTCCCATAGGTGGTTTGTTTATTGTTGATGTGTCGAATGGCCTCAATAAGCATGCCGCCCGTACCGCAGGCTGGATCGTATACTGTGTCACCAGGTTTAGGATCCATCAGCATAACCATCAACTTTACGATTGTTCTAGGCGTGTAATACTCACCAGCATTCTTCTTTGAAAGGTCTGCAAATTTCTTGATGAGATACTCATAAGCGTCACCCATAACATCTGCACTGTAGTTTTTATTGCCAACCTTCAGACTGGACATGTGCTCAATAAGGTCTTTCAGTCTTTCATCGGTCAGTTTTGTTTTATCTGTCCATGTAACACCATCAAAACTGGAGAACACACCGCTAAGTGTTTCTGGATTCGCGCGTTCGATGCCATTCATGGCCTTGACGATTATTTTACCAACATCTTTGCTTGCATTTCTCAGGTCGCTCCAGTGGCAGCCATCCGGAATGACGAAGCTGTGGTTTTCATCAAAGAATGCAAATTCCTCATCACCGCCTGAAGCCTCCAATGCATCCTGTGTTTCTTCATCATACACGTCACTGATTCGCTTAAAGAACAAAATTGGTGTAACGTAATCCTTAAACTCATCCTGATTGATGGGACCTCTTAAAATATTGCAGGCCTCATACAGATGAGCAAATAACTTTTTACTTGTAGTCTCTTCATTTTCAGGAATGGAATCTTTCAATTCCTGATCTGCTATTTCTGTAGCGGATTGAATCATAGCTCCACGACCTCCTGTTTTTACTTTCTTATCCGCTGAGCGTTTAATGCTTATACTCACATCATCACGCTTCTTTTCCATAACCGGCGGATATTTATTTTCGAATAATACCAGCAACTGAATCAACTTCTGATCTAAGAAAGTGAGTGCGTGTTTTCTGATATCTGTGGGTATTCCAAAGTAGGCTTCCGCAATACCACCACAAATAGCGGCCAACGTATCACTGTCGCCACCAATGGAGATGGCATTTCTTATTGCATCTTCAAATCCAGTTGATTCAAAGAATGCTTGCAGCGCCTGAGGAACTGTATCCTGACAAGTTTCATTGAACTCATACGTATCCCTGATTTCATCAAGAGTGAAATTCATAGGATAGTAATGCTTGTCAATGTAATCTCTGATTTCCAACATGCTGCTGCCGGTCTTAGCCATGTAAATAGCAACCGCTGTAGCTTCTGCACCTTTTATTCCTTCTGGATGGTTGTGCGTCACTTCAGTAACCAGCTTAGAAAGTCTCTTTGTTTCTTCCAAACTTTCTGCTGCGAAACCAACTGCGCTAACTCTCATAGCGGCACCATTTCCGTAGCTGTTATATGGTTGAGGATTGTCGGAAAACATCCAGCGATAAAAACTGCCACCGTATCCGCAATTCGGATAGTTTCTCCCGACACTCTGCATACACTCAACCGCATTTTTCGACAAATCGCTGTAGTCCGGTTTGCTTACCAAGATTGCCTGCGCAATAGCCAAACTCATGATACTATCATCTGTAGTAAAACATTTGTAAGTAAGGAAATCAAACTCCTTGCTCCTGTTGTTATTCCATTCAAAACGGGATCCAACGATATCCCCGATAATAGCTCCTAACATTTAATCACCTTATATCCTTCCTTGAAGTCTTGCCAATGTAGACGACCATCTGGTTTCTGCAGCCTGGATTGCCTTCTTGTAAGCTTCGAGTTCTTTTTCGTATTCTTCGGCTATGGATTTCTGTTCTTCGATAGAGGGAAGCGGAATTTCTATGTTGTTTAATTCCTTATAGCTGATGTTCATTACTGCTGTACCTTGTTGTCTAGTTACCAACATTTTTCTGCCAAGCGGACTATCAAAGAACAACTTCAAAAATGTTGTGGACAAACTTTCGTCCGTAGACCTTATCACGATTACATTTGAAGATGCAATGCAAGGATATGACTGCTCTTTGAAGATTGCTACTCGAATTGCTGTACCTCTTGCCGGAATCAGCAAATCTCCGTCCTTAAGCAAGTAGTTTGTAACTTTTCTTTCTTCCTCTTCCAAATGCTCTAAGGAAGAGTAGTCGACTTCGTAATCACCAATATTTGAAATGTTTACTACACCGATATTTCCATGAGCGCCTTTTTTCGTAACCGCCTTACCTCTAAAGATAGAAGCTACGGTTCCAAGCTCCTGTTTTTTCACATTTGATTCCTGGAACTTAATCCAGTCTTCGTCCTGAGACTCGAAAATTCTGTCTATATTCCAGTCTCCCATGTCATACAGCTCATCTTCCAATACAAAAGTGTCATCCTGGACGATAAGTTTATTCAGGCCATCTTTTCTTGGGTTTTCTGTATCTGTAACATACCTCTTAATAACCACTTCATCGGTTCGTCCCGTTGTGATTGTAAGCAGATATGTTTTGACTCCAGTGTTTTCAAAGATGCCGGCAGGCAAACCTGCGATTTCTTTTAAGCAGTACATCGACTGAATGAAGTGGCGAAGCTCTCTGACGTTGCCGCCGCCAAATGTAATTCTGGCAGGGAGGACGATAGATAGGATACCTTCACTTCTTAAATGAAGCGCCAAATTTTCTGCTGCAATTAAATCGTACTCTCTACAGATAAAGTTTCTGTTTTCATCAGCTTTATCTCTGACACCGAATACCGGCACTGCAAGAATCAAGTCGAACTTCTCTGACGAAAACTCATACTCATAAATACTTGTCTGTTTAACATCGACCATATCGTTGTCGCTGAACATTTCCATAAGGACCTTATAATAAAACGGATCCATAGAAGTCAGCGTGAAATGTGAGTCGCTGTGTGCTTCCACCAGACGTTCCAAGCAAGGTGAGAATTTTTCCGCCTCTGGAATAAGAACTTCCTGGAAGCCATCAATAAAATTCTTCTCCATTTCATCAACCAGCGCTTCAGGGACTCTGAACTTAGCGTGTCTGTCGCCATATTCAATAATGTCAGCCCAAGTAACAGTCTCGAAGCCTCTAAGTGTTCTGTAAACATCAAAGAACTTGTTTTTATCAGGGAAGGGATTGATTACTTCGAAATCTGCCGCAACCTGTCTCATGATATTGTATAAATCATCATCGCTAAGTTCGTCGATGGCTTGCTCGTGTATATCTATTACCTTTTTCAACACTGCTAATGTGTTTTCGTATTCGCTCGGTGTGTTGGTTCCTCTAATAGCGTTAAAAAAGGAATATAATCTATCAATTCTATCTTTGTCCCTCTTCATGCAATATACCTCCTTAAAAGATAGACTTCTGTACTTTCTAACGATAGTATATCACCGATTTTATTTCTTGTCAATATCTTTTGGTATTTAAATACCAAAAGATTATTTTAGACAAAAGCAGTAAAACCAGATAGGGTTCAAAGGGTTCATTTTAGGCGTTATCAAAACCTTAGTGTCAACCTCGATTAGTGGACCAGTTCCCGCTAAGGCTTTTTAGAGCAAAAAAATAAAGGCTTATCCAGGACCAAACCTACCATTTAACGATAGGCCCTGAATAAGCCTTATAAATCAATATGTTTTTTACTTGTTAAGGTTCACTTTTGACATCAAGACGACCGTCTCAACATGCCCTGTCTTCGGAAACAAATCAAACGCTTTCGCTTTTTTTACGAGATATCCGTTCTCCGCAAGATATTTTGCGTCCCGAGCCGCAGTTGCTGGATTGCACGATATCATCACGATTTTGGCGGGAGACATTCTCACTAAACTGTCCAGAGTCAGCTTGCCGCAGCCCTTTCTCGGCGGGTCTATGACTGCGATATCGGGAACCGTACCCTCGTCCGCAAGCTTTGCTGCCAGTTCTCCCGAA
Source organism: uncultured Oscillospiraceae bacterium (assembly GCA_910586535.1). Lineage (GTDB taxonomy): Bacteria > Bacillota > Clostridia > Oscillospirales > Ruminococcaceae > RGIG8773. Next base: position 42,108 of record CAJUHS010000006.1, read on the forward strand.
TCGCCGCAGTAAAATTCCGCGTTTTTAACTTTGTTTAGCTCTGCGTTTCTTTTGGCATTTTCTATCGCTTCGGGAACAATCTCACAGCCTATAATTTTTTTAGCCTTATCGGAAAACGCAAGACCTATCGTTCCCGCTCCGCAGTAAAGATCGAGAACGGTCTCGTTTCCCGTCAGTTCAGCATAATCCATACCGCAGCGGTAAAGCTTTTCCGCCTGAGCAGTGTTGACCTGATAAAAGGACATAGGTGAAAGGGTAATCGTTTTTCCGCACAGGATATCCCTTATTTCATCCGAGCCGAAAAGGGTGATGTTTTCCGCTCCTAAAATAACGTTTGTATTATTAGGGTTAACGTTAAGTATAACGCTTTTTACGTCTCCGAACCTGTCCGAAATTTTTTCGGAGATCGCTTTTAGGTCGCCAAGTCTGCTTTTATCTTTCACAACAAAGCAGACCATTGTCTCTCCCGAGCGGAAGCCCCGCCTTATGTAAATGTGACGGAGTACTCCGCTGCCGTTTTCCTCGCTGTAGGCAGGGATATTTTTCTCATTTGCAAGTTTCAGGCATTCTTCCGTTATTTCACCGAAAATCTTCGGCTGCAACCGGCAGTCCGTAAAGGCCACTACCCTGTGGCTGCGCTTGGAATAGAACCCGCATATCAGCTTGCCGTCCTGTTCGGCAACAGGATACTGCGCCTTGTTGCGGTAGAAATCCTCATCGCTTCCGCAGATGTCCTCAAAGGGAATATCCGAAAAGCCTCCGAGGTGCAGAAAAGCGTCCCGCACAAGCTTGTCCTTAACGGCAAGCTCGGCGGAATAGGTCATATGACGGAACGTGCAGCCGCCGCACTTTTCGGACACGGGACAGCCGCTTTCCGCACGGTCGGGAGAAGGCGTGATTATTCTGTCGATAATGCCGTAAGCATAGCTTTTCGTAACCTTTACGATCCTGCAGGAAATAATGTCTCCGACGGCGGTAAGCGGTACGAATACCGCCATTCCGTCCCCGGAGCGCCCTACGCCGTTTCCCTCGGCGGTCATGCCTGTTATCTCAAGCGTTATTGTTTCATTTTTTTTCATTTGGGTATCCCGTCATATCAAAGCTTTTCGCCGCATTTGGTGCAGTATGCGCTTACCGCGTCGTTTGCGGTGCCGCAGAAACGGCATTCCTTGGATCTTTTTGCGTTTACGGAAACATCGGCTTCTTCAAGCCTGCCGGACAGCTCCTTTATCTCGCCGATAAGCTTTTTCATTTCGCCGGTCTTGTCGTCGCCGCACTCGTGCATATTGTAGCATATTTTGCCCAGATCGCAGTATTTTTCCTTTATTTTAGCCTTAAGCTGACCGCGGTCTATCTGAGTCTTGGAATAGTCTATAGCCTCTCCCGCCTTAGCCGCCGCCTTGTCGAAAACGTCCTTTGCGCCCGATACCAGATCGTCAAAATTAAAGCTCATAATAGTTTCCTCCTGTAAAATAATTAATTAATAATTTGCAGAGTTGATCTGCAAGTTATAATTTTTTGTAAAACAAATAATTCTGTTTGCTTCCGTAAAACCCATAGCCTTGTGAAACCGAAAGCTGACGTCATTGTCTGTTTCGCAGTCGCTGGCAAATTCTTTGCAGTCCTTTGATTCAGCCCATTTTTCGCACTTTTCCAGAAGCTCTTTTGCATAGCCGCAGCCTCGGCAGTTTTCTTTAACAAAAATACCTTCCAAATATCCCACAGAGGTTGTTTCTGTTCCCTCAACATAATCGTTTCTAAGCTGACACTGAGCAAAGCCGACAGGGATATCATTTTCATATTTCAGAAAGATCTGCGCACTGTCATTGGAAAGTATCTCTGTAAATTCATTTCTCAAATCGCCGGCTGAATGACCGCTCCACAACAACACGGCTAAATCTGCAATTACGGATATGTCGTTTTTTTCTGCCTTGCGTACCATGTTTATTTCTCCAAATTTTAAATTGCGTATTTCGGTATAACGTGTAAACGTACAGCGAACAACATCAGACATTTAAATACTGCTGAAAAACTTTACGATCCCAGCTTTTTTAGCAATCATCTTGTCGTACCTCGATATGTACTCATATGGGAATTTGTAGTTGAACAACCGTTCTATCTTTCCCGTTTCGGTGTTCACAAGCTTTGTGGAGCCGCCCGCTCCCGCGGCGAGGATAGTCTGCGCCTCCTCCATTATGTAGATGTTGTAGAGACACTCGTATCCCGCCTTGGCAAAGCCAACGTTTTCAAGGTTTTCGACCGTGTTTTTCTGCCGGTAGAGGTAGTAGGGGAGATACCCCGCACCGAGCAGACGCTTTTGTCCTGAACCGACCATTTCACCGGTCCTGCCGTCAATGCGACGTTCCTCCTCGGAAAACAGCGCCGAGGAGCGTTTTACCGTCAGCGTATGGATAGTAATGCTTTCGGGATCCATTCCGCAGAGCGTTTCGATAGTCTGCGCAAAGCTTTCGGGCGTATCGGTCGGAAGTCCCGCGATAACGTCCATATTGATATTGCCGAATCCCAGCCTGCGCGCTGTTTCAAAGGCTGAAACAACATCCTTTGCGGTGTGCCGCCTGCCTATGGCTTCAAGCACGCTGTCGTTCATGGTCTGGGGATTCACCGAAATTCTCGTTGCTCCGAAATCGCGGATTATTTCAAGCTTTTTTTCGGTAATCGTATCGGAACGTCCTGCTTCTACAGTATATTCACGTATTTTTGAAATGTCAAAGTTTTTTTTCACTGCTGACATTACTTCCGCAAGCTGCTCCGCCGAAAGGACGGTCGGCGTTCCCCCTCCGATATAGACCGTATCGAGCCGCAGACCAAGTTCCTTTGCGGTTTCGGCGGTCAGGGTTATTTCTTCGCAGAGCTTTTTAACATAGTCCGGCAGAAGCTTTTTTGCCCCCGCTGATTCAATGGAATGGCTCACGAACGAGCAGTAGCTGCACCTTGACGGACAGAACGGTATGGACACATACAGCGAATAGGAGCGTTTGTCCAAAGCCTTTAAAGCGTCAGCCTGAGTCACGGCGGTACGGTAGGCAAGCTCCAGCTTTTCGTCGGAAACATAGTATTTTTCTTTCAGCGCGGAGAAAATTTCCGGTTTGTCAAGTCCACGCTCCATAAGCTCGTTTATCTTTTTTACTGGACGTATACCCGTCACCATGCCCCATGCGGGAGTTATTCCCGTAAGCCTTTCCATTATAAGGTAAAGCATTCTGCAAAGCGCGGCTTCGTCCTCCTTGTCGGAATAATCTCCTTTGCGGACTTCCTCACGGTTTTCCTCCGCTTCGCCAAGCTTTACCGATACGGAAAGCCTATAGCCGCTCTCGCAGAATTCACGCTTTATCAGGCAGAGATCGCCGCCCTGAGGGTACTCCTCAAAAAGAAAGTCAAAAGTAACGATCGGCAGGAAGAGTTTAAGGACAGCCTCCGTTTCGTACTTAAAGCTGTTCCCGAAATAGCATACAGTCATTTTAAGCAGCCTTTCGATTATCAATAGTCAAACATATTGCCGTTCAGGAAAGGATTGTTGTTTTTCTCCCGCGTGAGAGTTGTCTCGGAGCCGTGTCCGGAAAGCAGACGGTAGTCATCATACTCTCCGCGGAAATTCTCAAGACGTTTCAGGCTTTCAAACAAAGTTATTTGGTTGCCGTCGGGCATATCCGTTCTGCCTATGGAATTTTTAAAAAGCGTGTCGCCGCTGAATATCACGCCGCCGATAACATAGCAGGTGCTTCCGCTTGTGTGTCCGGGGGTGTGCAGAACGGTAAATTTCAACTCGTCCAGCTCAATGGTATCACCGTCGGAAAGGCATATCGCTTCTCTGTATGGTTCGGCAGGCTTTTCAAGATACTCAGAGAAAAACTGGGACAGGTTCGTATAGCTGTCGGTGAGCTTTCCCGCGTCCATTTCATGGATATAAACTTCCGCGCCCGTGGCGGAGGCAAGCTCCGCAAGTGATTCTATGTGGTCGCAGTGACCGTGGGTAAGCAGTATCTTTTTTATTTTCACGCCGTTTTTTTCGGCCGCGGCAAGTATCCTCTCCGTACCCTCGGGAGCGTCTATCAATGCCGCGTTGCCCGCTTCGGAAACCGCAAGGTAACAGTTTACCGCAAATATTCCCTGCGGAGGTATTGCAATTATTTTCATTAAAAATACTCCTTGTATAGAAATTCTTTCCCCGTAATTTAACTGTATTGTAGTAAAGACAAGATACTATACTGTTTGTATAAAAGCCTAAACTTTTATTTCTTGCCTCTATTTGACCGTTCTGTCAACGCTTATAACATTAGGAATCTTCTTTATTCTGGCGATAATATTGCTGAGCTGGGCGACTCCAGCTGTGCATATGGTAACGAAAATGCTGCTGTTGCCGTTTTTAAGCTCCTTTACGGTAAGCTCCGAAACCGGAATGTGCATTTCCGCCAGAGTTTTTGAAAGCTCTGCAAGGATAATTATATTTTCGCTTGCGGCGATATCCAGCGTTACCTTGTAGACCGGCGCGCTGTTGTTGATGGAATTTTCCGCCCAGTGAACTTCTATCCAGCGTTCCGGTTCGCTGCCCGAATCCAAAGCGTTAACATAGTTTTCGCAGGTTTTCTTGTGTACCGAAACGCCGTGTCCTCTTGTTACAAAGCCCACAATATCGTCTCCCGGAACAGGATTGCAGCATTTCGAGAATTTTACGAGCACGTTTTCCTCGCCGTCCACCACGACTCCCGTGGAGCTTTTCCTCGGCGTATAGGTCTTGATCTCGGGTTCTTCCGCATTGCCGTAAAGCTTCTCGTATCTGTCCTTGAGGCGCTGCGTCATGCGGGAAAGAATGACTCCGCCGTAGCCTACAGCCGCGTAAAAATTATCTAAAGTAGCGCAGTTGTGCCGCTTCATATCGTCCGCAAGGAAGGAAGCAAGCTCGTCCTCCGGTACGCGTATGAAGTTGCGTTTAAACTCCTTTTCAAGTTCCTCTCTGCCCTTGACAATGTTTTCCTCGCGGCGTTCCTTTTTGAACCATGAGCGTATTTTGGACTTTGCCTCGTTGGTCTTGCATATATCCAGCCATGCACGGTTAGGTCCGTGGTCGGGGTCCTTCGAAGTAATAATTTCCACTATTTCGCCCGTGGTGAGCTGATAGTCAAGGGAAACAAGCTTTCCGTCAACTTTTGCGCCTTTCATTTTGTTGCCTACCTCGGTGTGTATCGCGTAGGCAAAGTCAATGATATTCGCTCCGCTTGGAAGCGTTATCATGTCCCCTTTAGGAGTAAACGCAAACGTCTCCTCGGGAGCAAGGTCGCTCTTTATCGTGCGGACGATCTCCTCGACGTCGTCGGCTTCCTGCTGGGCTTCGATTATCTGGCGTATCCACGCAAGTCTGTTTTCCAGCTTGTCCCTGCCGTTTATGCCCTCCTTGTACTTCCAGTGGGCGGCAATTCCGTACTCGGCGGTATGGTGCATATCCCATGTTCTTATCTGGACTTCAAAGGGCAGTCCCTCCTTGCCGATAACAGTGGTATGCAGGGACTGGTACATATTGGATTTTGGCGTGGCAATGTAGTCCTTGAAACGGTTGGGTATAGGCGTGAACATATCGTGTATCAGACCCAGCGCGTTATAGCACTCGTTAACGGTGTCCACAATAATTCTCACCGCGTATTTGTCGTATATCTGGTCTATGCTCTTGCCCTGTAAAAACGCCTTTTTGTATATTCCGTAAATGGACTTTACGCGTCCGTCTATCTGGGGAGGGGTGCTGAAATTTGACTCCTTGAAGCGTTCCGTGATCTGCTCCTTGATCGAGCGGATAAATGCTTCTCTCTCGTCGCTTCTGATACGGAGCATCTGCTCGATCTCGCCGTATGCGTACGGGTCAAGATACCGGAACGCAAGGTCTTCGATCTCGTCCTTTATGGTACGCATACCGAGCCTGTGGGCAATGGGAGCGTAGATGTTCATAGTCTCCAGAGCAGTGTTCCTCTGCTTGTGGGCGGGACGGTAATGAAGAGTCCTCATGTTGTGCAGACGGTCGCAGAGCTTTATTATTATTACCCGAATATCCTGGGACATTGCAAGAAGTATTTTTCTCACGTTTTCAGCCTGCTGCTCCTCCTTGGTGAACAGGGGAATTTTTCCCAGCTTAGTAACGCCGTCCACAAGCATTGCGACGTCCTGACCGAAACGCTTCTTGACCTCTTCAAGGGTAACGTCGGTATCCTCCACAACGTCGTGGAGCATTGCCGCGCAGATAGTATCCGTGTCCATGCCAAGCTCCAGCAGGATAAAGGATACTGCAAGCGGGTGGGTGATATAGGGTTCGCCTGAGGAGCGGAACTGGTTTGCGTGAGCTTTGGCGGCGAATTCATATGCGGAAATGACCTTGCTCAGATCATACTGCTTATCATCGTCAAGTATTTTCTGTATCAGCGCGTCTATGGTGTAAAACGGCTCTGTTTTGTTAAGCATGATTTTCCGCTCCTTTCTGTGTTTTTGTATTTTACGCGGCCTAATATTTTTTGCAGCGGTATGTTAGTATTTTACATTTTATCACATTATCGAAGGGGGATTGTGTTTCGGAATCATACTGCCTCCGGAACGGAGCGTTCCGCATTTTCCGTTTTAGTACAAAGGCTTTTTAGCTCCGAGAGTATTGCCGAGCTGTCAAGATCGACTTTCTTGTCAACAGGCAAACGGATAACCGTTTCGCTGTACAAATCAATTGCAATAAGACCGGTCTCCTCAAAGATATCGGCGGCAAGGCGGAACTTGCAGTAGTTCATACTGTCGGGAAGCTGCGAGTACACGCGGAAAAACACCGAATCCATATCAGCGGGCGTTTCGGGTATCGCCCTGTAGACCGCCGCAAGCTCGCTTCTGCCGGGGACTATCCTTGTCAGCAGAGCCTTGTCCGCGCCTTCGCCCCTCTTGTAACTCTCGTATGCGTCAAGAGCCGCAAAATATTTTTTCTGAGGTATGCCGTTTCTGCGGCAGTCGGCTATCCGCAGATTTACGGAACTCTGACCGCCGTATGTATTTATTTCAGGGTATGCCAGAAGGTCAAGCGTATCTCCAGCTCTGTAGGGGAACTCCGCAGTTTTTGTACCGAACATCAGACCGAGAACCGTCCTGTTTCCGTAAAAAAGCTTCAGCTTTGTGTGGGTTCCGCCGGAAAGCGGAATAACTTCGCCGAGACGCGCTCCGAGCAGAGCGAACATCGGCTTGGGATTTCCCTCTCCGCAGGGCTCAAGAAGGTCAAGAGAGGAAATTTCCTCTACGGTAAGCTCTTCGGGACGGAGCAGCTTATCTGCGTGAAGCACAAGTCTCGGCATGACCTGAAATTCTTCCGCCGCGTATTTTTGCAAGGCTTCGTCGAATAAGCCGATATTTTCTTTCGGGAGTGAAAAGCCTCCCGCGCCGCTGTGTCCTCCGAATTTGGACAAAAGCCCCGAACAGGCGGTGAGAGCCTTGTGTATCGAAAATCCAGCCACGGAACGTGCGGAACCCCGCGCCGTATCCCCGTCGTCGGAAAGTATGAACACAGGCTTGCCAAAGCGTTCAACAAGCTTTGCAGCCACTATGCCGATAACGCCGTGGTGCCAGCCCTCGCCGTATAGAAATAGTACTCTTTCGTGCAATATAGACGGATTTTTGAGAATGCCTCCTCGTATTTCCTCCATGATGGCGGCTTCGGTCTTTTTACGTTCCGAGTTAAGGGAATTTAGTTGCGCAGCCATTTCCGCGGCAGTATTGGGATCCTCGCAGAGCAGAAGCTCCACGGCTTCAGAAGCGGAAGCGAACCGTCCGGTCGCATTTATTCTGGGAGCAAGCGCAAATGCCGCCTGTGCGGACGTTACAGGAAGCTTCACCGAAGCCGCCTCCATAAGAGCCTGCAAGCCCGCGTTTTCTGTGTTTTCCAGATATTTCAAGCCAAGACGTACTATCTCGCGGTTTTCTCCCGTTAGGGGAACAACGTCCGCGACGGTGGCTATTGCGGCAAGGTCGGAGAACTGTTCCAGCGCCGAGTCAAGGCTGCCGCCGTCCATAGCGGCTATAAGCTTGAGAGCGACTCCGCAGCCGCATAAATCTTTAAAAGGAGATAAATCATCGTTACGGTGAGGATCGACTACCGCAGCTGCGTCGGGCAGCACGTCTCCCGGCTGGTGGTGATCGGTAATGACAAGCTCTATGCCAAGCTCCTTTGCAAGAGCAGCTTCATCAACTGCGGAAATTCCGTTGTCCACGGTGACTATAAGCTCCGTGCCCTCATCTGCAAGGCGTCTGAGAGCGTCCGCACAGAGACCGTAGCCCTCGTTCCGGCCGTTTATATAGTAACGCACGTTACCGCCGATACATTCCAAATATGAGTACAGCAAGGCTGTGGCTGTAATGCCGTCGCAGTCGTAATCTCCGTAAACGCATATGCTTCTGCCATTGTCCACAGCCGCGAGTATCGTGCCGGCGGCTTCACGCATATCCTTTACTAAAAACGGGTCGGACAGCTTTTCAGCGTTATCTCCGCTGTCCTCGTTAAAAAAGCTCACAGCCTTTTCCATTGTATCTATCCCGCGGGAGACCAGTACCTCCGCGCATATCCCCGAAATCCCCCCCTGCTGTGAAATGGTTTTTGCAGCGTTAAGGTCGGGGCTGCCCACAGTCCATTTTTTCATTGGCGATCATGCCGTCCTCGGACGGTTCCTTTCAAAAAATACTTAAACGTTTCATTACATTATACCATATTTGCCTGTCAATAATCAAGAGAAAGCGAAAACATTTTCCGCAAATTAAAAACTGCTTTTGATATTTTTGGTGTTACGCCCAAAAAAATACACAAAACCGCTCGAATTTTGTATATAAATGAGAAAATAAAATTAGTCATAAAATGTGCTTTTATTCTTTTCGGTTAATGCTATAATTATACTTGTAAGAAAACGTTTAAGGAATTAAGAGAGAAAAAACAGGAAGTCCAACAGGTCAATACCGGAACAGGAGAAAAAATATGTCAGGAACCGATATTATACTCATTGCCGTTCAGGCGTTCGGAGGAGTCGCGCTTTTTATCTACGGAATGCTTATGCTCAGCCGCGGACTGGAAAAGGTCTCGGGCGGCAAGCTGGAAAAAATTCTTTCGGGACTTACCAACAACATCTTCAAAAGTGTTGCGCTGGGCGCGGCGGTTACCGCAGCTATCCAAAGCTCGGGAGCCACTACGGTAATTATCGTCGGCATGGTAAACGCGGGGATTTTAAAGCTGTCTTCGGCAATAGGCGTTATCATGGGCGCAAATATAGGAACTACCGTCACGGGACAGATACTCCGTCTCGGCGACCTTGAAAACAGTGCAAACGTAGGCTTCGCCCTGAAGCTGCTTACCCCCACTTATCTCGCTCCGATAATCGCTATAACTGGACTCGTTATTTACATGCTGTCCAAAAGCGATATGAAAAAAAATGTGGGCGAGGCTCTTGTGGGACTGGGTATCCTCTTTACTGGAATGCTCACCATGAGCGGAGCGGTTGCTCCGATGGCGGAACTTGAGGCTTTCAGGAAGCTTTTTTCCGCGCTGTCAAATCCGTTTCTCGGAATAATCGCGGGAGCGGCAGTAACGGCGTTGCTGCAAAGCTCGTCGGCTTCAATAGGTATACTGCAAGCTATCTCTTCGACCGGTATACTTAAATTCTCGGCGGCTTTCCCTATTATTATGGGACAAAATATAGGCTCCTGCGTGACGTCGCTTATTTCCGCAGTCGGCGCTAATAAAAACGCAAAGCGAGCCGCCGCTGTACATCTGTACTTTAACGTCATAGGAACCGTTGCGTTTCTTACAGTCGTTTATACCATAAAAGCGGTTATCGGCTTTCCCGCATGGGACGATCCCATATACATGGGCGGGATCGCTAACTTCCATACGTTTTTCAACGTTGCGGTGACCCTTTGTTTCCTGCCCTTTACAAAGCTTCTTGAAAAGCTTGCCTGTATCACGATTCGGGATAAAAGCAGTACCGAGGAGGAGCATGGCAGCGAGGAGATCACTTTCAGCGCGCTGGACGAACGTTTCCTGAAATCTCCGTCGCTGGCTATACAGCAGGCGCAGAACACGGTGGTAACAATGGGACGCGTTGCGCTTCAGAACTTTACGGGAATGAGAAAGCTGTTCAGCAAGGACGAGTTCAGCGACAAGCTTGTCTCGCGCCTGAACGACAACGAGGAGGCTCTCGACCGTATGGAGGACCGGCTCAACGCGTACCTCGTGAAGATAACGGAATGTACTCTTACAGATTACGAAAACCGCCGTGTAACGGAGCTTCTGCACCTTACCTCCGAGTTTGAGCGTATCGGCGACTATGCCATGAACCTTATCGAAAACGCTGAAAAGCTCCACGGCCTTGACGTTACCTTTTCGGACGGCGCTCTCCGCGAGCTAAGCGTGATATCCGACGCTGTTCAGGAAATAATCGGCATGGCTGTGGATACGGTAAAAAACAACGATATCGGGCTTGCTTTCAAGATTGAGCCTCTGGAGGAAACTGTGGATTTCCTTAATGAAACGCTTAAAGCGCGGCATATAGAACGTCTTAAAAACGGCGAATGCGTAGTGGAAAGCGGAGTCAATTTCCTCGATCTGCTTATCAATCTGGAACGTATTTCCGATCACTGCTCCAATATTGCGGTATACGTTATCGGCGCGCAGAAAAACAAGTCCGTGCTTAACCGTCACGAATATATACAGGCGCAGCACAAGGGCAGCGACAAGGAGTACATTGACCTTACTGAGCAGTATATGGCAAAATACATTGTCTGAACGTCCGGCATAATATCATAAATAAAACCTTACGGCAAAAAAGCTCCTCTGCAAATTGCCGAGCCTTTATGCGGTAACGCAAATTTCGGCAGAGAGCCGCAATGCTCTCCAATACTGAAATTCGGTTATGCATAGGCTTGCACTAAAAGCAGAGGAGCTTTGGCTTATTTATTAAAATCACGCATGTTATATAACCTTGTCGATTTATTTCTTCGATAAGGTTTTTATATCATTTGCTGTATTTTTCTTTCTTTTTTTGTAGAAATAATACCATACAGAGGAAGCGGCGGCAAAAATAAATTCCGTAACAACGGACAGCCAGAACTTCGGAGAAGATGGGTGCTCAACATTTGCACCCATCAGGGTAGTGGTAATTATTCCGGGAAGTATCCCAAGAAAAGAACCAAGCATATATTTCCATAGTCCAAAGCCTGCCGAACCGAGAAACATACTTACCAGATCGCAGGGAAGAATGTTTATGACCCTTAAAAAATAAGCTATGAACAGCTCGTTGTCCGACTTTAGTTCGCGGAGCTTTGCCGCGTTTTTGTTTTTGTTTATAAGACCCTCCACAAACTCTCTTTCTGCAAAACGTCCGATGGCGTAAGGGATAAGTATCATCACCGCAACGCCTGTGCAGTTAACAATAAACGCCGACAAAAACGTAGGAAAAATACTTCCTGAGGCTGCAATAAGAATAAGCATCGGGAAAAAGACCGACAATGATTTCAGCGCGAAAAGTCCAACCATAACAAGAGCTGCCAGCCATAAATTCTCGGGAGTAAATTCAAGTATGTGTTCTATGGTCACTCCCCTGAAAAACTTCAGATAGATCAGCGCGCATATGCCTATCATTACTATTGGAGCTATTTGGACAATTCGCTTTATAACAGCCGTTATCATTCCTTTTGACAATTTGTTTTCCCTCCCTGCTCCAAATATATAAATTATTGCTTACGTGGATTTCCTTTATTATTTAAAGAGCTGTCCGTTCCTGCGGGAACGCTTTTTCTGAAAAACATTTTCTGTACCTTTGCGCTTTTTGTCCTCAGACGTTTTACGACAAATTCACGGAACAGAGCGTACAGCACCGAAGAGGCCGGTATCATAACAAGCATACCGAAGACTCCCATAAGTTTTCCGCCGATAGTAACAACGAAAAGTACCCATATTGCGGGCAGTCCCACGCTTTTTCCCACCACTCTCGGATAAATAAGATTACCCTCGATCTGCTGGATTATCAGGAACATTACCACAAAACCAAGCGCCATCATGGGGTTTTCCATAAATATAAGAAACGCTCCCACAAAGCAACCGATAAAGGCTCCCACCATTGGAATAAGCGCGGTAAACGCTATGAGCACGCTTATCAGAGCCACATATGGCATTTGGAAAATAAGCATAGCCACAGCAAACATACAGCCTAAAATTACCGCTTCAAGGCACTGTCCCGATAAAAAGCTTGAAAAGGTCTTATTGGACTGAGCCGCTATCTCAAAAAACTTGTCCGCCGCTTTTTCGGGAAGAACAGCGTACGTTGCCATTCTGAGCTGGTTGCCGAGGACTTCCTTCTGGAGCAGTATATAGATCGCAAAGACAAAGCCGATAAACGAGGTAACTATTCCGCTGACAGCGTTTGCCGCTGCGTTTACGGTAGATGAAACTCCGCTTGTGACCCATACTGACACCGATGAGACCAAGCCGCTCCAGTTGATCTCAAGTCCCGATATCCATTCCTGTATCTCGGGGTAATCCTTAAAAATGTTTTCTATCCAGTCCTGCACCTTTGCCATATAGGCAGGTATCTGTATACCGAGATTTCCCGCTGTAGTAACGATCTGCGGAATGACCAGTATCATCACCGCCGCGATAACGGCTGCAATGGCAAGCAGAGTGAGCACAAGCGCGGCAGGTCTGCGAAGCTTGTCCAGCTTTTTATTTTTAGGAAAAAGTATTTTTTCTATACCCCTCATCGGGACGTTTATTACAAACGCGATCACCGCACCGATCAGAAACGGCATGAAGATCGACAGGACTTTTCCAAGGAATCCGACTGCGGAGCCGAGATTCCTGAATATGCAGTATATTGCCGCAGAAGCAGAGATTATTCCGATTATTTTCAGCGATGTTTTTTTATCAAGCTGCATTTGCTGTATCCTTCCTTGATTAAATATTAATTATTATATGTGTTATACAACGCATAGTCCGACATTTTTCGCCGTTACATAAGCGGAGCGAACAGCCTTAAAATGTGTCCTGCGGTTTTTTTGAAAATGTTGAAGCGTTTGCAGTCCTCAAGGGATATCTGCATACACTTTTTCAAAGTATCCTGCATATCCTGTTCCACCTGCGCCACGACCGGGTGCCCGTAGAAATATGAAGCGCATTCAAAATGCAGGAAAAGGCTGCGGTAATCAAGATTTATAGACCCCACCACCGCGCGTTTATCGTCGCTGACAAAGCCTTTGGCATGAATGAACCCCGGAGTGTACTCGTAGATTTTTACTCCGGAACGTATAAGCTCCGCATAATAGGAGCGGGCAAGCAGGTAGGCGTAAACCTTGTCGGGAATGTGCGGCATAATGATAATTACTTCCACGCCGCGCTTTGCCGCATAAGTCAGCGCGCCTGTCATTTCGTTGTCAAGTATAAGGTAGGGAGTCATTATGTGGACGTACTTTTCCGCTCTGTTAAGTATGTCCAGATAAACGTTCTGTCCCACATTCTCGTTGTCCAGCGGACTGTCTCCGTAGGGCAGCACATATCCTCCGGCAGGAAGCTCCTTTTCTCTGAGTTCAGGGAAATCCGTTCTTATATAGTTTGCGTAGCTGTCCTCTTTACCGTACTCGTTTATGTTCCAGTTTTGCAGGAACATTATAGTAAATCCCGCCACGGCTTCGCCCTTCAGCATGACTGCTGTGTCCTTCCAGTGACCGAAGCGCTCCACTTTGTTGATATACTCGTCGGCAAGATTTATTCCGCCGGTGAAAGCGGTGCGACCGTCTACAACGAGTATTTTTCTGTGGTCGCGGTTGTTCTGGACGGTTGACAGCACGGGCTTAATAGGTGAGAACATTTTGCACTTTATTCCCATGGCTTCAAGCTTTTTGGGGTATCTGTAGGGAACGAGCATAAGGCTGCACATTCCGTCGTACATAAAGCGGACGTCCACGCCCTCTTTTGCTTTTCTTGCAAGGATCTCCAGAATAGTATCCCACATATGACCACGTTCCACAATGAAGTATTCCATAAAAATGAATTCTTTGGCGGATTCCAGCTCGGGGACTACTGCGGCAAAGAAGTCTTCGCCAACGGGATAGTATTGGGCGTAGGTGTTTTTCCATATGGGATAGCCCGCATAGGTCTTCATATAGACGGCAAGATTTTTTTCCTTGACGCTTATTTTTTCAATCTCGTCCAGAGTATCCTGATCCTGCGGGATAAACGGCGAGGTCTCGTCTATAAGTTTCAGTATACGGTCGTTCATTATATGGGTACCCAGCTCCAGCTTGGCGAAAAGATACGTTGCCATTCCGAAAAACGGGATAAGCATGACCGGTATTATCCACGCCAGTTTATAGTACGGATTGGTATTGTCGTTTATTATCCACACCAGCACAACGACAGAAAGAAACACTGACGCCGCAGAAAAATAAACAAACCGGTCACTGAAAAATTTCAGAGCGGCACCAATGAAAGCTAACTGAAGCAAAAGTCCGAAAACCACTATCATTGTTCTGCCGAAAATAATTTTAAAAAGACTTTTTAATTTCCTTTTTATTACATATCTTCCTTTCATAATCCTATTATACCGTCTTTTTCCTATATTTTAACACCATAGAACAAACTTGTCAAGGAGTAACGCGCCCTTGAATGTGTCGGTATGGTGAAACATTGAAAAAACGCTTGTTATTGCAGGAATTTTGTGGTATAATGTTAAAAGAAATTCTTATGGAGGAAATTTAAATGTCAGGTTATATCGGCACAAGATGCATGATTTGCAGCGAAAAATTTACTTCCGCGGACGACGTTGTGGTATGTCCCGAATGCGGTACGCCGTACCACAGGGACTGCTACGGAAAAGAAGGAAAGTGCGTCAACTCTGTTCTTCATAAAACGGGCGGAAGCTGGAAACCCTCCTACGATACAGGCAGCGACGGCTCCGAGAATCAGGCTGTGACCTGCCGCTTTTGCGGGAACACCAATCCTCCCCTCACGCTTTTCTGCCGCAGGTGCGGTATGCCTGTTTCTACTATAAGGAACGAAAATGATACGGCAGGCCAAACTTCGGGAGGCGTGAATATAAACGAAAACGCGGACGCCTACAACCGCAACTTTAACGGCGGAGTACAGATGAATCCGTTTCTGATAAACTTTTCAGACCCCCTGTGCGGCTTTGATCCAGAAGAACAGCTTGACGGAGTTAAAATGTCAGAGCTTGGAGATTTTGTCGGTACAAACACCCATTACTATCTTCCTATATTCAAGCGCTTCAAGGAGACAAGGCGTTCCGCAAGCTGGAACTTCTGCTCCGCTCTTTTTCCGGAGCTGTACTTTTCCTACCGAAAAATGCCCCTCGCAGCTTTGGCTGCGGTCATTGTCAGACAGATAACCCAGCTTCCCCAGTATATCGTGCTTTTGTCCCAAAGCATCGGCTTAGGCAGGCTGTCCGAGCTTGCGGCTTCGGTAGATATCAGGAGTGCGGCCTTCCAGGGATTTTTGGTGCTCTGCTCTGTAATGATGTATGCCTTTATGTTTACCGCGGGTATTTTCGGCAATAAGCTGTACTACAGCTCTGCGGTGAGAAAGATCAAAAGAACGAAAGAATCCGCAGACCCGCGCATACCGCGCGATATGCTGCGCGGCTCAATTATCGGAAAGGGCGGCACATCGGGGCTTTGGCTCACGCTGTTTATCTGCCTGACCGCTCTGCCCACGCTTATACTTTTCTACAGCCAGATGATACCCATGATGAGCGGCGGAGTCTAAACCGTTAAGCTTAAAATTCAAAATAACGAAACAGAAGGGGATCCGAAAATGAAGATCACAAAAGCTGTGATAACAGCCGCAGGCTACGGCACAAGAATGCTTCCGGCAACAAAATCCATGCCAAAGGAAATGCTTCCCATACTGGACAAGCCCGCAATACAGTACATCGTTGAGGAGTGCGTTAACGCCGGCATACGCGATATACTTATTATTCTTTCAAGAGGCAAACACGTTGTGGAGGATCATTTTGACCGTTCTCCCGACCTTGAAAGACAGCTTCTTAACGGCGGCAAGAACGACCTGTACAACGAAATGGTGCGGATAGGCTCTATGGCGAACATTACCTACGTCCGTCAGGCGGAGCAGCTCGGTCTGGGACACGCAGTCCTGTGCGCGAAAGGCTTTGCGGGAAACGACCCTATAGCAGTTCTGTACGGCGACGACGTTATAGTCGGCGACGACCCCGTCGTAGGTCAGCTTTGCCGCGCATACGAAAAGTACGGAAAGGGCGTTGTGGGAATAAAGGAAGTCCCCACCGAGGACGTTATGAAGTATTCCTCTATGAAGCTCGAAAAACTTGACGACGGATATTTTGAGATATCCGACATGATAGAAAAGCCCGCGCCCGATCAGATATTTTCCAACTACTCAATTCTGGGACGGTGCGTTCTCCCTGCCGAAATTTTTGAAATTCTTGAAAATACCCCCTATGGCAGGAACAACGAGCTTCAGCTTACAGACGCAATGAAGACCCTTGCTCTCCGCGAAAAGATGATAGGCGTGGACTTCACGGGTACACGGTACGATATGGGAAACAAGCTGAGCGCGCTCAAGGCGAGCATTGAAGCGGGACTGAGCCGACCCGACATAAGAGGGGAGCTTGCGGCATACATTAAGGAACTGGCAGGTAAGCTGTAATGGCGGAGCTAAGAATAGAAAAGCTTTCCTGCGGATACGGCGGCGCGGATATCGTGAAAAACGTTTCCCTGACCGTAAAGAGCGGCGAGACCGTGGCTATAGCGGGTCCCAACGGCTGCGGAAAGACCACGCTTCTCCGCGCGGTGTGCGGGCTTATTCCGACGGCTGCGGGGGAAGTTTTTATAGACGGTCTGGCCGCCGCGGATATCCCTCCGAAAGAACGGGCGAAAAAGATCGCTATGCTTTCCCAGACAGGCGCGGGAGGAGATTATTTCGGATACACGGTGATGAATACCGTGCTTATGGGGCGGTACTCACGCCAAAAGGGTTCGGTATTTTCGGAAACGTCCGGTGAGGATATTGCGGCGGCGGAAAGGTGTATCGCAGAGGTCGGCCTCGGCGGCTGCGAAAACCGCTGTATCACCGAGCTTTCGGGAGGACAGCTCCAGCGGGTGTTCCTTGCGCGGGCTTTTGCCCAGGAGCCTGAGATCCTCCTGCTTGACGAGCCTGCAAATCATCTGGATATAAAAAGTCAGAACGAGCTTTCAGGTATCCTGAAACGCTTTAAGGACAGCGGAAAAACCGTAGTGGGAGTATTTCACGACATAAGCTTTGCGGCGGCGGTCTCGGACAGGATACTTCTTATGAAGAACGGCGAGGCGGTCTCCTGCGGAAAAACCGAAGATATCGTCAGATCGGAAGAGCTGTCTGAGGTCTTTGATACCGATGTGAGCGCGTACATGAAAAAAGTCCTTAAAATATGGGAGTAACAATATGCCGTGGAATTTGACAAATTTTACGGTTATTTTTTCCGCCTGACAGTGCAGTCATACAAAAATTGCCGCAGCCGCTTGAAAACAGCCGCAGCCGTGGTATACTTAATATCGGGCGTACAGCTTGTAGCGTCCGCAAAATTGAATAGTCAAACGGTGCCTTGAGAAGCGTGAGCGTTTCGTTCAAGGGTAAAAGGGAAACAGGTCATACCTATCACCGATTAAAAAAATGTATAAAAAATCAAGCAAAAGCTTGCGTATATGGGTTTTGTGCAGATTTTTTATCTGCATTTTTAATTGATGATCAGTATCAAAAGCCTGTGCGATCTCGTCACTGTGTGGGAGGAGCGCTCCGCAATTATGTCACTGATAACATCGGGAAGACTGCGCAGCGCGGCGACGCCCAAGCCAGGAAACCTGCCGTTTGCGGTACAGGAACAATGTTCCGGATCACGAGGTATTGGTCGTACACAATAAAAGCAGGTTTTCAGAACTATGCTTTGGTTTGCTATGCTCTTTTTCCTCGGCGGAAAGAGAGCTATTTTATTTTCTGTACCGGCTGTATCAACTTTATTGACTGTAATCCAAAAAAGAAAGGAAGCACAACTATGAACATCAAAAAAATTACCGCCGTCATTTCGGCAGCCGCGCTTACTCTTTGCATGGCGGCCTGCGGAGCGGATTCCACAAGAGAGGGCGGACCTATTACCACAGCCGACCTGTCAAAGCTTGAGACTGTCACCGAAACATCGGAGGCGGAGGATTTCGGCGGCGAAGAAGACACGTCCGGAAACGAAGATGAAGACGGTGCAAGAACCATTGAAGACCGCGAGGGAAACGTTATCGAGGTAAGAGAAAACGTACAGACCATCGTTTCCGCAGCTCCGTCCATATCGGAGATACTGTCGGGTCTCGGTCTTGCAAACAAGATCGTAGCCGCTGATATTTATTCCGCCGATGTTGACGGTATAGACCCATCGGTCTGCACATTGGATTTCTACAACCTGAACATTGAGGAGCTTACCGCCATTTCTCCCGATCTTATCATAGTCAGCGGTATGTCAATGTCAGGCGCGGACGATCCCTACGCCGCACTTAAAGACGCGGGCGTTAACGTGCTGTACATTCCCACATCAAATTCAATTGCGGGTATAAAGCTGGACATCGAATTTCTTGCAGGATATCTTCTTGCCGACCAGCAGGGCGCGGAGCTTATTTCGGATATTACCGACGCGGTAAACGATATCTCCGAAAAGTCGGCGGGGATCACCGAGAAAAAGTCCGTTTACTTTGAAATGGGAGCCGCTCCTTATCTTTACACCTGCGGAAACGGTACGTTTATCAATGAAATAATCACCCTTGCGGGCGCAGAAAACATATACGGCGGCGAGGAGGGCTGGCTCTCCAATTCCGAGGAAAGCGTTATTGCCGCCGACCCCGACGTTATCATCACGAACGTGCAGTACGACGGCTATGACTTCAACGAAATAAAGACACGCGCGGGCTGGGAAAATATCTCCGCAGTCAAGAACGGAGCGGTATATTGCGTGGGCGCGAACGAGACCAGCCGTCCGTCGCAGCACATCATTGAGGGTATGTACCAGATAGCCGAAGCTATTTATCCCGATATTTTTGCGGAATGAACCGCACAAAACGTTTTGGTATTGTCCTTACCTTTATTGCGGCAGTATCGGCAATTATCACAGGCGTGTGCGCGGGCAGTGTTTTTGTGCCGCCTGCGCACCTGCTGAAAATTTTCGGCAGCGCTCTTTTCGGTTCGGGACTTGAGAACGTTCCCGACTCAAGCGTGAGCATAATTATGACTATCCGTCTCCCGCGGGTACTGCTGGGATTTCTTACGGGGGCGGCTCTTTCCGCCTGCGGAACGGCGGTACAGTCTGTGCTTAGGAATCCCCTTGCTTCGCCCTTTACTCTCGGGGTATCCAGCGGCGCGTCCCTGGGTGCGGGAATAGTCATTGCCTGCGAACTGACTTTTCTCGGCAGCTTTACCCTTCCCGCCGCAGGACTGGTTTTCGGCATTGCGGCAATGTTCCTTATGGTAGCTTTCGCCTCCCGGATAGACCGCACTCTCAGGGGCAGTACCATAGTTCTCACGGGAATGGTTCTGTCTCTGTTCGTAAACGGCATAGTTTCACTTATGGCAAATGCAAAGGACGAAAAGTACAAGCAGATAATGAAATGGCAGACAGGCAGCTTTTCGGGCAGAAAGTGGGAATATGTGATAATTCTTGCGGCAGCTTCGGCAATATGTCTGGCGTACTTTATGCTGAAAAGCTGCGAGCTTGATCTGCTGACGTTCGGCGACGAGCAGTCCCAAAGCGCTGGAGTCCGCACAAGGCGCGAGAAAGCACTGATACTTTTGGTAACGGCAGTTCTGTCGGGAACAGCGGTGGCCTTTGCGGGAGTCATCGGATTTGTGGATCTTATTTCCCCCCACATTGCAAGACGTATTTTCGGAGCGGAACACAAGCTTCTGCTTCCCATGTCCGCACTTATCGGAGGAACGTTCATGGTGCTCTGCGACCTTGCGGCAAGGACTGTAATGGCTCCCAACGAGCTTCCAGTGGGAGTCGTGACTTCTCTTATCGGCGCGCCCTTTTTCGCTTGGGTATTTTTCAGACGTTCCCGTCCAGTCAATATAAAATGAATTGAAAATCTTTCGGCTGAGTTCGGTTAAGTTCGGCCGGAAGATTTTTGTTTAAAAGATCATAATAAAGCTCAAGCAGCCCGACAGCAAAGTTATGTTCCTTAGGGATACAGGCTCCGAATCAATATGTAAACTTTTTATGAATTTGCCCCCGAAGTTTAAACTTATTGCGGAAACGGACGATATATACAATAAGAATACTTGCCGCAAAAAGCAAAAGCAGCGTACTTAGGGGGCGTCATAATGGATTTCATGTATTCCTGTTCAGTGAACAATTATATAAAGACCATGGATATGCAGGTGAAATGGCAGAATAAAAAGAAGGACGGGAATTTTTCCGCCGACGGGATAAAGTCCGCTTCCCGGTGGGCGGAGGAACAGAAAAACAAAATGCGTGAAATGACGGAAAAATCCGAAAACAATGAAAGTTCGGACAGCACGGATAAAGACGACTATAAGGACAAAATACTGAAAAGCATTAATGAAAAGCTAAATCGGGGCGACAGGCTTACTCCCTCGGAAAAGCGGTACCTCCAGCAGAAAGACCCGCAGGCGTACCAAAAAGTCCTTGATGTGGAAAAAGAGCAGGTCTTTTACGAAAGCCAGCTTAGACGGTGCAGGACAAAGGATGAGTTCCACAAGCTGAGAATGCTGCGGACTGTGTCGTCTTTAAGCGCTATAAAATCGGCTCAGAACAATTCAAGTCTTTCGCAGGATGACAAGCTGGCGGTAGCTGCGGGTGAGCAGCAGAAAAACGCCGCAATGGCAAGGTCGGAAAAGGAGTTCATAAAGCGCGGTGAGCTGTCAGGTCTGCCCACTCAAGCGGAATGCATTGCCGCCGCGAAAAAGCTTGCCGAGGCAAGGCGCTCGGAAAAGAAGCCAAAAGAAAAAACGGTCAAGAAAAAGGTAGTTCAGAAGAAGCCGCAGTCCGTCAAAAAGAAAGACGGAAAAACGGATAAAAAGGATACCAAAAAGGTAAAGACCGTTACTGTCAAGAAAAAAAATTATACCCTCAAACGAAAGATAACCCGCGCCGAAGCGGAGCAGTCCTACGTTGTTAAAAAGGTAAAGAAGGCCATGAAACGGGGCGGTATAGGAATATACGAAACGGCTATGTCCTCGGCGGGCAATATCGTCAAAAGGCTGAATGTGAAGGCATAAAATATAAAATCAAGTCCCGTCGGATACGAGAGACCCGGCGGGACGTTTTGTTTTTATTCTCAGCAGTAATAGATCAAATGCGCTCTGACCGCCGAAAGCATTTCCTTGTAAAGCTCCGTTGCGTCGTTAAGGTCCACCGACATAAGCGGGTCGTTCAGGAACGCGTTGAATGCGATGTCCAGGTCTTTTTCCGTTACCGATCTTACAACAGTCTTCTGGTTCATAACATGGCGTATGGTAAGTCCGTACAGTTCGTCGGTAAGCTTTCCCGCTGCAACGGGTCTGACGGAATTTCGGCTTATGAGCGCGTTGGTATGAACTATCGAGCCTATTGGAAGATTCTCCACCTGTCCGCTGTTGCGCATACAAACGTTGGTAATAAGGTTTCCCTGACCTATAAGGGCGCGTATCTGCATAGCGCACTCGGTAGAGCTCCCGCCCACTCTTAAGAGTTCGCCGCCGTTCATAAGATTCTTGACCCGTCCTATCTTGTCCAGCTTCAGCTTTTTAAGATAATTTACCGTGGTCTGGCTGAACTTCCAGCTTGAAATAGTTTTGGGTGAGCTTGTGTACCAGGCGGGACAAAAGTCCGCGGCAAGCCTGTCGGGAACGGCAGGTATGCAGCCGTATCTGAGAAACAGGTCAAATTTTATTTTATTCGCCGAAGCAAAAGGATTTACCTTGTATTCGTTGGGTTTTATCTCGTAGCCGCTTCCGTAATATTTTTCGGCGTACTCCCTGAACAGGGGCATAATATTTTTTCCGTCGTAAGTGACTTCGTTAAACCAGCTGAAGCCGCTTATCCCGATAAGATTGTACTTTATATCGCGCCTGCGTATGGGCTGGACTTCATACTCCTTTTCGCATATGTTGGCGAGAAGCTCCAGCGCGGGAAAAAGCTCGTTTGTAGAGCCGAACAGCTTTATTTCTGGGAACACCTCGTACATCATCAGCATACACGCCGACATGGGATTGGACATATTTATTACCCATGCTTCGGGACATATTTTTTTGATAAGCTCCGTGTATTTTATATAGACGGGAAGCGTTTTCAGCGCCCTTATCAGTCCCGACGGACCCGTCTGCTCTCCCACAGCCTGATAAATGCCGTAGGTCTCGGGAAGATGCATTTCGGTGACCATTTCTTCTATTGAACCCTGGGTAAAGGACATTATGACGATATCCGCGTTGGCAAGCGCGTCCTCAGGAGTCTCCGAGGCAAGGTAAATTATATCGCTCTTGCAGTCCGGATGCTCGCGGAGCTTGTTGCCTATGGTCTCGTTGGCAAGGGCAAGCTGCTTGTCCACATCGTAAAGCCTGACCTCTGCGCATATCTCCTCGGCGGCAAGCTCGGAAAATATCTTCCAGCCGTAGCTTACGGAGCCCCCCCCTATATATGCAATAACGATCCGTTTATCTTTAGTTACCATAAGACTTGTTCCTTTCGTGATGATCCTGCGCTTGCTGTTCTTGTCGTGCTTGTACATTTAACAAAAAAACAAATACATAAATGCATGCCGCTACATATATTATTGTACAAAAACACGCTTTTGTCAAGCTTTTTTCCAAAAAATATAAATTTTGGCAGCAGAAAAGGAACGCTTTTCCGCCTTCATCGGCATTATAAATAATAAGTGTCAATTAATATATGATAAAATGTAAAAAGTGTGCAAATGTCCTTGACAATTATTATAGAAATTGTTATCATATATAATATATATTTAATAAAGCGAGGGCTGTAACTGTGGATATTTTTAAACAATATGACATATTTAAGGAAAAGTGCTCGGAGTTTCCCGATAAGCTGACCGACAGGTGTTTTTCGTCGTGCAGTCTTATCTGCCACCCCGCGGCGCAGGATGTCCTTATTTCCGTGTGCAGCGAGGAGGAAGCCCACAGCAACGCGGATTATATCTGCCGTATGAGGGATATGCTTCTCATGTCCGAGGACGGAGAGGAATGGTCTGCATTTAATCTCACGGAAGCGCGCAGGATCGCCGAACAGGACGGCTATATCTATATCACCGACCTGCTTGCCGAGAACGCTTTCATTGCCGAGGACTGGATGATAAACGGCAAGAACGACACCGTTATCGTAAGCGAAGCCTATATGCGCGAAAAAGGAAAAAGATACGCCCCAGTTACGCCCCTGACAAATAAAGTTCTCTGTTTCAAAAAATATTCCTGCGGATTTTTCTGGAAGCCCTCCGAGCCGGGAAGTATAATCCGCATTGACAAGGATTACATAGACGTCTGCTTTAAGGACTTCTTTAACAGGTGCTCCGCGAAGCTGCCCGATCTTTCCGGTTCCGAAACCATTGATTTTAAGCTTTTCGGCGGAGAGATAACCATTGACGTGAACACCACGAGGATAAGAACTATCGAGCTGTTTTTCGCAAGGATCAACCGCATTGCGGAGATCCTTGCGGGCAATTCGGAGATACTCGGAATATGCGATTATGAATTTTCCGCAGTTGATTTCCTGCTTGAGCTTACCGCTGCAGCGCTGGCGAAAAACGGCATAAACATTTCAAAGGAAAAATTTGCGGCTGAATATTATTTCCCCGTACTGAACGGTCAGGATACTGAAGAAAAGCTTGCCGCTCTCGGTACGCGCTGCGGAAACGCCGATGTGGACTGCATAAAGCTTGCTTTTCTTGACGCCGTTAATGCAGAATACTCCGAAAAGATAGAGTATTCCGCAGGGGATTCGGGATTCTACAGCGAGAATATCCGCAGACTGGAGCTTGGCGATCACACGGCCGAGGAAGAAAAATTCATTGTGTCGGAGCTGCTTTCCCGCAAGCCTGCTGACTACAGGGTTTTTTATTTTGCAAACAGGGAGTACCCCGAGGAGGCTGATAACCTTGCCGCCCTTGCTAAGTTCTGGGAGGTCGAACCGCTGTCCGAAGAGGAAATGGAAAACGTTGTCCTCGGCGCATACCTGCTTGACGAGAACTTTGACGAGCAGGGACGCTTCTGCGCGGGCTATGAGGAGTCCCGCATACTGAAAGAGCAGGTAGGAAAGGTTATCGACAAGTACGGTCTTTCCAACCGTGAGTGCATAGACGAGCTTGAACAGCGCATGGAAATACTTGACAAGGAGCGCAGGACGTTTAACGGCACCCTGTTCGACACTCCGGAGGAAATGCAGCTTGCGGTCAAAAACGAGGCTTACGTTCAGGAGCTTTGCGAAAATCTTTCAGCTCTGAACGAATCCGAGCTGAACGCTTTGAACGAACATATAGACAACACCACGCTCGACGATTCCACAAAATCCAAATACAAGCTTAAAATAAAGCTGGCTATGAATAACGTCCAGTCGGCTGTTCTGGAGCAGAAATGCCTTAAACTGCCGATAATGAACCTTGACGAGATACTTGATCTCCGCAGGAAAATTGTCGGCGAGGATTATCCCGAAGCTGTTATGAAGCCCTTTGCAGCTAAGATAAGGGACACTTTCTCCGCGGCGCAGACCGCTGAGATCGAGGGTATGCTGAAAAACTCAGATGACATGAGCGGCGAACAGCTTGACGAAATTTCCGCAAAGCTGGATTCGGGCAGGTACGACAACACCATTTCCTCCTTTTATAAAAACAAGGTTGAGGAGATCAAGGAGAAGAATATCAGGGCGAAGCTGTATAGTCTTGCCGAGGGATTCGAATCCTTCAGCAAGGAAAAGCTGTCGGGTCTCATAGATACTCTGAAGAACAGCGATTTACCCAAGAGACTTACATATCCGCTCATCAAAAAGGTCACGGCGGCTCTCAGCAATTACGAGATAAACGAAGCGGCAAGGACTTTCGAGGGTGTAGGCTTTGCGGACGCGGAGCAGCTTGGAAAGATGAAGTCAGTGATTTCGGAAAAGCTTTTCAGCAATGAAATACTGGCTCCGTACATTGTTCTTGTGGAAAAGCGCGAAAAAGAGCTTCTTGACGAGGAGCTTGTGGAAATGTGCGCAGACATCGAGAATATGTCCCAGGACGACCTGATAATACTCCGCGCAAAGATCACCGACGGCGACAGGGAATTTGACGAACAGCTTGTTTCAAAGTATCTCGACAAGATCACCCAGAGGGACTGCGAGCTTAAAAATTCCGAGCTTGCGGAGCTTTGCAAATACATTTTCTCCATGGAGCAGTCAGAGCTTGAAGAGCTTAAGGAAAAGCTTGCGGACGAAAAGTACGACAAGGAGTTTACAGGAGTTTACTACAGAAAGATCGCCGAAAGGGAGCAGGAGCTTCTTGTGCTTGAGCTTGACAGGCTCTGCGCGGGCATTGACGACGCTGAGCTTGACGTTCTCGAAAAGCTCAAAATGCGTATTATTGACGATGAGCGTTACTCCGACGTGTGCGACGATTACATCGCAGCCATCAACAGCCGTATTGAGGATATCAAGCTTGAAGAATATAAGAATATCATAGCCGGCGTTGCTTCCATGAACGCGGAGGCGGTCGAGGAATTTAGAAAGACCGCCGAGGAAAAACGCTATGAGATCGGCGAGGCTCTTTACGAGGAAAGTCTTGCAGCTGCCGATGAAAGAGAAAACGTTTTGGAAAATCAAGCTATCGAGGATATCTGCGGAGATATCGAGTCCTACGGCTTCGAGCAGGCTGAAAGCGTAAGAGCGCGCCTTGCCGAGGAAGGCTTCGATCCCGAAAAGATAGCGCCCTACGCCGCCCGTATCGACGAAAGGATTACGGCTCTCCATACAGCCGAGTTGGAATCCTATATTGCGGGTATAGAGTCCATGAACAAGGAACAGCTCATTCAGGCTCAGATAAAGATCGGAGAGTACAGGGGACCTTCTTATCTCAAAGATAAGTACAACAGGATTGCGGAATCCGCTATCGCAGATATCGCCGACCGCGAGATACGGGAGATGTGCGGAGATATCAGCGAGCTTACCGCAAAAAAATCAGGCGAGCTTATCAGGCGCATTAATACCATGCCTTTGGACGAAACTGCCAAGAGCCGGTATATCGACGCTCTTGACGCTCATATCGCGTCTCTCAAGGAACAGGAACAGAGAGAGTATATCGAGCATCTTACGGGGGATATGTCAGAGTACGGCATAAACGCTGTACATCTGGCTGTTCCGGGAATGACGGGTCTGTTTATAAACAAATACGACAATGCCTGCAATACCTACGTTTCTGTTGGAAGATACGAGCTGCCGATACTAATCCACGAGGGCAACGGAGGCGACAGCTTCACAATGACGACGGAATATCTGTATACCTTTAACAGAGGCGTTATGAAGCGCATTAAGGTGGACGACATAGCTTCTTTCCAGGCAAAGAAAACTTTGATGAATTCTGTTCTTACGGCGGTGGAGAAAAACGGCGACACAAGCGAGCTGCCTAACTCTCTTAAAAAGGACATTATCGAAAACGTTGCGAAAACGCTTACCGCTCTGGTAAGCTTCATTCACGACAGACGTTCTGCCGAACATATGAAAGAACTCCTTGAAAACGCAGTGCAGGAAAAAGCTGTTCAGGCGGCTGCTATGGGAGTTCCTGCTGCCGCTCCGGTCGGCGTTCATGTTGTTCCCGTGCCCGTTTCGGCCTCTGCAAGAATTTTGGACAATGCGGATAATGCGGACAGCGCAAACGATTCTCATGCCGCTTATGAGACAGAGTATCGTCGGGTTGAGCCTCATATATCAGATGCGTCTGAAGAGCCTTCCGCCGTTTCCGGTGCGTTTGCCGCAGAGGAAAATGTTCCTGCGGCTTCGGTTCGGCCGGTGACGGAAGAATCCGCAGTCCCTGCCGAAAACGAGATCAAGATCAAGTTCTGCGACCAGTGCGGCGCAAAGATAACGAGTCCCACAGCGAAATTCTGCGCGGAATGCGGAAACAGGCTCATGTAAACATATATATAATTATCGGGAAGCCCGCTCCAAAGACGCGGCTTCCCGATTTTTTGTAAATTATAAAATTTAAAATAGGTATTGCCTTTTTGTGTGAAAAAGGTTGATTATCTCAAAAAAGACTTGATGTACGGGCACACACGCAGGATTTCAATCTGAATTTACTGCTTGCGAGGGAAAGAGCCTTGCTCCTTTTTGCAGCTGCTGATTTGTCGATTAGTTTGCTAACCAAAGCAGCCCCCCCTTTTACATAAGGGAACTGCGGTAAAATGAAGCTTGACACGCTGGGGGACATCTTTTTACCTCATTTCTGTATCCACCAATATAACATCATATATGGATACGTTTGTCAAGATATTTCTTGAATTTCCCCAAATCATCAAGAAATTTTTTTGCGGACGTGTTATTATATAATTACAGTAACGTTACTAATATTTCAGGTGATCGAATGAATAAATTTGAAATACTGTCCGAAACTCTTGACTTCATTGAGGAAAAACTTACCTCACAGGTCACGCCCGAAATGTGCGCCGAGTCAAGCTGCTACTCCCTTTCAAATCTCCAGAAGATGTTCCGCTGTACCTTTAACATCGGCATAAGCGATTACATCTCCAGACGAAAGCTGACGAACGCCGCAAAGGAACTGCTTGAAACGGATATGTCCATACTTGACATTGCGCTGAAGTACGGCTACAATTCCCACGAGGTCTTTACACGCGCGTTTATCCGCCTGTGGAACGTAAGTCCCGCGAAATTCAGGCGGGAACGGAGATTCTCCGGGGTTTTCCCCAAGCTGACCGAGCCGCGGACAGTGGTTGATGAAAGGGGAAATATTATTATGACTTCCAAAAAAAGATTTGACGTTTCACACCTTTACGACTTTATCAAGGAACGCCGCGGCAAGTACGCCATATGCTTTGATATGGTGGAACTTATGCGTATAAACAACACCTACGGACACCCTGCCGGAGATATTGCCATTGCCGAGTGTCTGCGCCGCATTGACGAAGCGGCGGGTGATGATATGCTGCCGATACGCATTGGCGGGGACGAGTTTGTACTGATAACGGATTTTTCCGATATTGAACAGGCAAAAGCCGTCTCTGAAAAGATACTTGCCGGCAACAGCGGTACTGTCACATCTGGCGGAAACGTTTTTCCCGTTTCAATGCGGGCCGGGTACGCCGTGATACCCAAAAACGGAAAAATCTGCTATAATGAACTTTTTGACAGCTTTATTGTTGCGGGTCGCGCGGCGGAAACTTAAAAAACGAAAAGTTCAGGCAGGTCAGCATACAGGTTAAGGAGGAAGCAATTATGTGGAACGACCTATCAAAAGCTTGGCAGACCGCTTTTTCGGCAGGATGGGAATCGTTTAAAAACGGTTCCGTTCCGATCGGCGCTGTTATATGCGATGAAAACGGGGGAATAATCTGCACAGGCAGAAACAGAATGAATGAAATTACAAACGGCAACAGCAAGATCGCTCACGCAGAAACCGATTGCTTATTGCAGCTTGATACACGCAAATATCCTGATTTGAGGAGCTATACCCTGTATGCCTGCATGGAGCCTTGTCCAATGTGTATGGGAACAATTGTAATGAGCAATTTCAGAAAATTACTCATAGCGGCAAAGGACGGTTACTGCGGAGCAGTTCATTATTGTGATGACGACAGCTATGTCAGGTCTAAAAATATCGAGGCGGTCTTTGAGCTGGGAAATTTACAGCTTGTCCAGCTTACAATGCAGACCTATTTTGAATTAAAAAAGAACGGCGGCGCAGTTAATTCAGTAGTTGAGTACTTTTCAGCCGATTGTCCCCGTGCGGTGAATATTGCAAGGACGCTGTATGCCGACAGAACACTTGATACATATGCGGAAAACAATACAGATTTCAGAGAGGTTTTCGACAACATTATAATTGCCGGACGCGGCGAATGACGGTCAAAAAGGAGCGCTCCCGCTCATGCGCGGGGGTGCTCCGCTATTATTCGGGGGTAACGTCCGGCGGAAGCGGCTGTTTTACGTCAAGACTTTCCGCAGCGGACTTTTTATCATTTTCAGCAAACTCGTTCATTGAAAACTCCGTCATATGCCCCCAGTACCGCTTGGGCATCATTGTCATGCGGCACCGCGGATTGTACCGCTCCTTGATAGAAATTGTGTCGTAAAAGCTTTTCCACAGCTCGCGATAACGCTCCTCCTCCGCGCTTGCGGCGGGCAATTCAAAGGAAATATCATAGACGATCTCCGCCATGTGGGACTGGTACACCAACGCCATTCGGTGAGTCTCGTCGTAAATCAGAAAATTTTCGTTTCGGTAGCGGTCGGTGAAGTGGTCGGCTATGAGAGGTATGACCTTGTTTTTCGGTTCAATGACTGCGGCAAGATAGCCGTCAAAGTCAGAGAAGCGTATAAACTGCTTCATTCGGTGCGCTTCGTTCGTACAGTGCAGAACAGCTTTGTTCAGCGCGTTCACTGTGTCGTCTGCAAGCATATTTTCTATCGCTTCGCCCGCTTTAAAGCCCTTTTGCAGATACTTTAAAATAATCAGATCCTTGTCCTCGCCGAAGGTCAGGAACGCGATCCTTATAAGCTCCCACACGTGTGGAGAAATTTTTTTCGGAACAGCCGCCGCCACCCGAGCGGCCCTTTCGGGTACAGTGGGGATATACAGCGTATCGGACAAAGTAAGCTGCTCCTGCGCTCCCCCGACTACCCCAAGGGGAGTTTCACGCCTGACAAAGCTCTCGAAAACGCAGCACAAAAGTCCGTCAAAACTGCCGTCGTAACAATAAACTACATCTCGCCCGTTAAACATTTTACGGCGTCCTCCACTGTGGGCAAAGACGGTAAGGCTGGCAGTATTGACGCAGGCTTTTCCGATTCAAAAAATGAAAGCTGCTCGAATCCGCCCTTCTGCTCCAAGTCTTTGACCGTGCTTGCAGACATAAGCTGCCGCATTATTCCCGTCTCGGTGACAATAAGACCTTCGGCGCGTTTTCCCAAACATAATATGAAATAATTTGCCCGCTTTAGCACCACTCCCAGCTTCCGCAGATCGGCGTAGTCAAGCTTTGCCTGCCGTCTCGCCGTAACGATTTTCTGCGCGGATTTAACCCCTATCCCCGGTACGCGAAGCAGCATTTCATAGGGAGCCTTGTTTATCTCCACGGGAAAGCATTCGGGGTGGTGCAGTGCCCAGTTGCATTTCGGGTCAAGCAGCGGATTAAATTCCTGGTGCTGCTCGTCAAGAATCTCCTCCGCCTTGAAGCCGTAAAACCTCAGCAGCCAATCCGCTTGATAAAGGCGGTGCTCCCGAAGAAGCGGCGGCTTTGTCCCCGCAGGAGGAAGCAGTTTCTGGTCCCCAACCGGAATGTACGCCGAATAAAATACACGCTTAAGGCGGTACTTGCCGTACATCGCCTCAGAAAGTCTCAGTATCTGAAAATCCGTATCGGGAGTCGCACCGATTATCATTTGAGTGCTTTGTCCTGCGGGAGCAAATTTCGGCGCGGCTTTGTACTTGACGATCTCATAGCTGTTTTCTTTTATTTTATTGGTAATATGTCCCATGGGCAGCAGAATAGAGCTTTTTGACTTGTCAGGAGCAAGGGTGTTCAGACTTTTCTGGGAGGGCAGCTCAATGTTGACGCTTATTCTGTCTGCAAGCGTGCCTAAACGGTTTATAAGCTCCGGGTCTGCGCCGGGAATGGTTTTCGCGTGAATATAGCCGTAAAACTTGTATTTGTTCCGCAGTATTGACAGAGCTTCAATCATCTGTTCGCAGGTATAATCGGGACTTTGTATTATCCCCGAGCTTAGAAAAAGTCCCTCGATATAGTTTCGGCGGTAAAAATTTATAGTTAGGTCGGCGATCTCATCGGGAGAAAATCTTGCCCGCGGAACGTCGTTGCTGCGGCGGTTTATGCAGTATTTGCAGTCGTATAGACAGTAGTTGGTCATAAGTATTTTCAGCAGGGAAATGCACCGTCCGTCGGCTGCAAAGCTGTGGCAGAGACCGCAGGAAGCCGCGCTGCCTATACCGTCGGAATTTCCTCCTTTGCGGTCAACGCCGCTGGAGGTGCAGGAGGAGTCGTACTTGGCGGATTCGCCCAGTATTTTCAGCTTTTCAAACATATCCATAAATGCGCACCTCCCATCACGGCATTCCTAATTTTTTATTTTGCAGAATAAGCTACAGCGTCGACCTGAAACAGCAAATTATTGGGGTCCGCAAATTCGGTCTGAATGGATTTCCGCGCGGGATATTTGCCGTTAAAGCGTTCTTTAACGGCCTTTTCCATTGCAGGTATATCCCAGATATTTTTGAACAGACAGTTCATCTGTACCACATTTTCAAGCGTCAGCCCGACCAACGCCAGCCTTTCCTCCATTACGTCAAAAGCTCCGTTGACCTGCTGTTCAACGGTTCCGTTCGTATCACGGACGCAGTAATTCAGAAAATAAAAGTTTCCCGCCCTGACAATTCCCGAATGCGCCCAATCTTCGTTAACATCGTATCTTTCGATCTCTTTCATTTTATAAGTTTCCTCCTTGTTTAATTAATCCGAAATATTCCGCGGCTTCGGCAGCAGTTTTTTCGGGTGGAACGCTATCGTCCCACGGTATTACTTTAACGCCTTTTTCCAATACCCAGCGGGGAACAACGCCCTCGTTTCCCGCTACGGCGTCGTAGGCTTTTCTGATTATTTCGGCTTTTTTCTCGTCTGTCAGATCTGTTCTTCTGTTTGTACTCTCAACAATATTTTCATGGCCGGGACGGTCAAACCAGTCAAATTTTGTTCCCCTGTTGTTCAGGTACACGAAATGCTCCGCAACGGGAATTACTGCCTCGTAGTCAATGTCTCCCTCGCATATCACCGTATCATATTTTGACGAAACCGATATAAGGTCGGCGACTATCATAGGCGTTACCTCATGCAAAAAGCGGTGCTCTCTGTTGCTTATTACCTCTTTGGGAAGTTCCCAGAAGCTGTTTACGCCGTATTCCTTTACAAAATCGCGGCACATATAAGGCTGATTTTCGGGACAGGCATATGCCATATTTCTGTCGCGGGCTTCGTCGGTACCGAAAACAAAGCAGCCGTATTTGCTTTTCAAAATGTCCGCAACGGTAGTTTTTCCCCGTCCCCATATGAAATACACGTTTTTCGGCTTATTTCTGATAATATTATCTGCAATATCCACAGACTGTACACAAACCTTGCAACAAATGTTCTATGGTGGAATTATACCACGAAACAAGCGTTCTGTAAATAGTAAAACCGAACAAATTTTCCCGCAAAATTTTGGCACGTTTGTGCCGAACGCTCTCAAAGAAAATTTTAAAAAACTATTGCATTTGAAAAAAAAATGTGCTATACTAAGATGTACGCCTCCATAGTTAAATGGATATAATAAACCCCTCCTAAGGGTTAGTTGTGAGTTCGATTCTCGCTGGGGGTGCCAAATAATATTTGTGGTCTTTCCGACAAGCATTTCGGAAAGACTTTTTTTATAAATTTACAAAGCTTTTTAGCGCCATGATAATTTTGCTCTCAAACGGTTTGTATATCCCCGCTTAAGATATATTTTTATTTATGACCGAAGCGCATATCTACTTAAAGTCACGTGGGGGATACGAAGAAAAATCCGTTTGAAGCCATTTGGTTCAAACCGCTTGACAAGATAATAACAAACGGTTATACTATAATTGAGATACCGGTTTGGAGATTTTCACCAAGGTCTCCCTCCGGACAAAAAATGCAAAGGAGTTTTTGTTATGCTTAAAAACAAGGTTGCTGTTATCACGGGCGGTACGCGGGGAATCGGTTTCGCAGCTGCGGAAATGTTCCTCAAAAACGGAGCAAAGGTGGCGGTTTTCGGTTCGAGAAAAGAAACCGTTGACGCCGCTCTCGAAAAACTCAAAGCCGCCGGTCCATCATTCGAGGTGATTGGCCTGTACCCCGACCTGTCAGACTACGGCGCAGTGGAAAAGGCTTTCGCTCAGGTAAAGGACGCTTTCGGCAGGATCGACATTCTTGTAAACAATGCGGGAATTTCCGCCCGCGAACCTATTGAGGCTTACGATCCCGAAGCATTCAAGAAAATCATGGATATTAATGTTACCGCAGTATTCAACGGCTGCAAGGCTGTCGTTCCATATCTCAAAGAAGCCGGCGGAGGCTCAATAATCAACACCAGCTCCATGGTAAGCATTAACGGACAGCCCAGCGGAGTCGGATATCCTGCTTCAAAGTTTGCGGTAAACGGTCTTACAAAGAGCCTTGCCCGCGAACTCGGCAAGTACAACATCAGAGTAAACGCGGTAGCCCCCGGCGTTACAAGGACAGATATGGTCGCTGCCCTCCCCGAGGAAATGGTAAAGCGGGTTTCCGCTCCTATCCCGCTCGGCAGAGTGGGCGAGCCAGAAGAGGTTGCAAGCTGCTTCCTGTTCCTCGCCAGCGATATGGCAAGCTACGTTTCGGGAACTATCCTTTCCGTTGACGGAGCAAACATCGTTTGATTAACCGTTTCTATTAAATATTTAAAAAGGCAGTCTGTTTAAGGCTGCCTTTTCTCTGCTTCCTGCAAAAAAATTTCCGTATATCTGTATATTTTTTTGCAAAGTATACTTGACAAAAAATGCAAAGCGTGCTATACTAAAAATGCAAAGTAAACTATACAAACCAATACTGATTTTAGTCTAAGCAAAAATTTACTTATATGATTCTTGCGCAGATTTTTTAGCTACGCTTTTAGACCGAAATTAGTATAAAAGGACGGAGGTGTGCCTTGAAAACAAGAATACAGGAGCTGCGCAAGGAACGCAAGATATCACAGGAAGAGCTTGCCCTGGCGGTAGGAGTTACAAGGCAGACCATCACCTCGCTGGAATGTGAAAAATACACGGCTTCTCTTGCGCTGGCTTATAAGATCGCAAAATATTTCGGAATGACTATCGAAGAGGTATTCCTTTTCGACGACCTGATTTGAAAGGAGAATCATCATGAAATGCTTCAAATGCCGCGTACAAAATAATTACAGAAAAAGAGGCTTTAAGCTTGCAATGCAGGCGGTGCTTTTAGTGTGGTGCACGGCTATGTTTATCGCCCGCGGAGATTTTGAACTGCCCCGTACCGCAAACAATATCCTTAACTTTGTACAGGGTATGTCCGCAAGTATCTGGATAGCGTGGACGGCGTTCTGTATGGTCAGAAAGGAAAGTCCCTTTGCGTGCAGGAGGGAGAAATAATGGAAGAATTCAGAAACCAGATCAGAAAAACTCTTAATATTTACAGAGCTGTTCTTATCGCTGCAATTATAATATTAATAGTTCTGAACATTGCTGAAATAACCGCCATGTCCGGCGAAAAAGACACAAAAGACCTCAGCAACGGATTCGGCACGGGCATGTGCGCGTCAATAATAACTCTTATGATAATAAATTTTTGCAGATACAGCGCCGCTCTCAAAAATGATGAAAAACTGAAAAAGCTTTACATTTTACAGACCGATGAGCGGGAGCGGCTTATTTACGAAAAGTCCAACTCATCGTCTTTCAGGGCGGTAATTATTCTTTTGGGATTTACAGCAATGATTGCGTCATTTTTCTCTAAAACGATATTTTATACCGTTGTTGCAATAATTATTGCCATTGCATTTATTCAAGCCGCTTTCAGGTTCTATTACCGCAGAAAATATTGATCGGGTATGTACCCGATAGACGGATAAATTTTACGGCTTTTGCTTAAAGGATATTATGAGAGTAAATTTTATAAAGGAGTGTATTTTTATGGACGAATTTAAGAAAAACCGTATCGCAAAATTTATGCTGACCAACGCGGCGGGGATATGGATTATTGCAGCGTACAAATTTATGGACAGGAAAATAGGCGGTCTTTGCAGCTTCGCAGAAGCAGTCTGCATTGTGATATGCTTTATATGAGCGGGGTATATGATATATCAGAGCTTCCATAGGTATATTCTGCATATAGACGGAAAAAAGCTTGAAGAAGCATACATAAGATCAAAGGACGAGAGGAATATCCGAATAAGCAAGAAAACTGCCGGCGCAAGCTTTACCGTGTCTCTGTACACCGTCTGCTTCGGAACGGTGATCTCGTCGTTTTTCTCGCGGGAAATATGTCTTGCGATGATATGCGTTATTGCTGTCATGGCAGTATGCAGGCTCTGCTTCAAATTCTACTATGACCGCAGATATTGACGCAGCTAAGGCGGGTCAGTTGCGCTAATCCCTGAATATCAGCAGCTTGTACGGCTCGGTGCCGAGAGCGGCGGCAACGTTGAATATCACCTCCAGGGAAACATTGTGGACGATATTTGCGGCTTCTATGGCGCTGATATGCGAACGGCTTATCCCTGCCGCTTCTGCAAGCTCCTCCTGGGTAAAGCCCTGAAGCTTGCGGTAGTAGGCGATGTTCAGCCCAAGCTGAATGTACTTGTATTCGTTCTGCTTAGAGATTTTTGTGGATCTTGACATTTTCTTCACCCTCTCTCTAAATAATTTTATCAAATTTTAATAAGGTTATACACTTTTTGATATTATGCTATTGCTTTTTATTAAAAAGCATGATATTATTATAAAAAAGTGCAGGTATTTTGACGCCGTGCATTATATGCTTTGAGTTTCGCTTATATACAAAATAAGCATATAGTATGACAGTTTATTGTACACTATAGTCAATTGACAAAGCTGTAAAAAGATAGTATAATTGTACTATATAATTAATACAGTAATATTAAAGCATTAAACCAGCCCCCTTGACGGGGCGCAGCAAAGCTGCAAAACCGCATATGCAGCTTTGGGGGTAACATTTGAGGCGGGGACTGCCCGCGGAAAGGAAGAAATTTTATGGCATCGGTTCTTGAAGTCAGGGGACTTTCAAAAAAGTACCCCAAGAAAGACGTTTTAGCTGCCGACGGGGTAAGCTTCAGCGTTGACGAAGGCGAGATATTCGCTCTTATAGGTCCAAACGGAGCAGGCAAAACAACTACCATTCGCATGATATCCACTCTTATACAGCCCACTGGCGGAGACGCTGTCGTGGCGGGGCACAGCGTTGTTAAGGAACCCGACAAGGTAAGGGAGAACATCACATATCTCCCCGACGAAGCAGGAGCCTACAAGACCATGACGGGCATAAATTATCTTGAATTTATGGCGTCCCTTTTTGCAAAGGACAAGGACGAGCTTGACAAATACGTGGAGCGGGGCAAGGCTATATGCGGTCTGGAGGACAGACTTTCGGACAAGATAGGAGGCTACTCCCGCGGCATGATAAGAAAGCTCCTGCTCGCAAGGGCGGTAATGACCGAGCCTAAGCTCGCTATAATGGACGAGGCGACTTCCGGTCTGGACGTTATAAACGCTCTTGAAATACGCAAAATGATAAAGGCTCTTGCCAAGGAACACCACATGGCGTTCCTGCTGTCCTCCCACAATATGCTTGAGATCGAGTACGTTTCCGACCGCGTGGGTATAATGACCGGCGGAAAGCTCATGGCTGTGGGACGTATCGGCGAACTTAAAGAGCGGTACGAAGCCGCTAACCTTGAGGAAGTATTTGAAAGGGTGGTGAAGAACAATGAAGTTCGGTAATTTGCTTAAAAAGGAGCTGCGGGAGCTTATCACAAAGCAGGCGCTAATCAGTATGGTATTCACAATGGCGCTGCTTATCTTTATGGGACAGATCATGGGCGGCGCAATGGAGGAAGGCTTTGACACATCCAAAATAACTCTCTGCAATCAGGACGACAGTCAGTTTACCGCCGGCATTCTGAAAAAAATAGAAGCCTCCAAAGCTACGGAAATAAACTACGTGACCTTTGAAAGCGACGACTACGCCGCAGAGCTGGAAAGGCTGGATATTAAAAACGCCGTTATAATTCCTAAAGGATACGGCGAGAGCATTACGGAGAAAAAAGAACCCGCACTGATAAAATTTGTCAGCAAAATGCAGGCGGGAGGAATAACCTCCTCGATCAGCACAGTATCGGGTGCGGACGTTATCGACGAAATACAAAACGTCTGCATGAACGAAGTCATGAGCGGGAACTACGGTCTTACTGACAGCGACATCGCTCTTATAAGAGAGCCTATGACAACAGTTGAGTACACGGTAAACAACGGCAAGACCGCTCAGGTGTCCGCCTCAGCGCTGGGAGCCATAACCATGATGCAGTCCATGATAGCGCCCTTTGCGATATTCTTTCTGCTTCTTATGGCGTCCCAGATGATAATGACCGCTATTTCCACCGAAAAGATAGACAAAACCCTTGAGACGCTTTTATCCGCTCCTGTTTCGAGAATGACCGTTCTGTCCGCAAAAATGGTTGCCGCAGTTATCACCGCTCTGATGAACGCACTGTTTATGATAGTGGGATTTGCGTTCTACATGATGGGCATGATGGGAAGCGCGACGGCTGAAATGTCCACGGCTGTAAACGGCATTGATCCGGCGGTAATGACAGAGGGCGTTACAAATATCGGTCAGGCTATGGCTGATCTGGGACTTTCCCTTACTCCGCTGAGCTACGTGCTTTTCGCGGTACAGCTTTTCTTTACCGTGGCGATAGGACTTTCCGTTTCGCTTATCCTCGGCGCAATGGCTACGGACATAAAATCTGTCCAGACGCTTGTTATGCCGATAATGATAGCGGTAATGATACCCTTTTTCATCACAATGTTCATGGACGTAAACTCTATGTCGGCAGTGTTTAAATTTGTGGTCTACGCCATACCATTTACCCACACCTATACTGCTCTTTCAAATCTTATGAACGGAAATATGCTTGTCTTCTGGGGAGGACTTGTGTACCAGATAATTTTCTTTGCGGTGTGTATGTTCCTTGCGGTAAGAATGTTCACCACCGACAAGCTGTTCACAATGTCGTTTTCAACTGGCTCGGCAGCGAAAAAACGCGGTAAGAAACCTCTGCCCAACGAACAGTGATAACTACGGAGGCTTAGAAAAATGAGCGGCGAAAAAAGAACTATCTATGTCCCCCGCGAACGGAAATCAGTACTGCTTCGGACGTGCAGCGCGCTTTTCTGCATAGGCACGGCTGTAATGTGGCTGTCAAAGGACAGGTTCGGATTTGAAAAGGGCGATCTGCTTATAATGAGCGGCACAGCGGTGCTGCTGATCACTCTGTCCCTTACCGGCAGACGCGCCGAGCGCAAAGCTGCCGCCGACAGCGAAACTATCCGGCGCATACGCGAGGAGACGGGAAAAGGAGACTACAACAGCGATATTTTTTATGATAAGTAAAACACAGTTTACGGCAGACTGAACAGAGCAGCAGCCTGACGGGAGGATGTACCGCCCGTCAGGTTTTCCATGTGATATTCAGGCGGTTGATTGTAGAGGTTATGGCGGTAATTATCAAATCCCCCTCCGATTATCGGTCAAAAGATATGCTGTTCCCTGAGACAGAGCATAATCAAAACCGCTATCCGTGGCCGAGTAAACTCAGCCGGCTAAAAAGGTGATATAGCAGGCAGAAAAAGAAACTTAAATGTTATTACTGGGAGCGAAAGGTATCTCATTTTCGCTCCCGGAATTTTTTTATTAAAAAAATGAACCGCATACAAAGTCATGGCGAATATAGAGTGAACAGGCAGTGGAGGTGAAATAGTGAACGCAAGGGAAATAGAAAAATGTATCGATGATTTTGGTACAGATATATATAGGTTCTGCCTAAAGCTCTGTGTGGACAAGTCAGATGCTGAGGACTTATACCAACAGACTTTCTTAAAAGCGTTAGAAAAAGATTGGAGGCTTGACTGGGAGAAAAACCCGAAAGCATTGTTTTTCTCTTTAGCACATAATCTTTGGAAAAGCGACAGACGAAAACAGGCACGGCGGAATATGATTGCTCCTTGCAGCAATCTTGATGAAGAAACGGAAACGGTACTGCATTCTGAAGAAAATATTGAAGAAAGCTATTTTCAAAAAGAACTGATTTCAGAAGTCCGTCAGATCATTCAAACTCTTCCTGAAAAATTTCAAGTCCCACTGATATTGTTTTACCTTTCCGATTGTTCCATAGAGCAAATAGCGGCTATTATAAAAAAACCGCCTGGTACTGTGAAAAGTCGATTATTTAAGGGAAGAAACCTAATAAAAAAGAAATTGGAGGACGCTGGTTATGAAAGATAACCGTTCTAACACAAAAATAGAAGAAATCATCCGAGCTTCTGTTAAAGTGACTGATACGCCAACCACAGAACAGAATAATAAACTTAAAGCGGCTCTGTATCAACAGGAAGCTCTCCTGCAAAAACGGCCTGCTGCACACACCTTGTCACTCTG
Organism: uncultured Oscillospiraceae bacterium; assembly: GCA_910586535.1. GTDB lineage: Bacteria > Bacillota > Clostridia > Oscillospirales > Ruminococcaceae > RGIG8773. The sequence goes on from CAJUHS010000006.1 coordinate 81,628, forward strand.
GTTTTTGCCAATGGTATTGAATTTGGTGATTTTTTCTTTGATGACTGTTTTGACGCTTACAATGATTGAGAATATTTATTTGTCTTACTTTGCCGCAGGCATTTGCTTTTACGTTAGTATGGCAGGTATACTGCTTACCATAGTAGGCGTAAAAAGAGCAAACATAAAAAAAGCCATCACAATCCGCATTGAGAAAAGAGGTTTATTGGTATGAATACTGCAAAGAAAAACAAGCTTCCGCTTTATATTGGAGCTGCCGTTATCTTACTGCTGTTTTTTTTGAAGTTCGGTCTATATTTTCTGAAAAGCGATGGATTCAGCGGTCTTTCCGTACTGCTTCCCATACTGCTTCTTGGCTTTATCCTTTTCGCACTATGTACCTCTGCTTTTTTTGCAGCTTGGGTATATCAGGATTGTAAAAGGAGAGGCGACGACCCAGTACTATGGACAGCTGTAGTTTTTATAGCTACGCCGTTTATTGGATTGCTGATTTACTTTCTGTGCCGTTCAGAAATAAAAACCATATGTCCGGTTTGCGGACATCGAATTTCAGTAAAAGCTAAATATTGCGAAGAATGTGGAACACATATCGAAAAGGAGGATAATAATATTATGGTAAAACAAGAAACACATAACTTAAAATTTATTGCTGCCGGTGTTGTGAGCATGGTGCTTATGATAGTATGCCTGACAGGTTTTATCGTTAGTGCGGCTACCGGAAACGGCATTAACACAAATGTTGCTTCTGATGATCGAGTATGGAACTTAGGCGCGATCAACATGAATTATAACACTTATCTGGATAGTGTTTGGAAGCTGGACTTTAGAAGCGCCGGCGAAGGATTTGTGGAAGAGCAGAATATGACGATAGATGACGCAGACGTTCAACTGCTTTACGCTGATATTTCCTGCGGCACAGTACCTGACGAATCAACGCTTGTCTTATGGCTGGTACAGGGAGATACAGCCAAATCCATTGATGTTACAAATCTTTCCGAACCTTTGGAATATCCTTTAAATGAATTTGAAAACGGAAAAATTCATGTCAGATTACAAATCAACGGTGTGGAAAATACGGTTTCAGAAATTTATATTCAATAATCAACCAAATCGTCCGGATCATAGGACGAGGGACTGCAAATCGTTCCTTGTACACTAACCTAAACGCTGCAAAATAAAAAACAGACATCGGGAAAATGTCTGTTTTTTTATTTTGGTATTTAAACAATTCAGCGTACAATTTTCCAAAGTTTAAAAGCATTGTTTTCACGGCAATCCGTAATATACAGATTTACGAACTGCAGCGCTATATAACCGAAGCCGTTCTACAGCGTTCTTGAATTATATCTGACAACATATTTCTGAAACTCCTGTTTAAACTTTTTAGAATATAATTTCCCTATCATAGCTCTTTCGCCGTTATCAAAAAATATTTCGGAGTTGGTGTGTCTTCGTATATGTTCAAAGCCTGCAACATAAGCGCGCTGACAGCGTATAAATTTCTTTGACGGAAGCTTGTTCTCAATAACCTTAAGGTGGACAAATACCTCCAGGCATTCGTTGACTGTTCTGATGACGGTATGCTTGCTCTGGGCTTCGGCATAAATTATGTCAGACGTTTTTATTTTCCATGTGCCGTCGTTTGTTTTAAGTATCAGCAGATTGTCAAAATCAATAGATTTCATATAATCGTCCAACGCACAGAAAAGCTTATGCTTGTCCACAGGCTTTCTCAAAAACCGAAAGGTATTGACCTCAAAGGAATCCAGCGCCGCCTCGGGATACGCACTGACAAAAATGATAGTGCAGTCGCAGTTCCCCTCACGCATTTTCCGTGCAGTTTTAATGCCGTCAATGTCCTTTAATTGGTAGTCCATAAAAACGATCTCGTATTTTCTAAAAGACTTCAGCAGATCATATCCGTTTTCAAATTTATCAATAATAATTTCAACGCCTTTTTTCGATCCGTACTCCTGCAAAAGAATCGTTAAATGGTTAAGCATAGATTTTTCATCGTCGCACAACGCAACGAACATATTACACCACCTCATGCTATTCTATCATATTGTCGAAAAATATTCAATACGGTTTGTTCCCTAAAAAAGTGCGTTTATTCAAAAAGCGTTGACCTGCCGAAGTATATAAAATAAAATGACAATTATACTGTAATTTATTAGCGCGGCACATAGCTTATGCCGCCGGTACCATTAGCGGCAGCCCACGCGTGAAACGAAATGTTTTAAACGTAACAGCGTGCCGTTACATATTTTTCAAAAGGAGATAAAAATGTACTTTGTTGAAAATCAGCAGCTGCAGTATGAAAATGTTTTATCTTACCGGACGAGAATAAGCGAAAGATCTATGCCGGAACTGATACAATTTGTCTGCGAAAATATAAGCTCCATGGATCTGCTGATAACAGGCGATATCATATTCACAATTTCCGAAAGAATAACCGATGCAGACAACAGCACATCCATACTCGGAGTGGAATTTATCATACCCGTTGACAGGCGTTTTAAGAGCAGTTCAAAATATGTTTTCAAACCGGAGTTCAGGCTTGTAAACGCTGTTATGTATAAATACAGCGGAGATATCCGCAATCTCTCAAAAGAAAGGATAAAGCTTTACGAATACATTCTGAGAAGAGGTTTCAAGCCTGTCACCGAAGTCTATTACTGCGTCAGGGAACATGACGGCGTCTCCGGAGTTATATGTATGTATATCGGAATAAGCTGCAATCTGCTTTAACACCGCATATGCCACATGCCTAATTCCTCATGCCCCGCACCTTACTTGAAGGCTTTCCCCGCCAGACGACCCGAAGTCATACAGTATAGTGACCTCGGGTCGATTTTTGTACACATTGAATTAATGCATAATTAACAATTAATACTCACTATTACTCTTGAATATTTTGTAAACCTTGTGTATAATTATTTTTAAATACCCTGCAATTATGCTTTGTATGCTTTTCAGCTTTGCAGCCGCACAATTCCGATCCTGATTTTAATGAGGTGTGCCCGATGTTTTTTAACCGTTTTACGGTCAGTATTTTAAGCTCAGACACAAAAACAGAAGCTCTGCTGAGCAGAGTACCCCAGCCGGAGGACAGCGCGTTTGATATAAAAACCTATTCCCGCCCGGAAGATATCAGCGTCGCATCATCTTCAGGAAACGCCGTAATTGCGGACTGCATAAGCTTCCCGGATCTGCAGACGGATATTTTTAATGCCGAGGCTGCCGCCGAAAGCTATATAGTCCTGATCGTTTCCGCGGACAATATCCCCGTCGAAGAACAGCTTGAAAAGGCGTCTGACCTGTGGATAATTCCGTCCCAAGCTGACGGCGAGTGCTGCGAAAGACTTATTCGTACAGGCTTCAAACGGCTTATGGATAATATGATATCCCGCGCCGACAGCCGCAGAACTGAAATATGCCTCAGCACCGCCATAGACAGCGTACCCGATCTTGTATGGTTCAAGGACTCCCGCGGAGCGCATCTTAATGTAAACAACGCTTTCTGTAAAGCTGTGGAAAAGACCAAATCACAGATATACAAGAAAGGGCATTACTACATATGGGATATCCCCAAAAGCGAATACGACCAGGGCGACTACGTTTGTCTCGAATCCGAGGACATTGTTATGGAAGCAAGAAAGACCTGTCTGTTCGATGAAAAGGTCAAGACCAAGGCCGGTATGCGGCAATTCAAAACATATAAGTCCCCTCTTATCGACTCCGACGGAAATATTTTCGGCACCTGCGGCATTGCCCGGGACGTTACCGATATCCAGAACACAAACAACGAGCTGGACGTAGTACTGGAAAGTATGCCCTACGCGGTAATTGTTGCTGACAGGCACAATTCCGTCATCAGCACCAATTCAAAGTTCAGCAGCTACTTTCCCGAGGGCGAAAGCATTATCGGAAAAAATTTCGATGATTGGAAGAAAAAAGCCCTTTCCGGTCACAGAGTAAACTCCGACGGCTGCATTGAAATTACCAAAGCCGCAGAGGACGGAGAGAAAACGCTCGTTTTTATCGAACAGCCGGTTATCGACATTTTTGATGAAAACATCGGTACCGTTAATATTTTCCGCGATATCACCCTTGAAAGAAGCTTTGAGCTCCAGACTCTTAGGAACGCCAACACAGACTTTATGACCGGTCTGAATAACAGAAGAAGCCTTTTCTCGTACCTTGAAACGGTCAAAAACGCTCCCCAGCTGTCGCTTATAACTATTGACCTTGATAACTTTAAATCGGTAAACGACAGCTTCGGGCACCCCATGGGAGACGAAGCGCTTATCCAAACCTCCGCCATGCTCAGAAAATGCTTCCCCGACGATTTCATAGCCAGACTCGGAGGAGACGAGTTTCTTGTGGTAATAAGCGGAATACGCTCTGAAAGCGAGCTCGAAAGCGATACCCAAAATCTGCTTGATACTCTTTGCGGATTCTATAAGAGCCGTAAGGAATTCGAGAAAATGTCCGCAAGCGCGGGAGTGTCCTACGACGTTATCGAGTCGGGCGAGCACGACATTGAAAAGCTTATGGTAAACAGCGACAGCGCGCTTTACTGCGCCAAAAACCTTGGAAAAGCGACGTTCAGGATATACGGAAAAGCAGTCCGGGAGGGAATCAAACCGCACTGACCGCCTGCCGCTGCAAATCATATTAAAAACAAAGGCAATACCGTTTTTAGCGCGGTATTGCCTTTTAATTTTCTGTACCCGAAACTCAGCCGAGCAGACTGTCTATTCTGGGCTTGTCAAAACCAATAACGACCTCTCCGCCGTCGAAAACAGTAACAGGGATACCTGTCTGTCCCGAAATACTGATAAGCTTGTCATAGTTTTCGCGGGATTCAGAAACGTCAATCACATCATATTCGACCCGTCTGCTGTCAAGATAAGCCTTGAGCTTTGTGCAGTATCCGCAGCTGTCCGATGAAAAAACTTTTATCATAGCGATTGCTCCTTTTTAATTATCTCCTGTTTTTTGCATTATATATTTTTCCGCGCTGAGAGCCGCAACTGCGCCGTCCGAAACGGCGGTCACTATCTGTCTGTACTTTTTCGTCCTCACATCTCCCGCGGCAAAAACACCCTCTACGCTTGTCCGCATATCGTCTCCCGCCTCAATATAGCCGTACTTGTCAAGCTCTACGCTGCCGCGGAGAAGCTCCGTCCTCGGCGCGCTTCCGATATAGGTAAACACCGCGGACAAGGGTATCCTGCGTTCCTCAAAGGTCAGCGTGTCGGCGACAAGAGCGTAGTCCAGAAAGTCTCCGCCGCTGCCGTTGTCTCCGTCTGCCGAATTGCCCACGTCTATAAGGTCGGTGTTGTACAGTATCTCAATGTTGGAAGTTTTTTCCGCTCTTTCAAGAATAGCTTTTTCCGCGTGAAAACTGCTTTTTCTGCGTATCATTATTACCTTTTCCGCAATATTGGAAAGATAGAGAGCCTCCTCCACAGCGGCGCTTCCTCCGCCTACCACGCCAACGGTCTTGCCCTTGTAGGCTGCTCCGTCGCACAAAGCGCAGTAGTGGATACCCTTGCCGCGAAACCTTGCTTCGTTCCGCACCAGCAGCGGCTTGGGAACTGCTCCCGTGGCGATAATGACCGCTGTAGGCTCGTAAATTTTACTTTCGGTAATTATCCTTTTTTCGCCGTCTGAAAGCTCAGCCCGCTCTATTTCGTCAAACTCGTCTATTTCAACGTCCAGAGACTGAGCGTGATCCCGCATTTTAGCGGACAGCTCCGCGCCGGATATGCTGGAATAACCGGGGTAATTTTCAACAATGCTGCTGACGGCAACTTGTCCGCCCACAATACCCTTTTCCAGCACAAGAGGATCAAGACCCGCCCTCGCCGCATATATAGCAGAGGTAAGTCCTGCAGGACCAGCGCCTACTATAATAAGCTTTTTTTCAATGATTTTCTTTTCCATAATGAATACTATATGCAAAAATCTTCCGAAAATTCGGAAGATTTTTTTATTGTTTCGAATTATTCGGAAGCTTCGTCTGATTCAGCTGCACCGCCCTGCTCCTCGATAAGAGCGCGGATAGAAATGCTGATCCTCTTCTTTTCAATGTCGATCTCGGTGATCTTAGCCTCAACCTCGTCGCCTATGGAAAGAACGTCCTTAACGTTTGCGACCCTGCTCTCAGCAAGCTGGGAAATGTGGATAAGACCGTCAATACCGGGAACTATCTGAGCGAACGCGCCGAAAGGAGTAATGGAAACTACCTTAGCCTTAACAACATCGCCTACGCTGTAATTCTCGTCAAACTTGACCCAAGGGTTGTCCTCGGTTTTCTTGTAGCCAAGGGAAATCCTGTCCGCTTCCCTGTCAAGATCCTTGACGTATACTTCGATAACGTCGCCGGTCTTAACTACCTCTGATGGGTGCTTGATCCTGTTCCAGCTCAGCTCGGAAATGTGAACCATACCGTCTATGCCGCCGAGATCAACAAACGCGCCGTAGTTTGTCAGGGACTTTACCTCGCCCTTGAAAACGTCTCCGATCTGCACCGTATCCCAGAACTTAGCCTTTGCAGCGTCCTTTTCGGCATTGAGAACTATCCTGATAGAGCCCACAGCCTTGCCTCTCTGCTCGTTTACTTCAATTATCTTGAACTTAACGGTCTTTTTAACAAGCTCCTCAAGCTTCTCGTCTCTGCGTGCAGTTGCCTGTGAAGCCGGAATGAACACTCTTGTGCCCTCATAGAATATGATAACGCCGCCCTTTACAACGCTTGATACCGTACCCTCGAGAACCGCGTCCTCTTCCTTAGCCTTGACGATCTTGTCAAAGCCGATCATAGCGTCCACCTTTTTCTTGGAAAGAGTAACTATACCCTCGGAGTCGTTTACCTTGATAACGATAAGCTCCACCTCGTCGCCGGGCTTTACCACGTCGGCGGGCTTGAGAGAAGGATCGTCCGTAAGCTCGTCAAGAGAAACATAACCAGTGTGCTTTGTTCCTACGTCTACAATAGCTTCCGCGTCGTTAACGGCAGTTATGTAGCCTTTCACCCTCTGACCGGTATATATTTTTTTGAAGGACGCGTCGAGTGCCTCCTCAAAGTTAAAGTCCTCTTCCATGTTCTGTAATTTTTCACTCATCTGGTTTGTAACCTCCTTGATTATATACGCCGGAGCTGAAGCGCCGGCAGTAACGCCCGCGATAAATTTTTTGCGGACATTATTTCGGACAAGATCCCCGATATAGCGGAAATCCAATCCGCCCGCGTTTTCGACGTGAACGCAGGCTTTACAGTATTCGCCGCAGACCTCCGCAAGCTTGACTGTGTTGGAGCTGTGTTTTCCCCCGACAATGACCATAAGGTCGGCAGCCTTTGCCAGCCGCGCCGCAGCCTCCTGCCTGTCCGACGTTGCGCTGCACACGGTATTGATTATCTCGGCATAGGGGCAGACCTCCGCCGCCGTTCGGGTACACTTATCCCATATATTTATATTATACGTCGTTTGCGCCACAATTGCAACCTTTTTTTCAGAATTTTTATAAAATTTTTTTAAATAGCTATAAAGCAGGGTATCATCTTTAAGAATTTTTGGTATATTGTGACAATAGGAAGCTATCCCGCGCACCTCCGGGTGGTTCTCGTCGCCCATAATAATTATGTCATAACCTGCCGCAGACTTCTCCTCAGCGATCTTTTGTATCCGTCTGACAAAGGGACAGGTCCCGTCGCGGTATTCGATCCCTTTTTCCTCCAGCAAGCGGAAAATATCACGACCTGCGCCGTGGGAGCGTATCACAACGGTCTCGTCCGTCAGAGCGGCAAGCTCCTCGGGAGTATCGGCTATGCGCACGCCCTTGGCGGCAAGCTCCTTCGTAACGTCCCGGTTATGGATGATCTCACCGTAGGTAACAACCCTTTTACCCTCGCGCAATATATTATACACGATTTTTACCGCTCTGTCAACACCAAAGCAGAATCCCGCATTTTCTGCGACGATTATCTCAGTTTTCATTTACGGCAAGCTCCTCTTTGTCTCCGCCGCCCTCCACAAGCTCGGTAATGGCGCTCATTATCCTGAGCTTGGCGGCTTTAAGCTCTTTCGGCGAACCGTCGGTAACGGCTATCTCTTCGGCGGGTATCACCTTTCCGAACCGCAGGATAAGCTTTGAGCGGAAGTGAAGCTTTTCCCCCTCGAAAATTATACCGCAGGGAAGCACGTCCGCACCCGATCTTGCGGCGATAAGAGCGACTCCGGTTTTGCCCTTGCCAACTTTTCCGTCCTTGGAGCGGGTACCCTCGGGAAAAATAACAAGGTGCCTGCCCGATTCAAGGATATCCACCGCGTCGTCGATGACCTGCATATCCCCCGTACCCCGCTTTACGGGGAAAGCCCCCAGCTTTCTTATGAACCAGCCGAAAAGCTTGTTTTTGAAAAGCTCCTCCTTAGCCATATATGTAACGGGCTTTTTCATGGGCATGGTGAGGATAACCGGATCGGCGTAGCTGCGGTGATTTGAAGCCATTACCAGCGCCCTGTCCTGGGGGATATTTTCAACTCCCTCAATATGAAAATTATAGAAAAGCTTATAGACCCCCATGGTAACGTACCTTACAAATGCGTTCATATCAGCACTCCTTTGCGTTCAGCTTCCCGCTTATAATATTTACCAGCATATCTACCGCGCCCTGCAAGTCCGCATCGGTCGTATCGCACAGAACCGCGTCCTCCGCCTGTTTAAGGGGAGCGATATCGCGGTGTATATCGTTGTAGTCCCGCCTGTTCACATCCTCAAGAACTTCCTCAAAGGCAACGGTCTGACCTTTTTCGGTAAGCTCCTTATGGCGGCGGCGCGCACGTTCCTCGGGGGACGCGGTGAGAAAAATTTTCACATCCGCGTCCGGCAGGACTACGGTGCCGATGTCACGGCCGTCCATAACAACATTGTTCTCGGCGGCGATTTTTTTCTGCAAATCAAAAAGGAAATCCCGCACGCGTGGTATCGCCGACACAGCCGAAGCCCCCATAGATACCTCGGGAGTGCGGATCTTGTCGGACACGTCCTCTCCGTTCAGAAAAACACGCTGTTCGCCGTTCATATATTTCAGCTCGGGAGTTATGTCTCTCAAAAGCGATTCCACAGCTTCGGCGTTGCTCACGTCCCTGCCCCTTGACAGCGCGTAGTATGCAACAGCGCGGTACAGCGCTCCCGTGTCAACATAAATGAAACCGAAAGCCTTTGCCGCAGCTTTGGCTATAGTGCTTTTTCCCGCTCCCGCAGGACCGTCTATGGCTATGTTTATTGATTTTCCCGACATATTTTACGCTCCTCAGATATTTTTTATTTTAGTTAAAATTACGGCATACCGCATATAAAACACGCAGTCAGCTATCAACTATATACCGTTCCCCGCCGCAACCGCCGTGGAAAACGCTATCTGCAAATTAAACCCGCCCGTATAGGCGTCAATGTCAAGTATCTCCCCTGCAAAGTAAAGTCCCGCTATAAGCTTGGACTCCATAGTTTTCGGGTTCACCTCGGAAAGCTTCACGCCGCCGCTTGTGACTATAGCTTCGCTCAGCGGACGGAAATCCCGCACCGTTGCTGGAAAATTTTTAATCAGAGTCACAAGCTCCGTACGCTCCTGCTTTGTAACAGAATTTACCTGCTTTTCGGGAGCTATCCCCGACAGTCTCACAACAACGGGTATCATCTTCGACGGCAGCAGCTTTGACAGGGAATTGGAAAATATCCTATTTGGATTCTCTGAAAAGTCCCTTTGCAGCCGCTTGTCAAGTGTCTGGAAGTCAAGCGCCGGCTTCATATCTATAAGTATCTTGTAACGCCCCCGCTCCATATCCCTAATATGGCTGGAGGCGCTTAGTATCAGCGGCCCCGACACACCGAAATGGGTAAAGAGCATTTCTCCCTGCTCCCTGAAAATGACCTTGTCCTTTTTTGTATCCTTTACGGAGACCGCCACATTTTTCAGGGACAGACCCGTCATTTCCCCGCAGTATTCCTCTTCGCTGACGAGCGGAACAAGAGACGGTTTAAGAGGAGTAACCGTGTGTCCCAGAACAGCCGCAAACTTATATCCGTCGCCGTCCGAGCCTGTTCCCGGGTAGGATTTTCCCCCTGTGGCTATCAGTACGGACACTGCGTTAAAGACAGTATCCCCGCACCTTACGCCTACGATAACTCCGTCCTCCGCAAGCACTTCCGTTGCCCTTTTGTGCAGAAAGTCAACACCGCTTTGTCGGCAGGCCTTTTCAAGAGCGGAAACAATGTCTGCCGCCCTGTCGCTGACCGGAAACACCCTGTTGCCCCGTTCGGTCTTAAGGGGTACTCCAAGCTCCTCAAAAAAGTCCATTGTATCGTAACAGTTAAATCCGCTGTACGCCGAATACAGAAACTTACCGCCCACTGGAATGTTGGCAAAAAACTCCTCATCGGTGCATTGGTTGGTGACGTTGCACCTGCCCTTGCCCGTAATGGAAAGCTTTTTCCCCACGCGGTCGTTTCTTTCAATAAGCAGGACTTCCCTGCCGCGTTCAGCCGCCGTTCGGGCAGCCATAAGTCCCGCCGCGCCGCCGCCGACGATTATGCAGTCAAATCTGTTTTTAAGTGACATTTTTAGTTCCTTTCGATTCAACGCCGCCGCTTTAAGAGAGCATGGCAAAGCGCAAAATAACGGTACGCACCGTCCTGCTGAAAAAGCGGCTAATGCTGTGAAGTGTTCCCCGCTTTGAGACCGTAGTCCTGATCGTCTGAAATTTCGTACACCTCATACTCGTCAAATATTCTGTTCAAACGTTCGTAACCGTCCACAACATAGTCGCTTTTGCGCATTCCAACCGCAACTATCAGTGCGTTTATCACACTCATGGGAGCTACAAGGGAGTCCGCAAAAGAGACCATATCGCTGCGAGCCAAAAGAATATTGTCAGCGTACTCCGCAAGTGGAGAAGCCTTGCTGTCGGTTATTGCGATTACCTTTGCCCCCTGCTCCGAAGCGTACCGGAAAGCCTTTACCGTATGCTTTGAGTACCGCGGAAAGCTTATGCCGATCATGATGTCCCCCTCGCCGATATTGAGTATCTGCTCGAACATTTCGCTTGTAGACGTGGTGTGAACAAGCTTTACGTTCTCGAACATCATATTGAAATAGAACGACAAAAATCTTGCCAGAACAGCCGCCGAGCGCGCTCCGATAACATAGATGTTTTTCGCCTGACAGAGAGTGTCCACCGTACGGTAAAATTCGCCTCGGTCACTCTCCTCCAGAGTTTTGCGTATCTTGTCCATGTCCATGTTGAGTACCCGCTCGTACACATCGCCGCCTCCGAGCTGATCGTTCATAACATTCACTCTCTGCGCCGTGGTAAGCTTATTGCTGGTGTATTCCTTTAACGCCCGCTGGAGCTCGGGATAGCCCTCAAAGCCAAGCTCCGTAGCAAAGCGCACCACAGTGGACTCGCTAACGCCCACTATCTTTCCCAGCTTTGAGGCGGTCATGAAAGCCGCCTTGTCGTAGCATTCAGTGATATACACGGCTATCTTGCGGTGCCCCTTTGAAAGGGACGGGGTTATCTCCTGCAGTTTATTGAACAGATTTGCGTTAGGTTCGGGTGACATGATAAAGTCCTCCTTGATATTTATTCCCAAAGGCTGTTTTGCAGTTTTAGAATTTCCTTGCGACGTTTTTCGGTTGTCTCAATATCTTTGCGGTATACGCCGTTATCAAGAAAAACGGCGTCTCCCTCATTAACGTCCTTTGCAAGGGTTTCCTCCGGTACCTCAAAGCGGCGTTCTCCGTCTTCGATAACCGCCGTACCATCCGATATCCTGTCTACAATAAGCATTACTCAACATCTTCTTTTTTATTATTATTTTTACCGGCTTTGCCGGAGGACTTTCCGATGTCCCCTGTCTTTTCTGCTGTAACAAAAATTTCCTCTCCGTCGGAATACACCGTTACCGTGCCGCTTGAATCATTGCGGTAGTACTTAACACCGCGGCTTTCAAAACGGTCAAGTATCTCTGCGTGAGGGTGACCGTAGCTGTTTCCTTCGCCGCACTGAATAACGCATATTTCGGGGGATACCGCTTCAAGAAATTCTTCGCTTGTGGATGTGCTGCTGCCGTGATGACCTGCTTTAAGAACGTCAGCGCTTACGTCCGCCCCCGAATTAAGTATATCCTTTTCAGCCTTGGTTTCAGCGTCTCCCGTGAAAAGATAGGACGTTTTGCCGTAGGTCATGCGAACAACAACCGAGTAGTCGTTCAGGTCGTCGTAGTCCGCAACGGGAGCAAGAATTTCCAGCTTTGGCGGTTGCTTTTCCGCCGAAGCGGCAGTCCTGCCCGCAAGAGCGTAGACCGTCCCAGGCTTTGCCGCCGTAAGCTTTAAAGCCTTGTCCTTTAACGCCGTCAGAAATCTTTCATAGGTTTTTGTTGTGGGAGTCATGTCCGACGATACCTTCGGAGCAACGACACGCTCAACGTCTATTCCCGAAATAATATCTCCCATTGCGCCGATGTGGTCGGAATGAGGGTGGGTAGCTATAATAATATCGAGCTTTTCAACGCCTTGCTTTTTAAGGTATTCCAGTACCGTTTCCGCATTTTCCCGTTCGCCGCAGTCTATCAGAACAGCCGCGCCCTCCCATTTGATAAGAGAGCAGTCTCCCTGACCCACGTCTATATAATGTATCTCAAGGTCGGCGTCCCTGTCGATAAAGCTGTTTACCGCCGACGCCGGAACTTCCTTATCGCCGAATTCCAGATAGGAACTGAAGCAGAACGCCGCTCCTATAAGTATCAGCAGAAAAAGCAGTACGGGAGACGTTCCCGACGGCTGAGACCTTGATCTCGACGACGATTTTTTTCTTTGAGCCATTTTTACCGTCCTTTCATAAGATAAAAACAGACCGGTTTTGTAGCGGGAGATATCTCCCCGCCAGCAGAGTAAATGTTCAGTCCTTGCGGGACGGGAGACCCGTTCCCTACGGAAGATTATTTTTTACGTTTATTATTAATTTTGTGTGCGTTCTTTCCGCCTCTTTTCGCGGACTTAGCCGCTTCTCTCCGCCGCTGTTCCGCAAGGTACTTGGCGTCGGGCTTCACAAGACAGTCCTTGCCGTTTCCTATCAGGTCGGTGCGGTGGGCTTTCTGCAAAGCCTCAATGACCTTTCGCTGATTGTCCGGACGGAAATACTGCAATAACGCCCGCTGCATACCCTTTTCCTCGGAGGTTCGGGGAACGTATACTTCCTCCATTGTGTATGGGTCAAGCCCCGTGTAGAACATACAGGTGGAAATCGTTCCCGGGGTGGGATAAAAGTCCTGCACCTGCTCGGGACGAATCTTCAGGCTTTTCAGGAACAGCGCAAGCTCCACCGCCTCTTTCAGCGTACTGCCCGGGTGGGAGGACATCAGGTAAGGCACAAGGTACTGCTCCTTGCCTATCTGTCCCGTTATCCTGTAGAATTTGTCCTGAAATTTTTTGTACGCCTCGATATGGGGCTTGCCCATTTTGTCCAGCACCACCGCAGAGCAATGTTCGGGCGCAACCTTCAGCTGACCGCTGACATGGTGCTCGATAAGCTCCCGCATGAACTCCTCGTCCCTGTCCTCTATCAGATAATCGTATCTTATTCCGCTGCGTATAAAAACCTTTTTCACTTTCGGTACTGCGCGTATTTTCCGCAGCAGACTCAGATACTCCCTGTGGTCTACTTCCAGCGACTTGCAGGGTTCGGGGGCAAGACACTTTTTCCCTTTGCACAGACCGTGCTCTAACTGCTTGTGACAGCTTGGCGCGCGGAAATTTGCGGTAGGTCCTCCAACGTCGTGAATGTATCCTTTAAAGTTTGGTAAAGTCGTCAGTAACTGTGCTTCGGCAAGAATGCTCTCCTCGCTGCGTACGGCTATTTTCCGTCCCTGATGCAAAGCGATAGAGCAGAAATTGCAGTTCCCGAAGCAGCCGCGGTTGTGGGTTATGGAAAATTCCACTTCCTTTATCCCGGGTACGCCGCCCTCCTTCTCGTATATCGGGTGGTACGTCCGCATATAGGGCAGGGCGTAAACCTTATCTAATTCCTCGGTCGTGAGCACAGGCGAGGGCGGCAACTGTACAAGCATAAGCTTTTCCTGCCGCTGAATAATTGTCCTGCCATAAATCTCGTCCTGCCAGTCGTACTGCTGGCGGCAAGCCTTTGCATAGGACTTTTTGTCCTCCCGGCACAATTTTAATGAGGGGCACTCAACCGCTCCGTAGGGGGTATCCTCGGGCTTGCAGAGGTACGCCGTACCCCGGATATCGGTGAGACTTCTAACGTCCTCACCGTTCGCAAGACGTGTGCAAATCTCGGTTATCTGGTGCTCTCCCATGCCGTACATAAGAATATCCGCGCCGCTTTCCTCCAGAATCGAGGGACGGACAGCGTCGTCCCAGTAGTCGTAGTGAGCGAACCGCCGCAGGGAAGCCTCCAAGCCGCCTATACCGATAGTAATATCTCCGTACGCCTCGCGTATCTTTTTGCAGTACACAGTAACCGCCCGGTCGGGACGTTTCCCCGCCATTCCCCCCGCGGTGTAAGCGTCGTCGGAACGCTTTTTCTTTGCGGAAGTATAGTGGGCAACCATGCTGTCGATATTTCCCGACGTTACCATAAAGCCGAAGCGGGGTCTGCCGAGACGCATAAAATCCCGGGTGGTGTGCCAGTCGGGCTGGGCAATTATACCTACGGTATAACCAATACTTTCAATGACACGCGAAACTATTGCAATGCCGAAGCTGGGGTGGTCGACGTAGCTGTCACCCGTTACGCAGATGAAGTCCAGCTGGTCGATACCCTGTTCGAGCATTTCCTGTTTTGAGATCGGTAAAAACGGCATAGGCAAAGCTCCTTAATATACGGTGATTATAGACAATGATACTAAAATAAAAATATTGAAAAACAGCAAGAAGTTAAAAACGCTGTAACCTGACATGATTTCTGACATCATATTTTCCTTTTTCATTTTTCCGCTCCGCTGCGTATGCGCCGGCTTCGCTGACAAATATAAAAATTACTTCCGTAATTCCCGGACTAATATTTAAAACCGTTGTAAGCTTTATCGGCACATATCCGCATAAAAGCGCGCCAAGGGAAAAACGTCAGAAGATAATATAACAGTCCTGCTATTCCTCGGAAACTTCCTCCGCACCGGAAACGTCCGCCCCCGGGATTGTGTCGTTGTTTATAAGCTTCCTCTGCGCCCACATCTCCCTCGTAACAAGCACCGACCGCGGCTTTGAACCCTCGTAGGGACCCACCACGCCAAGCTCCTCAAGCTCGTCCATAACACGCGCCGCGCGGGCGTAGCCAAGCTTGAGCTTTCTTTGCAGATAGGACACCGAAGCTTGTCCCGCGTCGATAAGGACTTCCACAGCCTGGTCGATAATATCTCCGTCTCCGCTTGGAGCAGAGCCGCTGTCTCCGTTTAGTTTCTCACCCTTGGGAACAGGCATATTTTTCTCAATTTCCTCAATAATTTCGTTAGAATACTCCACTGTACCGCCGCTCTTGATGAACTCAACAACAGCCTCGACTTCCTTTGTGGAGGCGAAGCAGCCCTGTATTCTCACAGGCTTGGGGATACCCTGGGGATAGTACAGCATATCGCCGTGACCCAAAAGCTTCTCCGCGCCCGCCGTGTCTATTATGGTACGGCTGTCAACCTGGGACGAAACCGTCAGAGCGATTCTGGACGGAATGTTCGCCTTGATAAGTCCCGTAATAACGTCCACCGTAGGACGCTGGGTTGCGATAATAAGGTGCATACCCGCCGCACGCGCCATTTGTGCAAGACGGCAGATAGAGTCCTCCACCTCGTTAGCCGCCGCCATCATCAGGTCGGCAAGCTCGTCTATAACTATCACGATTTTCGGTAACGGCTCCACGCCCTCGGTCTCCGCAGCCATTTCGTTGTAGCCGCCGTGGTCGCGGACGTTATAGTCCGCAAAAAGCTTATAGCGCTTCAGCATCTCCTGCACCGCCCAAGACAGTGCTCCCGCCGCCTTTCGGGGGTCTGTAACAACGGGGATAAGCAGGTGGGGTATGCCGTCGTACACCTTAAACTCAACCATTTTCGGGTCGATAAGTACAAGCCGTACCTCGTCGGGGGACGCGTTGTATAGAATACTCATGATTATACTGTTAGTACAAACAGACTTACCCGAACCGGTAGTACCCGCAATGATCAAATGGGGCATTTTGGCAATATCTCCTATCATAATGTCGCCGTCGATATTTTTACCCACAACAAAGCTGAGCTTGCTCTTGTTGGCGGCAAACTCGGGACTTTCTATCATCTCGCGGATAGTAACTATATCCTTGACCCTGTTGGGGACTTCCACGCCCACAGCCGCCTTACCGGGGATAGGAGCTTCTATGCGGACTCCCGCCGCCGCAAGGTTCAGGGCGATATCGTCCGCAAGACTGGTTATCTTGGATATCTTGACCCCCGCGCTTGGCTGCAATTCGTATCGCGTAACCGTCGGCCCGCGGTGAATGTCAACGATTCGCGTCTGTACCCCGAAGCTTTTCAGAGTATCCACAAGGGTGTCGGCGTTGGTTTTCATTTCCGCCTCGGCTTCGGCGGCGTTGGCTTCGTTGTCAACGCTTTTCAGCAGGTCTATGGGCGGGAACTGATATACGACTATCTCCGAACCCTGCTCGGCTATCTCGTGCTGAATATCCGCCGCCGTGGGTGCGTCGGGCATATCAAGCTCGTCCTCGGTCTGTATCTTATTGGAAGCAAGTGTGGACTGCTTTTTCGTCTGCTGTACGGTTTTGGGAGCGGGGGCAAAGAGCGTTTTTTTCTTTTCCGGAACAGCCGCCGCCTTTCTGATTATGTCGTCCAGCTCGCTTGAAGCGTTACTGCTCTTCTCCGCCGCCTCTGCGTCCGCGGCAGACGCAGAGGGTACGACTACCGGGTGCTGGGGCAGACTTTGAGCAAACTTTTCCTCCTCGGTAAGCTCTTTTTCCTTTGGCTCGTCCGGTTCAAAGGGAAGTTCTTCCTTCGGCGCGTTTGGTACGTTCTTTTTGCCCTTTGGCATAGGTATATCAACATTGAAATTCTTTGCCTTTTCCTTGACAACCTCCGTGGGTACGTCTCCGTTGGGCACTTCCTTTGCGGCTCTTGCGGCCGCTTTCTCCGCTTTCTTTTCCGCGGCTGTTTTCTTGGCTCCAGGAGGGGGAACGAAACCGCTGTTGTCCTCTACGGGGACGTAGTCCTCCCTTGCGGCGTTTGCAGCAGAAATTCCCCTTTTGATAAGTCTTACTATATCCAGTACGGTCTTGTTGGCAAGTATCATAATAAACACGAACGTTAGCAGTACGATTATAATTGTAGCACCCGCCTTTTTGAACAGCAGAAGAAGCGGTACTCCCACAAAAACGCTCATAACTCCGCCGCCGCGGAGCTGTTTTCCCTCGGCGTAAAGGGCGGGGATCATCTCCTCGAAAAGATTTCCCTCCGGCATATCCGCGCTTGAAATTATCCGCGCAAACGCCGACAGCAGAAGTATCATGATAAAGCACTGGATAACGCGTCCCTGAACAGTCTGGCGCGACTTATCCATTGCGATCATTACCGAAACGTATATCAGAACAAGCGGCACGACAAACACCGACCACCCGAACATTCCCAGAAAAATATTATGTATGCTGCTCCATGCGGACTCGCCCTTTATCAGCGCGAAAGCCAGCATAAGCGCGCCCAGCGCAAACAGCACCGCGGACCAGAATACCCTGTCGCCGCTTTCCTGAGCGGCTTGCTTTGTCTGCTTCGATCTTGACGACGCGGTCGTTTTTCTTTCAGCCACTTTTTCTTCCTCCCGTTTTTTGAGGGACTTGCCTCATTCCTTTTTGCTTTACCTTATGTATTTTAATAACACATTTATCCTATAAGTATTCTTACGCCGTTCAGCCTTTCGTACAGTCCCAGACCTATAACGGCAGTTCCGAGCGCAAGGGTATACCAGGCGAAAACGTGGAATTTATCGTTTACCACAAGCATTTTTATAAGGCATATTGCAAAATACCCCGCTATTGCCGATACGGCAAAGCCAACTAAAAGCGGAACAAAATTTGCAGATATCTCCGCAGAAGATGCTTCTCCAAGCTTAACGACCGCTCCCGCGAGAATTACCGGAATGCCTAAAATAAAGCTGTATTCCACCGCGTCTTCACGCTTCATTCCCGTGAAAAGCGCCGCCGAGATCGTGGAACCCGAACGGGATATTCCAGGCACAAGAGCTATTCCCTGAAACACTCCTATGGTCAGCGCGGCGGGAACGGCAGTCTCCCCTGCCGACCTGCTTCCCTTTCCGTACTTCATGCTCATAAACAGCAGCGCGGAGGTGTAAAGAAAAGCAACGCCCTCCACAATTATATCAGAGTCGGAGGAAAGCCTTTCAAAGAAATCCCTGAATATGTAAAATCCGAAAAGGGGAAGTATTGAGACAATGATCATCATTATCATCCTGCGTTCGGGATTCATGGTTTTCCACTTGAACTTCCCCGTGAAGATATCTTTAAGCATTCTGAACGCTTCAAATATCAGCTTTTTTATCTTATTCCAAAAGGCAATAAAAACCGCGGCAAGCGTTCCCAAATGGAACACTATCGTCATTGTTACCGCCCCCTCGCCGTCCAGACCGGTAAAGTGCTGGAACAGCGAGAGATGTCCCGAACTGGACACTGGCAGGAACTCAGTAAGTCCCTGCAATATCCCCTGTAATATAGCCTCAATAATACTCATTGCAATTTTCCTCTTTTTGTTTATATTTTGTATAGCCGCTGTTAAGAACAGTTCCGCCCAAAAAGTCCTGCGGGTTTGTTGACAGAACCGGCTGGCTTCGCTGAGCCGTCACCGTACCCGAAAGCTCTTTAAGCTCCCTGTTTTGGGCGAAAAGCACATCGTACTCGCCGATAACCGTGTAAAGCGCCATTTTCAGGACTCCTCCCCGCTGTCTGGATAACGCTTTTCGCCGGTCTCTATCAGCTCGTAAAGAGCCTCGATAGCGTCGGAAAGTCCTCCCAAAGAGTCAATAAGCCCCTCCTTGACAGCAGTTTCTCCGTCGATTACCGTACCCATATCCATGGTAAGCTCTCCCGTGTTCATCATCAGCTCGCGGAAACGCTCGGGAGCGATCTTGCTGTTCCGCGTAACAAAGCTGACTATCCTGTCCTGCATTTTGTCAAAATAGGACAGAGTCTGCGGTACGCCCAGTATTGTGCCGCTCATGCGGACAGGATGAATGGTCATGGTCGCGCTGGGTACGATAAAGGATTTTTTGGCGGACACCGCAAGAGGTACGCCGATAGAATGTCCTCCCCCCAGCACTATTGACACCGTGGGAGTTTTCATTCCCGCGATAAGCTCTGCGATAGCAAGACCGGCTTCAACGTCGCCGCCCACGGTGTTCAGGATTATCACAAGTCCCTCGATAGAGCGGTCCTGCTCTATCGCCACAAGAGCAGGCATTATGTGCTCGTACTTGGTGGTCTTGTTCTGGGGAGGGAGAATATAGTGTCCCTCCACCTGACCTATCACCGTAAGGCAGTGTATAAGGTGCTTGGCATTCTGAGAGACAACCTCTCCGTTTTTTTCAATAAGGTCGGCCTGGTCGAGCTGCTCCTCGGTTTTGGACTGATTCTCATTATCGTCGTTGTTTTCACAGTTTTTATTGTTATTGCCGCTGTTATTGCGCATGATCGCAGCCGCTCCTTTCCGCATTTTTTTACTATTTTACGCAAATGCGGTGCGATTATGCATATATGAAATATTATAACTCATTTCCTGCAAAAAGTCAAATGCCCGCTGAGTTAAACAAAAATTTAAAATTTCAGCAAACTTTCCCGTCTGCTTATGGCGGCATTCCTTTGTAACGATTCAAGCAAATTTACGTACGGAAGCGGCTCGGCCTGCGGGAGCTCCCCTCCGCTAAGCATAAATTTGTTTCCGCGAAAGATTTCTCCGCTATTGCCCTGCGGATAAATATGTGCTATAATAATCATGTTTATCCGATATGAAAGGATCTGATATAAATGTCCGTTTATCTTGACAACGCCGCTACTACCCGTCCATGCGAACCTGCGGTATCCGCAGTATTTCAGTGCATGGTCGAGGATTACGGCAATCCATCCTCGCTGCACAAGCTTGGGCTGGTCGCCGAACAGCGGGTCGAGGAAGCCCGCAAAGCGATAGCAGCCGCTCTCGTATGCGACCCGCGGTGCATAACCTTTACCTCGGGAGCCACAGAGTGCAACAACACGGCAATATTCGGAGCCGCCGAAAGCTACGGCAGACGAAAGAAAAAAATAATTGTTTCCGCCATTGAGCACCCGTCGGTCTCCGAACCGATAAAGTACCTTGAGGAAAAAAAGGGATTTGAGGTCGTCCGCATAAAGCCATCGCGTAACGGAGAAATTTCCGAGGAGGACTTTATTGCCGCAGTTGACGGGGATACCTTTCTGGTGTCATGTATGCTGGTCAACAATGAGACAGGCTCCATACAGCCTGTGCGCAAGATATTTTCATATGTAAAGCGTAATTTCCCCGAATGCATCACTCACTGCGACGCGGTTCAGGGTTTTATGAAGATACCCATAAGGTCTTCCGAGCTTTTTGCGGACATTATAGTCGTTTCAGGACACAAGGTGCACGCCGTAAAAGGAGTCGGAGCAATGTTTGTTAAAAAGGGAATAAGGATACCCCCGATCCTTATAGGCGGCGGTCAGGAGCAGGGCAAGCGTTCGGGAACCGAATCCGTGCCGCTGATATCCGGTTTCGGAGCTGCCGTGCGCGCTCTGATGCCCGCAATGCCCGTAGCTCACGAAAACGCAGAAAAGATAACCGCCTATCTTCTGAAAAAGCTTGCAAAGCTTGATTATGTAACGATAAACTCAACGGCTGAGAACCGCTCTCCCTACATAACCAATTTTTCCGTAGAGGGTATACGCTCCGAAATAATGCTGCACTTTCTTGAAACCCAGAACGTTTACGTATCCAGCGGTTCGGCGTGCTCAAAGGGAGCGCACAGCTCGGTGCTGACCGCAATGGGTATTCCCGACAGACTTGCCGACTCGGCGATAAGAGTCTCCATCGGACGCACCACCACCATGGGCGAGATAGACGCGCTCATAAACGCGGTGCAGGAGGGCTACGGAAAACTGGCGAAAAGGTAAAATTTCCGGCGTGTTTCTATAGCTTTCGGCAGACCTTTCGTATCAATAAAAACCGCAGGGAACGAAAAATCTGTCCCATGCGGTTTTTTATAGCATAATATTAAAACTGCGGAAAATGCACTGAGCGGAAGCTTTTATTTCAGCAGCTTTATTCTGTCCATTGAAGCAAAATTCCTGTTTGTGTAGTATTCGTCCTCCGTGACCTCCCTGACAATCTCCAAAAAATCCGGAAACCTGACCTCCGCGCTTTCCTCGGGAAGCTCCGCCTCCATAATAGCGTATCCCGTCTCCACGGTGTTCTCAAAAACGTCCAGCTCGAACTTCAGACCGCCGCAGGGTATCAGATACCTTTTCTTTTTCACCGTGTTGAGAATGGTGCGCTCTTTCAGCCGTTCGTACTCCTCCTCGGTAATGTCCCGCTCGTTTTCTATTCTGGACGCCGCGCTGCCCGTCCGCGCCTTTTCGGTGTAGATGAACCTGTCGTCCAGACGGCGTATGCGTCCCTGAAAACCGTTTTCGGGAGCGAGATAAGCCTGCTCGATAACATGAAACGGAAATTCCCCGATACAGTCGGGTATCTTTACCAGCCAGCGCCTTTCTATCTCCAGCATAAGGAGTTTTCCGTTTCTTGCAGCGATAGCTTTGTCGCTGTAAAAATCGTTTCCGGTTATTTCGGCTATAACGTCAAAACCAAAGGTTTCCCCGCCGCTTTCAAGCACCGCGGCGGATTTTTCGTTTCTGTACAGCTTCACCCTGTAGCCATTGCCGTCCCCAAAGTTTTCGGGCATTTTTATCAGGAATTTCCTGCAATAGTTTTCCATACCGCGCCGCCTTACACCGACAGCTCGGCAGTCTCGCCCAGTATATCCTTATTGTCTTCGAGGATAGGTTTTATGCAGTCGCGCACAAATTCCTCCACCTGCTGGGAGCTTCTTCCCGTAAAGTTTTCGGGCTTAAGGATAGCGTTCAGCTCGTCCGCATTAAGACCGAAATCGGGGTCGTTCAGCACAAGCTCGATAAGGTTGTTTTCAAGCCCTTCCTCCTTGACGTGCTTCCCTGCCTCCATAGCATACTGACGGAGCTTTTCGTGAAGAGCCTGACGGTCTCCGCCCTTTTTGACCGCGTCCATCATAATGTTTTCGGACGCCATAAAAGGCAGCTCCCGCATGACCCGCTGACGTACAACGTTGGGGTACACCACCAAATCGGCTGTAACGTTAAGCATGATATTGAGTATAGCGTCCGCCGCCAGGAATCCCTCGGCAACGGAAATGCGCTTGTTCGCGGAGTCGTCGAGAGTTCTCTCGAACCACTGCGTACCTGCGGTAAAGGCAGGATTAAGGGTGTCTATCATAACGTATCTGGCAAGAGCTGTAATTCTTTCGCAGCGCATGGGATTTCTCTTATAAGGCATTGCGGAGGAGCCTATCTGATTCTTTTCAAATGGTTCTTCCATTTCCTTAAAATTCTGGAGAATACGCATATCGTTTGCAAATTTCATTGCGGACTGAGCGATACCTCCCAAGGTGGAAAGTATCTGCGCGTCGGCTTTTCTGGAATAGGTCTGACCGGAAACGGGAACAACCGCGTCGAAGCCCATTTCCTCAGCAATCATTTTTTCAAGCTCCTTTACCTTTTCGGAGTCGCCGTCGAAAAGCTCCATAAAGGAAGCCTGAGTGCCTGTAGTACCCTTTGACCCCAGCAGCTTCAAAGACGATATTCTGTAATCCAGCTCGTCAAGGTCCATAAGCAGCTCGTTTGCCCAGAGGGTTGCGCGCTTGCCTACTGTGGTTAGCTGAGCCGGCTGCAAATGGGTATAGGCAAGGCAGGGCATATCCTTGTACTTTACCGAAAAACCCGAAAGCTGTGCGAGAACGTTTATAAGCTTTCTCCTGACGATTTGCAGAGCGTCACGCATGACGATAACATCGGTATTGTCGCCCACATAGCAGGAGGTTGCGCCCAGGTGAATTATACCCTTTGAATTCGGACAGGCAAGCCCGTATGCGTAAACATGGGACATAACGTCGTGGCGCACAAGCTTTTCACGCTCCTCGGCAGCCTTGTAGTCTATGTCGTCAATATGGGCTTCAAGCTCTTCCACCTGCTTTTGGGTAACCGGCAGACCAAGCTTCATTTCGGCGCGGGCAAGAGCGACCCATAGCTTTCTCCATGTGGTGAATTTTTTGTCGGCGGAAAAAACGTACTGCATTTCCCTGCTCGCATAGCGGGTGCAGAACGGCGATTCATAGCTGTTGTAATCAGACATATCGGTAACTCCTTAAAAATCTTTTTTCTAAGTATTAAGTATAGCACATTTTTCCTCGGATTGCAACAGGTTATTGCGGCAAAAGCCAAATCACGTACGATTTATAAATAAACCGTTGACAAATTCTCTGCTGCATGGTAAAATAATAATGTGTTCTACTTAAATAGAACTTATGGGGGTAGTATTAATGAAGCTTTTTGATTCGGAATTAAGAGTAATGCAGGTACTGTGGGAAAACGGCGATTCAAGCGCAAAGGACATTGCCGCCGCTCTGGGAAAACAGATCGGCTGGAGCAAGACCACAACATATACCGTAATAAAAAAATGTATTGACAAGGGCGCTGTGAAACGTGCAGACCCGGGCTTTATCTGTCATGCGGAAATATCCCTTGACGAAGCGCGCGAGTATGAAACGGACGAGCTGATAAGCAGAATGTACAACGGCTCCGCGGATATGCTGGCGGCTTCGCTGCTCAGCTCAGACAGACTGTCAAAGGAAGAGATCGGGCGTCTTAAAGAGCTCGTCAATAAGCTCAGATAAAGGAGTTTTATCATGGATATTATCGGAAGAAGCCTGTCCGCCGCGGCAGTGATCGCCGTAATAATATTTCTGCGGAGAATAATGTTCCGAAAAATGCCTAAACGGGTATTGTCCGCATTGTGGCTTATCGCCGCTGCAAAGCTTTTGCTGCCGTCAATGGGAATTGCCGTTACTGAAGGATTTGCGGCCGATACGGTGGTAACGGAGACTGTTTATCCGGTACATGACATTGTTTCGGCGATACCCGAAGCTGTCATCAATGTGGCAGTACCAGTTTCGGAAAGCAATCTTTTCGTTTCGCTGTGCGGATACATATGGCTCTTCGGAGCGGTATTTGCAGGCGCGGTTTTTGCCATTTATCATATTAAAAGCAGAAGGATCTTTTCCTGTGCTGTTCCCGCAGACTATAACATTGAACCGCTGAAAAATGAGTTCGGGATAATCCGAAGCGTTCGTCTGCTTGTTTCGGACAGAACCGATTCTCCGCTTACATACGGGATATTCTCACCTGTAATAATCCTGCCCAAAAGCATGGATATGCGCGGCGGCGATGAACGCAACGTTCTGTGCCATGAGCTTGCGCATATAAAACGTTTTGACGCGTTGTTCAAAGCGCTTCTTGCGGTATGCGCTGCTGTGTACTGGTTCAACCCAGTGGTGTGGATAATGTTTGCTTTTGCAAACCGCGATATAGAGCTTGCCTGCGACGAGACAGCCCTCCGCAGGGGAAAAACTGTTCCCGAGGATTATGCAATGACCCTTATCAGCGTTGAGGAAAAACGCTGCGTTCCCGCCGGTAAAAGCTTTCCTCTTGCGGGAAGCTTTTCGGGAGGCAGCCTTGAGGAACGGATAAGAGACGTTATGACAAAAAAGAAATCCGCTTTTGCCGGAATATCCGCAGCCGTGCTTTCAGCTGCCGCGGCAGCTGTATTTAATGTGACCGTCATGCCCTACGGAACATTAGCCTATGATTTGGCAGTCTCGGACGTTTCAGCCGATATACAGGAATACAGCTATTATGTAACCTCTGACAGTTCCGACTATATTGCCGTTGAGGAATCTCCTGCGGCCGAATATTCGAGCGTGCTTGTTGAAGACGTTTCTTTGACGGACTATTCCGAAGAAGTTTCCGGAACGTACAGTGTGATCTCCGTTTCTGAGGATATTCCGAAAGCAAGCGCGGTCACAGGCGGTACGGCGAATGATCAGCAATATCCTCAGCAGGGAAGTTACACCGTAGTATATGATTATCCCACATATGCATACGCTGTCGCAATATCGGAAAGCGGGGGAATAAACAGCGACACGGTTATGGTGATAAAGATAAATAACAGCGGTTTTGAGGTGGGCAGACAAACGCAGATAACGCCTATTAAGTCAAGATAAAATAATATCATAAGTAAACTCCGTCTGCATACGGGATAATGCAGACGGAGTTTACTTATGATCGTAACTATTTCAGTACAGCAAAACTACCGGCCTTTAGTCGGCGTACTCGGAGGTTATCCCCAGGTATTCTTCAAGACAAAGTCCGCTGTCATAAACCGCCTGAGCGGTTTCCTCGCCCAAATAGCGAATGTGCCACGGTTCCCATTTGTAGCCTGTTATGTCCTCCTTGTCGGCTGGGTAGCGTATTATAAATCCGTACCTGTGACAGTTTCGGCTGACCCACTTGCCCTCCTTTGTATCGGCAAAAGAATCGTCAATGGAGTTAAGATCGAAAGCAAGTCCCGTCTGGTGTTCCGAGTGTCCCGCACGGGCGGAGTATCTGTCGGCTTCCGCTTTGCCGTCCTTATCGACGTATCTCTGATAAAGTCCCGCCTGATAGTCGTAGGAACGAAATCCCGACGATATGTAAATATTTATGTCCTCTGCGGCTGCGTCGGACTGCATACGGTCGAAAGCGTCCTGCGCTTCGGAGTTCACTCCCGGGTTATATCCGGCAGGGAGGGCGTAGGTCTTGTTTACCACAAGTATACCGTCTATGTAGGTTATCTGCGCGCCTGCTGTTACCGTTACTTCAACCTCGGCAAAGACTTCAGGATTCTGCGCGGACGTTACCTTGACTGTACAGCTGCCCTCCGACAAAGCGGTAATATTGCCGAGCTCGTTTACCGACGCCACAGAAGGGTTTGAGCTTTCCCACAGCTCGCTTTTGTCCGAAGCGTTTTCGGGGAACATTGTAACTATCGGCATTTTGCTCTGTCCCGCTTCAAGAGTAACGCTGTAAAACGTAAGAGAAATGCTTTCCACGTTAGCAGCTTCATTTCTTGCTTCGATTTCTGAGTCCGCTGAGGTTTCAGACGGTTCTGTATCTCCTCCTGCCGAAACCGCAGGTTCATACGGAACGGCAGATTCTGCGGTTCCGTTAATCTCATCTTTATATTCAGCAAGCTCCGTATCCGTTTCCGAAAGAGCTTCTGTAAGCTTTTCCATTGTTGTGAGAGACGTCATCGTTACGTCCGCATTTACTGCTGCTGCGGGTTCGTCCTCAATTGATTTGCAGCCTGCTGTAATTAATGTAACAGCAGCGGCAGCAACCGCAAACGCTGCAAATATGTATTTTCTGTTCATTTGGTTTTACACTTCCTTGTTAAGTTAAAACAAAGAACAGGAATCGACTGTTCTGTCGGTTCCTGTTTTCATAATACGCAGTATTTATTTGTTAACCCTAATCTACTGTAAAAGTGCCGGCAAAAATCATTTAAACAAAGTTTCGTACACTTTTTACTTTTTGACTGTAAATTATTTTAAAGATATTTTTGAAATACTTAAGCGACCGAATAAAGCGAGAAGAGCTTTTTTCGCCGCGCTCCAACAGCAACCGCAGAGCAGTGCGATCTGGTCGGACGGTCAAAAATATTAAAAAATCATAATCAAGCAGGATCAAACGCCGTACTTGATAGTAGAAACGGGAATACCAACACCCATCGTGGAAGCTACTACGCAGGACTTGATATAAGTACCCTTTGCAGCCGCAGGCTTAGCCTTAACGATAGCTTCAAGAAGTGTGTCAAGGTTCTGTGCAAGCTTTTCCTTGCCGAAAGAAGCCTTTCCGATAGGGCAGTGAATGATGTTTGTCTTGTCGAGACGGTACTCGATCTTACCTGCCTTAGCTTCAGAAATAGCCTTTGCGATGTCGGGAGCAACAGTACCCGCCTTGGGGTTAGGCATAAGTCCGCGGGGACCGAGAACTCTCGCCGCTTTACCTACAACGCCCATCATGTCGGGAGAAGCAACGCAAACATCGAAATCGAGCCAGTTTTCCTTAACGATCTTTTCAACGAGATCTGCGCCGCCTACAAAATCAGCTCCCGCAGCCTTAGCGTCAGCCTCTTTTTCCTCCTTGCAGAAAGCAAGCACGCGAACGTTTTTACCTGTACCGTTGGGAAGAACTACCGCGCCTCTTACCTGCTGGTCAGCATGACGGGAGTCAACGCCCAGACGAACGTGAACCTCAATGGTCTCGTCAAATTTAGCCTTGGCATTCTGGCAGGCAAGGTCGAGAGCCTCTTCGGTCTCGTAGAGCTTGCTTCTGTCAACAGCCTTAGCGCTTTCATTATATTTCTTACCGTGTTTCATTATCAGATTTCCTCCTTGTAAGTGGTAAATGTTCCCACACCGGGGACTCGTATACTAAAATTTTATCAGCGTTCAGACAAAGTTTTCGCAAAAATCTATAAATACAGGCTTCTGCTTAATTTTTTGTACGCTTTTTCGATAGAATTTCAGTATTAGCGGAATTATATCCTCCCACTAAACGCAAGATGAACCGGAGACAAAATTCGGAAAATATTTCTTTTCCGCGCTCCGAAAGCATCCGCCGCAAATTAATTGCCGGTTATTCGCTGACTGCAATTATCAGTCAACTACTTCAACGCCCATAGAACGGCAGGTACCCGCGATCATGCTCATTGCGGATTCCACGTTTGCCGCGTTAAGATCGGGCATTTTGGTCTCAGCGATCTTCTTGATCTGCTCCTTGGTGATCTTTCCGACCTTAGTCTTGTTGGGGACTCCCGAGCCGCTTTCAAGACCGATAGCCTTCTTGATAAGAACCGCTGCCGGCGGAGTCTTTGTGATAAAGCTGAATGAACGGTCAGCGTAAACTGTAATAACTACAGGGATAATAAGACCGATATCGTTCTTTGTTCTCTCGTTGAATTCCTTTGTAAAAGCCATGATATTAACGCCGTGCTGACCGAGAGCAGGTCCTACAGGCGGAGCGGGCGTAGCCTTTCCCGCTGCGATCTGAAGCTTGATTAAGCCAACTACTTTCTGTGCCATTATAATCATTCCTTTCTGAGTTTTGCAGTTTCCGGGGCAACTATACCGAACCGGAAATTACGGACGCGCTCATGGAAGCCTGCTCACAGGAGTATTCTCACAAAAGCCTATCCGAAAAGAAAACCCGTCGCTCCGTATCGTACGGAGCATCCGCACTTCCAAAATTTTGAATATAAAATATAAAAACGAATTGATAAAGTTAAAACTCGTCCGAAACCGCGACCATGGTAATATCCAGTTCCGCCGAGGTATCCCGTCCGAACATGGAGACCTTGACGTTTACTTTCATATTTTCGGCGTCTATACTTTCGACCTCTCCTACGATACCCTCCATAGGGCCGGCAGTAATCCTTACCTTATCGCCTGCCTTGAAGTTAACTTCGAGTGACGCAGGCTTAGCGTCCATGTCGATACCCATAGCAGCCGCTTCCTTGTCGGTAAGCGGAACCGGTTTCGATCCGGGACCCACGAATCCAGTACAGCCTCTGGTGTTTCTCACCACATACCATGAATCGTCTGTGAGAACCATTTTTACCAGAACGTATCCCGGGAAGACTTTTCTTTCGACCTCGTGCATCTTATTCTTTTCGTTCATTTCCATTACCAGTTCGGTAGGGACGCGGACTTCCTGAATAAGATCATGAAGCTTGCGGTTGTCAACGACTTTCATGATCGTCTGTGCGACCTTATTCTCATAACCGGAATAAGTGTGAATGACATACCATTTTGCCGATTCTGACATAATTAATGACCATTCCTTCCCTCGCGGAGGCAGAGATCTCAGAGGCAGGAGGCAGGAACAGTCCTGAATATTGTCCTCCGCATAGTCCGTTCTCCGTCCTCACGGTTTCCTCTGTTTTACGCTTGAGGGATCAGCCGCCCGCCTTAGCCGCAAGATTGATCAGCGCAGTAAGGGCGCTGTCGATCCCGAATATGACGATACCGCTTGCGCACATTCCCACAAGAACCACAAACGTGTTGTTTACGACCTTTCTCCATGAAGGCCATGTGACTTTTTTAATCTCGCTCTTTAAGTCCTTGAAATATTTGACCGCTCCGCCGGGCTTTTTCGCGCCTTTTTTTCCGTTAGCCTTTGATTTTTCGCGGTCGTTCACTATCTTGTTAGCTTTAGCCTCAGCCCGGGAGACAATAGAGTTCTTCTTGGACTTGCTGTTTTTAGCGTCAGCCATTCTCCGCACCTCTCTTACTTAGTTTCTTTGTGAAGAGTATGCTTTCTGCAGAACTTACAGTACTTGTTCATTTCAAGCCTGTCCGGATCGTTCTTCTTGTTTTTCTTGGTATTGTAGTTGCGCTGTTTGCACTCCGTACAAGCCAATGTAATTTTTACTCTCATATCGGCACCTCCTATTAGATTAACGATACAACGGCCTCTTACTTTCACGGGAAACATGGAATAACCGAAATTACGCACAATGCAAAATGTCAGATGACAAAAGCTTGCTGTTCGCAAACAAGACATTTTCCTCTCTGATACTTTATCCGTACGTGTTTTGCGGTTTTCCGCACCCTTAGTCAAAGCCGGCACCGTTTGCGTTTTCGCAGGGGACGTATTTCCCCTGTGCCTCCCTCTGTGGCTTGGCTCGGGCTGACTCGCAGGAGCCTTGCTGAGAGACCGATTTTTACTCATAACCGCTCATAAAAAAGAGCGCAAAAAAATAAGCCTCTGCAAGAGGTAATATTATTATACCTCATTGCACAGGCTTTTGTCAAGTGCTTTTTCAAAATTTGCAAATTTTTTATTTATTCCCCGAACCGACGCTGATACGGTTCAAAGCTCTCTGGAGCTTTAACTCGGCAAGATCGAGCTGATGCTTGTCTTGCTGCTCCTTAAGGCGACGTCTTGCGTCCTCCTCGGAGCGTTTTGCCCAGTCAAGGTCGATCTCGTCCGCCCATTCCACGGCGTTTGCAAGGATAGACACCTTGTTTCCTCCGACTTTGAGCAGTCCCGTGGAAATAGCCGCGACCCTCCAGCTGCCGTCCTCCTGCATTACTTTAAGGGGTCCCGAAGGCAGGTCGGCTACCAGACTTGTGTGATTCGCAAGTATTCCTATGTCGCCCTCCGTTGTGCGGACTATTATCTGAGACGTTTCACCGTCGAAAAAAATCTTTTCGGGCGTTACTACGCTGAGCGAAAATGAAGCTGCCATAAACATGACTCCTTTCCGCCGTTAAGCGTTTTCTGCGCTTTTAGCTTTTTCAACCACTTCGTCAATGGTACCCGCAAACAGGAATGCGGATTCGGGCAGATCGTCGTGAACTCCCTCAATGATCTCCTTGAAGCCGCGGATAGTTTCCTTAAGAGGAACATACTTGCCCTGCATACCGGTAAACTGCTCCGCAACGCTGAAAGGCTGAGACAGGAAACGCTGTATCTTTCTCGCTCTGGAAACGGTCAGCTTATCCTCGTCGGAAAGTTCGTCCATGCCCATGATAGCGATGATATCCTGAAGCTCCTTGTACCTCTGGAGAATGTTCTGTACCGAACGTGCTACCTCGTAGTGCTCCTGACCCACGATATCGGGAGAAAGAATCCTGGATGTTGAATCAAGCGGGTCTACCGCAGGGTAGATACCCAGCGAAGCAATGTTTCTTGAAAGCGTGGTAGTTGCGTCAAGGTGCGCAAACGTAGTCGCGGGAGCGGGGTCTGTCAGGTCGTCGGCAGGAACGTATACAGCCTGTACCGATGTGATAGAACCCTTGTTTGTGGAGGTGATCCTCTCCTGCAATGCGCCCATTTCAGTAGCAAGGGTAGGCTGATAGCCAACTGCGGAGGGCATACGTCCCAGAAGCGCGGAAACCTCCGATCCCGCCTGTGTGAAACGGAAGATGTTGTCGATGAACAGAAGCACGTCCTGTCCCTCAACGTCACGGAAATACTCCGCCATTGTAAGTCCTGAAAGACCTACTCTCATTCTTGCTCCGGGAGGTTCGTTCATCTGACCGTAAACAAGAACGGTCTTGTCGATAACTCCCGACTCAGTCATTTCGTTGTAGAGGTCATTGCCCTCACGGGTACGCTCTCCAACGCCTGTGAAAACGGAAATGCCGTTATGCTCGTTTGCGATGTTGTTGATAAGCTCTTGAATAAGAACCGTTTTGCCAACGCCCGCGCCTCCGAACAGACCGATCTTACCGCCCTTAAGGTAGGGGCAGATAAGGTCGATTACCTTGATACCAGTTTCCAGTATCTCGTTTGAAGCTGTCTGCTCCTCGTATGCGGGAGGCTCTCTGTGGATAGCCCATCTTTCCCCGGACTGCGGGGCGGGCTTATTGTCAACGGGTTCACCCAGCAGATTGAAAATCCTTCCCAGAGTTTCATTGCCCACGGGAACGGTGATAGGCGAACCTGTGTCAACCGCTTCAACGCCTCTTACAAGACCGTCGGTGGAAGCCATGGCGATGCATCTTACAACGTCGTCGCCTATATGCTGCGCGACCTCGCAGATAAGGGGCTTGCCGTTAAGCTCTATTTCTATTGCATTCAAAAGATTCGGAAGGTTTTCCTTTGTAAACTGGATATCGACTACCGCGCCGATGATCTGAACAACCTTGCCGATATTTTTCTGCGGCATTTACATAATCAATCCTTTCCGTAACCTCCGCTCCGCTCGGGAACGGAAGCTTTTTGTTGGCGCGCGGAACTATTCCTGCGCCGCCGCGCCGCCTACGATCTCGGTGATCTCCTGGGTAATGGACGCCTGACGGGCACGGTTGTACATCAGCGACAGACCGGAGATCATTTCTCCCGCGTTGTCCGAAGCGTTTTCCATAGCTATGCGGCGCGCAGCCTGCTCGGAAGCGAAGCTGTCCACCACGGCGCAGAAGATCATACCGGTAATGTACTTTGGAACAATCGCGTCAAAAACCGATTCGGGAGACGGTTCGTATACGGGAAGCTCCCTGACCTTTGATTTTTCTTTGCCGTCTGAGTCCTTTCCGCTTTGAACATCCATGGGAAGCATGGACAGAGCTTCAGCCTGCTGGAGCAAAGGGGAAACGTATTCCGTGTGGAAAAGCTCCACCTTGTCTATCTCGCCGCTTACAAAATTCTGCATTATGATGTCGGAAATATCCGCCGCGTGGTGTATTTTAAGGCTTTCCGCGATATTGGGATAACTGCCAAAAAGTTCGTATCCGCGCTTTGTGAAGTACTCAACGGATTTCTTGCCGACAGCGAGTATCTTCACCTCCGACGAGCCTTTAAGCTCGTCGATACGCGTCTGAGCAAGCTTTAAAATATTGGAGTTAAAGCCTCCAGCAAGACCTCTGTCTCCGGCAATGACCACCAGCAGAACGGTTTTTGCGTCGCGTTTTTTTGTATACTGTGAGAAGAAGCCGGGGTTTTCCGACTGTATCTCGCACATAGTATCATACAGGGCATTAAAGTAGGGACGGGCGTTGTCCGCCTTTTCCTTGGCTTTTCTCAGCTTTGAAGAAGCCACCAGCTCCATCGCCTTGGTGATCTGCATGGTGGACTCCACGCTTTTGATACGCCTTTTAATGTCCTTCATATTACCGCTTGCCAACGGACACCCTCCTTTCTCATATCGTTTCGGGGCAAATTACTTGTCCGCAAGGAATTTCTTTACAAATTCAGCGATAGTCTCCTTGAGAGCCTCTTCGTTTTCCTTTGTAAGATCCTTCGTTTCCCTGATCGAAGCGATAACGTCGGGGTGTGCCTCGTCGGTATAGTCAAACAGCTCCTTTTCAAACTCGGAAACAAGCTCGAGGGGGATATCCTTAAGGTAGCCGTGAGTTACCGCGTATATGATGAGCACCTGATGCTCAACGGTAAGGGGCGTGTTCCGTCCCTGTTTGAGAACTTCAACAACTCTTTCGCCCAGCGCAAGACGGTCCTTAGTATCCTTATCCAGATCGGAGCCGAACTGCGAGAAGGACTGGAGCTCGCGGTACTGGGAATAGGTCAGCTTCAGAGAGCCGGAAACCTTTTTCATAGCCTTTATCTGAGCCGCGCCGCCTACACGGGAAACCGAGATACCGGGGTTTACCGCGGGGCGAACGCCCGAGTTGAACAGGTCTGTTTCCAGGAATATCTGACCGTCGGTAATGGAAATTACGTTGGTGGGGATATAAGCGGAAACGTCGCCGGCCTGGGTCTCGATGATAGGCAGAGCTGTCAGAGAGCCGCCGCCGTAATTCTCGTTAAGGTTGCATGCGCGCTCCAGCAGACGGGAGTGGAGATAGAAAACGTCTCCGGGGTAAGCCTCACGTCCCGGCGGTCTTTTAAGAAGCAGCGAGAGCGTTCGGTATGCCACCGCGTGCTTTGAAAGATCATCGTAAATACAGAGTACGTCCTTGCCCTGCTCCAGGAAATATTCACCCATTGCACAGCCCGAATAGGGAGCGATGTACTGCAAAGGAGCAAGCTCAGAAGCGGTAGCGGAAACTACGATAGTGTAGTCCATAGCCCCGTTCTTTTCGAGGGTGTCAACAACGTTTGCGACTGTGGAACGCTTCTGTCCGATAGCGACGTAGATACAGATAACGTCCTGACCCTTCTGATTAATAATAGTATCCAGCGCGATAGCTGTTTTACCCGTCTGGCGGTCGCCGATGATGAGCTCACGCTGACCGCGTCCGATAGGTATCATGGAGTCGATAGCCTTGATACCGGTCTGGAGAGGTCTGTTTACGGATTTTCTTGTGATAATGCCCGGAGCGATACGCTCGATAGGCATGGTTTTGTCGGTAAGGATCGCTCCCTTGCCGTCGATAGGCTGACCCAGGGAGTTTACAACTCTTCCCAGCAGCTCGTCGCCCACAGGGACAGATACGATCCTGCCTGTGCTTTTAACGGAGTCGCCCTCCTTGATGTCGGCGTCCGAGCCCAGCATAACTGCGCCTACGAAGCCGCGTTCAAGGTTGAGTGCCATTGCGCTCACTCCGTTTTCAAATTCCAGCAGTTCTCCCGACATACATTTTTCAAGACCGTGAATCCTTGCGATACCGTCGCCCACCGTAACAACGGTGCCCACGTCGGCAAGTTCGATCTTGGACTGATAATTCTTTATCTGATCCTTGATTATGCCTGTAATTTCATCGGGGCGTAAATCCATTGGAAATAACCATCCTTTCTTGGAGAGACAGCGCGCATGGTTAAAACGCGTGATATCTCCCGATTTTCATAGTGCAGTTCAGGCAATAACGCCCTTGATCTGCTTCTGAATAGCTTCAAGCTTTGACTTGACCGATCCGTCCATAAGAGTGCCGCCGTAGTTCAGCACTATTCCGCCCATAATGGACGGATCAACGGATTCGTCGAGAATGACCGTCTTTTTGCAGACCGATTCAAGCTTTGCCTTCAGCTTGCTTCTGAGACCGTCCTCAAGCGGAACGCTTGTAACGACTCTGACTTCGGCAATGTTTTTCATTTCGTACCAGCGGTTCTTATAGTCCTCGGCTACTGCGGGGACCGCTGCGGCGCGTCCCTTTTCGGTAAGAACGCATAGGAAATTGTAAGTAATGTCCGATACCTTGCCCTTAAAGGCTTTTGCGAGGATATCCAGCTTTTCCGACGCAGTTACCGTCGGAGCTCCGAGAAGCTTCGGAAATTCGGGGTTATCGCCGAAAATAACCGCCAGAGAGTCCAGCTCTTTTTTAACCTCGTCCGCGCAGCCCTGTTCGCAGGCAAGCTCGAAAACCGCTTCCGAATATACTTTTTCAACCGTACCCGTCATAAAGACTGTTCCTTTCCCGAAACGGCTTGCTGATCCGGGATCATTCGCCTATTTCGTCGATAAAGCTCTCGATAAGCTGAGTGTGCGTTTTGGGGTCGATCTCTCTGGAGACAACCTGAGACGCGATAGACATTGCAATATCGGAGATCTCATCCTTGATCTGGTTGACAGCGCGTTTCTTTTCTTTCTCGATATCTGCGTTCGCCTTGTCCACAATGCCTTTTGCTTCGTCCCTTGCGTCCGCGATTATCTCGTCGGAACGGGTCTGAGCCTTTCTTGTGGCGTTCTTGACGATCTCAGCCGACTCCTCCTTGGCGGCGGACAGCTTTTCGGTGTACTCAGCCTCAAGCTGTTTCGCGTTTGACAGCGCGCTGTCGGCGTCCTCGTAGGTTTTTGCCACCTCGGTTTTGCGGGCGTCAAGCACTGCGTTTACCTTGTCAAACAAAAAATGTTTGAGAACAAGGAACAGAATCAAGGCATTCAAGATCGAACCGACAATGGTTGTAAGATCAATTGAAAAGAAATCAAAATTACTGTGCATGACCTGCATCTGCCTCCTATTCCTTAAAATTCCGGCGCGGTTACGCGTCAGGTAGTGCCTGTGAGGAACTTGAGGAACGGATTTGCAAAAAGCAGAATGATAGCTACGAACAAGCCGTAGATACCGGTAGTCTCCGCAACGGCGCAGCCGATGAACATTGTGGAAGTTGCAGTACTCTTGATCTCGGGCTGTCTGCCGATAGTTTCGATTGCCTTACCTACAGCGTAGCCTTCACCGATACCGGGTCCGATACCTGCGATCATAGCGAGTCCCGCGCCGATAGCCTGACCGGCAAGAACGGTCGCCTGTGCGTTTAATAATGCCTCATTCATAAAAGTATACCTCCAAAAAATTTTTTACGGCGTACATAAAAACGCGTTATTCCTTACCCATTTGAATGTAAGCCATAGTCAACATAATAAATACGTAAGATTGTATCGCTCCGGAAAAAAGGTCAAAGTAGACCGACAAGACCGCGGGGATACCGACTTGAAAGATGTTGAAAACATAGCCCACGTTCTCTATGGGCGATATGCCGATAAGGTCATAGAGCGCTCCGCTGGCGGCTCCCAGTCCTGCATAAAGGATCATTGTGATTATCATTCCGCCCGAAACGTTGCCGAACAAACGAAGAGCCATGGCCACAGGGTTCGCCACCTCGCCGATGATATTGAGCGGATTTATGAACTGCTTAAAGTAGCCGCCCACGCCCATGTACTTAAGCTTGGTGCAGGTCACAAGCACAAAGGTCATAAACGCAAGCGCGCCCGTAACGCTTATATCCGCCGTAATGCTTCTGAAGCCTATCATAGAAATAAGCGTACCGACTATAATATAAGAGAAAACAGCGGCGATGTACGGCGCATAAGCCAGCGATGACTTATCCATATTGACGGATACCATGTTGTTAACAGTCTTTACGATGTATTCAGCCGCGCACTGACGCTTTGTATCGGGTATTTTTTTCAGATCTTTTGTCAGGATAAGGCAGGCTGCCAGAACGATCAGTATCACCAGCCAGCCCGTTACAACGGATTCGGACAGTGAGAAAACGATATCGCCGTTTTCGTTCAAAAGGCAGAACATTCGTCTTGGTCCTTCCACATTTACCTCAAATCCCATGATTTCACCCCCCTTTCTTTTTTAGTGCCGCATCAGCAGTGTAGGCAAGCTTCGGATAAAGCTGAGGTATCGCCGCGGCAACAAGGTTGAGCGACGCACACTTTATTCCTGCGAAGAACAGCAGACCTGTTATAAGCAGCCTTATCATATAGGAGCCGAACATATAGCCCTTAGCCGAAGCCAAAGGACGTTCCACGGCTCTTTCCGAGGAAAGCCCCAGGATTATGAAGTTGAGCAGCATAACAAACGTTCCCGCAAGAAGTCCGAGCGGAACCTCGGCGCAAAGCCCGTACACAGGCAGCGATATAAGGTATACCGCAAGGTCGAGGACAAGCGCTCTCGGCAGAAGAAATTTCAGTTCCCTGCAAATCATTTCGCTGAATAAACGTCCTGCCATAAGAGAGCCTTTCCTTTCCTCAGAGCATACAATTATATTTAATTATTATATCAGTTTTATTTTTAAATTTCAACTGTTTTGGTATAATTTATTTATTACCGGCGGAAAATTTTGAGGTGTTCTTTTGTTAAAAAAAGTACTTGACAACCGAGGCCAAATATTGTATAATGAAAAAGTTATACGGGGCGTAACTCAGTTTGGTAGAGTGCTTGGTTTGGGACCAAGATGCCGCAGGTTCAAGTCCTGTCGCCCCGACCATTAAGAAACGGTAAATTTCGATAAGAAGAGTTCCGTTTCTTTTTTAGTTTTTCTCAAATTGTCGTTCCCGATAAGTGGTTAACAGGTAAGATAAAAGAATTGATGGATTTACTTCATATTTACAGTAGACGTTAACATTATGTTAGATTAGGAGATGTGATGCAATATAATGAAAACGAAAAAGCAACAGGAATTGATAGAGTTATACTTATCACAGCTTGATGGTGAAAAGCAAACAATATACCGTGAGCTTATAGTATACCTTTCAGAGCTTGGCTACAATCCTAAAAAAGAAGGTCTGAGAATTTCTTTTAAGCACGATATGCACCGTAAACAGATTGCAAAAATCGGTATGACAAGAGGCAAACAGCCAAAACCGATATTTATGCTGAGGTTTTCCGCTTGCCGGAATTATTCTAAGAGATTTAAGGATATTGTGAATGAAGCTGTCAGCAAAGATAATTTTAACGAATCTCGGTGTGTAAATAATAATTGTGATTGGTGTGCCGGAGATGCTAAATCACATGTTTATATTGGTGAGTCGCCTGACGGTACTTTGAAATTTCATTGCGGGGCCAGTGCGCTTGAAATTCCTGATGTCAAGTCAGAGGATATTTTAGAGATAAAGACACTGATAAAGGAAGAACATATTTATTTAATGAAGAATGAAGCAGGTATTGAAAGCGAAAACCACCTGTTGTGTGAATAGTCGTGTTCGAATTGTAATTAGTCTTTCCAATAAGGAAGTCTTGTATTACAAGAGTTTGAGTCCCTCGCCGAAATTGCAAAATATCTTTTTCGTAGTCCTCTGCCAACGGAAAGTTCCCGCAGACGGAAAAGTATCCGTAAGCGTACATTTAGGCTCGGCTGCCGTATTGGGAGGGTACTGTAATTTCCGACTATAGACGGCGGCAAGGGTAAAAGTTCAGTCTTTAGAGTGATAGCGATATAGAAGTTTTTCAAAAATATCGTTAAACAGACAATTACAGCGGATTAATTATAAGATCAGGCTCATGGCATTTGCCGTGAGCCTGTAATTTTATGCCGTATTCATCACACTAAATGTCAAATTTAATATTCACCGCAGTTCCCGTCCTTAATGCCGTCCTTGACCTGCTCGTACATAGGCTTGTCGCCTGCAGCATTAATAAACAGATCCACCCGTTCATTTCTCATTTTGAGCCGTTGTTGAGGCGCTGTATATACTGTGCATCTCCATATATACAGTTATACACGGTATGTCAACAGGTAATGAAAAATTTCTTTTGATTTGTACAAATGCACAAATTTTGCAAAATTTGTTGAGAATTTCAACAAAGATATGGTATAATGAAAAAAACTGCCCGTCTGAATTGTATTCTCTGCAGAATATTCACCGCGGAGATATTGCCGCGGTCCTGAAAGGATATGATAAAATGAAACGATCAAATGCAAATGCAAAAACAATAAGGACTGCTGCTGCGGTCATGGCGGCAATGCTTGCAGTTACGGCGTGCGCGCCAATGGCGTTATCTGTATCTACCGAATCGTCGGATGCGGACCCCGCAGCTTCCGCAGCTTCCGCGGCTTCGGCTTCATCATCCCCAACGGGCAAAAAGGAGGACGCGTCTATGAAAGCGGCTTTAACAAAGGTAAAAAAACGTATTGACATTCCGGAGGAGCTGACGGAATTTACCTACGCCGAAAGCAAGGTGTACGGTCAAACAGGCTACAACTTTAATTGGACTACTCCCAACGGCGCAAAGGAGTACAAAAGCATAAACGTATCCATAATCGGCGGCGTTATCACGGAATACTCGCGGCAAGGCTTCGGCGATGACGACGGCTTCCAAAGCCGCGACCCTAAGCTTGCAAAGCTGACACAGCAGGAGGTGCTCGCCAAGGCAAAGGAAAGCTTTAAAAAGCTTAATCCCGACATTTACAGCGAATGCAACTTTGAACTTCGAAATCTCAGTCTCACATCATCGAAAGCGCGTATTGCAATCTCCCGAAATGTAAACGGCATTGACGTCTCCAACAACGGCGGAAGTATCCGCATAAATCAGAATACGGGCGAGCTTGTCAACATGAACCTGGAATGGTGGGACGGCGCGAAATTCTCCGACCCCAAAACAGCCAAGACCGAAGCGGAGATACGGGAAGCCTTTAAGTCCCTCTGCACACTAACGCCCTACTATCGTATTTCCTACAAATGGGACGAGGAGTCCAAAAAATCCAAGCCTACGGTAAGGATCGTTTATTCTCCCGATTTTACCGACGAGATAGACGCCTATACGGGCAAGGCTTCCACGATTTGGGAGGACATGAAAAAGGCGGGCGGAAGCCGTTACTACGGAGACGTTATGTATGCAAATCCCGCCACGGGAACAATGAACAAAGACATTGCGGCTGGCGCGGGAGTGGAAGAAGCTCTTGACAATGATGTGTCTTTCAGCGATGAGGAGCTGAAAAAGCTTGACCAAAACGCAAAGCTCCTGAAATCAGGCGATGTGACCGCACTGCTGAAAAAGGATAAGTTCGTAGCCCTTACCGATAACTACAAGCTGAAAAACTACAATGTGTCCTCCCGAAAAGACGAAAAGGGCAAGGAAAGCTTTACAATGTACGTCAGCTACGAGCTTGAGACCGACAAGCCGGCCGCAAATGAATACTACAGATATATAAACGTTAACCTTGACGCGGAGAGCGGAAAGATCCTGAGCCTTAACAAATACGGCGATCAGTTTAAAAACCGCGCTGTTGAAGAGCTTCCCGCCCTTGACGTTAAAAAGGCGAACGCCGTTGCCGAGGAGGTCGCCAAGACCTACGCAAAGGATATTATTTCTCAGTACAGAGCCGACAAGTCCAACACAGAGCCTTTAAAGGAAATAGGCAATGCTGAGATCTGGGACGCCGAGAAAAACCAAAAGAACATTGTAAAAAAATTCGAGAACGAAAGAGGATTTATTTTCAACCGTTTCGCAAACGGCATTCAGGTTACAAACGACACTATACGCGTGACCGTTGATTCAAACGGCACCGTTACGCGTTACAGCGTTGACCATACCGAAAACATAACGTTCCCCAAGGCGGATATCATCAGCACTGATGAAGCCTTTGAAAAGCTTTTCAAGCAAATGGATTTCTCTAAGTATTACGACTGCTGGATAACCAAGGACGGCGAGTTCAAAACATATCTGCTGTACGATATGGGCAGCTTTACCCTTAACGCCAAGACAGGCAAAATGTGCAACTGGGACGGAAGTCCCCGCGATACAAGCTCCATGAGCTACCACATCGATGCCAAATACAGCGACATAAAGGATATCCCTCAGCGGGACGCTATTCTTGAAATGCAGAAGTACGGCGTTACTCTCAGGACGGACGGCAAAAAGTTCCTGCCCAATACGCCCATTTCCGAGGAGGAATTTTCAAATCTGCTGGCAGAACTGTTCAACGAGGCTGTCGCGATCAACGAAGAAAATTACGCAGACGACGGTTCCCCCGAAGCAAAAGCCAAGGCGGAAGCGGCTAAAAAAGACAAAGCCGAGACCACCCGCCGCGAGGCTGCGGTAATGTTTGCGCAGATGTACGACCATAACAATATCGCGGGTATCAAAGGCATTTTCAAATCGTTCTACAGCGACATAAAGAGCAGCGACGAAAACGC
Source organism: uncultured Oscillospiraceae bacterium (assembly GCA_910586535.1). Taxonomy (GTDB): domain Bacteria; phylum Bacillota; class Clostridia; order Oscillospirales; family Ruminococcaceae; genus RGIG8773. Next base: position 122,647 of record CAJUHS010000006.1, read on the forward strand.
GGGGCACATTGCCATAGCCTACGCAAAGGGCTTCTTCGGCAAGACCGCCGACGGACAGTTCCACGGCGACAAGGTCATTACCCGCGCAGAAGCCGTACAGATTGTTTACGATTATCTCAAGCTTCTTTCAAAATAATTTTTCACAATTCACTTTCCAAAAAGCAGACAGTCCTGCGGTAACCGTACATCAGCGGTTGTTAAGGAACTGTCTGCTTTTTAGTTTCGGCATAACGTCTTATGCCTGAGGATATGGGAGTGCAAAGGGCTGTTTCCGTATTCGGATATTGTAAAAAAGGAGCGCCGCAAAACGCAGTGCTCCTTTATAGTTTTATAGTTTAGCAGAGTATTTCAGCTTATGCTTTGCCTACAGAACCGAACAGCTCCATTTTCTCCTTAACGGTAGCCTTGATAGCGTCAAAGCCTGGAGCGAGAAGCTTTCTGGGATCGAAGCCCTTGCCCTGCTGATCCTTGCCCTCCTCAACGTACTTTCTTGTGGCAGCCTGGAAAGCAAGCTGGCACTCGGTGTTAACGTTGATCTTTGCAACGCCGAGAGAAATAGCTTTCTTTATCATATCCTCGGGAATACCTGTTCCGCCGTGGAGCACCAGAGGCATATCGCCGACTTTTTCCTTAACGGCAGCAAGGGTGTCAAAGGAAAGACCCGCCCAGTTTTCGGGATACTTGCCGTGAATATTTCCGATACCGGCAGCAAGCATTGTAACTCCAAGGTCTGCGATCTGCTTGCACTCGTTGGGGTCTGCGCACTCGCCTGCGCCGATAACGCCGTCCTCTTCGCCGCCGATAGAGCCTACCTCGGCTTCAAGGGAGATACCCAGAACATCGCAGGTATTTACCAGCGCCGTGGTCTTAGCAATATTTTCCTCAATCGGATAGTGAGAGCCGTCAAACATAATAGAGGAGAAGCCTGCGTTGATGCAAGCCTTTGCGCCCTCAAAAGTACCGTGATCGAGGTGGAGAGCGACGGGAACTGTGATATTGAGTTCCTCAAGCATACCTTCAACCATGCCCACAACGGTCTTGTAGCCGCACATATACTTGCCTGCGCCCTCGGAAACGCCGAGAATAACGGGAGATTTAAGTTCTTCGGCGGTAAGAAGAATAGCCTTTGTCCATTCCAGATTGTTGATGTTGAACTGACCTACGGCGTACTTGCCGTCGCGGGCTTTGTTCAGCATATCCTTTGCGGAAACGAGTCTTGACATACTGTAAACATTCCTTTCGCGGGAAATCTTTCCATACCGGGGAAATTTTCCCGATAATATATAAATTTATTATACAGTATTTTTATAAAAAATGCAAGTGCTTTTATAAATTTCTCACGGGAATTAGGCTTAGTGCGGCAAAAATTTTTTAAGCGCACTAAAACACACTAATGATATTGTTCCGTCAGGACTTCAACCGGCAGAGCTGAGCTCGGCTTGACCTGCTGAAGTCCCGACGTGTCAGCAAAGTTAGTGCGCAAAACATAAAAACATAAATTTATATTATCAGCAAAATTGATCTTCCTGTATTTTGCCGCTCTGCCATTGACAGAAAAATGTTTTTGAGTTATAATTATTTTAACAGATAATAAACAATTAAACAAAATTAACATTATTATATTTTAATTTTCGGAGGTAATGCCATGAGATCGTTTTTACGCAGGCTTATTTGTACTGTCGCCGCTGCCTTGATGACGGCTGCGCTCTGCACTGTTACCGCTTCGGCGGCGTCTCCCAAGCTGAACAAGTCAAAGGTAAATCTTCCTGTTGACTATGCTGTAACGCTCAAAGCTTCGGGTACTAACAAGGTTCTGACATGGTCGGTGGTAAATCCCTCCGTGGCGGAAATAAAGTCCTCGGACGGAAAATCCGCAAAAATAGTCGGCAAAAGCTCTGGTTCTACCTATGTTCATGCAAAGGCAAAGGGAATAGACCTGAAATGCAGGATAATTGTGAAAAAATCCTTTATATCCGCAGGAAAAGATACTGTCAGCCTTGAAAAGGGGCAGTCCCGGAAAGTCACGGTCACCGTAAAGGGTTCAAAGGATATTGCCGTTAAAAATTCAGACAAGGACGTATGCTCTTTGTCATGGGGGAAATGGGACGGCGACAAGATAACCCTTACGATAAAGGCAAAGAAAAACGGTACTGCTAAAATCAAAATATATGCGAAAAAATTTACCAATCTTACTGCTGAAACAATAGAAGTTAAGGTTGGCAGCTCCGCGGAGGAAAAGAAATCAGCCGCCGAAGAGGTCATTGATATCGTAAATGCCGAACGTTCGGCGCAGAGGAAATCCGCTCTCAAAAGCGATGATATACTCAACGATATTGCCGCGCAAAGAGCCAGGGAGATATCAGTAAAATTTTCACACACAAGACCCGACGGAACGAAATGCTCCTCGCTGCTCCAGGAAAACGGCATTGTCAACATTTACGCGGGTGAAAATATTGCGGCGGGTCATACGTCGGCAAAGGCTGTTATGGACACATGGATGGACTCCGACGGTCACCGCAGAAATATCCTTAACGACAATTACACCAGGATAGGAGTTGGGGTATACAAGGCAAGCGACGGACATATCTACTGGGTTCAGATGTTTACGAGCGATTATTGATCGGCAGACTTTGCAAGCCGCAAAAAATGAACGGGAGGGATTCTTGTGGCGATACGCGAATCGGGAGAGGATTACCTTGAAACCATACTGATACTGCAAAAAAGAACCGGCTTTGTGCGCTCCATAGACGTTGCCACCGAACTTGGATACTCCAAGCCAAGCATAAGCCGCGCCATGGGGATACTTAAATCCTACGGCTATATCGAGGTCGAGAGAGGCGGACGGATAATCCTTACCGAATCGGGAAAGGCAAAAGCGGAATCTGTTTACGGCAGACATCTGGTGCTGCGGAAATTTCTGACCGAAACGCTGGGGGTCTCGAAGAAAAACGCCGAGGAGGACGCCTGCCGCATTGAGCATATCCTTAGCGACGAGACTTACTTAAAGCTGAAAAGCTATATTGAAAAAATTGAAGATCAATAAAAACAACCCATGCCGGAACGGGTCTGCGACCGCTTCGGCACGGGTAAATTTTTATTGATTTATTTCTCCTGTCTCAAAATAGTAGTCCGCGCTTCCCGAAAAGCCGCGCTCGCCGCGTTTTGCGCTGTCGTAAAATACAGTTACTTGGTAAACAGTACTGCGTTCAAGCTGAAACATTTTCGTAAAGTCTCCTGCCGAGGAAATATTGTTTTCATATTCCGACTTCGGGTGACTAAGTGTTTCCGGAGAAGTATCTCCCTTTTGGGAAATATCCCAGCCCGTTATCTTGATATTGTCCGGTTCAAAGCCGTCGGGAAATCCCAGCATAATAGAACCTGAGTACAAATTAACTTTAACGTTTGAAGCCTGTGCGTCAAGGGGATGAGGCGCGTCAGCGACAAAACTTTTACCTTGTCCGCCGGAATCGGCGCAGTCCCACGTTATACCCGCCGGAGCAACCATTGCTCCCGAATGAGCATAGGACGAAAGCGGGTCTGTGATCCTTATAGGCGGCGGACAGCTTGTACGTTTGTCAACAATTTGTTCGGCGGCCTTTTTTATTTTGTTCAGATCCTTGGAGGACAGCGCATAGCTTTTCTCCGCGCCGCAGAACTGTTCCGTACCGAAAACGCGGAGTGTACCGTCTTTGAAAAATTCCATAAAACAGTTGTCCATACCCTTCTGCACCTCAGAATCGTTCCGAAGTATTTCTATTTGCAGCAGTATGGTGTCATTGCCGGGAAGATCATTAGAATCAGGATTTTCCGAAAGCTTAGCCGATGTAAGCGCGGAAACAAGTTCGTCGGAGTATGAGGTGAGCTCGGTACCAAGTTTAACAACTGCCGCTTCGTTGTCCCTTTCCAAAAGGTTCACGCTGACAAAGACGGGCTTGCCGCTGTCTGCGGAAAGCATTTGGGAGAAATTATTTTCCGCGGAACTTTGATCGCCTCCGCAGGATGAAAATACGCACGCCGCGGATAATACCGCCGCTGTTAAAAATCCTTTTATTTTCATTTGTTACCACCTTTCACGGTCAGTCGTCAAGCTTCAGAACAGCCATAAACGCCTCCTGAGGCACCTCAACGGTACCTAACTGGCGCATACGCTTTTTGCCCTCCTTTTGTTTTTCAAGAAGTTTTTTCTTTCGGGTGATGTCGCCGCCGTAGCACTTTGCAAGCACGTCCTTGCGCATGGCCTTGACGGTCTCTCGGGCAATAATTTTTCCTCCGATAGCGGCTTGAATGGGTACTTCAAAAAGCTGTCTGGGAATATTATCTTTAAGTTTTTCGGCAATCTTTCTCGCCCTGCCGTAAGCGTTGTCCGCGTGTACTATAAAGGACAGCGCGTCCACCACCTCGCCGTTGAGCATAATGTCAAGCTTAACAAGCTTTGAGGGAACGTACCCCAGCATTTCATAATCGAATGAAGCGTACCCTTTTGTGCGGGATTTCAGAGCGTCAAAGAAGTCATAGACTATCTCGTTCAGAGGCAGTTCATAGTGAAGCTCCACGCGGGTCTCGTCAAGGTACTTCATGTCCTTGAAAACGCCCCGTCTGCCCTGACAAAGCTCCATGATATTGCCCACGTATTCGCTTGGGGAGAACACCGAAGCCTTTACCATAGGCTCCTCCGCGGAGGCGATAACAGACGGTTCGGGATAGTTTGTGGGGTTGTCGATATAGACCGTTTCTCCGCTGGTAAGGTTTACCTTATAGATTACCGAGGGAGCGGTGGTTATAAGATCGAGATTGTATTCACGCTCCAGACGCTCCTGAATTATCTCCATATGGAGCAGACCCAGAAAGCCGCAGCGGAAGCCGAAACCCAGAGCAACGGAAGTCTCAGGCTCAAAGGACAGGGACGCGTCGTTTAGGCGAAGCTTGTCCAGAGCGTCCCGCAGATCGCCGTATCGGGCTCCGTCGGCAGGGTAAACGCCGCTGAACACCATTGGGTTTACCTCGCGGTAGCCCGGCAGAGCCTCGGCGCAGGGGTTTTCCGCGTCGGTAACGGTGTCGCCAACCTTTGTGTCGCTTATGGATTTTATGGACGCGGTGATATAGCCTACCTCGCCTGCGCGGAGTCCTCCCGCATTCACAAGCTCGGTTGCTCCCATATAGCCCGCTTCAACTACGGTAAACTCCGCTCCGGTCGCCATAAGACGTATGGTCTGACCTATCTTTACTTCACCGTCAATAACGCGGACGTAGATAATTACGCCCTTGTAGCTGTCGTAAAAACAGTCGAATATCAAGGCCTTGAGAGGACTTTCGCTGTCCCCCTTAGGGCAGGGTATATCAGTAACTATCCTTTCCAGTACTTCCTCAATGTTAGTGCCCATTTTTGCGGAAATTCTGGGAGCGTCCACAGCAGGTATGCCTATAATGTTCTCCACTTCATTGCAGACACGTTCGGGGTCTGCGGAGGGCAGGTCTATCTTATTTACCACGGGCATTACTTCAAGATCGTTTTCAATGGCGAGATAAGTATTGGCAAGAGTCTGAGCTTCGATACCCTGGGACGCGTCCACAACAAGTACGGCTCCCTCGCACGCTACAAGGGAACGGGACACCTCATAGTTGAAGTCAACGTGACCGGGGGTGTCAATAAGATTGAAAACGTAGGTCTGACCGTCCTTTGCGGTATAGTTAAGACGTACCGCACGGGCTTTTATGGTAATGCCCCGCTCCCGCTCGATGTCCATATTGTCAAGGAGCTGCTCCTCCATGTCACGCTTTGCAACGGTGTAGGTAAGCTCCAAAATGCGGTCTGCAAGAGTGGATTTTCCGTGGTCGATATGGGCGATAATGCAGAAATTGCGTATATTTTCTTTACTATAAGACAAATCAACACTTCCTTAAAAATAGGGTAATTAAAAGCGGGGAAAAGCTGCACCTTTTTGTGAATACGGCATATACATATCACGCGGCGGTGAATCCGCTCTGAACATTTATGACCTTACGTTACGTTTTATTTTTTGTAATCAGGACGACCCTCGACTGTTGTTTCAATTTCCAAGGAAAGTTTGTTCACTTCATAGTCCTCAACAGGCACAGGGAAATTGAATACAATATCAGAAAACATTCTTTTAACCGTACTTTCAGCAGGGTTTAAACATCTCTCGACTCCGAGTCGAAAATACTGTCGTGCTCTTTCAAATATTCAAGCACCTTTTTTTTCATTATCCGTCAAACGAATTTTATCGGCTTCTCATATATCGGTACTTCAATTCTGAAAACATCGTCCTCAAGCAAAAGCGGCTCGCCGTCTGCATAGATTTTTGTGTATTTGTAAAGATTTCACGCACCGGAACCAAGCTAGTCCGCCCTGCCTATATTGAAAAAATTTGCAATTATCGGATTTTGGGGGTACGGCGTAAAATTTTCCGCGCTGATTTGCCCATACCGATAAACCTTATTTGCATTTTCGGTAAACATTTATCCTTTTTAATAACAAGCTTTGCGGGGAACGGACTCGCATATTCCCTATACATAAGAATGTTACTGACAATTTCCCTTGCAATTATAGAACGGACACTTACACATTGATTTCCGTCAAGATAAAACCTATCATCGGTATGCTTGCATACAAACGCCGTAAGACTGTCATACACCTCAAGCAAATTGCAGGATACATCTCAGACTTTATTTCATTTATACATTTTTTAAATTCAACCGTAACGCTCCGCCTTGTGATATTATATCAAAAGAGTATCTGTAAGCATTTCGCAGCCTTCTTTAAAATCAATATACATTTATTATATCAAATTAAAATTAAATTGTCAAATTTATTCTGTTGTATAATTCGCCGTTCAATTTCAATGCCATATCTTCTGTAAAGAGCCTCAATATCAGAATTGCTGCGAACAAACTTTGTATAATGCAGCTTCTTATCCGCAGCGCTGTAAAAACCAATAGTTTTCTCGCCTGTGCAAATTATGCAAATTGTGCAAATGTTGAATTTGATTTTTAACTCTCCGCTATAAATGTCGTAAAAATGCCATTTTCTTTCAAATCTTTTTTAAAAAAATATATTTTCGTATAGTTTTACAAAATAACCATATATAATATGTTTATTTTTACCATAAGATTTTATTATAAACATTATACAAAAAAGAAATCCTTCTGCATTTTACTTAAATGCAGAAGGAGCAGTAATAACGTCAAAATTATCATCATTGTAGTTTAGCAAGAACAATAAAAAGCCAATAGATGTATATCTACCGGCTTTTTGTGACGTTTAATTTATAATTATATTGAATCTTATTTGGCATTAATGTTTAAGCTGCGAATGAAACTATTTTCTAATCAATCTTCAGTCTTTAAAATCTTGATTTCATCACAAGATTTTTATTTTTAATAATATGGTCGTTGAACATATATTATACTCAACTTTAACACCTATTATACTTTATTTAAATAAAGTATCTGAAGTTAAAAACTACCAAATCTCATTATGAAAGGTGCACAAAAGGTGTACCTAATTCAATTTTTTCATATCATCCACAAATAAAAAACGCCATAGACTACGTATCTATGGCGTTTCTGTGGCAGGGTCAGAAGGATTTGAATTGTATTTTCCCACTTTTCTAACTTTTTGTAATATGCCACAACCCACGTAAAATAGCCGTTTTATGGCAACTTGCAACAATCAGATTATTCTGATTTATTATAAGTTTGCGTAACAATAACGGACAAACAACGGACAAAAAACATGACTTGCCCCTGTAATTTTATAAATATTTAATAAAAAAAGCACCCGCATAAAAATGCGGGTAAAACAAATAAAAAAATATATAAATATAGGAAATAG
>CAJUHS010000007.1 GCA_910586535.1 uncultured Oscillospiraceae bacterium
ACAAGGGGCTCTGCCCCCTTGACCCCCGCAAGCTGTGCTCAGCTTGACCAGCTAAAGTCCTGACAAAACAATAACATTAGTGCTCTAAACAAAAATTTGTTTGAGCAAAACTTATTCTCGCATAGTTCATATTCTGTATTTTAAAATATCGGGAGGTTTTTTCAATGGACAGGATCGTCGAGATCATAACCTCGGTCAACAGTGCGGTAAACGGCGTTGTCTGGGGCATACCAATGCTTATTCTTATAATATCCACGGGCATTTACATGACCGTCAGGACAGGCTTCTTTCAGATCACAAAGATAAAACACTGGGCAAACGAAACGTTTCTTGCTATTTTCAAAAAAAGATCGGTAACAAAAACCAATGAGAAAAAAGCCATTTCCCAGTTTCAGGCTTTGTCCACCGCCCTTGCAGCTACTATCGGCACGGGAAATATCGCGGGCGTTGCAACGGCTATAGCCGTGGGAGGTCCCGGGGCAGTGTTCTGGATGTGGCTCTCCGCGTTTTTCGGAATGATGACGAACTACTCCGAAAATGTGCTGGGTATCTTCTACCGAAAGAAAAACGACCACGGCGAATGGTCGGGCGGCGCGATGTACTACATCAACGAGGGGCTCAAAGACCGTAAGGGCTTTAAGCATATAGCCAAACCCCTCGCGGTGCTGTTTTCCATATTCTGCGTGCTGGCTTCCTTCGGTATCGGAAACATGACCCAGGTTAACTCCATTTCCAGCGCAATGAAGTCCAACTTCAACATTCCCACTGTTGTGACCGGTATTGTTCTGGCAGTTATTGCCGCTCTCGTAATCGTGGGCGGTATCAAGCGTATCGCAAGCGTTACCGAAAAGCTTGTGCCGTTTATGGCTCTGTTCTATATAATCGGCTGCCTGATAATTTTCTTTTCCAACTTTCACCAGATACCCTATGTGTTTTCAAGCATTTTCAGCAATGCCTTTAATTTCGGCGCTATTGCAGGAGGCATCGGCGGCTACATAATAAAGCGCGCCGTTACCATGGGATTCAAAAGAGGCGTTTTCTCCAATGAAGCGGGTCTCGGCTCGTCGGTAATGGTGCATTCCGCTTCCGACGTAAAGGAACCTGTTGTGCAGGGTATGTGGGGAATCTTCGAGGTATTCTTTGATACAATTATCGTCTGCACTCTCACTTCGTTTGTGATCCTTTCAAGTCCTGCGGAGTCCAAGACCTTTAACGAAGCAATGCAGAGTATTTCCACCGAAGCGCAGTATTTTGAGATACACACCGCAAGCGGCGGGGACATTGTTAACCTTATTGACGACAATGTAAACGCGCTCTACAAGGTAGCTCCGGCGGACGCGGCGGAGGGTACTTATACGGAGTACGCCGCGAAAACCGTTTACGGACAGGATCTGACCGTAAGGCTTCTTAATGCGGACACGGCAGGCGGAGAAAGCGATTTTACATATGCAAACGTTATGGAGATACGGGGCGTTCAGGGCAAAAACGCTGACGGAACTTTTATGACCGATGAAAACGGAAATCCCGTTATTACATCGGTGGAGATAACCGAAGTTAACGGCGTTCCCCTTGTTACCTATGCTTTCAGCCTGCGTTTGGGTTCATTCGCGGGAAAAGTTCTCGCTATAGCAATTCTTTTGTTTGCATTTTCAACGGTACTGGGCTGGTCGTTCTACGGAACGAAGGCGCTGGAGTATCTTTTCGGAACAAAGGCTACTATTGTCTACAAGGTGATATTCGTGCTGTTCGTTATAGTGGGCTGCACTATGAATCTCAGTCTTGCATGGGATATCGCCGATACTCTAAACGGACTTATGGCGGTACCCAACCTTATCGGCGTGCTCTTGCTTTCGGCTACGGTAGTCAGGATCACGGGGAACTACATCAGAAGAAAGATCAAAAAGACAAGCCCCGACGAAAAGCCCATGCTATCGGTCTATACCGACATTCAGGCGGAGCAGGCGGCAAAGCTTGCGGAAGAGGAATGATCTGTAAAAAATATAGGAACAGGGAGAAAACGGTTGTTGTTTTCTCCCTGTTTTGGCTTTTCCGGAAAAGGTCAGGTTTTAGCGCGGGTTTGTTATTTTTATACCGGGACATTTTTGCTTTGTCTTGAATAGTTGTTCTTGCCGCACTTGCCGCCGTCAGCAGCGGCAGCCGGAACGCTTATCGGCATATACGCGAAAAGCATTAAAGCTATGTTTAATGTTTAATGCCGTAAAAAATGAAATAGTTCTTTTCCTTAGTTGTCTTGCGTTTGCGATTGCATATAAAATTGCGTATAAATAACAAGTTTTGCAATTTTTATTAGGGCAAACGGGTATCGTTATGCCGAAGCCCTACAGCCGGATTGTGGGTCTGCGGACGTTACAGCAAAGCTTGCCATATGCCCCGCGTATAATTTAACGGAAATTACTTAAACGACAGTTCAGGCTCAAATATTTACGGAAAAAGCCGCAGCGCCAGTATATAGCACGGAGGCTTTTAATGATTTTGTTTTTTGTCGGAAAACGCCTTTGTCAACAAGTCTGCAAAGGACCGGTAAAAAAACCTTTTTTTTAGTAAAAAAAGTACTTTACAACCGCAGACATTTGTGTTAAAATAATATCAGCGTATGTACTATATATAATACCGCTTTACAGCATATGCTTTAAGGCGGCGCTGTATATGTCGTGTCATACAATATGTTTTTAGGAGGATTGTCCAAAATGGCAAGAAAAAAACAAACCATGGACGGCAACAACGCTGCGGCGTGGGTCTCTTATCCCTTTACCGACGTTGCTGCTATCTACCCGATCACCCCTTCCTCTGTTATGGCTGAGGTCACCGACCAGTGGGCTGCGAAAAATCAGAACAACCTGTTCGGTCAGCCTGTAAAAGTAGCTGAAATGCAGTCCGAGGCAGGCGCTGCCGGTACTGTTCACGGCTCCCTTTCCGCAGGCGCGCTTACTACCACCTACACGGCTTCTCAGGGTCTGCTCCTGATGATCCCCAATATGTACAAGATCGCCGGCGAGCTTCTCCCCTGCGTTATCCACGTTTCCGCAAGATGCGTAGCTTCTCACGCTCTCAACATCTTCGGCGACCACTCCGACGTTTACGCGTGCCGTCAGACAGGCTTCGCGATGCTCTGCGCTTCAAACGTTCAGGAGGTTATGGATCTGGGAGCTGTTGCTCACCTTTCCACTATCAAGGGAAGAGTTCCCGTTCTCCACTTCTTCGACGGCTTCCGTACCTCCCACGAGATACAGAAGATCGACGCATGGGACTACAAGGACCTTGAGGATATGCTGGATAAGAAGGCCGCTCAGGCATTCAGAAACCGCTCCCTCAACCCCGAGCACCCGGTGCTCCGCGGTACTGCTCAGAACGGCGACATCTTCTTCCAGGCTCGCGAGGCCTGCAACGAGTACTACAACAAGTTCCCCGAGATTGTTGAAGAGTACATGAACAAGGTAAACAAGAAGATAGGCACAAACTACAAGCCTTTCAACTACTACGGCGCACCCGACGCAGATCACGTTATCATCGCTATGGGTTCCGTTTGCGACACTATTGAGGAGACTATCGACTTCCTCAACAAGGAGTACGGCGCAAAGCTGGGTCTTGTTAAGGTTCGTCTGTACAGACCTTTCTGCGCTGACAAGCTGGTTGAAGCTCTTCCCGAGACTGTTAAGCAGATCTCTGTTCTTGACAGAACAAAGGAGCCCGGCTCTTTGGGCGAACCCCTTTACCTCGACGTTGTTGCGGCTCTCAAGGGTACCAAGTACCACAACGTTGTTATCTGCGGCGGACGCTACGGTCTGGGCTCCAAGGATACGACTCCCGACCAGATCAAGGCTGTTTACTGGAACGACTACAAGAAAGAAACATACAAGCCCCGCTTTACTATCGGTATTACCGACGACGTTACAAACCTCTCTCTTCCCAGCGAGGGCAAGCTGGATACAGCTCCCGAGGGAACGGTTGCCTGTAAGTTCTGGGGTCTCGGCTCCGACGGTACTGTCGGCGCAAATAAGAACTCCATCAAGATCATCGGCGACCACACCGATATGTACGCTCAGGCATACTTTGCTTACGACTCCAAGAAGTCGGGCGGCGTAACGGTTTCTCACCTCCGCTTCGGAAAGACCCCCATCAAGTCCACATACCTTGTTAATATGGCTGACTTCGTTGCCTGCCACAACCAGTCCTACATCGACAAGTACAATATGGTTCAGGATATCAAGCCCGGCGGAACGTTCCTCCTCAACTGCCAGTGGAGCAAGGACGAGGTTGAGCAGTATCTCCCCGGTCAGGTAAAGAGATATCTTGCAGAGAACAATATCAAGTTCTACATCATCGACGGCGTTGACATCGCAAGAAAGATCGGTCTGGGCAACAGGACTTCTACCGTTCTCCAGTCCGCGTTCTTCAAGCTTGCAAAGATCATTCCCGAGGCCGACGCTATCAAGTACATGAAGGAAAAGGCTCTCGCTTCCTTCGGCAAGAAGGGCGACGACGTTGTTAAGATGAACTACGACGCTATCGACGCGGGTGCAAAGAACGTTATTGAAGTTTCCGTTCCCGATTCATGGAAGTCCTGCAAGGATTCCAAGATGGGTATGCCCAAGGCTAAGGGCGACAGAAAGGATCTCGTAAATTACGTTAACAACATTCAGATTCCCGTTAATGCTCAGATGGGCGATACTCTCCCCGTTTCCGCGTTCAAGAATATGCCGGACGGCACATTCCCTCAGGGTTCTGCGGCTTACGAGAAGAGAGGCATTGCCGTTGACGTTCCCTCATGGAACCCCGACAACTGTATCCAGTGTAACTTCTGTTCTTACGTTTGTCCTCACGCCGTTATCCGTCCCGTTGTTATGGCCGACGACGAGCTGAAGAGCGCTCCCAACGGTACAACAGGTCTGAAGATTGCGGGTCTTGACAAGATGAACTTTGTTATGACAGTTTCCGCTCTGGACTGCACAGGCTGCGGCTCATGCGCAAACGTATGTCCCGGCAAGAAGGGCGAAAAGGCTCTCACAATGAAGCCTCTGGCAGAGCAGATCGAAAAGCAGAACCTGTTCGCATACGGACAGGAGCTTCCCGAGAAGAAAGAGATTGCAGAAAAGTTCAAGGAAACTACTGTCAAGGGCTCTCAGTTCAAGCAGCCTCTGCTTGAATTCTCCGGCGCTTGCGCAGGCTGCGGCGAGACTCCTTACGCTAAGCTTGTAACACAGCTTTTCGGAGACAGAATGTTCATCGCCAACGCTACGGGCTGTTCGTCCATCTGGGGCGGCTCGGCTCCGTCCACACCGTACACCGTAAACAAAGAGGGCAAGGGTCCCGCTTGGGCTAACTCCCTGTTTGAGGATAACGCAGAGTACGGCTACGGTATGTTCCTTGCACAGAATACTCTTCGTCAGAGAGCTGTTGCAAAGCTTCTCGAAATGCAGAAGTCCGCTAAGGGCGGCATGAAGACAGCTATCGAGAATTATATGTCCACAATGAACGACGGCAATGCAAACAAGGCTGCTACAGCCGAGCTTATCAAGGCTCTGGAGGGAAGCAAGTCCGAGGCTGCCGCAGAGGTTCTGGAGCTTAAGGATTACCTGGGCAAGAAGTCCATGTGGGTATTCGGCGGCGACGGCTGGGCATACGATATCGGTTTCTCCGGACTTGACCACGTTATTGCTTCCGGCGAGGACGTTAACATCTTCGTATTCGATACCGAGGTTTACTCCAACACAGGCGGACAGTCCTCCAAGTCCACTCCTACAGGCGCGATTGCACAGTTCGCAGCCGCAGGTAAGGAGACCAAAAAGAAAGACCTTGCAGGCATCGCAATGAGCTACGGTTACGTTTATGTTGCGCACATCGCAATGGGCGCCGACATGAACCAGTGTATCAAGGCTATCACCGAGGCTGAGGCTTATAACGGTCCTTCCCTTATCATTGCTTACGCTCCTTGTATCAACCACGGTATCAAGGCTGGCATGAGCAAGGCTATGGACGAGGAAAAGAAAGCTGTTGAGGCAGGTTACTGGCACCTCTACAGATACAACCCTGCGCTCAAGGACGAGGGCAAGAATCCGTTCTCGCTGGACAGCAAGGTACCTGCTGTTGACGAGAAGTACAAGGACTTCCTCATGGGCGAGGTTCGTTACAATGCTCTTGCACGTCAGAATCCCGAAAGAGCGGATATGCTCTTCAGCAAGGCTGTAAACAACGCTAAGGATCGTTACGATTATCTTACCAGACTTACAAAGCTTTACGGTACTGACGAGAAGTAAGACTTTAGCAAATACTTTGCTGTAATGCTATAAAGTATTACCCCCTGCAGCAGGCTTTTGCCTTATGCAGGGGGTTTTTATAGCTGTAAATTTATTAAGCTTATTTCCGCAAAAACTGTTTTCGGGGGGAATCAAAAACAAATATTACAGGAAGAGTAAAAATTTTGCGGATTTTGTTACCGTTTCGTAACCTATTTCATAACCGCAAAATTAAGCCGTAGAAACGGTTTGCAAAAAATCCCAATTAAAAATAGTTACAAATTGTAACTGTAAAAATATGTAATAAGGCGCGAGAAAATATTTACAAGGAATATCCTTCCAATAAATTTGCCGTAAAATTATATGAAAAACGACATAAAAACCAGAATAAAATTGTGCTATTCTACAAAAAAGATTAAGAAAATGTGACTAAAAAGGATTAAGTGTTGCTTTTTGAGAAAAATGCGGTATAATAATATCAATGTAACTGTTTTGTAACTGTTTGCGATTTATGTAAATTTACGTCAGTTTGAATATTATGTGTGAACAACATGAAAAAAACGAGAGGAGAGATCAAAATGAACCTGTTTCCCAACGCTTCCTGCGGGTATCGCACTCCTGTGAAGCTGACGGATAACGCCGTTTCGGACAAGAAAAATATAAGCTTCGAATCGGCTATGGTCAACATGGGTTCGCTTGTTACATATCTTGCCGCCGCCGCTGTAAAAAGAACAGCGTTCTTCCTGAAAAAAGCCGCGGTAAAGGCTGTAAGCAGCGCAGCACCCATGAAAAGCCTTGCTTTAAGCATAAAGCAGATAGGCAAAATAAAAACTGCCGCCCGCAGGACAAAAGAAAAATTTGCGGACAGCAAAAGGAAATTCTCAGAGAGAAAAGCGGAAGCAGGACTGGCAAAGGCACTGTCTCTTCAGCTTTCCGATATGGCTGAGTCGATCGGAAACGGCAGAAAGATCGCAGCTTCACTTATAAATTACGCTGTACCTGTTGCCTGCGTTGCATTTCTTGTATGTGTTGTTGCCGATAAAGCGTCCGCGGATTACGGCGTTACTGTTGAGTATAACGGTCAGGAGATCGGCGTGGTTTCAGAGGAGACCGTTCTGAACAACGCTCAGGAGGTTATTTCCGAAAGATCGACTTACTATGATACAAACAGCGATACCTATATTACGGCTACGCTTTCCCTTAAACCCCTCGGCGCGCAGGATGAGATCATTGATGAAATGACTCTTGCCGACGCTATTCAGGAGCAGATAGATATTCAGGTTCCCGAGGAAAACAGCGTTATTGCAGAGGACGGAAACATTTCCGAAACTGAGAACGCAGGCGACTTTGGAGAAACCGGTGCAGATACGGAGTTTAACATTTACGGAGAGGCTATAGAGCCGAACGAAGCAGTCCCCGCTGTCCCCGGAAGCGAGCAGGACAACAGAGAGCGTGCTTTCGTTGTTACCGTTGACGGAGAAGTCATCGGAGCTGTAAAGGCAAACGACGAGATCACCGATTTCCTTGAGGAAAAGAAAGAGGAATACCTTACCGATGATATTGTGGAGGTCTCTTTCGACAAGGATATTGAGTACACCTACGAGCAGTATGTTGATCCCGGTGAGATAATTGACCAGAACGATATTATCGACAAGCTTGATTCCATTGTTTCAGAACCGCTTTACTATGAGATACGCGAGGGCGACAACCCCTGGAACATTGCGCACAACAACGGCATGACCACCGATGAGCTTGTGGACTGCAATATTACGTTCAAGGGCGAAAAGATCGACGACCTTACTCAGTACTGCCCTGTCGGCGCGATAGTACAGCTCAGCGAGGAAGTTCCTTATCTTCAGGTTCTTACCACAAGAGAGGTTGAATACACCGAAGCTATAGATTACGAGATCGTCAAGACCAAGGATCCCGATATGTACAAGGGCGATTCCGAGGTAGACGTTCCGGGCGTTGAGGGCGAAAAGAAAGTCCGCGCAATGGCAACCTACAGAGGAGATGTTCTCGTTTCCACCGAGGTAGTTGATGAAGTAGTCATTTCCGAGCCTGTTACAAAGTATATGCGCGTTGGCACAAGAGAGACCACCACTCCCGTAAGCACAGGATCGGGCGGGTCCGGCGATTATTTCTGGCCTGTTGACGGCGGCTACATTTCCGCTTATCAAGGCGACGGAAGAGGTCATAAGGGTGTTGATATCGCAGCTCCATACGGAACGCCCATTTATGCCGCAGAGTCGGGTACTGTTATTGAGACCGGCGACGGCTGGAACGGAGGCTACGGAAACTGCGTAAGAGTTCAGCACGACGACGGAAACGTTACGGTTTACGCTCATCAGAGTTCTATTGCGGTAAGCTACGGAGACTATGTGGTAAAGGGACAGCTTCTCGGTTATGTCGGAAGCACGGGTGACTCCACAGGCAACCACCTCCACTTTGAGGTGCGCAGCTACGGAACATACGCAAATCCTCTTGACTACGTTTCCCAGTATTGATGTCAGCGTCCAGGAGGCGGCTTTTAAGGCTGCCTCCTGGATTTTTATTTTTGCACAATTCTTTCGCCCTGATTTCAGCGGCTTTTCACATAATTTACACAAATGCAGGGTATCATATAACCGTACCCGAAAGAAACGGGTACGATCCCCCCAAAAGTGCTTTTATATGCAGGTTTATTTACCCCGTAAGCCTGTCAGGTGAAAACCATATAAAAGACCTCAGCCTCGGGCTGATTACCCCTACGGTCCGAGGTAACCCCCAATAATCCTATATCATGATCTCCGCCCCTGTCTCCCCCGACAGGGGCACTTTTTTTGATGCGGGACAGAAGCCCCGTCCCCTGCGGATTATACTGTGATATTTTTATGTGCCGCTGTAAATAAGCAGAAAATTTTTACTCTTATTGATAATCTACAAAAAATGTTTAACAATGGAAACAAAAATTACAATTTGATAAAAAAGTTTAAAAAAATCTTGTAGAGACAGCTTTTCCGTGATATAATAGTATATGTGACGATTTTTACGGGCGAACTGCACGTCGGCTGTGAATTTCCGACGTTTTAAATAAAATTGGAGGTTAAAAAATGTTTACTAAAGAAATAGGCATAGACCTGGGTACGGCGAATACCCTTGTATATATGAGAGGAAAGGGGATAATTATCCGCGAACCCTCGGTAGTGGCTGTGGATACCCGCACAGACCGCGCAAAATACGTAGGTCAGGAGGCAAAGGACGTTATCGGACGTACTCCCGGCTCAATTATCGCGGTAAGACCCCTTAAAGACGGCGTTATCGCCGATTTTGAGATAACCACAACCATGCTCCAGGAGTTCATCAAAAAGGCTCTCAAGGGTTCTATGTTCGCAAAGGCTCACGTTATCATCTGTATCCCCTCGGGAGTAACTGCCGTTGAAAGGCGCGCCGTTAAAGAAGCCGCTGAAAATGCGGGAGCCAAAAAAGTAAACATTATCGAAGAACCTATGGCTGCCGCTATAGGCGCGGGTCTGCCCGTATCCGAACCGCAGGGTTCAATGATCGTGGATATCGGCGGCGGCACTTCCGAGGTTGCCGTTATCTCTCTGGGCGGAATAGTTACCTCCCGTTCCGTTAGAGTTGCCGGAGACGCTTTCGATACCGCTATCATCAACTACATTAAGAAAAAGTACAATCTGCTTATAGGCGAGCGCACCGCAGAGAACGTTAAGATAGCTATAGGCTCGGCGTTCCCCATGGAGCAGGAATCCGATATGGAAATAAAGGGACGCAACCTTTTGAACGGTCTTCCAGAAAACATCAACGTTACCTCCGCTGAGATACGGGAGGCTCTTGCCGAGCCTCTGTCCCACGTTGTGGAGGCTATCAAGGTGACTCTTGAAAAGACTCCCCCGGAGCTTGCGGCGGACATCATCGACCAGGGCATAACTCTTGCGGGAGGCGGAGCGCTTATCCGCGGTCTTGACAAGCTCATCAACAAGGAAACCGGTATGCCTGTAAACGTTGCGGAGACTCCCCTTGACTGCGTTGCAGACGGCACCGGCAAGGTTCTGGAGGACATCGAGCGTTTGAGAGAGGTTCTTAACGACGATTCAAAATATTATTAATATTTTGCAGGGGCGGATTCCATGGCTGCCGTCAGTCTTACACCTTAAATAGCAACGGGCGCAGAAATGCGCCCCTACAAATACGCAAAAGCTGTCAACTATTAATTATCAACTGTTAGGGAGTATCACGGTGAAGGATTTTTTTAAAACAACAAAATTTAAGATCCTTGCCGCGCTTATGGCTGTTATTTTGGGCATTGCGGTCTACAGCCTCACTCAGGAAGGCTACAGCCCCGACAGCGCGTCGGTGTTCAGTTTTCTGTTTGAACCCTTTCAGAAGCTTTCCACTCAAATTTCCGACAAGGTGACCTCTACGCTGGATATGCTTTTCAACGCTGAAAAGTACTACAAGGAAAACATCGAGCTTAAGGAGACCCTTAACGAGGTCTACAACGACATAATAGACTACGACAAAATAACCCGCGAGAACGAGCAGCTGCGGGTTTTGCTGGGGCTTAAGGAGGAATATGACGACTACGTTTTCTCTCCCCCCTGCACGGTAATTGCACGTACCACAAACGACCCCTATCATTCCTTTACCATTGACAAGGGCAGCGACGACGGCATTGAACCTTACGATCCTGTTATAACCTCCTCGGGACTGGTGGGTATCTGCTACGATGTGTCAAGGGGTACAAGCAGAGTGCGTACCCTGTACTCCCCCAAAACGGCTGTGGGAGTAACTATCGTCCGCACAAAGGCGACTGGTATCATTGAGGGCGACTACGAGCTTGCCGAGGACGGCTGCTGCCGCATGAATTACATCAGCAAGACTGCCGACGTCAAGGAGGGGGACATAATCGTTACTTCGGGAAGCGAGACCTTTCCCGCCAATCAGCTTATCGGAACGGTAACGGAGGTAGGCATGGAGGACAGCGGCTTATCCAAGTACGCGGTAATAAAACCTGCCATAGACCCGGACAACGTTTCCACCGTCTTCGTAATAACCAGCTTTAACGGACAGGGCGGACAGGGTGCCCCTGCGGGCTGAGTCACTCCCTGTGTAGCTTTATTGCGGCTATAAACATAGTAATACCCCTCAAAGGGGCGGCTGAATAGGCGGGGGTCATAGATATTTTTGGTTTGCTGCGAAATTCCTGCCTCCAAATCTTTTACTTCTAAAAGGTGCATAACGTGAATATAGATCTGAAACGAAAAAAAGAAAAAAGGAACACGGTCATCAGATGGATACTGTATGGTCTGCTGACCGTGATATCATATATATATATGACAACGGCGCCTCAGAAGCAGTTTATGCTTCGCACGCCGCTTTTTGTCATTCCCGCGGCAATGTGCATAGCCATGTTTGAGGAACCATTCGATTCCGCGCTTATGGGCTGCGCGGCGGGACTTCTGCTTGACACCGCCCAGGGTACGCTTATCGGTCTGAGCGGCATTATTATGATGTGGTGCTGTTTGGCTGCGTCACTGCTTTTTCACTTTTTCATGCGCAGGCATATCCTTAACATCATTGCTCTGAACGCGGCGGCTGTTATTGTGCAGGGTACGGTACACTACTTTTTTTACTACGCCATATGGGAGTACGACTCGGCGGGAAAAATTTTCACAGGAGAATTTCTGCCCGTCATGATCTATACCTCTATAGCTGCAGTACCGTTCTTCTTTATCGTAAGATTTCTTTCAAGACATCTCGGTCTTATTGACGAAAGCTACATCGAGGAAAAATCCGACGATATCGTAAGAGAGTAGCGGGGAGTCCCCGCGGGCTGAGTCACCCCCAACGCAAATCAGTTTAATCATCAGTTTAGCAATGCTCCCTCAAGTGGACGGGCAAATTGGCGGATGTCGTAAATATTTTGATTCGCTGTTAAAATTTAATTTCTATACCCTATGAAAGGATACAGCTATGCGAAAATTTTTTGAACGCCTGAGAGCGGCGTTTTTCTTTATAGTAATTCTTGCGGCTATGGGGATGTGCGCGGTCGACCTTATGAAAATACAGGTGGTTGACGGCGCGGAGTACCTTGAAAAAGCCAAGACAACCCGTCAGGCTTCCCAGATAATAACCTCCCCACGCGGAGAGATAGTAGATATACACGGAAACGAGATAGTAAGCAACAAAACCGGATTTAATGTTGTAATTGAAAAAGCATTCTTTCCCTCGGACAGCGCCGGAATAAACCGCATTATACTCGGTATCGCAAACATTCTTAAAGAGGACGGCGTGGCGTGGATAGACACTCTTCCAATAACTCAAAACCGTCCCTACAGCTACCTTGAAGCAAGGGACAGCGACGCTATAAAGCTGAGAAAAAATATCGAGCTTCAGCACTACGCCACCGCCGAGGACTGCCTTATTGAATTGTATAAGCGCTACGGCATAGATGAAAGCCTCAGCGATGAGGAAAAGCGCATTATTGCGGGAGTGCGGTACGAAATGTTCCTCAGAAGCTTTTCGCTTTCCAACCGCTACACCTTTGCGGAGGATATTCCCATGGACACGGTAGTCCGCCTCAAGGAAGCCGCCTATACCCTTGACGGCATGGACATAGTTGAGGAGGCTATAAGAGTCTATACCGCAGGAGACGTTGCTCCGCACCTCATAGGCACAGTAGGCGCAATAAACGCGGAGGAGTACAGCGAAAACAAAGCCAACGGCTACGCCCTCAACGACGTTATAGGAAAATCCGGCATTGAAAAGGCTATGGAGAGCAAGCTCCGCGGCACAAAGGGTACCCGCACGCTGGAGCTTTTAAACGGCGCGGTGGTTTCCGATATGGTAACGGAGGAAGCCGTCCCGGGGAACACCATAAAGCTCACCCTCGATATGAACTACCAGAGAAAGGTGCAGGAAATACTGGAAAACCATATTCTGTGGCTCAACAATCAAACCTCCTACAACAAAAAGGGCGAGAATGCCAACGCGGGAGCCATAGTTGTGCTGGATGTTAAAACAGGCGCGCTGCTCGCGGCTGCGACCGCTCCCACCTACGATATCAACGATTATCTCACCGACTATGCTTCGGTCATAAACCGCGAAAACACTCCGCTCGTCAACAGAGCCACAAACGGCTTGTACCGCCCCGGCTCTACGTTCAAAACCGTTACCGCCACGGCGGCGCTGAACGAGGGCTTCGTAAACAAAAGCTCCATGATCTTCTGCGGACAAAAGTATACCTACTGGGACGACTACAAGCCGAACTGCACCGGCTGGCACGGCAGCATTAACGTTGTCACGGCAATAGAAAAATCCTGCAATATCTTTTTCTATGAGGTGGGCAGACTTATGGGTCCCTATATGATAGAAAGCTACGCCAATCAGTACGGTCTGGGAGACGACTGCTATCTTGAGACCGGCGGCGCAAAGGGAAAAATAGCCACGCCGGAGACCATGCAGCAGGTCAACCAGGAATGGCAGGCGGGACTTGTGGTTCAGGTCGCCATAGGTCAGTCGGAAACAGCGGTAACGCCGCTCCAGATGGCGGTACAGGCAAGCACTATCGCCAACAAGGGAGTGCGGTATCAGCCTCACCTTGTGGACAGCGTTTACACCTATAATATGGAGGACGTTGTTTCTGTGATTGAACCCGAGATAATGCTGACTATCCCCGACAAGACCGGCGAGACTTTCGACCTTGTAACGCAGGGAATGAAACAGGCTGCAGCTTTCGCTCAGTATGGCTATCCTACTCAGAAGGATTACTATACGCCCTATCTTCTTACCGATCTGCCCGAAGCGGCGGCGATAAAGACGGGTACTCCGCAGGTCACTTCAGCGGAGGACACAAGTTCGGCGTTTATAGGCTTTTATCCTGCCGACGATCCCGAGATAGCGTTTTCGGGAATGGTAGAGCACGGCGAATACTCAAAATTTATGATAAGACAGCTTATTGAAGCATATTATAATAAGAACTACTCTGTTCCCAAGCCGGTCATTGCAAGAACCGAGGAGGCTATGGCGGGACTTGCGGATTAACTGACTGTGCTGTAGTCCGATAAGGTGAATTGCTTGGTTTTATGTGTCGTTTTACACACTTTGCGGAATTATTCTCATTACGTTTGAAAAGCTGCTCTGGGTTTTGTTGAATATGCACAAAAACCACAAATCATTTATCAACATCTCAACAAAATTGTGCAGAATGTTTAAAAACGCTTTGACAAATCTGCATTTTGTGGTAAAATATAAATTAGCTGATATTATTTTGCTGCTCAATTTGCTCATTCCAATTTTGAGTACTGCGCTGTTTCGGAAAGGAGCTTTTTCATGTCAAAAATTATTGCGATAACCTCCGGCAAGGGGGGCACAGGCAAATCTTCTATATGCGCCGAGCTGGGCTTTGCCTTGGCTAAACAGGGGCACAGAACTCTTATCATCGAGCTGGATTTCGGTCTCCGCTGCCTTGATATCATGCTTGGCGTCAAGGACGATGTTAAATACGATCTGGGCACAGTTCTCAAGGGAGAATGCGATATTTACAAGGCTACCACTCAGGTAAAGCTCGCAAACAACCTGAGCATAGTCTGCGCTCCGGAAGACCCGTTCGCAAAGGTTGACGCGGAAACAATTTCAAGTATATGCAACGAGATGAGAAAGTACTACGAATACATAATCGTAGATACTTCGGCGGGTACTAACGAAAGCGTTTTCGACGTTGTTGAACAGTCAGACCTTATCCTTATAAACACTACTCCAGACCCCATATGCGTCCGCGACGCAAGACTTATGTCCGATGAGTTCTACAAGAGGGGCAACAAGAAGCAGCGTCTTATCATAAACAAGGTGGATCCCGAAATCTTCAAGGCAGATCTTATTCCCGACCTTGACTCTATAATCGACACCGTAGGCGTTCAGCTTATCGGAGTTATCCCCAACGACAACGACGTTGTGGTTTCTACGGGCAAGGGTATCCCGCTTCCGTCGGCTTCTCTGGCTTTTAAAGCCTTTGACGCTATCTCCAAGAGAATAAAGGGAGAGGACGTTCCCCTCAGCTTTAAGATACTTCTACAGTAGCTGAGACCTGCGGCCGGGGGACGCAGAGACGTGTATCCCCGGGATTTACCGTTCCTGCATATCATATTAAGACGTATAAAATATGCGATTCTGCATTTATTTTGCGTTTTTACTTCAGTTCTTACAGGGGAGGAATGATAAATAATGAATATAGCTTTGATTGCGCACGATTCTAAAAAAGAACTTATGGTACAGTTCTGTATTGCGTACTGCGGCGTGCTGTCAAGACACAATCTCTGCGCTACGGGTACGACGGGGAAAATGGTAGAACAGGCTACGGGACTCACCATACAGCGGTATCTGAGCGGCTCCCAGGGCGGAGCGCAGCAGATAAGCGCGCGTATCTCCTGCAATGAAATAGATTTGCTCCTCTTTTTCAGAGACCCTCTTACGCCCAAGGCTCATGAGCCGAACGAACGCGATCTGCTCAGGCTCTGCGACGTTCATAATATTCCGGTGGGCACAAATATTGCCACGGCGGAGGCTCTTATTCACGCCCTTGAAAGAGGCGACCTTGACTGGCGGCAGATAGTTAATCCCGCATAAGCGGCGCATGATCTGCACATATATTTTGACAGTTAATGCGTGCTTTGGCACGCATTGCGTTTATAATTTATAAGCAGTCTTATTTAACTTTTTTCAGAATATTGCCGCCGCATACCTCGTACTCCGCTCTTTATTTTAAGTTAAAAAGGAGAGACTTTGCATGGCGAAAACCGCATGGATATTTTCATACAAGCTAAAGAAAAACGTAAACAAGGAAGAGTTTATTGAACTGACCCAAAAACTGCATGATGAGATCATTTCAAAGGCAAAAGGCTTTATTTCCTGGGAGCATTACCTGCAAGACAATATATGGACGGATTTTGTTCTTTGGGAAACAGAGGAGGACGCAAATAACGCCACAACTATAGGAAAAGGAAAAGAAACAACCGAGAAATTTTACGCTTGTATCCAAATGAATACCTGCCGGGCGCTGATTTCACAGCTTGTAAAAAAGTATTGAATTTAACGGGCGGGTACCTGCCGTACAAGACTGTTTTGCCCGGTATATTTTATTTACAAAATTTTACTTGACAAAAAAACTTTTTTGAGTTATTATTATTCTGTAAAAGTTTAAAGGCTTTGATCGGGAGAGTAACATTTTTTCCGCTCCAAAGAGAGGGCGCGTGCGGCACAAGTTCCGCCTGCTGAAAGCGTCCGTGGGGAAATTATGCCAAGGACACCTGTGAGCCGCCGTCTGATAAAGGACGGACGTTTCCCGCGTTAAGGGTCAATGAGGTCTGCAATTCGGTATATTACGAAACGAAAGCTTTTCGTTTCGGCAGTAAAATTTCCCGGTGTGCATTTTTGGCCGGCAAGATTAAAGTCTCAGCCTTTTTGCAGATGAATTTGGGTGGTATCACGGTTATTCGCCGTCCCTTTTAGAGAATAGAGAGTTATAAGGCAGAGGATAGAAATTTCTGTCGTCTGTACTTTAGCCTCCGGTCTCTGATCGGGCGGTTTTTGTTTTAAGGAAGTATTTTATGAAAGTTACAGACACATTCGGCGATATATTTACCTGCTTTCCCAACGGCAGATTTGATTTAGACTGCTGGGAACGTTACGCCTAAAATATTCTTCCGCCGTTTGCTTTTGCGGACAAAATAAAAAACGATACTGCCGGTTACGATTTTGAATGCGGTATCCTGCCTGTTCTGCAAGCGGCATATGCGGATAAGGACAAGCTTGAACAGGCCACGATTCTTTTTGCTCAATTACACACGGTCTTGCGGAACGGGTTCGGGAAAAGCTGGACTGCGATTTGGACGCACATATTGTCCTGTATCTCGGTTTTTGCAGCGGCGCGGGCTGGGCGACCGGTATTGACGGAACTTCCGCGGTACTGCTGGGTATTGAAAAAATCGCCGAACTGTGTTGGACAGATGAAAAAAGCATGGCAGGGCTGGTATACCACGAATTGGGACATATATGGCATTATCAAGTGAGAAATATCCGTACCGAGCCGAAAAGTCCGGCGGAAAAAGCTTTATGGCAGCTTTACAGCGAGGGTATGGCAATGTACGCGGAGCAGATTCTTTGCGGTGATAAAAGCTTTTATCATCAGGACAAAAACGGCTGGCTTAAATGGTGTACCGAAAACCGCAGCCGGCTGTTTTCCGAGTTTCTGAAGCGTGTTGAAAGCGGAGAGAGCGTTCAGCCGTTTTTCGGCGATTGGAATGATTTTGAGGGACGTTCCAACGCGGGTTACTACCTTGGCTGTGAGATGATAAAGTCAATGGCGGAAAAATATTCCCTCAGCGAGCTTGCAAATGCAGAGCTTTCGGAAGTCAAACTGAATTTGAAAAGGCTGTCCCAAGTGTTGTCAAAATAAAAATATAAAAATTTCACAGAGGAAATTTTTATCCTCTTATTTCTACCCCATAACAGGAAAGGAGCACAAAAATGGCAATAATAACAAACAGACCCAAAGGAACACAGGACGTTGTTCCCGCGGAGGTCTACAAATGGCAGACCGTGGAGAGGTGCGCCGCCGACACTGCGGAGTGTTACGGCTTTCGGGAGATACGTTTCCCAACTTTTGAAAACACCTCGCTTTTCAAACGCAGCGTTGGGGACACTACGGACGTGGTGCAGAAAGAAATGTACGGCGTGACGGCGAAAAGTCCCGCCAACGGAAAAGATCCCGACGATTTTACTCTGCGTCCGGAGGGTACGGCGGGGGCGGCAAGAGCGGCTATTGAAAACGGTCTGCTCAACGACGCGCTGCCCCAAAAGGTGTACTATATGATCTCATGCTTCCGTCACGAAAAGCCGCAGGCGGGACGTCTCCGCGAGTTCCATCAATTCGGCGCCGAGATGTACGGAAGCGGTGACGCGTCCGCTGACGCGGAGGTCATTGCAATGGCGAAGTCCCTGCTTGACCGTTTGGGACTTGACAATGTGGAGCTGTTTATAAATTCCATAGGCTGTCCGAAATGCCGCGCCGAGTACCACAAGGCTCTGAAAGAATATTTTGATGGCAGAAAAAGCGAGCTTTGCCCCACCTGTCTTGACCGTCTGGAGCGCAACCCTATGCGTATTCTGGACTGCAAAAGTCCCGTTTGTCAGGACGTTGCGAAGGGCGCGCCCGTTATTCTTGATTTTCTCTGCGAGGAGTGCTCCGCTCACTTTGAGAAACTGAAAAGCTGTCTTTCCGCAATGGATATCGAGTTCAGCATTGACCCGAAAATTGTACGCGGTCTGGACTACTACACAAAGACAGTTTTCGAGTTCATCACCAAGGACATAGGCGCACAGGGTACGGTCTGCGGCGGCGGACGTTACGACGGACTTATCGAGCAGCTTGGTGGTAATCCCACACCGGCGCTGGGATTTGCAATGGGTCTTGAACGTCTTATCATGACTATGGAGAACAAGGGCGCAGAGTTTGTTCCAGCCAAAAAGTGCGATCTTTATATTGCAGCAATGGGCGACAAGGCGAGGGAGAAGTCCGTTGTCATGGCGAAGCAGCTTCGGGACGAGGGCTACCGGGCCGAGTTTGACACCATGAACCGCGGTATCAAGCCGCAGATGAAGTACGCCAACAAGATAGGTGCGGCGTTTGTTATCGTACTGGGCGACAACGAGCTTGAAAGCGGTGCTGCAAAGCTTAAAAATATGGCAAGCGGCGAGCAGGCGGATATTGCTCTGGACGACAAGTTTATTGATAATTTTTCCAATATTTTTGTGGAGGAGATGTTTGGTTCGGCTGACATTTGATAGTTTTTGTTTGGAGGGAAACATATGAAATGTCCATTTTGCGAACAGGAAATGATAGCAGGCGAAATGTCCGGCGACGGGCGAAGCCGCGTGTATTGGGAAGCATACGGAGACAAATTGGGTCTTGCGGATAAGCTTGCGGGAAAGGGCAGGATAGGAAGCGTGCAGTATTCAATTGGAAAATTCAAATTGCAGTCGCAATATTGTCCGAATTGTAAGAAGATGATATTTGACACCGATATTTCACAATAAAATTTTTATACGTATAAAAAGGAGTAATTAATATGGATACCATGAAAGGTCTTAAAAGAACCCATTACTGCGGCGAGGTTCTCACCGCGGGGGAGACCGTCACAGTCGGCGGATATGTTGACACCGTCCGCGACAAGGGAGGAATTATTTTTATTGTCCTCCGTGACAGAACGGGGGTTGTGCAGCTAACTTTCAACGAGACTACCGACAAGGCAGTCTTTGAGAAAGCCTCTTCCTGCCACTCGGAGTACGTCGTTATGGCTAAGGGCGAGGTGCGCGAACGCGAAAGCGTCAACGACAAGATACCCACCGGTCACGTTGAAATTTTTGTGGACGATCTGCGTATTCTTGCAAAGGCGCAGACCCCTCCCTTTGAAATTGTGGACAATACTAACACCAATGAGGAACTTCGTTTGAAGTACCGCTACCTCGACCTGCGCCGCAAGCCCTTGCAGGACAACATCATCATGCGCAGCAAAATTGCCAAGACTGCCCGCGACTACTTCTATGAGAACGGTTTTATCGAAATTGAAACTCCAATGATGATAAAGTCCACCCCTGAGGGCGCAAGGGACTACCTTGTTCCGTCGAGGGTACATCAGGGAAAGTTTTACGCTCTGCCCCAGTCCCCCCAGATATATAAGCAGCTTCTTATGGTATCGGGATTTGACCGCTATATACAGCTTGCACGCTGCTTTAGAGACGAGGACCTGCGCGCCGACAGACAGCCGGAGTTTACCCAGATAGACCTTGAAATGTCCTTTGTTGACGTTGAGGACATCATGGAAATGGGCGAGGGATTTATCAAGAGACTTTTTAAGGATGTGCTTAATGTGGATATCCCCGCTCCCCTGCCGAGACTTACCTACACCGACGCTATGAACCGTTACGGTTCGGACAAGCCAGACACCCGTTTCGGCATGGAAATTACCGATATTTCGGAAATCGTCAAAGGCTGCGGCTTCGGCGTGTTCACCTCCGCAATTGAAGCCGGCGGCTCGGTGCGCGCCATTACTGCCAGGAATGCGGCCGGTACCCTTACAAGAAAAGAAATTGACAAGCTTACCGAATATGTCCGCGGAATCGGCGCGAAGGGACTTGCCTACGTCCGCTGGGTCGAAGACGCTCCAAACTGCTCATTTGCGAAATTTATGGGCGAGGGTGAGCTGGACAGTATACTCTCTGCGGTCGGCGCGGAAAATGGCGACGTGGTGCTCATCGTTGCGGACAAGAACAGCGTTACCCTGCCGACTTTGGGTGCGCTCCGCCTAAAAGTTGCGAAACAGTTGGACATTATTCCTGCGGAAAAGTTTAATTTCCTGTGGATAACCGAATTTCCGTTCTTTGAGTATAACGAGGAGACAGAGCATTGGGACGCAATGCACCATCCCTTTACAATGCCTATGGACGAGTGTCTCCGGTACCTTGACACAAACCCCGAAAAGGTCTTTGCAAAGGCATACGACCTTGTTCTCAACGGCACGGAGCTTTCCAGCGGTTCCATCCGTATCAACGACTATGAACTCCAGCAGAAAATGTTTAAGGCGCTGGGTCTTACCGACGAGGAGATAGAAGCCAAGTTCGGCTTTCTGGTTGAGGCATACAAGTACGGCGCGGCTCCCCACGGCGGTATGGGAATAGGTCTTGACCGCCTTGCAATGATAATGTGCGGCGCGGACAGCCTGCGTGACGTTACCGCGTTCCCCAAGGTGCAGAACGCCTCCGAGCTTATGTCCTCATGCCCGTCCCCTGTTGATAAGGACAGCCTTGATGTGCTGGGGATAACGGTAGCTGACAGTTGAAAGTTTATGCTAATTCCCCGTCTTTGGTAAGGCGGGGGTGGCATTTGTGTAAAAAGTTCAGATTAAAAATTATTTTATTTGCTTTTTCTGCCATGCGGACAGTCTGTCCCGTGCTGCTGGAAAAATCATTTCTGTTAAAATAGCAAACACATATATCGCCCAGCTCAACAAGCCGGGCGTTTCTTTTTTCAATACAGTTTTTATCGTTGCCGTTTGATACTATTTCAACGCTGTCGGCAACTTTTATCCTTATTTTTAAGTAATCCTTGTCCTCTTCGCTCCAATTTTGTGAGTATATTTCCGGCGGGCACGGCAAAACATAGTGCAGCTTAATCTGTGAATAGTTCATTATTTTTTTCATAGCATATACTGCAAATTCACATTCTTTATCCCAGCCGAGCGAGCCGCTGCTGTAAAAATCGGTAACGCCGTTTTCGACAAGGATCTCGACTAAATTTGCAAAATAATCCAAAGCGTCGGGGTCGTCGTTATAGGAATAAGATTCGTATCCCGTAAAAAAGCAGCTTTTCATATTTTTATCTCCTTGTATAATATATTTATTATATATAGTATAATATATATTGTACTATATACAATTACAAAAGTCAACATAATTTGCTAAAATTTTATTAGGCAAGGAGGCTTAATATGAAAAAGCAATATTATGATAAATACAGGAGAATTGGCTTAAAAATAAGCTATTACCGTAAAAGCAAGGGTATTACGCAGGAGCAGTTAGCTGAAAAAATCAGCAAAGATACCTCGTTTATCGGAGCTGTAGAAGCTCCGAACGTTAACCGAGCCGTTTCCCTTGATACTCTTTTTGATATTTCAGAAGTTTTGGAAGTACCTCCGTATAAATTTTTAACTGATGATTGATGTAGCAATATGTACAGAAGAATAAGAGATTTGCGTGAAGACAAGGACATGACTCAAAAGCAAATGGCTGAAATACTGAATTGCAGCCAACGCGTTTACAGCAATTACGAACGGGGAGATATTGATATTCCGACTGAGATACTCAAAAAGCTTGCGGATTTCCACAATGTATCTGCCGACTATATTCTTGAACGCACAAATAATAAGAAAATCACATTGTAACTGCTGCCGCGTTAGTTTCTTAAAAGTACGGACAGATTCCAAATTTCCATAAAATTTTGCTTGCATTTCGTTCATATATGTGCTATTATTATCTTGAGGGGGTTTTTCTCCCGGAACATATAAAGCCAAAATCCAAATGCAAAATTTTACGGAAAGGAGATTCCGGTATGATAATTTTTTGGATCATATTCTTTATAGCCGCGCTCATGGTGGAAGCCGCAACCTTTGCGCTTGTTTCGGTATGGTTCGCGGCGGGAGCTTTAGGTGCGCTTATAACCGCTTCGCTGGGCGGAAATCTTACTCTCCAGCTTATTGTATTTACACTTATTTCGGGAATACTATTGGCGTTTACCCGTCCGCTTCTGAAAAAGCTTTTCCCGAACAAGTTTATCCCTACTAATTCCGAGCTTGAAGTGGGAAAAACCGCGGTTGTTACCGAAGCTATCGACAACGAAACAGGCAAAGGCAGAGTCCGCCTCGGGGGCGTTAACTGGGCTGCCGTTTCTGCGGACGGTGCAAAAATTCCTGCGGAATCGGTGGTAACTGTGACCGAAGTGCGTTCAGCAAAGCTTGCGGTGATCCTCAAAAGCGGCGGGGACGAAACCGGTACGCAAAAGTAAAGGCGAATACAAATACGCACAAAATTTTTATTTGAAAGGTTGACGTTATTATGGAGTATATTTTTATCGGTCTTATAGTTCTGGTCATCATTATTCTTATTTCGGGTATCAAGTTTGTTCCGCAGGCTAACGAATACGTGGTCGAAAGGCTGGGTACTTATTCCCGCTCTCTCCACGCAGGTCCTCACTATGTTGTACCCTTTATCGAAAAGGTTGCAAAGAGAGTCTCCGTAAAAGAGCAGGTCGCGGACTTTAAGCCTCAGCCCGTTATCACAAAGGATAACGTTACCATGCAGATAGATACTGTCGTGTTCTACCGTATTACCGACTCAAAGCTTTATACCTACGGTGTTGAGCGTCCCCTTGCGGCGATAGAGAACCTTACTGCAACAACTCTCCGTAACATCATAGGCGAGCTTGAGCTGGACGCTACTCTTACCTCCAGAGACGTTATCAACGCAAAGATAACCGCTATCCTCGACGAGGCTACAGACCCGTGGGGTATCAAGGTAAACCGTGTGGAACTGAAAAACATTATTCCTCCCAGAGAGATACAGGATTCCATGGAACGTCAGATGAAAGCGGAGCGCGAAAGACGTGAAAAGATACTCCAGGCGGAGGGTGAAAAGAAGTCTCAGGTGCTTGTTGCAGAGGGTGAAAAGGAGTCCAAGATACTCCGCGCCGAAGCCGACAAGGAAGCGGAAATCCTACGCGCCGAGGCGGAAAAGCAGGCAATGATACTCCGCGCCGACGCCGTAAGGCAGCAGAAGATACTCGAGGCGCAGGGCGAGGCGGAGTCAATTCAGCTTGTACAGAACGCCCTTGCGGAAAGCCTTGTTAAGCTGAACAATTCCAATCCGCAGGACAACGTTATCGCTCTCAAGAGCCTCGAAGCCTTTGCAAAGGCGGCGGACGGACGCGCAACAAAGATCATTATTCCCTCGGAAATCCAGGGGCTTGCAGGTCTTGTAACTTCCATCAAGGAGGTCGCGGCGAACAACGCTCAGCCAGGCCAGCCCCAAAAGAAGTAACCGCATATAGTATAAAAACAAAACGGAGCGGTCTCTCCAAAGACCCGCTCCGTTTTGTGCGTTTTCTGCTGTTTAATCCTTTGCAAAACCCTTTCTGAAAAGTGGTATAAGTATCCCTCCCGCAGCGTTGCCCAATGTCATCACAAGCATCCAGAGCGCGCCTTTTGCAGACCAGGTGTGCCCCGCTGTGAAGTAGTACATATTAGCGACGCAGTGCTCAAAGCCGCTGAGTATAAAGGTCATTACGGGCAGGAACACCGCCAGCATTTGTCCAACGGGATTTTTTATGTTTTTGTAACCGTCTGCGGCAATAAACATGAGCATTCCGCAGAAAAAGGCAAGTATAAATATACTGACCAAACCGTCGGAAAGTTTAACGGCGCACAAAGCCGCCGCCTTTTCCGAAATGCCCGCGCCTATCCTTGTCATAAGGACAAGCCCCGCCGTAAGAGCCGTACCGATAAGATTGCCGAACCATATCAGAACAAGGTCTATAAGGTAGGAGGGCTTGTTTTCCACGGCGTAGCCCACCTTTCCCGTGAAAAGCATAAACCCGAACGTGAGTATGGTAAACAGTCCCGTGCCGAACAGGAACGCTCCCACGGTCTTGTTTTCGCAGGACAGATAGACAGTTCCTCCTATACCGATGGCTATGCCGGTAAGTA
The DNA here is from genome assembly GCA_910586535.1 of uncultured Oscillospiraceae bacterium. Classification (GTDB taxonomy): domain Bacteria; phylum Bacillota; class Clostridia; order Oscillospirales; family Ruminococcaceae; genus RGIG8773. Next base: position 24,569 of record CAJUHS010000007.1, read on the forward strand.
TCGCTTTCAAAAGTATGTCGGTGTATTTTTTTATCATGGTATTCATTTTTCCGCCTTTCTTTTTACGTTTCTTCTTCAAGCCCCTTTAACGCCTCGCACAGCCACCTGAGCTCGTCTTCGTCGGCTCCCGTTCCACGCCGTTCCTCAAGATAGCGCACTGCAAGAGAAACGATATCCATTTCAGAAGCGGCCGCAGCAGTTGTTTCCGTATTTTCCGAAGCTTCGGAGCGCATACCCGAAAACTGCAAAAGCTTTGGATACAGCTCCCTAAGCCGAATAAACGCGCCGTCTCCGGCAAATTTGTCGGTAACGGTTATTTTCATGTAATCATCACGGCGCTCGTCCGACTCCGCAAAGGCGAGAATATTTTCATATGTATCCTCCAGAGTTCTCAGACGGTAAGGCTGGGGTACTTCTATAGCCTCTGCAGAGCGGGTATCGGTATCGTACAGGGTGACGGTCTTTTTGTACCGCGCTTCACCGAAAGAATATGGCAGAGGAGCTCCGCTGTACCTTATAAGAGTATCCGCATTCGGCTTTGAGAGCGTCTGCGCCTTGTGAAGATGTCCCAAAGCGACGTAGTCAAAGCCGTTAAAAACGTCTGCGGGAATCTTGTCCGCTCCTCCTACCGATTCGGCTGCTCTTGCGGATATGTCGCTTTCCGAAGCTGTTCCCCCTGCCGCAAAGCAGTGGGCGGCAAGGATATTGCATAACGACCTGTCAGCCTTTGAAATCATCTCCGAGACCGCTGCTTTCATAGCGGAGACGGCGTCGGATCCGCACCCAAGAACTGCCGCCGCGTCCGAAGGATTGAAATAGGGCAGCGAATAGACTGCGGCGTTCCCTATCCTAACGGGAACAAACGCATCCTCAAAAGACCCTGATATGTAAAGTCCCGAAGCTTTAAGCAGCTCCGAACAGGAGGAAAGTCTTGCCGCGCCGTCGTGATTTCCCGCGCAGACTATCAGGGGTATCTTTTTTTCAGTGCAAAGCCTTGTGGCAAATCCGCTCCAGAGCCTTACGGCTTCTGCGGAAGCTATGGAGGTATCAAAAATATCTCCCGCGATTATTACCGCGTCCGCCTGCTTCTGCTCCGCAAGTCCGCAAATTGAACTGCACAGCTCACGCTGATATGGAATAAGAGGTACTCCGCAAAGAGATATGCCTAAGTGCAGATCGGAGGTGTGAAGTATCTTTATTTCAGAGCGCCCCTTTCGGTTTCTTGGTAGACCCTTACATAGTCGACCTTCATGCAGTCAGGGAGCTTTTCCGGATCGGGGATACCCGTCCATGAACCGGTCTCGGAGGATATCTTTATAAACAGAGGCACTTCGCAGGTACCGAGCGCTTTCGCCGCGTCGGTGCGCCAGGATTCCTTTCCGTCAACATAGAAAACGTACTCTTTTTCTGTCCACAGCAGGGAAAATGTGTGGTATTCCCCGTCGTAAACGTCAATGTCCGAAACGTTTCCCGACGACTTGTGACAGCTGCCGTAGCCGTCCCAGTTAAGTGTGTTCTGTACTTGCTTTGTATTATAGTACGGCGTTTCTATAATGTCTATCTCGGTACCGTTCCTGCCGCCGTTTGTCTCGTCGGTCACGCTGTCTCCCATCAGCCAGAAAGCCGTCCAGTAACCGGGAACATTGTTGACTGTGCAGCGTATCTCAAAGTAACCGTAAGCCTGCTCGAACTTGCCGCGGCTTCTTACCGCTCCGCTCAAGAATCGGTCGGTTTCCCTGTCGTAGGACATTCCGATAATGAGATTTCCTTTTCCGTCAAGATAGGACATACTGTTGTCCCAGTAGTTGTTCAGATCCTGTCTTTTCTGCTCGGGGCCTCTTTCCCATTTGGTCTCGTCAAGGGTATCGCCGTTAAAATCGTCTTCAAAGGTAAGAGAAAGAGTCTTGCCGTCGACAACGATTGTTTTGTAACCGTCAGGATCAGTTTGAGCGGGTTCCTTTGCCGCAACAGTTACCCTGCACACAGCTTTCAGAGCAGTACCCTTTATCCTGACGGAGATATCCGCAGTACCCGCTTTAAGCGCGGTAACTACCCCGCCCTTTTTTACCGACGCAACAGTTTTGTCAGATGACGACCAGCTTATTGTACACTTTTTGTAACCGGTTATCGACGGCTTCAGGGTAATGGAGTCTCCCTCGGTTATTTCGGCTTGGCCAACGTCAAGACGTATGCTTTTCTTATCAGTTTTTCCATTGGCTGCGGATACTCCTTCGGAGAGCAGAAAAACACAAGCTGTCAGGGCGGCTGCAATTGTAAAAAGTATTTTAGTTTTCATAACAGTACCTCCGTACACAGGAAATTTGATCATAAATGAATTATACCACATTAAATTTGATTTGTCGATAATTTTCGGATTTTTGATGTACGGTTTCGGTTTTGGGGAAATAAACTCTGTTACGGAAATACGGACAAAGCATTAAAATAACAGCGCGGACTGCGGCAAGTCCACGCTGTTTATACAATTCATTATTTCTAAGCCGCCCTTGCCGCGGAAAAATGCTTTATTTACGCAGCAGGCAACGGCATAGGCAAAGACTCGGCATTTATGTGTTTTCCTTGATAATGCGGCAGACATCGTTATATAATTTCTCTACGTTCTCCATATCGCTGTCGATTCCGTCCAGGGAACCGTCTTTTGCTTTAATCTCGATCTTGTGCGCCGCCTCGGAAAGCTCGGTCATCCCCAGATTTGCGGATACCCCTTTAAGCTTATGGGCGGTCTTGTTTAGTTCGTCAAAATCCTTTTCCGCGGCGGCGGCCTTTACCGGAGTGAACCTGTCCTCATTGGGAAACCTTTTCAAAAACTTGATGTAAATTTCCGAATTGTCCATAAAACGGGAAATTGTCCCGTCAACGTCAACGCCGGCTTTTTTGAGTTCGTCCAATATTTTTTCGCGCAGTTGTTCCATAACCGGTACTCCTCTCTGAACAGTATTACAATATTATAATTATAATGCGGAGAATCCGCCGCAAACGGAAAATGTTAATATATAATAAATTATACAGAATTTTTTTAAAATGTCAAGTCTAAAAATGCCTGCGTCTTTTTCTACAAATACGCACAAATCTGGCTTGAATCCTTTTGGGCAAAGGATTTGCCCGCATCTTTGGATATTCGGTGCAAAAACAATCAGCAAAATGCACAAAAAAACTTGTTAAAAATGTGTTAAAAATATTTCAAAAATGTATTGAAATATACTTATAATTATTGTATAATATTATATATAATAATGTGAATTTACAGATAAGAAAACGTTTACTGAAGATAAGAGAGGAGCTTTTGCAATGTTTACGCAGTTTTTCGGAAACTACCTTCTTCAGCAGCAGCTTGTCTCTCCGGAACACCTTTCGGAAGTGCTCCGAACAATGAATGATACCCGCCCCCAGATCGGTATGCTTGCCATTAACGCGGGGCTTATGACTGCCGTTCAGGTGGAAAAGGCTCATTACGAGCAGCAAAAAGCGGATAAAAGAATAGGCGACGTTATGGTGGATATGGGCTATATCTCCAGAGCCGACGTGGAAAGGCTGCTTAAAGCCCAGCCCGCAGGACATCTTATTCTTGGTCAGGCTCTTGTAAACAGCGGCTATATGACCACCTCTCAGTTCGAGCAGGCGCTCAATTCCTATAAAATTGAAAACAGCATTTCAGACGCGGATTTCAGCAGTGAAAACGACGCGTCCGCACAAAGGCTTGTAAGGAATTTTTACAACTTTAATTCAATAAACGGTTCCGGCTATATGACAGGATATGTTTCGCTCCTTTTCAAAAACCTTATCCGCTTTATCGGCAGCGATTTTACCCCAATGGACGCCCGCGCTCTTATGGGAGTGCTCTCGGCGTGCGCCGCCCAGAGAATAGAGGGCGGCCTTCATGCGCTGACGATAATCGACGCGGACGCTTCCTCGATGATAGAGTTTGCCTCCCGCTTCACTAACGAGCACCTCACCGCCGAGGACGACTATACCCACACCTGCATAAGCAATTTTATCAACCTGCACAACGGCATTTTTGCAGGAAGGATGGCGAACGAGGAGGGACTCAGACTGAACCTTGAGTCCCAGAGATTCTACGAGCGGTTTGATATGAGCGAGCTTTCCAACGCCTGCGTCATACCCGTTTGCTTTTCTTTCGGAACGGTTAATTTTATTATCGCAATGTAGTGGTTAACATATAAATTAATGTTGACTGATAAAACCCCCGACAGTACGGATATTCCGTTCCTGTCGGGGGTTTTTGGATCAGTCAATAGGCTTCATCGTGGGGAACAGCAGAACGTCCCTGATAGACGCGCTGTCCGTAAGAAGCATTACAAGCCTGTCAAGACCCAGGCCCAGACCGCCTGTGGGAGGCATACCGTATTCCAGTGCGGTAACAAAATCCTCGTCTACGGAGGCGTTAGCGCCCTGAGCACGCTTTGCCTCAGCCTGCTTTACAAAACGCTCTCTCTGGTCGATAGGGTCGTTAAGCTCGGAGAAAGCGTTGCCCATTTCGCGGCAGCAGATGAAATACTCGAACCGCTCGGTAAATGCAGGGTCCGAGGGCTTTCTCTTTGCCAGCGGAGAATTCTCCACGGGGTAATCATATATAATAGTGGGCTGCACAAGCTTGTCCTCAACAAACGCGTCAAAGAAAGCGATAAGAACGTGTCCCTTTGTGGCGGACGCGCCCTCCTCTACCTCTATGCCCTTAGCTTTTGCACAGGCTCTTGCGGCTTCGTCGTCAGCCCAGTCGTTGTAGTCAACGCCCGCATACTTCTTAACGGATTCCACCATGGTAAGTCTTTCCCACGGGGACGCAAGGTCGATATCGGTACCCTGATAGGACACCACGCCCTTGCCGCAAACCTTTAAAGCAAGCCCGCGGTACATTTCTTCGATAAGATCCATCATGCCCTTGTAGTCTGTGTACGCCTGATACATCTCAATAGTTGTAAATTCAGGATTGTGGGAGGTATCCATACCCTCGTTGCGGAATATACGTCCCACCTCGTAAACCTTGTCAAAGCCGCCTACAATAAGTCTTTTCAGGTACAGTTCAGTCTCTATGCGGAGGTACATATCAATATCCAGAGCGTTATGGTGGGTCTTGAAAGGTCTTGCCGCCGCGCCTATTTCAAGTGTGTGGAGCACGGGAGTATCCACCTCAAGGAAACCGCGGCTGTCAAGGAAGCTTCTTATCTCGCGGAGGATAAGGCTCCTGTTTATAAATGTGCGCTTAACGTCGGGATTGCATATAAGGTCGACATAACGCTGACGGTAGCGCATATCCTGATCCTTTAAACCATGCCACTTTTCAGGCAGGGGCAGCAGGGACTTAGAAAGCAGCTCTATCTTTTGGGCGTGCACCGATATCTCGCCCTTGCGCGTGCGGAAAACAAAGCCCTCCACGCCTACGATATCGCCGATATCCCATTTCTTGAACTCGGCAAATTCCTCCGCGCCGATGTCGTTCATGCGGACATACACCTGCATACGGTCGCTGCCGTCGCGGACGTCTATAAAATTAGCCTTGCCCATATCGCGCCAGGACATGATACGTCCCGCAATTTTAACGTTTATGCGGGAAGCCTCCAGAGCGGCTTTGAGCTTTTCCTCGTCGTCCCCCGCCTCTGCCTTTGCTTTGGCTTCCGACTCCTCGTAAGCCTTTCTAAGCTCCGCGTTTAAAATTGTCACGTCATACTTTGTGATTTCATAGGGATTTTTTCCCGCGGCTTTAAGTTCGTCAAGCTTATCTATTCTTATCTTCTTCAGGACGTGTATATCCTGTTCGGTCTCTTCCTCTGCGGGTACTGAAACTGCTGCAACCTGATTTTCCTCGGACATTTTTTTCGATCCTTTCTTTTGAATACTGACTTAGCTGTTGGTTTACTTGCTGATAGCGAGTATCTCCATCTTGATAACTCCAACGGGAGCTTCTACTTCGATGATGTCCCCTACCTTTTTCTTCAGAGCGGCGATACCTATGGGAGCGTCCTCGGAAATTTTATTGTTTTCGGGGTCTGCTTCGGTGGAGCCTACGATCTGGAGGGTCATATCCTCGTCCATTTCAAGGTCTTTGAGAGTAACTATCGAGCCTACGCCAACCTCGTCGTTTGACAGTTCCGACTCGTCCACAACAACAGCATTGGCAAGTGTAAGCTCCATTTCCTGTATCTTTGCCTCGAGTATACCCTGTTCGTTTTTCGCCTCGTCGTACTCGGCGTTTTCGGACAAATCTCCGAAAGCTCTTGCTTCTTTAAGCTTTTGAGCAACCTCAGCACGTTTTACGGTAATAAGATATTCCAGATCCGCCTCAAGCTTTTTGTAACCCTCCGCGGACATTCTGACTTTTTTTACAGCCATTTCGATCCATTCCTTTCCGTGTAAAATGTTTATCCTAAAGTTTTATTATATAGTATATTTTTACCGATGTCAATAGAAAAAACTCCGCTTATACGAAAATCAAACTTATATCGGCAAAAATTAATCCCAATTTGCTATTTGCTGACAATAAAAATTTTATTCCTCCTGGCTTTCGCTGCTCTCACTGTTTCCGCCGTTTTCGTTGTTTTCGTTGTTTTCGTTGTCCGCGGCATTTTCGCCGCTTTTTTCATTTATCTGATTCAGTATCGCATATACTGCGGTGTCCAGACGCGAGGTAGGACGTTCTATCCGTTCCAGTACGTCGTCGTTAAGAACTATGATCCGGTTATTCTTTATTGCGGAAAGTCCCGAAGTTTCTTCGGGAAGCTCGTAGACGCTAACGGAGTCGGGCAGGATAAGCCACTGAGGATCGAGAGCCAGAAGCTCCTCGGCAGTCATTGATATATCTTCTTCTCCGTTTTTTTCGTCTCTTTTACCTGCGGCATTTTTGCCGAAGCATGAGAAAAAATTCCCGGCAAATGTGGAGTCCGAAGCCGCCGCCAGCTCGGGAGACATTATGTACACAAAGCTTTCCATAGAATCCCGCGCGTCGTAGAGAGATTTTTTCAGCGGTTCGAGAGCGTCCTCGGCAGCAGCGGAGCAGTTGAGCTTTCCTCCGAAAACGGCAGCTATCTCCTCATAGCAGCGGTAAAGGTCCCCCGTGGACTGAGGCGGGAATATTATCCACACCCGCGTTCCTGCGGCTTCTATGGCAGTTATATCCTTTTTGGCAATGGGACTCAGTGATATCAGCAGATCAGGTGCGGATTCGATAATAGCGTCCACGTCGGGATTTGCCGCGGAACCGAGAACAGCCGCTTCGGACGCGCTTTCCGGGTAAATGCAGTACTCGCTTCTGCCTGTCAGCCTGTCCTCAAAGCCGAGCTCGCAGATTATTTCCGTTACCGCAGGGGAAAGAGAGCCCACGGTTTGAGGAGCTTCTTCAAAAACAAGAGACCCCGCGGTTACGGGGTAAGGCTTTTCGCTGACGACCGTGGCCATAACAGGCGCCGGAGCGTCCTCATCGATCTCGGTGCAGCCGCAGAGCAGGGCGGCTGCACCTGCCGCAAGGGCGCAAACTGCGGAGCGGATAATTTTTTTATTTATATACAAAACAGATTCCTCCGTTAAAAGTCAATGATATGAATAAGCTATTTATTAAGTATATCACATAAAAAAAGAAAACACAATAGCAAAATGTCCATTGCATTAAAAACGGCAAAAAATCACGGCACTGTTTGCAAGGCTTACGCACATTGCCATGGGCTGTGCGTTTCCGAGCTGCAAAAATGCAGGAAACGGCATAACCCCGTCCCTGCATTTTTTAAACTGAGGCGTGTCGGTACTACCCGAAGAGTCTCGGATCATGTCCTGCCGGCAGTATGTTCCGCTGTTTACACCGCCTGCGCTGTTTACACCGCCTGCGCCTTTTTGAGAGTTCCAGCCCATATCAGCATTACGGCTCCTAAGACGGCAAGTATGCCCCCTATGCGGTAAAGATCGGGAGCTATCACATCTGCGGCGCATTTTGCAATGCTTTTCAGAAGCCTGTCCCTTATCGGCGCGGGCTGTACGGTAAACAGAAAAACTGCTGCGGATACTGCCGCTCCTCCTGCAAGAACTGCCACTCCGCCCCATCGGAGCATTGCGGAGTTTTTTCGGTTTATCGCCCTCAGCAGCGGAAGCATTGCCGCCGCTAAAGCCGCCGCTCCAATTATCACCGGCATGGTACTCAGAAGCCTGAGCGCGGTTATCCCTCCGCCGCCAAGAAGCTCTTCCAGCGAAGCGGGTGAAAGCTTGTCCAGAACAGGCTGAACGCTGTCTATTTCGGAAAACGCAAGATTTATGTCGTGCTGGGAAAGGGGTTTGCCGAGAGCGTCGTCGATCACGCTCAGGTTTTCGCTGAAAAGACTTTTAAGCTTGTCCGCCGTAAGCTTTTCGGGTATCTTTCCGCTGCGCACAAATTCAGCGTATTCTGTAAGCTGTGAGGTCATAAAGCTCTGTATAGTCGAGGCTTCGTAAATGGTCTTTATATCATCGCGGCTCAGACCAGTTCCCTGAGACATAACGAATATCGCTTCCTGAACGGTGGCGTCGCCTGAAACTCCGTACCCTTCCGTTGGTATGGCAGCCTCAGACGCGGGAAGATTCATAACGTCAAGGCTTTCCGCAAAGTGGGCTATTTTGCTGCCGCTTGTGGCAAGTCTTACTGCGGAGGATACAGAAAAAAGCAGTATGAACGCAAACATCATCAGAGAGACCGCAAGAGAGCCTGTAAATTTTGCCGCACCCGAAACGGATATCCCTTTTCTGCCCGCCGCAGATACGGGGACAGGTATTTCGTTTTCCTCCGAAGGAGCGGGCTCTGACGGTTCGAAGGCAACAGAGGAATGCCCCGCGATCTCTCTGACAAAGCCTAAATTTTCAGCGGCTTCGGAGGTCGGACTTTCCTCGGGTATAAGCGGTTCAAACGCGATCTGCCCGCTTTGCTCCGTTCCCCTCTCTACCGTATAGGGGACAAGATCCGTTCCGCAGCTTATGCAGCAGGTCATTTTTTCGTTGTATTCCTTTCCGCAGTTGGGACAAATCATTTTCATCATCCTTATCTTTTTGGAATATTATGGTCGCTATAGTAATATAATATACCATTTTATTCCAAAAGTCAACGGAAATTATTCGACAAAATCCTGCAAAATCAGATAAAGCCCGAGTGCGCGTAAAAACAAAGGGGACAGCCTGTAAGCTGCCCCCGAATAAATAATATTTAATCAAGCTGAATACTGTCGGCAACGGCGTCAGCAAAATCTCCGTCGTTGGAAAAATCGTATTCGGAGTAATCCTCGCTGTCGGCGGGAGTTTCGTAGTACGCAAGGTCGTCGGTATTCAGCGCGGAGGTGTCAAGATCGTCCATGTTTCCCGGAATAAATGCAGGAGTTTCTTCCCGCGTCTTCGGTTCAGGCTTGGAAAGCTCCTTTTCAGCGGCAGGAGCGGACTTTCTTTCAGGCCTTGCAAAAAATTCGTCAGGCTGTACGGGCTGAGGTATATCATGAACCGGTACTGCCGCGGGTCTGCCGCTTTCGGAAAAGCTGTTTCCCGAAGCCTGCGGGTTATTTGCCGTTTGATACGGAACGGATAATGGAGAATACGATGTTTCGGCGGCAGGATATGCCGGTCTCATTTTCTTGTAGACGATCACACCCGCTACTGTGAACGCCGCGATTATGACCAGTCCGGCTATAAGGCTGATATATGGGGCGTTAAGATTGCGGTATACCACAAATTCATAGGGAATAACGTGCTTTTCGGCTTCGGCGGCGCTGTCGTAAATGCCTGAGCTTGTAAACCAATCGGTAAGGAGCGGCATCAGATCGCTGTCCATTTTCTTTACCCTTGCCACTATGTACATTTCGGTAAAGTCGATATCGGTGTTGCCGTCGAGGTATTCCCACGTGTCGTCGCAAACTGCGTACAGAAGCTTTCTGTCGTTAATATTTGAAGCCGATATGGTAACATAAAGCTCATTATCAACGTCGGCTTCGTTGATAAGCGGCATCAGGAAGTACTCCTCGGATGTTCTGGACGACGTTTCGATCCCCATGGTTGTTTCGGTTGTGGTTTCGCTCGCGTAACAGTCAAAGATATTTTCAACGTACCCTTGGACGAATCCGCCTTTTTTAATGTCAGCCATGCTGTCGAAGTTAAAATCGGGAACATATCCGTTAATGCGTATAATGTCTCTAACGCCGCTTACGGTCAGCACGACGCCCATTACAAGCAGAAAAACCAGCACGACCGCTATCCTTATTTTATTCATTGATTTGTACCCCCTGAAAAATATTGGTTAAACGTTTTCGTAAATAATTTTAACATATTAAAGCACTTTTGTCAAGCTTTTTTTACTATTTGTTAACAATATTTTTCATGGTATTTTGGCAATGCGCATATCAAAAGGTTTTATACCGGAAGGATACATAAACAGGGGACGAAGTTCCCGCCCCCCTGTTTATGTATCCTTCCGGTATCAGCTGCTCCCCATAGGCGCTCACAGACTTTTGCAGGTCTTGTTGTAAATAATGAGAGCAATGATTATGCAGATTATCTGCGCGGTGTTCACCGTCAGCGTGAAGCCGAAGGCAAGCTTGAACACTATCAGGTCGAGAACCAGCGGAGCCCCTGTGTCAAGCCCCACGGACATTGTGTACGCCAGCCACGACAAAAAGCTCACGCTTTCGCAGAGTCTTGCCGTCACCGTTCCCAGCACTATTCCCGCCAGCAGGAAAAATAAAAACGCTATTGTTTTTTTAATATCCTTGCCCATTTTATCCTATCCTTTCATTTGACCGCACCGGCGTTCGGCTATTCGACCCCCCGGCTGTAAAGTCCCCCGGTATAGCCGCTTTCCAGAGCCTTTTCGCTGTGCCTGAGACAGTCTGTTATACGCTTTATTTCCGCGGGACTTTCTTCGGTAAAGTCAAGCTCGTAAAAGTCCGCATGAAGCTTCTCAGCTTTGTCGGTAACCATAAGCGGCACGCAGTTAAAAATTTCGCTCGTTCCGTTTGAGCATACTATCGGAAAAGTTCTGCCCGTCCTGTCGGAAATGCTTCCAGGGCAGTTTCCGCACTCTCTTTTTCCTTTGAGGGGGCAGTTTCTCGTAAGCATCAGGGGCAGTCTGCCGTACACTATCGCTCCGGTGGGCAGAACTCCTCTTACCGCCGCAAGCTGCCCGAATCTGCATTCAAAGCTTGCGGTAATGTCGGACATTCCCAAATCCTTTGCCGCAAGAGCCGACCATGGGTTTGTAATGTTCAGCCCAAAGCCTCCGCTCATTTCAAAGCCAAGCTTACGTCCGATACCTATATGGGCTATGTTTGTGCAGAGTACGCGTTTAAGTCCCGATCTTTGCAGGACTTCAAGCCTTGCCGCAAAAGCGCTCTCGTCCGCCGTAAATCTCGGCAGGGCGGCAATCAGCCGCTCCGAAAGCTTTTCGATAATATCTTCCGTCAGCTTTTCAAGCAGTTCGGGAGGTACTGCAAACTCCTCCGCAAGACCGTCTGAGTTCAGTACAGAAAGCTGTTCCGCACGGTAAAGCCTTATCCTGATTTTTTTCGGCGTTCCCCGTTTTTCCGGAATAAGTTCGGAGAGCGCAGGAACAGTTTTCAGGTTCCGTTCCGACGGTTTTGGAGACTTTGCCGATTTTGCAGCCGATATTATCGCTTCGTTCATTTTACCCGCCGCTTCACGCCTGAGAGCGTTTACCGCCGCCGCGGATACCGTAAGCCCGTCCTCTGTATCGGCGGTCAGAGAACCGAGGGTATAGACCGTATCCCCAAGCCTGTCAAGCCGGCAGCGCAGATATTCAATATCGGCGGGACGGTTCACCGCTTCTTCGGGACAAGCTCCTTCGGCGGAGACAGTAATTCCGCGGCAGGTCATATCCAGCCTTACCGGCTTGTTGCGTTCCATGCGGAGGTAAAAATCCGCCGCGCCGTCTTTTGCCTTTGTTTCCCTGCGGTATGTTTCCCGCAGCTTCGGCAGTGCGGCGCCGGCGGCGGCAACGTCCTCCTTTGTCCTGCAGCCGAACATATCCCTGCCGAGCTTTCCGGTCAGGTATCCGTCGGTAAAGCCGCTGCGCGAAAACACCGACCGCAGTATGTCAAGGTCGGGTTCGCCTCCGTCCAGAGCGGCGCGGCAGGCTGCAACGGCTGCCGCTACATATTCGGGACGCTTCATTCGTCCCTCTATTTTAAAGGACGCCGCTCCCATGTCCGCAAGAGCTTTTATATGGGATATTCCGCACAGATCCTTTAAGGACAGGTCATAGTCCCCCCCGAAAGGAAGCCTGCAAGCCTGTGCGCAAAGACCTCTGTTTGCACTTCTGGAGCCTATCATCGCGCTCATGTAGCACTGTCCCGACACGGACATACACAGCGCGCCGTGAATGAATACCTCTGTTTCAACGCCTGTGGCTATTATCTTTTCCAGTTCTTTCACGGACAGCTCCCGCGCCGCCACGACCCGCGAGAATCCCAGTTCGCGGGCAAGTCTTGCTCCCTCGGCGGTGTGTATAGCCATTTGAGTGGAGGCGTTCAGCTTCATATCGGGGAGAACCTCCCGAAGCAGCCGCGCCATGCCCAAGTCCTGAACGATAAGTCCGTCAATGCCTGCAGCTGCGGACTTTTCCGCTTCAGAAAGAAAATCGTTTGTCTCCTCGGGAAAAACCACCGTGTTCATGGCGCGGTAAAGCTTTACACCGTGGAGACGGCAGTATCCGGCGGCTTCTTCAAGCTCGTTATCTGAAAAATTGGCGGCGTTGGACCGGGCGGAAAAACGCTTTCCCCCTATGTAAACGGCGTCTGCACCGCATCTGACTGCGGCGGTAAGGCTTTCCATGCTTCCCGCGGGAGCAAGAAGCTCGGGCTTTGAAGTTCCCGTTGTTGACAATGCTGACAATGCTGACAAGGTTTCGGACATTTTAACGTTCCTTTCGGCAGTATGCGGACTTATTCGGTTTGCTTTGTCTATTTGGTTTTCGTGCTGTCAATGGTGAGCTGCTCGTCAATATCCGATTTCATTTGTTTGATTTTAAGCTCGTTTTCCAGCGCAGATATCCTTGCAAGATGCGCCTTTTCGTTTTTGAGGGCTTCGTCACGTTCAAGGCGCGCCTGACAGGCGTCGTCAACGTACTCTTTTATCTGGGTGCGGATATTGTCAATGCTGTCGTTGGATTTTTTGCACTCGTCAAAAGCGGACAGCGCCACAAGTATAGCCGCCGAATGGAGAGATATTTCCGATTCGGACATCATATTGTAAATTTCGGTCTCCACTTTTTTTGCCAGCTCGGTAAAATATCCCGGAGCTTCGTCTGTTTTCAGGTTAAACTCCTTTCCGCAAATGGTGATCCTTACCTTATTCATAATCAACTTTCCTTTCGTATCGGTTCACGGTTTTGAACAATCATTTTAATTATAACCTATTTCAGTACGGATTGCAAGGAATTTTATTACTCTAAAATTGATTTTTGCGCTGCAGGCGCGTAAGATATTGCCAAAACAGAAAAAATACTATATAATATATGTATCACAGCGTGCAAATAATTTTGCGGCACGTTTATACCGAAAGGAGATATCATATGAAGCTCAGATTTTACAACGCACAGATACTTACAATGGAAAGTACGGAAATTTTCAGCGGAGAAGTCCATACCGACGGGGATACTATTATTTATATAGGAAAAGAAAAAAAGGACGGCAGCTTCGACCGCGAAATAAACCTCTGCGGAAACCTTATAATGCCCTCTTTCAAAAATGCCCATACCCATTCGGCAATGACGTTTCTGCGTTCTTACGCAGACGATATGCCGCTGAACGACTGGCTTTTCAAGCAGGTCTTTCCCATGGAGGACAAGCTTACTCCCGACGACGTTTACGAGCTGACAAAGCTTGCCGCCCTTGAGTATTTTTCGGGAGGAACCACCGCGGCTTTCGATATGTATTTCCATCCCGACCGCGTTATAGAAGCGGCTGTGGAAACTGGTCTGCGCATAGTTATATGCGGCGCTGTTTCGGGGGGCAGCAATCAGGCTGACTACGATTCAGCACTGTCACGCCTGGAGGATTACCATAAGCGCTTTAACGGCATGGATCCCCTTGTTTCCTTTAAAATGGGATTCCACGCCGAGTACACTACCGATATCTCCATACTAAAGGGTATCGCGGAGCTTGCACGGAGCTTTAGACAGCCCCTCTATACACACAACAGCGAGACCGCGAACGAGGTGCAGGGCTGTATAGAACGCCACGGAAAGACTCCTACTGCTTTGTTCGAGGAACTGGGTATGTTTGAGTACGGCGGCGGAGGCTTTCACTGCGTACACATGACCGACGAGGACTTGGACATTTTCAGGCGGCGGGGACTCTGGGCAGTTACGAATCCGTGCTCCAACTGCAAGCTTGCCAGCGGTATCGCTCCCCTTGACAGAATGAACGCCATGGGGATAAACCTTGCGATAGGTACCGACGGCCCCGCAAGCAACAACGCGCTGGATATGTTCCGGGAGATGTACCTTGCTTCGGTGCTCCAGAAGGTGCGGGAGAACAACGCAGCCGCAATGCCTGCCGAAGCCGTCCTGAAAGCCGCGGTCTCGGGCGGAGCTCTCGCAATGGGTCTGACGGACTGCGACGTCCTTGCCGAAGGCAAAAAAGCGGATATGATGGTAATTGATATGAACCGTCCCAATATGCAGCCTGTGAACAATACCGTTAAAAATCTTGTTTTTGCAGGAACGAGGGATAATGTGAAAATGACCGTAAGCGGCGGTGCTATCGTATATGAGGACGGAAAGTTCCCCTCTTTGGACGCGGAGAAAATATACTTTGAAGCAAACAGAATAATCGGTGAAAAAAGGAAAGCAAACTAACAATGGCAATTTTAAAAATATCACAAAATATTAAGCCGAATTTCTGGTGTGTTTGTGTATTGTGACGAAATGTCTCGTCGCAAATGTTAATTATTCATTGAATTATGTCAACTTGGCTTGATTTGATTCCCAGAAATTACTTTTTATGACATTTGAGTGCGCAGCCCTAAGGCCGATTTAGTTAAGCTGCACAAAATTTTAAGACAGAATTTGGCTTGTCATCAGATAAAATGGAATAATATTCCTCTTGGCGGCAGATAGTTTTAGTTCTGTTTGTGAAAACTGCACAAAAACAAGCTCTAAAAAATCCTTGACAAACAGCGGTTTGGCGATTATAATTGATAAAGTTGCTGAACGGTTACACTAACTTGAGTTTTGTAATTACTTTGTAACCTGTTTTGAAAGGAGTCTTTATGAGTAATAATGCAAAGAACTGCCGCGGATTTGCTTCCGCTGCCGGAAATTGTAAAAAAATCTTAAAGAACTTGAAAAAAATGAATACGTTAAAAGTGAAAGCTGCCGCAGTTTTTGCAGGCGTAGCAGCTGTTTCCGCAATTGCAGTCGTATCGGCTGTCGCTTTCGGATCGGACAGCGTAACGCTTTCGGCAGTTCCCCAGATAACCGCTGATTCCGCGGCTGTAATGACGTTTATGCCCCCTAAGGAGTATGACGTGCAGATAAGCGTTGACGGTAAAAATCTGGGAATAAAGTGTTCCGGAACGGTTTCAGACGCTCTTGACGCGGCGGGAGTTACCGTTTACGACGACGATCTGATCAATATCGGCTTCAGCGAACCTCTCAATAACAGCACCAATATCGTTGTTAACCGTGTGGATATTGTGGAGGAAGTCGATGTAAAGATCATTGAGTACGCCACAAAATACCGCGAGGACGATTCTCATCTGATAGGATATACCGAGACTGTGGTAGACGGCGAAGAGGGCGAGATCGAGACTACAAAACGCCTTGTTTACGTTGACGGCGAGCTTGTCTCAACAGCCGTTATCGACAAGGACGTTACAGACCCCGTTGACGAGGTGATCGTTGTGGGTACGAAAGAGGAAGAGCCCGAACCGGAGCCTGTTTACGAAGCGGCTGCGGCTGCGGCTTATACCTCCGATGTTGCTCTTGACGCAAACGGAGCTCCCGTAAGCTATTCACAGGTTCTGACCGGTTCCTCCTGCGCTTATACCGCTCCTGCGGGGGCGCTTACATCTACGGGAAGGACTGCCGCTGTGGGACTTGTTGCAGTCAACCCCAATATCATTCCCTACGGCACGGAGCTTTACATCACGTCCTCGGACGGAGATAAGGTATACGGCTACGCTATTGCGGCGGATACGGGAGGAGCTGTCATGAGGGGAAGCATTATCGTTGATCTTTTCATGAATTCGGAGAGCGACTGCTACGACTGGGGCAGACGCGACGTTAACGTTTACATCCTGAACTGATACCATAAAAACTGTGAGCCAATGCGCTGGCAGATTTTTGGTACGGCAGGGTTCAAACAGGCTTTGATGCTTAATAAGAGAGCAAAAAACGGCTGGCTGCGTGGCTTGCCGTTTTTTGTTTTGCGGCTTTGTATAATCGGCTTCGGTCGGGATTTGACTTTTAAACGGCTTTAAAGTATAATTAACTTTAACGTTATCTGAAAATATCTTGATAAAATTTGTAGGGTACGGGTCTATCGTTCCGCGTTTTCAAAACATATTATCTATGCTGAGGCAATGAGACCACGCCTCGGCAAAAAAGTTATTTTTATGGATTGCTATAAGATCGTTAGACCGCTGAAAGAAAGAGGGTTTGCCATGATCCCTGTAAAACTGAAAATACAGGCTTTCGCTTCATATGCGGAAGCAGCCGAAATAGACTTTGAAAAGCTTGACAGCCTTTTCCTTATACACGGTGAAACGGGTGCGGGAAAAACCGCCGTTCTGGACGCTATTACATATGCTCTTTACGGCGAATCCAGCGGCGGCGACAGGACGGATATGCGCTGTGCGCTTCCCGCTGCGGAAAAGCTTCCCACGCTGGCGGAGTTTATCTTTAAGATTCGAGGAGAGCTGTACAAATTTACCCGCTCAGTGACTGTTACTCCCCGAAGCAAAAAGCTTGAATCTAAGCAGGACTGCTTTTATTTTGACAAGGACTCCGGCTGTTTCCGCTCCTTTTTTGAAAATCCGAAGCAATCTTTGGTCAGAGCCAAAGCAGAGGAACTGACCGGACTTTCCGCAGAACAGTTCAGGCAGGTGATAATCCTGCCGCAGGGCAAATTTGAACAGCTGCTGACTTCGGCCAGCAGGGACAAGGAGGAGATACTCTCCACCCTTTTCGGCGCGGACAAGTACACTAAGCTTTCGGACAAGCTTCGGGAAAGAGCCGAAACCCTCAGAAAAAAGCTTGACGGTGAAACAAATAACCTTTGCGCCATGCTTGCGGCTGAGAAAATAGAGTCTGCCGAAGAGCTTGACATAGAGATTAAAAAGCATGAAGAGGAAGCCGAAGCGCTTTTTCCTAAACTTAACGAGGCAAGAAATGGTCTTGCTGAAATACGCGAAAGACTTACTGAGGCAGAGCTGCTGGCGGCAAAGTTTTCTGAGCTTGAAATGGCGGAAAAGCGCCTTGCGGAGCTTGACCGGGACAAAGACTCAGCGGAGAAAAAACGTTTTGCTCTGAAAAAACACGAGAAAGCGTTGCTGGCGGCTGCAGAGCAAAAGGCGTTTGTATCGGCGGAAAATAATCTTGCCGACAGAAAAAAACGTCTTGCGCTTGCAGAAGAAGATTTTTTCTCAGCGGAAGAAAAATTTACCGGGGCGGAAAAAAAGAAAAACGCCGTTTCCGGCAGAGAGGATGACTACCATGCAAAATCCGCAGAACTTGCAGTACTGACAAGTCTTGCGCCCATGTATGAAAAAGTTTCCCTTAAAACTGCGGAGCTGAGCGAGCTTTCGGGAAAAGCGGATCTATGCGCAAAGCACTGCGCCGATTCCGAAAAAAAAGCGAAAATGTGCGGCGGGGATATTTCGGAGCTTTTGGGAAAAAGGGAATACATCATGCGGAATTTTTCCGAAAGGATTCCGGAGCTTACCGCGCGCCTGAACGAACTTAAAAGCGGTGAGGCGGCGGAAAAGCGGCTTGTAAAGTATACCTCGGCTTTTGAAAAAATACAGGAAAACATCACGCAGTGGATCCGCGACGCAGACAAACTTGAAGCGGAAAAGGTCTCTGCCGAAAGCAGGTACGACGAGCTTTACGAATGCTATATCCGAAATACGGCGGCGGAGCTTTCCTCAAGCCTTAGGGAGGGACAGCCCTGTCCCGTCTGCGGAAGCTTATCGCACCCTGCTCCGGCAGTACATTCGGAAAGCGCCGTTACCGCTGCCGAGGTCAAGAACGCAAGAGCTGTTTTTGAAAAGCTTGCAAAGGCTCTTTCCGATATACAGACGAAAATTTCAGGAGAAAAAGCACGTATTCCTGCCGCAGAAGACTATATCGCCTCGGAGCGCAAAACTATTTCCGATACCCGCTATACTGCCGGGGAGCTTAAAGCGGTTGAGCTGAAATACGGCGAAGCAGTCAGGGAAAATGAAAAGCTGCCAGGGATAGATAAAGACCTGAATAAATTGTACGAGCTGAAAGACAGTCTTGAAGAGCGGCTTGCCGACGAAACAAAAAAATATGAAGCTGCACGGAACGCTCTTTCCAAAACAGAAGCGGAGCTGTCCGCGCTGAAAGAAAATCTTGACCCCCGCTTCTGCGGCGGGGATTCCTATGCCGCTGGAATAAAGCAATTACAGGCGGACGTTAACGCATTCGTTTGTGAAAAGGAATCTTCCGACCGTGAGTATTTGGCTGCGGAAAAGCTTAAAGTACAGACTTTTGCAGCCGCCGAACAGGCGCGGGCAGAGCATGATTCTGCCGTTTCAGTCCGTGATTCGGCATACGGAGCTTTTCTGGAAAGGCTTTCTTTCCTTGGTGTTTCCCAGGATGATTATGAGGTCTCTCTTCTTTCGGAAGAAAACGCCGCTGCGCTTGCAGAACAGATAAAGAAGTACGACCTTGCTGTGCATTCGGCAAAGGAACGGACAAATGCTTTGAAAAAAGAGCTTGCGGGAAAGACCCCGCCTCCCCTTGACGAGATCCGGGCAGACGCAGGGAAATCGGACGAAACCTTGTCGGAGCTTTCAGGACGGCAGGCTCTCATCACGGAGCGGCTGAACCGTTTGAAAAAGCTTTCGGAGGAATATTCAAGCCGCTATGCCGCGCTTAGCAACGAAAGAGAAAGATCGGACAAGCTGTCGGCTTTTGCGGGGTTCATGAGGGGCGACAGAGGAATTTCCTTTACACGTTATTTTCTGGGACTTATGCTTTCCCTTGTGACCGACGAGGCGAACCGCATACTTGCAGACGTGAGCGGGGGGAAGTTCCGCCTGCGGGTGAAAAGCGATTACGCGGCAAATTCAAAGCAGGGTCTCGACCTTGAAGCAGAGACTCTTACTGCGGACTTTAAGGCAGTCTACGGAGTGAAAAATCTGTCGGGCGGAGAAAAATTCCTTATATCCCTTGCGCTCTCCCTGGGGCTTTCCGCTGTAGCGCGGAGCCGAGGCGGAGGAATTGACGTTGAAGCAATGTTTATTGACGAGGGCTTCGGCTCTCTCGATCCCGCTTCGCTTAAGGAAGCGGTCTCCATACTTTGCAGACTTGCCGCAGGCAGGAATACTATAGGCATAATATCCCATGTGGAGGAGCTGAAAAATGTTATTCCATGTGGTATAAGAATTAATAAAAATCCCGACGGGGCGTCGTTTATAATCCCATAGAATGCGCCGTTTCATGGAAGGTGTTTGTTAAACAAAGTCGGTCCCGTGCCGCCGTCATTTTGCTTGTCCGCGAGGAAAACACAGTCGTTTTCCACAAACGGACATGGATTTGAGCCGCTTTTTTGTTTTATATTCCTATTGATTATTTTCCGGAATTTATATATAATAGTATAATGTCAAAACTATATGAAATACGAAAGGAACATTTTCCCATGAGCAATATGAGCAATATCAAAGTAGTCAAGTTCGGCGGCAGCTCCCTCGCCGACGCGGGACAGTTCAGAAAAGCCGCCGATATAGTTCTTGCCGATCCCAACAGACGTTTCGTCGTCGCTTCCGCCCCCGGAAAGCGCTTTAAAGAGGATATCAAGATAACCGATATGCTTTACGCCTGCTATGACAAGGCTGCAAAGGGCGAGGATTTTACGGATGATTTTTCCGCAATAGAGAACCGTTACAATGAGATCATTTCCGAGCTTGGTCTGGATATCTCCCTTGCCGGGGAATTTGAACGCATAAAAAGCGCGTTTGCTCACATGGCAGGACGTGACTACGCCGCTTCAAGGGGAGAGTACCTGAACAGCAAGGTGCTTGCGGCTTTCTTAGACTTTGAGTTTATTGATCCTGCGGGATATGTGAAGTTCGGCGAGAACGGCGTTTTCGATCTGGACAAAACCATATCCCTGCTGCGCCCCCGTCTGGAAAAATGCGAACACGCGGTTATTCCCGGATTTTACGGCTCTATGCCCAATGATACTATCCGCACGTTCTCACGGGGCGGCTCAGACGTGACCGGCTCTATTGTGGCGAGGGCGGTGAAAGCCGAGCTGTATGAGAACTGGACTGACGTTTCGGGCTTCCTTATCTGCGATCCGAGAATAGTTGACGATCCCGCTCCCATAACCACCATAACCTACAGGGAGCTTCGGGAGCTTGCCTACATGGGTGCGGGAGTTCTCCACGAGGACGCTATATTTCCCGTCCGCACTGCGGGAATACCTATCAATATCCGCAACACCAACCGTCCCGAAGACAGGGGAACTATGATCGTTGCGGAGTCCTCCGAAGCAAGCAAATACGTTATCACGGGCATAGCGGGAAAGAAAGGTCTTTCTGCAATAAATATTGAAAAGGATATGATGAACAGCGAGCTGGGCTTCGGCAGAAACGTTCTCCGCTCCCTTGAAAAGAACGGTCTGAACTTTGAGCATATGCCATCAGGTATAGACACCATGAGCGTTATTGTGGGAACTGAAGCTCTTAAGCCTGTACAGCAGCAGGTGCTGGACGAGATAACATTCCGCGTCCACCCCGATCACTTAGAGGTAGAGGATAATCTGTCTCTTATCGCCGTAGTGGGACGTGGCATGAGAAAAGCGCGCGGTACTGCCGGACGGATATTCTCCGCTCTTGCCCACGCAAAAATCAACGTAAAGATGATAGACCAGGGTTCGTCGGAGCTTAACATAATCATCGGCGTAAGCGACGAGGATTTTGAAGCGGCAATAAAGGCGATATACGAGATATTCGTACTGACCGAAGTAAGATAAGCAAGCCGTTATAGCCCTGCCGCCTGCGGCGGGGCGCGGTCTTTATTACGCAGCGGAGGCTGCTTGATTATAAACCCAAAACCGTAAATCAGATAAAGTAAAACAGGCGGAGACCGATTTTTAACAGTCTCCGCCTGTTTCCTGTTTTCATGTTGCGCGCTGCGCCGTCAGCCCTGACCGTAGTAAGCGTTCTTTCCGTGCTTTCTGAGGTAGTGCTTGTCAAGAAGCTCCTGCTGCATACGTTCTGCGGAGGGATTCATTGACATTGCATGGTAATTCATGAAAGCCACCTCCTCGAGTACAACGGAATTATGCACGGCTTCATGTGGGTCTTTGCCCCATGTAAACGGGCCGTGGCTCTTTACAAGAACCGCGGGTACAGACATAGGATCGACTCCCTTAAAGGTCTCAATGATGACCGTTCCCGTTTCCTTTTCGTATTCTCCCGCTATCTCTTCGGTGGTCATTGCTCTTGTGCAGGGTATCTCGCCGTAGAAATAGTCTCCCTGGGTCGTTCCCATGGGAACTATCCCCATTCCCGCCTGAGCAAAGGACGTTGCCCAGCGGCTGTGGGTATGAACGACTCCGCCTGCTTCGGGGAACGCGCGGTAAAGCTCAAGGTGCGTGGGCGTATCGCTGGAGGGTTTCCATTTGCCCTCCGCTACTTTTCCGGTTGCAAGCTCTACGACTACCATGTCCTCGGCGGTCATTCCCTCGTAGGGGACCCCCGATGGTTTGATAACTATCATTCCACTTTCTCTGTCGATACCCGAAACGTTTCCCCAGGTAAATGTTATAAGATCGTATTTGGGAAGCAAAAGGTTTGCTTCCAGCACTTCCTGCTTTAATTTTTCAAGCATTCTGCATCGCTCCTTTCAGGCTGTTTTTCAGTATTATTTTGCAGCGGCGTACTCTGCCGCAAGACCCTTTTTATAGTTTTCAATAAACGCGGTGAATCCCGGCGCGCCTTTTTCATCGGGTTGTACGGTAACCGACTCCATTGACGAGAACACTTCCGTTTCAAGAAATTCGGGAAGAGTCTTTCCGCTGCCGACTGCCGAGTATGCCGCAAGCAGAGCCATGCCCCATGCGCCGCCCTCGCCTGCTGTTTTCATCACGGATACCGCGCTGTTAAGACCGTCCGCAAGGAACTGCTGCGCAACTTCCTGCACTTTGAAAAGTCCGCCGTGTCCAGTTATTTTTTGGACGGACACCTTTTCGTTTTCAAAGAGTATATCCATTCCCAGTTTCAAAGCAGCCATTGAGGAGTAAAGCTGTGTGCGGAAGAAATTTGCAAGACCGAATCTTCCGCCGGGAGTCCTGAAATACATAGGTCTGCCGTTTTCCGCACCCGCCACCGGCTCTCCCGAAAGAAAGTTGTACGCAACGGTGCCGCCGCAGTCGGGGTCGCCGTTAAGGGCGTTCTTATAGAGAGTCTCGTAAAGATCGGATTTATCCATAGGACTGCCGCTTAACGCCGCAAATTCCCCGAAAACATTTACCCATGCGTCAAGCTCGGAGCAGCAGTTGTTGCAGTGTACCATGGCAACAGGCGAACCGTCGGGAGTCGTAACAACGTCTATTTCGGGATAGTAGCCCGTAAGGGGCTTTTCCAGCACCAGCATTGCAAAGATAGACGTGCCTGCGGAAACGTTGCCTGTTTTGGGGAGGACGCTGTTTGTGGCGGCCATTCCTGTTCCCGCGTCCCCCTCGGGAGGGCAGAGCTTTACTCCTGCTTTAAGAGTACCCGCGGGGTCAAGGAGCTTTGCTCCGCTTTCCGTAAGCACGGCGTTTCCCTCTCCCGCGCTCAGTACCTTGGGGAGAATTTCTTTTATGTCGCCCCGGAAATTCTTTTCCTTTAAAAGCTCTGACAGCTTCGCCAGATACTTTTCATTGTAAGAGCCGTTCTCAATGGGGAATATTCCTGAAGCCTCGCCAACGCCTACGCTGCGTTCTCCCGTAAGAAGGAAGTGAATATAGCCCGCAAGGGTGTTTATATGGGCGATTTGGGGCACGTGCTCTTCGCCGTTCAGGACAGCCTGATAAAGGTGAGCAATGCTCCACCTCTGGGGTATATTGAACCTGAAAGCTTCGGAAAGCTCCGCCGCCGCCTGCTCGGTAATGGTGTTTCTCCATGTCCTGAACGGAACGAGAAGCTTATCCTCCTTGTCGAACGCCATATAGCCGTGCATCATTCCGGAGATACCCATTGCGCCGTAGGTTTCGGGGACAACGCCGTACTGCTCTTTTATATTTTCAGCAAGTCCTGCATAACAGTTTTGCAGTCCGCCGGTTATATCCTCAAGGGAGTACGTCCACACTCCGTTTTCGTAGCGGTTCTCCCATTCGTGGCTGCCTGCCGCTATCGGCACAAAAGTATCGTCTGTCAGCACTGCCTTTATTCTGGTGGAACCAAATTCGATTCCGAGATAGGTTTTGCCCTGTTTGATTTTTTCCTGTACAGTCATGTTTTGTCTCCTTTCAGATCTTTGCCGAGAATTATTTCGTATTCTTCCCCAAACGGGAAAAATCCTCCCAGGTCATTGTAGCCAAGTTTCCTGTAAAAGTGCTGTGAGTATTCGTTCGATTGGGTTGAAGTCAGCAGCATTTTGTATCCTTCCGAAAACATCAGGCTTTCCCATTTTTTGACCAACCCGCTGCCTATGCCCGCACCACGAAATTTTTCGGGCACAAAGAGCATATTCATAAAGGGTATTTCGTCCCAAAAAAAATTGTACCGAAGCCACCCCGCAAATTCGCCGTTCGTCTCCGCAATAAGGATATTTTTACCTGAAATTTTCTTTTTCAGCATTTCCTGCGAAATGTGCTTATCGTGTCGGTGCAGAGCTTCAAAATCTCTTTCCTCCGCAAGCCTTATTCTTACGGAATTATTTTTCTGCATTGCTGAGTCCCCGCTTTTTATAATGAAGCCAGCGTATGCTGTCTCCATGCTTTTTCTTTTGTAAAAATCATTGCCTCCGCCTGTCATATAATATCTGAAACTGCTTTGCTGTAATTTTTCCCGTTTTTCAGCGGGAAACAAAATTCTGCTTTTTGCTGAGCTGTCAACTATTTTTTCAATCCAGCCAGAACGTCGATCATTTCAAGCTGCTGCTCAAATGTATTGAGGTCGGTCTTGTCGTCAATGATAACAAGCTCCGTATCGGTCATCTTTGCGAAAAGACGGATATCGTCCTTTGTAAGGGCTGTAGAGACTACAGCGTGGTGTGCTCCGCCTGCGTATATCCACGCCGCCGCACCTGTTGCGAAGTCGGGCTTTAGCTTCCACATAAGTCTCGCAACGGGAAGCTTAGGCATTGGCTGAGGCTGCTTTACAAGAGTAATATCGGCGCATACCAAACGGAATCGGTTACCCATATCTATCATTGAGACCGCTATTCCCTCGCCCGAAATGCCGTCAAAAACAAGCCTTGCGGGAGGTTCCTTGCCGCCGATTCCCAATGGGTGCACCTGTATTTCAGGCTTTGAAGCCGCGAACACGGGTGACACCTCCAGCATATGCGCCGCCAGTTCAAGCTCGCTGCCGCTTGTAAGGTCGTAGGTGTAATCTTCCATAAAGCCTGTTGCGCCCTCTCTGCCCTCAGCCATTTTGAAAAGCACTGCGCCCAGAGCCGCTGTCTTGTAGTCACCCTCGGGACCGAAGCCGATACCTTTTGCCATAAGGTTCTGCGCCGCTATTCCGGGGAGCTGCTTCAAGCCGTGCAGGTCCTGAAACGTATCGGTAAACGCGCTGATGTTTTCCTGCTTAATGAATTTTTCAAGAGCCGCCTCATATTTAGCCTGTTCTCTTACTGCGGCAGCGTCGTCGGTCGCCATAGTGTATTTTTCGCTGTACTCCGCAAGCTTCGCGTTTATCTCATCGTCGGTAAGCTTTTCAATGATAGAAACCACATCGCCTATGCCGTAATAGTTTACGTTCCAGCCATAGCGTATCTCGCTCTCAACTCTGTCGCCGTCCGTGACCGCAACGTCACGCATATTGTTTCCCAGCATTGCCACTTTCATTGTCCTGCCGAAATTAACGGCTGCGGCAGCCTGAGCAAAGCTGCGTATTCGGGCGATAACGTCCTCATGCTTGTAGTACCCTGCGACCACCTCGCGCTTTACGCCGAGTCTTGTGCAGATAAAGCCGAACTCGCGGTCGCCGTGGGCGGACTGGTTCAGATTCATAAAATCCATATCAATGCTGTCGTAGGGCAGCTTTTCGTTGTACTGGGTGTGGAGGTGGAGCATAGGTTTTTTTAGCGCTTTAAGGGCTCTTATCCACATTTTGGCGGGTGAAAAAGTGTGCATCCACATGATAACGCCTATGCAGTCGCTGTCGGCGGAAGCTTCTACGCATACTTTTTCAGCCTCTGCGGATGTGGTGACAACAGGCTCGAAGCACACCTCCGCGATGCCGCAGAGCTTACCGCTCAAAAAAGCAGCCATTTCCTTGCTGTCGGAAGCCGCCTGTCTGAGCGTCTCCTCGCCGTAAAGATCCTGACTGCCTGTTATGAAGTATATCTTGTTCATTTACAGTTCATTCCTTTCAGAAGTATTTATTTTGTTTAAGCCGTTTAAATATGCACGCTGAAAATCTGTTGCAGTATAGATTTTCAGCGTGCCTGTTTTTATAGTTAGTATTACAGTATTATGCTTTTGCCTTGTTTTTTCTTGAAAGAACCACGCTCTGAACAACAAGGAACAGGCATATCATTGCCGCGACAGTAATGTTGGTCCACCATGCGTCGTCCAGTCCCAGGGATGAAACGATGTTTTTAATAGTGCTGAGAGAAAGTACGCCGAAAAACGTGCCGAAGATATTTCCAGAACCGCCGGACAGCATAGTGCCGCCTATAATTGAGGAAGCAATGGCGTTCATTTCAGCTCCGCTTGCGTGAGAGGGAGACCCCGAGCCTACGTGGAGGAAGTATACAAATCCTCCTATTCCCGCCAGTATGCCGCAGAGAAGATAGGCAAGGAACTTTGTTCTCTTTACGTTGATACCCAGCATATTGGCGCTCTGGCTGTTGCCGCCGATGGCGTAGAAGCCGCGTCCCAGCTTAGTCCACCTGAGTACTGCGAAAAGCGCCGCAACAACTATCAGCGCGACTATTACCCCTATCTCTACATATGCGGGAACGTAGTTGCCCAGCTTATTGTAGGAGCCCATTCCGGGAACCGTGATACGGGTGGATTTAAGCGCCTGAAATTCCTCGTTCGCAACGTTGAACTGGGTGGCGTTGACTATGGTGGTCATACCCTTTGCAAAGAACATACCCGCAAGGGTAACGATAAACGGCTGTATCTCAAGATACGCGATAAGGTAGCCCTGAACAAGTCCGAAAGCGGCTCCGATGCCGAGAGCTATAAGAATGGAGGTCAGGACGTTTCCGCCGTTGTAGTCGAGGTTTACGGCGCAGCTCATACAAACGAGAGCCGTGAGCATACCGACGGAAATATCAATTCCGCCCGTTATCATAACAAGGCTCATTCCGCAGGAAAGGATTATAAGAGCCGCGTTTTCATTGAGGATATTGAAAAAAGTCTGAGGTTTCAGAAAGCCCGATCCGAGAAATACTACCGCGCATATGTACATCAGCAGAAAAACGGCGATAGTAATTGTAAGAAGGAGGTTCTGGTCTGATATTTTCTTTGAGGTGCCGTCTGCATTTTTTATAAGCTTCATTACCGGTTCGCCTCCTTAACAGCAGTTCTTGGTGCGGAAAGTTTCTTGCGTACAGCGGCGATCTTATCCCGTACGATAGGCGCGCTGAGTACCACAAGAATGATAACTACCACTGCCTTATAGGCAGGAAGTGCGCTGGAAATTACGTTGAATTTGAAAAGCGTCGTTGTAAGGAACTGGATAACGTACGCTCCGAGAACGGAAGCCGCCATATTAAACTTGCCTCCGCTGAGAGCGTTGCCGCCGAGGGCTACCGCAAGGATAGCGTCCATTTCGATATCCTTTGCAACTACGGAATAGTTTATGGTGGAGAAGCGGCTTACCTTTATAAAGCCTGCAATCGCCACGCATAGACCAAGGATAACGTACGTGATGAATTTAATAAATTCCGGATTGATACCGTTGAGTCTTGAGGACTCGGAGTTGATACCTACCGACTGGGTGAACAGTCCCAGCTTAGTGAAGCGCAGCACCAGCGCAATGATTATCATACACAGTACCGCGATGAATATAGGCGTGGGTACGGGTATGCCGGGAATAAAGTTTCCGAAATATCCGAAGCTTGCTTCGCTGATAATGGGAAGTTCGTTGTTGTTTATCCATGCCGCAATGGAACGTCCCGCAGTGAAAAGGATAAGCGTGGCGACCATTGGCTGTATCTTGAAGTATGCCACAAGCGCTCCGTTGAACGCGCCGAATATCATTGCAACCAGACAGCATACAAGGAACGCAACGATAATGGGAGCCTGAAGCGTTTCGGGGCGGGATTCAGTTCCGCATAGAACGCGGAGCACTACGCTTCCCGAAAGGGCAATTGCCGCGCCCACGCTTATGTCCTGTCCGCCGGAAGCGGAGGTTACCAGCGTCATGCCGATAGCGAGTATGACAAGCTCCGAAGCGTTGTCAAGGATATTGATAAGGTTACCCGAAAGTATGGGATAGCCCGCGCTGTTCTGCGAAAGGGTGATCGCGAAGAACGAGGGGTCTGCAACTAAATTGAAGATAACCAAGATAAGCAGAGCCGCGATGGGAATAAATATCTGGTTCCTGACAAGACTTTTTATAAAGGAGCCGCCGTCTTTTCCCGTGGGCTTTTGATGTTGCTGTACTGGTTTTTCAAGCGTTTTCATGTACCTTTTCACCTCCTGCGATAGTTTCCATGATCTTGTTCTGGTTAAGGTCTGAGCCGCTCAGCTCGCCCACCGCTTTTCTGTCGCGCATTACTATGAGTCTGGAGCAGACGTTGAGCATTTCGTCTATCTCAGAGGATATGAACGTTACGCTCCTGCCCTCTGAGGCAAGCTTCAGCACAAGCTTTTGTATCTCCAGCTTCGTGCCTACGTCGATACCTCTTGTAGGCTCGTCAAGTATAAGATATACCGGGTTCGCAAGCAGCCACCTTGCAAGTATGACCTTCTGCTGGTTTCCGCCCGAAAGGGATTTTATGGGAGTATCGGGAGAAGCGGTCTTTATTTCCAGAAGCTTTATGTATTCGTCTGCAAACTTAGCTGCGTCCGCCCGCGATATGGGGTGGAACATTCCTTTCATTACCTGAAGCGCAAGAATGATATTTTCCTTTACGGAAAGATCGCCCACGATGCCGTCCCGCTTTCTGTCCTCGGGAAGATAGCTTATGCCCAGCTTCATAGCGTCAAGAGGCTTTTTGATTTTTACTTCCCTGCCGTCCATTTTGACAGTTCCGCCAAGCACCTTATCTGCACCGTATATCGCGCGCACCGATTCGCTTCTGCCCGAACCGAGAAGTCCGGTAAAGCCGTTTACCTCGCCTTTTCTTATATTGAAGTCAAAGGGAGCGATACCTGCCGTGCTTTCAAGTCCCGAAGCCTCGAATACGGGAGCTCCGCCGTTCTCTTCGTCTGAAACGGCAGCGGGTTTTTCCATGTCGGAGAGAGCATTGAGATCCTTGCCCAGCATTTTGGAAACAAGCTCAACCTTGGGAAGCTCCGCCGCGTCATATTCTCCCTCGAATCTGCCGTCGCGGAGAACCGTTATCTTATCGCACACGGCGTACACCTGATCGAGAAAATGAGTTACGAAGATAATGCCCACTCCCCTTTTCTTCAGGTCGAGCATAAGCTTGAAAAGCTTTTCCACTTCCTGTTCGTCGAGGGAGGACGTAGGTTCGTCAAGGATAAGCACTTTGCAGTCCATATCGACGGCACGGGCAATGGCTACCATCTGCTGAACGGCGATAGAGCAGCTTCCGAGCTGCTGGTTGGGTTTTGCGGGAATATCCAGCGAACCGAGGAGCTTTTTGGCTTCCTCGTTCATTTTCTTCCAGTTTGTGAAAATGCTCTTTGTTCTGCCGATAAACATATTTTCCGCAACGGAAAGATTGGGGCAGAGGGTTATCTCCTGATAAACGGTACTTATGCCCGCGTTCTGCGCGTCCTGAGTGGATCTTATCGCAACGGGCTTTCCGGAAAGAAATATATTTCCTCCGTCCTTTTGGTAAACGCCTGTCAGCACCTTGATAAGAGTGGATTTTCCCGCGCCGTTTTCGCCCATGAGCGCGTGTATCTCACCTTTTCGGAGCGTGAACTCCACGTCCTGAAGAGCCTTTACTCCGGGAAATTCCTTGCAGATACCCTCCAGTCTGAGAACAACTTCTTCCTGCATATTATTCGCCTCCGGTCAAAAAAATCGCGGCTCAATACACGGATTGTATCATCCATTATACCGAGCCGCGTTAATTATGGCTTATTATGATATTTTGTTACAATTATCAGATACCGTACTTTTCAATGTCTTCCTTAGTAATTTTGGTAGCATCGAAGCCCTGCTCTTCCATTATAATTACCTTTTCGGAAGGAGCGGTGCCCTTTTCGAGGTTCTGGATAATATCGTGGATATAGGAAGCCTGGAAAGGATTGCACTGACCGTCGTAGTTCCAGTTGCCTGCGAGAAGCTCTTCAAGAGCCCACTTGTTGCAGTCAAAGCCCATTATGATAACGTCCTTGCCAACGCCGTGGGAGATATTTGCCTTGTCAAGAGCCGCAACAGCGCCCTTAGCCATATCGTCGTTCTCCGCGTAAACAACGTTGAAAGACTCGCCGCTGTCGATAACGGACTGTACGATCTGCTGAGCTGTTTCAGCGTTCCACTCGGCTGTCTGCTGAGTAACGAAGCTCCAGTTGTCGTTAGCTGCTACCTGAGCTTCGAGAGCGCCTGTTCTGCCTATCTGGGGAGCGCCGCCCATAACGCCCTGAATATGTACTATTTTATATTCGGAAAGGTTCTGGGAAATGAGCCAGTCAACTGCTGTCTGACCTTCTTGCGCCATATCGGATACGATTGAAGCCTCGTAAAGGCTGTCGTCCGCGTCAATGGTTCTGTCGAAAAGAATTACCTTGATTCCTGCCGCCTGAGCGTCTTTAAGAACGGAATCCCAGCCGGAAGTACCCGCTGCGGAAATGAGGAGGTAGTCTACCTCGTCCTGAACGAACTTCTGAGCGGCCGCGATCTGCTCGTCGTTCTTGAGGCTGTATGCGAAAGACGCTTTATATCCGTTAGCTTCGGTAAAGGTATCCTTCATATCCTTGTCGTTTGCGGTACGGTAGCCGGACTCGTTAGGGTCGTTGTTGATGATGCCGACCTTGATGAGCTCTCCGCTGGTTGAAGCTGCGGGTGCTCCGCCGTCTGCAGCTGCCGTTGTTTCGCCGCTGTCCGAATCAGGCTTTGCACCGCAGGCGCTGAACATAGAAGCTGCGATAGCCAAGCTTAGAACTGTTCCGAGAATTTTTTTGATTTTCATGACATAGCCCTCCTAAAAATTGAATAGTCGGATTTTTGATTTTGCTTTCCTTACGTTTTACAACCGGCAAATTAAATACAAATTTGTAAACAAAATACAAATTTTTTTCATTAATTTTACCTTCATTGCTTAATATTATTTTAACACAAGGCTGTTACAATTGCAATACACAAACTACACATTATTTGTTAAAACTTTTTGTGTAATATTTACATGTATTTGGCTTTTACATAATACAAGTTTTAAATACAGACAATTTGCTTGACAAATTGTTTTGCAAGTTGTATTATATTTATGAGAGAATTTGTATTGTCCGGAGGCGAAGACAGTTGAAAAAATATGAGTTTGTGGCAAAATCGCTTTCCGAAAAGATCAGGGAGGGACAGTTCGCTGACGGAGCTTTTCTTCCCACGGAAGAACGGCTTACGCAAATGTACAGCGTAAGTCGGCAGACTGTGAGAAAAGCGCTGTCCGTGCTTGAAGAGAACGACATTATAGAAAAAAAGCAGGGCAGCGGTTCTGTGATAAAAATAAACAATCCCGCCGCGGACAGCGGAAAGGTATCGGTAATTGCAACCTATATTGACGAATATATCTTTCCGGGTCAGCTCAGGGGCGTCGAGGAAGTTCTGTCAAAAAATAACTTTTCCGTTATTCTTTCTGCTACGGGAAACCGTATATGCAGCGAACGGAGGATACTCGAGGATATCCTTAACGATCCCGTTGCGGGCATACTTGTGGAGGGTACGAAAACGGCTTTCCCCAATCCCAATATCGATCTTTATGAAAAACTTATCAGGCTTGGCGTTCCTATAGTATTCTTTAACAGCTTCTATCCGGGACTTACGGGTCCGCTGTATGTGTGCGCGGACAACCGCAGGGGCGGGTATGAGCTTGTTACCTACCTTCTGAGCAAAGGCAGACGAAGCATTGCGTCGATCTTCAAAGCCGACGATATCCAGGGACATGAGCGTTATGCCGGTTATATTTCGGCTATGTTCGACAACGGCATCTTCGTTTCCGACAGCAAGACTATATGGTACACAACGGAAACAAAGGACAGGATATTCGACGAGACGGGAAATATTCTTTCATCTGTCGGCGACGCGAACGCCGTTGTGTGCTATAACGACGAGATCGCCTATATGCTTATAAGATATCTTACGGCCTGCGGAAAGAAAGTACCCGAGGATATTGCGGTCGTAAGCTTTGATAACAGCAGCCTGAGCGAAATGTCACCCATCAAGATAACCTCGCTTTCCTATGACGATATGAACATAGGCACGATCGCCGCCCGAAAGCTGGTGGATATTCTCAAAGGCAGAAAGGCAAGCTCGGAAACTATCCCTTGGAAGCTTGCGGAAAAAGAAAGCTCATAGAAAGAACGTCAGGCGGGAAAAAGCATTTCCGCCCGACGTTTTATGTTATATATATGAGTTATATCTGCGCGTCGAGAGTAAGCCCGTAGGAGGGCAGGAACTCTCTTATAAATTCCTCCGCTTCGGGAAGCTCCATGTCGTGTATCGCTTTCAGGGTGCTCTGCTCGGCATTGGCAAAATCAAGGTTTCCCATGTTCCGTTCCTCAATGCACTTGATGAGGGCGGACAGCTTGTCCGCAGCCTTGACAAGTCCCCACAGTTCCTTTTCCTCATCGGTCTTACCCATAAGGGGACGGTAATATTCCTTCAGGTCGTCCGGCAGATAGCCGACTATTTTTTCTCCCGCTATCTCCTCCACCATTCCGTACTGCCGCTTTATTTCCTCGCTGTAGTATTTTACGGGTGTGGGCAGGTCTCCGGTGATTATTTCGGTAACGTCGTGGTACATAGCCAGCAGCGCGGCTCTTTCGGGATTTATGTTTCCTCCGAATCGGACGTTCCGGTAGAGCGCAAGGACGTGGGCTATGAACGCCGTTTCGAGGCTGTGCTCGCTGACGTTTTCGGGAACGGCGCTGCGCATAAGTCCCCAGCGGTTTATATATTTCAGGCGTGATATTATGGCGAAAAACTTTTTGCTTTCCATAAGCTAACTCCTCAGAATAAGCCGCGTCGTCTGTTCAATCATTTCGGGCATTTCCTCAATTGGCTGTATGCTCATTATCAGGTCGGCGATATAGATGACCGTTATCAGTATCATGCTCCATGACGTGACAAGAACGGGAAACGTGCGCTTTTTGTGGAACTCCGTATAGGATGGAAGCTTTAAGCCTCCCGAAGCGGCTTCGGAAGCAAACACCACCAGTCCCAATATAAGAAATACTGGTATTGTTATAACATTTACGGCAAATGCGGCGTCTTCATTGAAGTACTCCACAACACTCGGTATGGACGCCAGAGCATTGTTCGCCATATGGCATATTATGGCTGGAATAAGCGAACCCGTTTTAATTGTGACTATCGCCATGGGTATGCCAAGCAAAAAGCCCAGAACGAACTGATAAGGGTTGCCGTGCATTATGCCGAAGATAAACGCCGAGAAAAATATAGCGAACCGCTGGCTCACCTTTGCGGCGCAGCGGAGAACAACTCCCCTGTAGATAAGCTCCTCGCCGATCGGAGCAAGTATCACTGCCGATATAATGTCCGCCGCGTATACGGAGGGGGTACGCTCGATCACATAGTTAAGTCCCGAAACCTCAAGCCCAAGCGAATAAAGTCCGTTGGACATGATTATCGTGCATATCATTGAGACCTGCTGGAAAAACAGTGTCATCATTACATATTTGCCGATCTGTCTGCCGTTCAGGTTTTCCGTTCGGAAAAGCTCTCCGGGGCTGTAGCCGGTTACGGCGCAGTAGACTGCAAAAACTATTATGGCCATTGCCGCAGGAAAACAGCCGCCGATTATCATATCCGCAAGCCCGTAGACCGCCTGACCGTACTCGTTGTATACTATATCGGGAGCAAAAAATATGTAAGCCGTCATGCATACTGCCGCAGTAAGTATGTAAAGCGCCAGCAGCACAATTCCTATGGTATTGAAGTTCCGCCGTATTTTCTTTTTTTCATCGGGAGAGGCGTCGTCTCCGTAAGGGTAATATAACTGCGGAGGGGGCGGGCCGCCGTTTTGCCCTCCGGGCTGTCCGTAATAATTCATATCATTTCTCCGGTTTTCAAGTATTAAAGGAATCAAACAAATTAAAGATAGCGTATTACCGCGGCGATCTTTCCGATTATCTCGCATTCGTCCACAATAATGGGATCCATGGTATCGTTTTCGGGCTGGAGGCGGTAGTGCCCGTTTTCTTTGTAAAAGGTCTTGACGGTAGCTTCTCCGCCGTTAACCATAGCCGCAACGATATCGCCGTTTTCGGCTGTGGAGCATTTCTCGACCACCACGATGTCCCCGTCGAGAATTGCGGCGTTTATCATGCTTTCGCCGCGGACTTTAAGGGCGAAAAGCTCTCCCGCATAGTTTTTCTGCTCGTGAAAATTTATATAGTCCGTAATATCCTCCACGGCGGTGATAGGCTGACCTGCGGTGATAGTACCCACCAGAGGTATTTTCACCGCGCCCTTTCCTGCAACCTTTATTGCGCGGTTGCAGCCGTCCACCTTTTCGAGATATCCCTCAGCCACAAGTGAATTTACATATCTTGCCGCAGTTGAGGTCGAACGTATACCCAGAGCCGCGCATATTTCGCGTATGGACGGAGCGAAACCGTCCTCCATCCGTTCCTTGACGTATTCAAAGACCCGTTTTTCCTTGTCGTTCATTTAAATCATCCTTTCACACGGTTTTCCCTCAGCGGGACTGTTCGGGTATTTTTCTTTCAGTAATTCCAGTATTCTTCGTGCCGCCTTGTTCACGTCACCGCAGCCCAGGGTAACTATCAGGTCGCCATCCTCCGCGTTTTCGGAAACGTATCTTGAAACAAGCTCTATGCTTTCGTCGTGTTCCCTGTCGAAGCAGACCGCGCCCGCTGTCTTAGCCGCCAGAGCGGAAGCGGTTATCCCCGTCGTATTGACCTCTCTGCCGCCCATTATTGACGTAAGGACAACCTTATCGGCAATGGAAAGCGCTTTTGCAAAGTCCTCAAGCAGAAGTTCCGTCCTTGAAAAGGTAAAAGGCTGATGCACCGCCCACACCTTTTTAAAACCCAGCTTTAATGCCGAACCCAAGGTCGCGGCTATCTCCGCAGGGTGGTGGGCGTAATCGTCCACAACGGTTATTCCTCCCGCTTCGCCGTACTTTTCAAAACGTCTGCCAGCGCCGCGGAAGCTTTCCAGACCCTTTGCTATGCCCTCGGGGGAAGCTCCCGCGTAGTCTGCCGCAGCCGCAGCCGCAACAGCGTTCACAATGTTGTGCTCCCCCGGGATATGCAGCGCGGTACTGCAGAAAAGCGTTCCGTTATGCATTATATCAAATAAGGTCTCCATACCGCTTTTCCGGCAGATATTGGCTGGATACCAATCGTTTCTTTCCGACCTGCCGAAGGTGATTATTTTACTTTTATCCAGTCCCTCAGCGGCTTGCACGGAGTTTTTGTCGTCGCCGTTGATTATAACAGCTTTGTCCGCGTCAGCGCAGAATTTGCGGAAAGACTTTATAATATTGTCAAGGCTTTTAAAGTAGTCGAGATGATCCTCGTCTATGTTCAGCACCACAGCCGCCGAGGTTTTAAGGTTGAGGAAATGATCCTGGAACTCGCAGGCTTCGCAGACCATAATATCACTTTTCCCCGCGATACCGCTGCCGCCTATCAGGGGGAGCTTTCCTCCGATCACCGCGCTTATGTCCAGCCCATGCGTTACCAGTATCTGGGTTATCATGGCTGTAACTGTGGTCTTGCCGTGTGTACCGCTTACGTTTATTGTGTTGCCGAACTGTTCCGTCAGGACTCCCAGAAGCTGGCTTCTTTCCCATACCGCCGCGCCGCTGCTTTTGGCGGCGATAAGCTCCGGATTGTCGGGAAGTATAGCCGCCGTATGGACGATAAGATCGGCGTCCCCGATATTTTCCGCCCGCTGACCGAGATACACCGGGATGCCCATTTCGCGTACAGCCCGCAAAGTTTCGGTCTCGTTGTTGTCGGAACCGGTCAGAAAGCACCCCTTTGCATGGAGTATCTGCGCAAGCGGATACATACCGCTTCCTCCGATTCCGATAAAGTGGATATGTCGGCAGTTGTTTAAAATTTGTTTATCCAAAAGATACACCCCGCATATTTTTGTTTCAGAAATAGTTAAAGAATTTTAAAAATAATCTGCTATACTATAGGATAGCGGCATACATATTATCGGCAAATTTTTTATTTTTCATACTGAATATTTTACCATAAAATGTTTAATAATATGTTTGTAGTAAAGTATACCGCAAATGTCAATTATTAAGGAGGACGTTTCTAATGAACATCACAGACATTAAAATCAGGAAAATTATACCTGAGGGAAGACTCAGGGCGGTCATCTCGATCACTATCGACAATATGCTTGCCGTACACGACATAAAGGTCGTTCAGGGCGACGAAAGACTGTTTGTGGCAATGCCCAGCAGAAAGGACGAGAGCGGAATTTTCAGAGATATCGTTCACCCTATCTCCCCGGATGCGCGCAAGCTTGTTGAGGATCAGATCCTCGAAGCTTACACCCGCCATATAGAGCAGATGCAGGCTGAAGCTGAGGCTGAAGAAGCAGGCTTTTAAGTTCCACGGAAATCTTAAAATTTATTCGGCGGCTCTCTTAAAGCTTAAAGGGGGGCCGCCGGATTTTTATTTTCCCAGCAGTCTTGCCGCTTTGAGGACTGCGCACTGAGTTTTTGCGTCGGGGAGCTTTCCGTCCATTACCAGCTGCACTGCGTCCTCAAGCTTTACCTTTACCACGTCAAGAAATTCGTCCTCGTCAAGGGACTGCTTTTCATAGGACAGACCCGTGGCAAGGTACATATGAATTTTCTCGGTCAGGTAAGCAACGGAGGGGTAGCACATTCCCAGATACTCAAATTTTTCGCAGACCATGCCGGTTTCCTCACGAAGCTCCCTGAGCCCCGCCTCACGGTGATCCTCTCCGAACTCCAGTTTTCCCGCGGGAAGCTCGGTGAGCGCCTCCTGAAAAGGATACCTGAACTGCTTCACCATGAGTATTTCGCCGTCCTCCGTAACGGGGACAATACATACTCCGCCGGGGTGCACCACCAGCTCCCGCGTAACGACTTCGCCGTTTTCAAGCTCGGCGCGGTCTTTTTTTACGGTGATTATCTTTCCGTCGAAAATAAGCTCGGAGCTTACCGTTTTTTCAAAAAGGTGCATATAAAAGCCTCCTGTTAATTTTTAGGAAATTGATACAACAAATGTTCTGTTTAAAACATTATAACACATTAATTTTGGTTTAACAAGAGGGAAATGCGTAATTTTTCATATTTTTTCACAAAAATTGCAAAATCTATTGTAAAGAGGCGGAAAAGCATTTATAATAAAAATGTATATTTAAAATTATATTGATTTACAACGGAGGTTCGCTTTGAAAAATTTACAGATACCGCTGAAATTCAGCTTCAAAAATCTTCTTATAAACAAGGGCATTTACCTTTTCGCATTTTTTATCCCAATGATCGTTCTGCTGGTATCCTACTTTATTTTCGGGATATATCCTTTCGGGGACGAATCCGTGCTTGTGCTCGACCTGAGCGGTCAGTACGTATACTACTACGAAAACCTGCGGGACGCTTTCTGGGGAAACGGCAGCTTTGTTAACAGCTGGAGCCGCAACCTTACAGGTGAAACCATGGGTATCTTCGCTTATTATCTGGCGAGTCCCTTTACCATGATAATAATGCTGCTGCCACGCTCCATAATGACCACCTCCCTGCTTATCATGCAGATGTTAAAGGTGGGAGCGGCTTCGGTGACGTTCTGTCTGTACCTGCGGAAGTCTAAAAGCACCGCACCCTATACCGCGCTTATTTTTTCAATACTTTACAGCCTTATGTCCTATATGATAGTGCAGCTCATGGATCCAATGTGGCTGGACGGTCTTATCTATCTGCCCATAATAATCCTTGGCATAGAGCGGCTTATCGACAAGGGAGAGTGGCTGCTGTTTATAGTCCCCCTCGCGCTGATGTTTATAGCCAACTTCTATATCGGCTGGATGATAGCGATTTTCTGCTGTCTGTACTTTATAGTTTATTACTTTTTTATCTCAAAGGAGACCCTGCCGTTCCACTTCAAGCATATGCTTTTGGCGGGAGTTAAATTCGCCTGCGGAGGCATAATAGCCGCTGTCTGCGCGGCGTGGCTGCTGATACCTTTGTACCACAGCCTGAGTCTTGGCAAATTCGAGTTTACCGACCCCAGCTATGAGCTTAAGACCCAGTTTGACTTTGCGGACTTTTTCATGAACATTCTCCCCAATGTTTACGACACCTGCCGTCCCGAAGGCTCGCCGGTAATATACTGCGGCGTTATTACCGTTTTGCTGATACCGCTGTACTTTTTTAACAGCAACATCAAGCTTCGGCAGAAGATAGGCTTCGGACTTCTGACCCTGTCGGTGATACTGTCCATGTATATGTCCACCGTGGACCTGGTATGGCACGGCTTTCAGGTACCCAACTGGCTGCCCTACAGATACTCGTTTACGATAAGCTTCCTTATGCT
Source organism: uncultured Oscillospiraceae bacterium (assembly GCA_910586535.1). Taxonomy (GTDB): domain Bacteria; phylum Bacillota; class Clostridia; order Oscillospirales; family Ruminococcaceae; genus RGIG8773. The sequence goes on from CAJUHS010000007.1 coordinate 62,845, forward strand.
TATTATGGCGGCGCAGGCTTTCGAGCGCATTGAGGGCATAAGCTTCAAGGAGATAGGCGGAGTATTCTTCCTGCTCACGGCTTACGTTCTGTATCTGGACAAGCAGGATCCTATAGTCTCCGCCAACGGCAAGGATATCGAAAAAATGAATATCCTTGCGGCTGTATGGTTCAGTATCCTTATGGCGGGACTTTACGCCCTTATGCTTTACCTCTGGAAAAAGCACTACAAGGTAAAGCCCGTACCAATTGCGATAGCGGTCATTGTTATAGTTGAAATGGCTGTAACGGCTACCTACACTATGTACAGCATAGACAGGGACGTGGTGTACTCCAAATACAGCTCCTACAACAGATATATCACACTGGGGCGTAATACCGTTGAAAAGATATACGATATGGACGACAGCCCCGTCTACAGGATAGAAAAGAACTTTCACCGCACCGTTAACGACCCTATGGCTTTCGGCTCGTTCGGACTTTCCCATTCAAGCTCCACCCTTAACGCCGCGCCTATCCAGTTCCTGCGAAATTTAGGCTTCTCCTACGGCGGACACTATATTAAGTACAAAGGAGCCACCTATGTTACCGACGCGATATTCGGCATAAAATATGTTATGGAAAAGGGAAACGCTCCCCAGCCCGCAGAGGACGGAACAACGCCTCTGCCAGAGGTGGAGAGGTCGAAGCACTACGATAACCTTGTGCTTGCCAACGGCGACAAAAAGGAGATAATGTACGTTTACGAGAACCCCTACGCTTTGCCCGTGGCGTTCATGGCGGACGAATCAATAAAAGACCTGAGCTTCAATTCATGGGAAAATCCCTTTGAAAACCAGAATAAGCTGCTGTCTTCGCTTCTTTCGGACGAATACCGGGAATTTTTCAAGAGAATTGAAGACGTGGAGGTCGTTCCCGAAAATGCAAAGCCCAGCACCTACGGCACTCACACAAAGTACGTTCCCAGAGTAGAGGGTGAGAACTCCCATATCGAGTTCATTTTTGAGGCTCCTACCGAGGACATGATCTATATGTATTTTCCCTCTCAGTATGAGCGGGAAGTAAACCTGTGGCTCAACAAGGATTTTGTGGACTACTACTACGAGGGCGGCAAAATGTGCATTCAGCCTTTGGGACACTTTTCCGCAGGCGACGAGCTTTCCTTTATAACCACCATTACCGAGAAAAAGAACGAGGTGCTCTTCAAGGAAAATTATTTCTACTATCTTGACGAGGAGATGTTCCGCGAAGCTATAGACGAGCTGAAGCGTCAGCCCCTTGAAATAGAGAGCTTCAGGGAGGATCACCTGAAAGGCACGGTAACCGCCGAAGAGGACGGGATACTGTTCACCACCATTTCATGGGAGCCGGGCTGGACGATATTGGTGGACGGCGTTAAGACCGAGCCTGTCAAGGTGGCAAACGACGCGCTTATCGGCATACCCATGAGCAAGGGTTCTCACACCGTTGAAATGAAGTTCTTCCCCAAGGGACTGGCATTGGGACTCATCGTTTCTCCTTTCGGAATACTTGCGGTCGTACTGATAGGACTTTACGAACGGAAAAACCGCAAAGTAATGCTCAACAGGCTTTACGAAAACTGATGTGCCGAAAGCGCCAAAGCAAGCAAACAAATTAACGGAAAGGAACTGATATTATGGCAAAATTCGCGGATAACGGAAAAGACGAAAACGAGGTGCTCTGGACGGATAAAAAGCGCACACTGTTCGGGCTTCCCCTTTCGTTTACAAGATATATCCTCACAGGGAAAAAATTTATTACCCGCAAAGGCTTTCTGTCTATCAGCGAGGACGAGATAGAGCTTTACCGCGTTGTGGACAAAAGTCTGCGTCTGCCTTTCGGACAGAGGATATTCGGCTGCGGGACTGTTATCATAAACTGCCGCGACACGGATACTCCCGTAAAGGAAGTAATGTCCATAAAGAAACCCCGTGAGTTCGTTGAGATATTTGAAAATCAGGTGGATATCCAGCGGGACAAATACCGCACCCGCGGCAGGGATATGATAGCCTCAGATCTGCACTGCGGCTGCGACGACGAGGATTGAACCTATGCTTGACTTTATAACCGAAAAGACCGATTGCTGGGACTACCTGAAAAGCACCGACCTCCCCGTGTTTATCTACGGCATGGGGGACGGGGCTTTGAAAATAATGTCCGTTTTCGAGCTGTACGGCATACCTCTTGCGGGATTTTTTGCAAGCGATGAATTTGTCCGCGGGCATACCTTTCAGGGGCATTTAGTGCACACTCTGTCCCAGATAGAGGCTCTTATCGATGATTTTGTTATCGTCCTTGCTTTTGCGGCGGGGTATCAAAGCCTGTACGACCGCATCAACGAAATTGCAAAGCGGCATATTCTTCTTGCGCCCGACGTTCCCGTTGCCGGAGAAACTCTTTTTACATATAAGTACTGCCAAAAAAACGCGGAGAAAATCCAGTCCGTTTACGATATGCTTGCGGATGAGAAGTCGCGGCAGACCTATGCGGACGTTATCAACTTTAAAATAAGCGGCAAAATTGAATATCTGAACCGCTGCACTTCCCCTAAAGAGGAGATTTACGGCAGAATTATTCATCTCGGTGAAAATGAAATTTTTGCGGACTTGGGAGCCTATAACGGCGATACTGCGGCGGAATTTATGTCTGCCTGCAATAGTAATTTTTGTCATCTGTATGCCTTTGAGCCTAACCCGAAAAATTTCAGAAAGCTTACGAAAAATCTTCCCGAAAGCGATAAAATAACATTGTTCAACGCGGCGGCGGGACGTGAAAGCGGTATCGTGAAAATTTCCGCCAACGAGGGAAGAATGTCCCGCGCCGGCGGTTCGGGAAAGACTGTGGAAATACCGATAGTGCCTCTTGACGAAGCCGTCCCCGAAAGCGTTACTGTGCTTAAGCTTGACGTGGAAGGCGGCGAGCGCGAGGCGATAATGGGTGCAAGGCGGCATATTGAAAACGGCGCGAAAATCTTATGCTCCCTATATCACCGAAGCGAGGATATGTTCGACCTGCCGCTGCTGATAAAAAGCATTAATCCGGAGCTGAAATTTTATATCAGACATCAGCTTTATATCCCAGCGTGGGAGACTAATCTATATGCGGTCAGAGAATAGAAGACAGAGAACAGATGAGACGGTTTGCAAATACAGATAAGCGAGGGCGGAATATTTGTCCCCAAAAGGCAAGACGGAACTGAAAATCACCGGTCTGCAAACCGATTACTGCATCGACGCGGCGGTCAAGTGCGGCTTTGAGCGGGGGTACAAAATAATCGTCCACCGATATGCAAATACTACCTTTGACAACAAATTTATGACTGCTGAAAAAAGCTGTGATTACTACAATAATTTTATGTGGAACGGCAGATACGCGGAATGCATTTCCGCTGATGATACGGTTTTGAGAATAAAAAATAGTGTATAATGTGCAAGTCCCTCTGTACCGATAAGGTACGGAGGGACTTTTTCGTGCAGACTTTGCGCAAGTACCATTTTCCTGCGCCCGACATATTATATAAGGGTAACTGAAAAACCATTTATCTTTGATCCGCCCGCGGCACGCAAACCCGAAGCCGCGGCGGGAAAGGAAGTTTGCATATGAACAGAACATTTTTAGCCGCAGGGGGAGACCTGCGTTTTGTAACTCTCGCCGAAAGGCTTGCCCAGGACAACAGAGTATATGCGGCGGGCTTCGACGGGAACGTTTCGATTTCCGAAAAGGTGCAGGTCGTTGACAGGATATCCGACATAAAGGAACGGGCGGACTGCCTTATTCTTCCGCTGCCGGCTTCCCCCGACGGAGTGACCGTACGCACGCCCTATTCCGGCAGGAGCATTTCTCTTGAGAGCCTTGCTCCCGCGGTAAAGGAGGGGGGCATAGTTTTCGGAGGAATGATAACTCCGGAGGTCAGAAAGATATTTGAGGGCAGAAAAGCCGACGTGATAGACTACGCCGCGCGGGAGGAATTTGCCGTACTTAACGCCGTTGCCACAGCCGAGGGAGCTATACAGGTAGCCATGGAGGAGCTTGCCACTACCCTTTCGGGAAGAAAGATACTTATTCTCGGAGCGGGACGTATAGCAAAGGTTCTTATAGACGCCCTGAGCGGCTTCCATACCAGAATAACCGTAGCCGCGCGGAAGTGCTCCGACCTTGCATGGGCAAGAGTCTACGGCTGTGAATCCGTTCCCATAGGCGGTATGGACTGTCTGCCGGGAGACTTTGATATAATTTTCAATACAGTTCCCGCTGTCATTTTGGACGAAAAACGTCTGAAAATGCTCCGTCCCGGCTGTCTGGTGATAGACCTTGCCTCAAAACCCGGCGGCGTTGATTTTGAGACTGCCGGAATGCTTGGTGTAAAGACCGTATGGCTGCTGTCCCTGCCTGGAAAGGTAGCTCCCGTAACGTCGGGAGAAGTGATAGCCGAAACAATAAAAAATATACTTCTTGAAAAGGAAGCCGAAAGGAGGGAACTGAGTGGACGGTCATAAGCTCAAAGGAAAAAAGATCGGCTTTGCGCTGTGCGGTTCGTTCTGTACCTTTTCAAAGGCTTTCGCCCAGCTTGAAAGGTTAATATCCGAGGGTGCGGAGGTGACGGCGGTGATGTCCTTCAACGCCGCGTCGCTGGATACCCGCTTCGGAAAAGCCGCCGACCACATCGCATATCTCGAAAATGTTACGGGGAAAAAGGTCATCAGAACTATTGAGGACGCAGAGCCGATAGGTCCGAAAAAGATGTTTGACGTTCTTGTTATCGCTCCGTGCACGGGAAATACGATGGCAAAGCTTGCCGCGGGAATAATAGACACTCCCGTGACAATGGCGGCTAAGTCCCACATCAGGAACGCTTATCCGCTCGTTATCGCGCCATCTACAAACGACGGACTTTCGGGTACGGCAAAGAATTTAGGAGCGCTGCTTAACTATAAGAGCGTGTTTTTTGTTCCGTTCGGGCAGGACGATCACGAGGCTAAGCCAAGGTCTCTCTCGGCGGATTTTGAAAGGCTTCCCGAAGCAATAGAAGCGGCTCTTGACAAAGTTCAGCTCCAGCCTATACTTGACTGAACGGCTTTTATAAAGAACGGCAGACGGCGGCGTCCTTCGGGACTTCGCCGTCTGCTTATCTGCCTGTATGCATATACGTACAAAATATCAGGCTTTTTTATTATGCTTCTTTCTTACGATAACAACGGCCGCCGCCGCAATGACTGCCGCCGCAGATGCCGGGATAACGGTATAGACGGGAAACGGTTTTTCCGTAACGGACAAGTCAAAGCTTCTTCCGCTGACCTGAAAGACAAGATAGCTTCCGTCGGTCTCCGTTTTTACCGTTTTTGAAGCACCGTTTTCTGTTACGGTTACCGCCGCTTTTTTAGGATCGGCTGCGGAAAGGTATCTGATAGTGTGTACTGTGCTTCCGTCGTCGGGCAGAGTTACTGTCCACATATCGGAGTCCGCATAGTCCGGTCCCTTGTTTGACAAGGCGGTAAGCTTGTCGCTGTCGGTAAAGCTTCCTTCGGCAATTATTACGGGAAGTCCGTTCTGCCGCATCTCCGCTGAGGACAGGGACGTTACAAAGGGTTTGTAGACCGCATGGACTACTGCTCCGAAGGTTACGTTTTCAAGGCTGATATCTTCCCATTCCGCAAAGCAGCCCTCCTTAGGGGGTATCTCGGGAAGCCTGCTTTCGGAAACGGTCTCCCCATATCCGCAGGTCAGTTCTCCGACAGTTTCGTCCTCGGCGATAAAGGTCAGGGTAAGGGTACCAAATTCGTCGGGAACGCTGTCAAGCTTCAGCATATAGCTGTAGTCCACAGGGTACGCTTTTCCGCTGTAGCTTATGCCGTCTATGCCGCCTATGCTGCTTATGCTGCTTATGCTGCCTGCGCTTTTTACCCCGCTGTCAATAAAGGTGTTGTTTTCAAAGGTACCGCAGCAGCTTCCCGCTATCGCGCCTATGCGCTCGTCTCCGCTTTCGATAACTGCAAAGCCGCGGCAGTTCATGATATCGTTTCCCTCTCCCGCAATGCCTCCTACATTCGTTGCTCCGTTAACGCGGCATTTTGCGCTGCATCCGAATATCGCGGCTTCGGACTGTCCCGCAACGCCGCCCGCAAAGCTTCCGTCGCTGGAGCTTACGTTCCCGAATCCTGCGCAGCTTATCAGGCAGCCAGTTTTCATATAGCCTGCGATGCCTCCCGCGCAGTTTTTCTTCGAGACTACTTCGCCGTAATTAACGCAGCCGCGCACTACTGTCTTGGACTGGTACATAAAATCAAGGGAGCGCTCGCCCACGGTCTCAATATCGCCCTCGGGGTCGAAGCCGTACTCTATCGCCATGGAGCCAGCTATACCGCCTGCGTTCACATCTCCGTTTATCTGTCCGTAATTAACGCAGTCGGCGATCTTTCCGTCGGAACGTCCGACGGTATCTTTTGAGGAAATATCTTCGGTATAGTCGGAAATATCAGCAGAGGCGGAGGACATTTCGTCCGCAAGGTCAAGCAGGGTATCCCTTACCTCGGAGGCCTTGCCGTTTATTTTCCGAAAGTCCTCCGCAAGCACGGCGACCGTTTCGTCCGCGTTTTCGTTGAGCGCGGAGCATATGCCGAGCAGGTCGTCCGTAAGTCCTGAAAGCTCGTCACGTGAGCTTATAAAGCTGTCATCCGCACCGGTAAAGGTTATTTTGTCCATTCCCGCAAAGTAGTCAAGGATAGCGGTTATTTGATCGAAGCCCGCCGAAACATTGACGGAGGCTTCCGAGGCCATCTGAGCTGCGTCTGCGGCTGAAGCTGCCGCCGCAACAGCCGAAGCTCCCGCCTCGTCAAAATATTCCGAGGACTCCCGCACAGCTTCTATCATGCCGTTTACCGGGTCTGACGAGTCGGAAAGTTCGCTGTTGGCTTCTCTTATGTACCGTATAAAATCGTACAGCGATGTGATATCTGTGTTTTCAGAAATAGTTCCCGCGCTGCTTGATATGTTCTGCCCTGCTGCGCCTAAATTGTCAAGCTCGCCCGGAACGTTACCCGAAACAGCGCTAAGAGAATCGCGGAGATTCTTCGCCGCCTGCGATCCAATCAGGTCGGAAACAGAGGAGGCCATTGACGAAATACATTCAAAAATATCGCTTGCCGAACCGTTTGAAAAATTATTTATTATCTCCTGAATATAGTACGAGTATGCCGAGGGATCGTATATTTCGGACGACATAAGGTCTAATATCGCCTGAAAATACATTTCGGAATTTTTAAGTCCCTCCGAAAAATTTTCCGAAACTTCCGAAAGGCGTTTAAGCTGATTTTCGATATTGTCCCTTGCCGCCGAATATTCGGCAGACGACTTGTAGCTGTCCAGAGCGCTGACCGCTGATGAAGCCGATACCGAAAGATTATTCAGAGCCGCGCTTAAGCTTTGGAAATCAAGACTTAAATTGTTCAGGGCGGCTTTCATAGTCTCTTCGTCGCCCAGCCCCCTTTGGAGGGCTTCCAGTCCGCTGTCAACGGAACTTCCTGCCTCGGTCATGTTTTCAGTGACCTCCGAAAGACTGTCAAGTATGGGGAAGAGCACGTCAAGTCCCTCGTCTGCATGATCTCCTGCTTCATTGAGAAGCCGAACAGCTTCGCCAAGACCGTCCAGTGATTCCGCAAGCATATCGGAAGCCGCCGTAAAGCTGTCCGCAGCGGGAGCAGCCATATCTATCAGATCGGAGGTTCGGGAGCTCAGCTCGTTTAGCGAATCCACGTTTGAGTTCACGATCCTGTCGGTCTCGCCGAGAAAGCTGTCGGTTCCCGTTCTTATTTCGCCCAGTTTGTCAAGGATATCCTCTCTGTCGGAGGACATGATATCGGAGCGGCTCTCCGCGTCCGTTACAGTTCCGTCGATTATAGCGTTAAGCTCCTCAAGCTGGGTGCGGAGCTTTGAAAGAGTCCTTTCGGAAAACAGCAGGGAAAAATGCGGTTCCGCCTGACCAACAATGCCCGCGGTATCCTTTCTGCCGTTGACCGTGCCGTAGTTTTCACAGCAGCTTACATAACCGTCCTGTCTGCCGATAATGCCGCCTATGTTGTAGCCTACGTGGGGGTATCCAATACTTCCGTAATTAACGCAGCCCTGCACTGAGCCGCCCGAATAGCCTGCTATTCCTCCCGCGTCAGTCATGTCTGCCACCTGCTCGGGGGAGTACAGCTCGTCGATGTTAAGGTTTTCCAGATCCACAGGCTCGTCGCAGGCGTTGGTATTTACCGACATATTGTTTGTGCAGTGGAGTATGGCGCCGTAATTCTCTCCTGCTATGCCGCCCGAAAAGTTCCGGGCCTGCACCGCTCCCCGTGTTTCACAGTTTGCAATAAGGCCGCTTGCCTCGTTCATTCCCGCTATTCCTCCGCAGTCCGAGCTGCCCTTTACTGCGCCGCTGAAATCGCAGCTTATTATCCTGCCTCGGTTCACACCTGCGACTCCGCCGCATTTTTCCGCACTGCCGCTTGGAGAAACGCTTCCCGAAACGGTAAGGTTTTTCACCACGCCGTCCTTTTCAACGTAACGGAACAGCCCCTGTTCCGAACCGCCGCCGTTCAGTCTGAGACCGCTTACCGTGTGACAGTTTCCGTCGAAAGTTCCGCTGAAGGAGGGTACTGTCACATGACCGTTTACATTTATATCGGCGGTAAGGAGGTAGCGTTTTCCAACGGAATTACTGTCAAGAACGCAGTTTTCCGCAAATGCTTTAAATTCCTCGGCGGTGGATATTTCGATAACTCCGTCTTTATTCGCCGTAAGGACAGCTTTAACGAAAGTCTCCTCCGCATACGCATCGAACATTGACGGTATGTACGGCGCTCCCGTTGCCGAAAGGCAGAGGCTTGCCGCGGAAAGGAACGCGCCCGCCCTCTTTAAAATACTAAACCGTTTCAAGTTTTTCCGCCTCCTTTTCCTCAAAAAAATCCATTGTGTCGGGTGATTCGTCCGCAAGAGTCCGAACAGCTTCGCCTTTGGGATTTTCGATCCTTGCGTCAACGTCGCCTACGATGACCGCCTTGATGTATCCCTCTACTCTGCCGTTGATATTTCCGTGGATAAGTCCGCTTACCACCATGCGGTTGTTTGAAAGATGAGTGCGCTCCGATTTTTTGATGGTAAAGGAAGTGCGCTCGATGATAGTGTCGCCCAAAAGCAGTATTTGCGGAAGTATTCCCATAACAAGTACGATAGATATTATAGTGCCGCGTCCGAGGCAGACTCCGATAGAAGAGATAGTACCGTCGGAGGAAAGCTGACCTATGAGTATGCCTGCGGCTGCAAGGATAGCTCCCGAAGTGATAATTGTGGGGAACGCCTGATTCAGCGTTTCGGTAATGGCTTTCTTTATCGGCATCTCCTGTTTAAGCTCCATGTAGCGGCTGGAGATAACGATAGCATAGTCTATATTCGCGCCCATTTGAATGGAGTTTACTATAAGATAGCTCAGGAAGAACAGGTTTGTGGATTCCAGATAGGGAAAAGAAAAGTTTATCCAGATACTTCCCTGAATTACCGCGATGAGCAGAACGGGAAGTCCCGCCGACTTGAACGTAAACAAAAGAATGATTATTACGAACAGGGCGGACAGAATACTGATGATAAGGTTATCGTTCACAAAGGAAGTGGACAGGTCGTAGTCGCTGGTGGAGTTGCCCACAACATAAACGTTTTCGGGGTAATACTTTGCAGCGATATCGTGTATAGTACCCAGAAAATCGAAGGTCTCCTCTCCCTCCTCGGGCAGGTTCACATACACGAGCATACGGCTGTAATTGTCACTCCTGAGCTGCAATACAGCGTCGGTAAGGGTATTGTTAAGCTCTGTAAGGGTGTCCATAAGCTCGTCGTCAAGGGTAACGTAGCCTTTCTGCACCTCGTCGTAGGTAAACATGAACATATCTATAAGGGGCACTCCGTAAGCGTCCAGGCCGTTCACCACCTCGCCGTAGTTTTCTTCGCTGACAGCATAGGCGGCATAAAGTATTTTTGCCACCTCGAAGTCCAGATCGGCAAGCTCGGAGAACTGCCTCGGGGTCAGCTTGTCGGTAAGCACGTAACCGTCCATGGCTTCGATGTTGGCAAGGCCCGTTACCGATTCCACCTGGGGACATTTTTCAAGCTCGGCAATAAGCTTTCCCTCGTTTTCATAGCTTCCCGACGGAACTATCAGAGCCATGAGGTTAGACGAACCGAAGTTGTCCCTGATCTTTTCCTCGGCGATCTTGGACACGCTTTTCCTGGCGGTTTCCAGATCGGAGGTTCCGTAGCAGTAAGGGCAGCTGCTTGAAAAGATAAATCCTGCCGCCATAAGTATAACGAAAACCGGCGGGATAATATACTTTGTGGCGTAAGCAAATTTTCCCACAGCGGAAATAGACGGCACAAAATTTTTGTGTACTGTCTTGTCGATAAGCTTGTTAAAGAGCATGATAAGCCCAGGCATAAGGGTAAATACCGACAGCAGGCTCAGGAAGATAGCCTTGATAAGCACTACTGCAAGGTCTGCGCCTATCCTGAACTGCATAAAGGCAAGAGCGATAAGTCCCGAAATAGTGGTGAGACTGCTGGAGGAAATTTCGGGAATAGCTTTGCTCAGAGCGGCTATGCAGGCTTCGCGGGCGGGGAGATGCTCGTGCTCCTCGCTGTAGCGGTGTATCAGGATTATGGCGTAGTCAATGGCAAGGGCAAGCTGGAGAACTATTGTTACCGAGTCGGAAATAAAGGAAATAGTACCCAGAAGAAAGTTGGTGCCCATATTAAGCACGGCAGCCGCGCCGAAAGTCATAATAAGCACGGGAAGCTCCGCATATGCTCTTGATGTAAACAGAACGACCGCCACGATGATCACAGCCGCGATAAGGGTAACGGTCTGCATTTCAGCGGCAAGCTGGGCTGAGCTGTCGTTTCCCACTGCGCTTGATATGTACAGGTCGTAGTCCGCCAGTTCCTCACGTATCCGGTTCATGGCGGTTACGCTTATTTCGTCCGCTTCCTCTCCCTCGAATGTCACGGAGAACATGGCGCAGGTATTTTTGTAGTGTTCCTCGGTCTCATCAAATTCCACCGCAGAAACTCCGTCTATGCCGCGGATATTCTCCGCAAGTCCATCAGCGGTCTCATAGGTAACGTTGGAGACCATTACCGAAGCCGTACCGTATGTGACAAATTCCTCGTCCATCAGGGTAAGTCCCTGCCGCGTTTCTGTCTCCTCGGAAAGGTAGGTGGTTATGTCGTTTTCCACGTTTACCCAGTCCTTGGCAAAAACGCAGAATATCAGCGCGAAAATAAAAAGCAGGAAAAACAGGTTTCTTTTGTCCACGATAAATGACGATAGCTTATACATAAAGCTTTCGTTTTCGCAGTCTCCGTCAATTGCCGCGCTGGTTTTTGGTTCAATGCTTTCTGTCAAGAAAATCTTCTCCTTTCAGTGTGTTTTAATATTGAGTGCATTTGTAAATTTTTGTTTAACTCACAAACAATGCTAAACCTGCCAAAGATTAGCTGGTCAAGCTGAGCACAGCTTGCGGGGGTCAAGGGGGCAGAGCCCCTTGTCGCCGTCCGCAGACGGCGAAACTCCCCTTATCGTTCAAGAGCTCTGCAAGGGGGTGAATTGCGGCTTTGCCGCAAGAGGGGGACGCTCTGCGATAGAGAGCGTCCCCCTTGTCACGCAGCTAAATGGATCTTAAAAACAATCCTGCGGATTGTTTTTAACGGACAAATTTTGTTTGGGTTAAACCAACTTTTGCCGAGATTTAAACAACTATAGTTTATCCCGTTTAAAACAGTCCACAGGACTGTTTTAAAAATAAATTTTGCTTAAACCGCAAGAAGGGGGAGCGGTCGTGTTCGCTCCCCCTCGGAATGGCTCTCGCCATTCCTCACCCCTTTCTCCGTTTTTGAACGAAAAGGAGTTTCGCCGTCTGCGGACGGCGACAAAGGGGCTCTGCCCCCTTGACCCCCGCAAGCTGTGCTCAGCTTGACCAGCTAATCTTTGGCAGGGTAATGACATTGGTGCGTTAAACATAAATTTATTTTTCTGTTTTTAATAGTACTGTTATTGTAAACCATATCAAACCAACTTTCAATATACAAAACCCTGCCGCTGTATAAAATGTTATACAAATTTGCAAAAGTGTATAGAAATCCCGCCGCTTTTGTGGTATAATCTTATTCAGCAGTTCTATGCAAAGGAGAAATATCTATGCCCAACAGGGAAATCACGCTTTCTATGAAAAAACAGTTTTCCGAAGCCCTGAAAAAAAGACTCGCCTGTATGTCCTTTGATAAAATTACCGTCACCGAGCTTGCCGAGGACTGCGGCGTGAACCGCCAGACGTTTTACTATCATTTCGAGGACATATTCGACCTTGCCAACTGGTGCTTCCGAAACGAGGCGGAAATTATTCTCGGCTTTGACGAAGAACCTTTTGACTGGAAAAAAAGCGTCCGTTCGCTTATAAGCTACATAGACAAAAACAACGATATGTGTACGTCCCTGCTTAATTCAATGGGGCACCGCGCGCTGAAAAGAACGTTTTCCGACAGTACAGAAAGACTTATCAGAAAAGTAATAGACGTATACGCTCCCGCAGATAAAAAAGCAGTTCCCGACGATCTGCGGGAGTTCAATATAATGTTTTACTCCATGGCGGTAGGCGGACTGCTTGAAAAATATATTCTGAAAGAACTCGGCATATCCTCCGAAAAACTGATATGTTATATTGAGGGCATCATAACAAAGAACGCGGAAGCCGCTGTTACACAGCGGAAATGAAAATATCTTCGTCTGACCTTAAAGGGACAGACGAAGATATTTTTGCACATTTTTATCTTTGAAGTTTAAAGCGGAACGGAAAACACCGTCCCCTGCAAGGTTATGCTCACTTTTCCTTGGGCTTGAAAATAAGGGCTGCAAGAAGTCCGAAAAGTATCGCCGCGGTTATTCCTCCAGCCGCGCCTGTGAGACCTCCCGTCAATACGCCGATAAAGCCCCGCTCGTCCACCGCCTGCTTCACGCCCTCCACAAGTATGTTCCCGAAGCCGGTAAGCGGAACGGCTGCTCCTGCGCCCGCAAAGTCTACAATAGGCTTGTACCAGCCCAGCGCGCCGAGTATGACTCCCGCCACCACGTAGGATACAAGTATCCTTGCGGGCGTGATCTTTGTGTAGTCGATAAGGGTCTGTCCAATGGCGCACAGAAGTCCGCCGATTATAAACGCCCAGAGATAATCCATAAACATTTTTGATTTTCCTTTCCTTATCCTATAGCTATCCTGCAAACTAATAACCGTTTTTGCAGGGGCGGATTCTGTATTCGCCCAACACATACCGTATTTGCACAGTTGGGACGGACGCATATGGAATGCGCTCCTGCAAATACTGCGCAGATATTTGCGGATTTGCTATAGTATCAATTTCCGCTCATACGGCTTTCCGCCGAGATAAAGACCGCGTGGGATACCGAGGGTATACTCTCGCCCTGCTGGGAAGCCGTTGTTGACATGAGCGCTCCCGTGGCGCAGAAAAGTATGTTTTTCATTTCCCCCGCTCTTATCTTAGGCAGGAAATATCCGCACAGCACCGAAGCTGAACAGCCGCAGCCCGAACCTCCTGCGTGAACGTCCTGTGTTTCAGGATCGAACATCATTACTCCGCAGTCACGGTGGCACTTCGAGATGTCTATGCCGTCCCCGCGAAGAAGCTCCACAAGAAGCTTGCTTCCCACAGTGCCCAAGTCGCCTGTTATTATTGCGTCAAAATCCGACGGTTCCATAGCGGTATCCTGCAAAAATGTCTTTATTACGTACGCCGCCGCCGGTGCCATTGCCGCTCCCATATTGTTGGCGTCGGCAACGCCCAGGTCTACGATCTTGCCGATGGTGACAGCGCGTATGAAAGGGGATACAGTCTTGGGGGACACCACAACCGCTCCCGAAGCCGTACATGTCCACTGGGCGGTAGGCGTGCGGACAGCTCCGTATGAAAGGGGAAAGCGGAACTGTCTTTCCGCCGTACAGAAGTGGGAAGAAGTAACTGCGGCGACGTTTCCGCCGACGCCGCAGTCGGTAAGCAGGGAGGCAAGAAGAAGTCCCTCGGACATTGTGGAGCAGGCTCCGTAGATACCCAGAAAGGGTATGTTAAGATCCCTCAGACCGTAGGTAGAGGTTATGCACTGGTTCAGAAGGTCTCCTGCGAACATATAGTCTATGTCGCCGGGGGCAAGTCCGCCCTTTGATATGGCGCGGAGCACGGTTCGCTTCATCAGCTCGCTTTCGCCCTGCTCCCAGGTTTTCTGACCGAAATAAGCGTCTGCGGATACCTCGTCGAAAAGCGTTCCGAGAGGACCGTCCCCCTCTTTTTTTCCGACTGTTGAGGAAAAGCTGTGTATCGTTGGGGGATTTTCCATAATAAAAGTATTGCGGGTAATTTTTTTCGCCATAGCAAGCGCTCCTTTCCGCATAGTTTACGCTTTGCGTTTGAAGTAGTTTTCCCGAAATGCGGCGCAATATGCGGAAAATCTGAAATAAATTTTTGTTCCGCTCGTTTATTAGTCCAGAAAAAACGAATAATCTTAATAAGCCACGAATATAAATTAAACGATAACTTTTCCTGAAAGGTCGGCTGAAAATGAATTATGACAATTTTTATCCCTTTGAGTACGAACCCCTGTCCTATAACCTCGAGGAGCTCAACCCATACATAAGCGAGTATACGCTCTATTTCCACCACGATAAGCACTACAAAAATTATGTTGACAAGCTGAACGCGCTTATCGAAAGACGTCCCATGCTGCACAATGTTTCCCTCGAAGCTTTGACGAAAATGTCCGACGACGATATCCGCACAAATGCGGGAGGCGTTTACAACCACGAGCTGTACTTTGCATCGCTTACACCCGATGATACGGAACCGTCCGAAAGAATGATGAAGCTTATAGACGGCAGCTTCGGCTCCGAAAAGGAGATGTGGAACGAGATCATTGAAGCGGGTCTGGGAATTGTAGGGTCGGGTTATGTGTGGCTCGTTCTCGACAATGACGGAAAGCTTGATGTGATTGTCACACATAATCAGGACACCATTGATTTTGACAAATTCGCTCCCATTTTTAATGTTGACGTATGGGAGCATTCCTATTACCTCGACCGCCAGAACCGCCGCGCAGATTACCTTACCGCGGTAAAAAACGTTATCGACTGGGATCACGCGGAAAAATTGCTGAACCGTGCTGAGTGACACATTGCCCCTGTACATAAAAACGGCGGAAGACGCTAAGTGCGTTTCCCGCCGTTTTTATGTTTATTGCATGAGCCTGCCGCCTATTTGCTGTTGACGTCTACTTACGGCGGCTGCCTTTATTTGGCTTGTAGGTGTAATACTCTTCAATGTCCTTGTTCGTAAACAGCCGTATAAACGTTACCGCACACATTGCAACAGCCGCTGCATATATAATCAGATTTATCACAAAAGCCTTGCCGAGAGCCTGGTTTGCAGGGTCGAGAGCATATCCTGCCAATCCCGGGTATACAAGCAAAACCGTACACGCCGCAAAATAAAGTGCGGACATTATTTTTGCGAACTTTGACTTCAGTATCATAAACAGCGAAAAGACTATTGCTCCCGCAGGAAGATAATCCATTAACGGATGCTGTCCGCTTGCGTTGGGCTTTGCAAGATATATCAGAAGCGCCGAGGCAAGTCCGGTGGCGGCAGCTGTAAGCAGTATGACAAACCCGCGCTTTGCCGATTTGGCTTTCTGCTCATCCATAAGCTTTTTGTACATCGCAAGGCTTTTTTTCTTATCGTATCCCTCTGACTTTTTCTCCAGCTCGGTTTTAAGACGGTTCTTGATAAGCGCCTTTTCATCCTTGTCAAGCTGATCCTTTGCCATTATATCGGAGCTTTTTTTCTGCGACGGGAAATACTTGTCCGACATCTCGTCGATCTTGGGACGGTCTTCAACCGACATTGCAAGGTCGTCCGCCTGCATTTGACTTTTCAGCGAGCTTATTATCGAGCTTTTGTCAGTGCTCATATCTTCCAGCTTTACGTCGATACTGTCAAGCGCGATACTGTCTGCGGAGATATCCTCCAAGTTTCCCGTATAGTTGTAGTTTTCGTCCTCGCCGTAGATAAAGTCGATATCCGCTTCGTCAGCCTGTCCTGCTTGCTCGGCAAGTTCTTCCTCCAGATAGGGCAGATTTTCAAACTCTATCTCAAACTCACCGATAACGTCGGGAGAGTCCGCAGAGGCGTTTTGTCCCGCTTTGTTTTTAAAAGAAGAAACTGCGTTCTCCGTATCAATGCCGTCCGAACACTTGCCGTTCACGGATTTTTCCTTTGCAAGCACCGACAGATCTCCGCCGGCTTTTTTCAGGTCTCTTTCAAATCTCGGTACGTACCCCCCGTTACCGCTTGTGCCGCCTCTGTCGTTTTCCTCCGAAAGGAATCCGTCGTTTAAAAAATCGTTTTCGTTTGCAGACATTATGCTCAGCCCTTTCCTTTCGGATATAATATCAAGGACAAGGATCGGGGCTTAAATCAAATTAGAAACGCCGCCTTACCGGCACAGCCCTCAACCTTGTCCTGTAATCCCGATATGCAATTAAACCGTGTACAAAAAATCTCCGCAAAACCGCATACGTCAGAGCATTTGCCTGATTTTTTGTACGGCTTTTAACTGCATACGGTATAATTTCTTTTATTCCGTAACGGCAATGGTTTCGGGGAAGATGTTAGCCGTGCTTTCCTGGAGGAAAGTGGTATTAACGTAACCCTGAATAGTCGCGCCGTCCAGCACCGTTATGGTGGACGCCGTGATGTTGCCCAGTATTACCGCGTCTGTCTTAAATTCCGCTTTGCCGCCAATGTCGATGTTGCCCTTTATTTTGCCGTTCATATCCAGATACTGGGCGGATATGTCCCCCAGCAGGATACTGTCGCGGTCAAGCTGCACCTGACCCTTTGAGGCGATATTGCCCTGCATTGACGCGCCCGACATCACAGAATTGTTGCATTCTATGTCACCCACGACTTTTCCCGTAACGTTTATATCCTTGGTAATCCTTACGTCGCCTTTTACGCTGCCGTCAATATTGATGTTTGCAAAGGAGCGGATATTTCCGTCGATAATGGTATTTCTGGAAATTATAGTGGTCTCCTCGGTCTCATAGTAGGGCGTGTCGTTTCCGCCTCCGAAGCGAGGGGGAGGATTATTTGGCACTCTCGGAGGCGTGGGGGGAGTTCCTCCGCCGTAGTTCTGTGTGCCGCTGCCGTAAAGGTTCTGAGGCTCCGTATAGCTGCGGGGACTCTGAGCCTGTGCGCCCATTCCGAACGGATCGGGAGCAAATGGCTGAGACGGTCTCGCACCGAAGTCAGCCGCCGCCTTAGCGTTTTTCACATACGGATTATCGCTGTAGCCGTACTCCGCGGTCTGAGAGGTCTCGGGCTCATTTCTGAGGGATTCCCCGTCCGTTTCCGGCGGCTGTTCCTCGGCGAATCTGTTTGCGGCCGCAAAACCGTCCTGCTCCGTGAATTTATCCGCAGAAGCAGATACCGACGGGTCAGCCATAATATCCGGGGTCTCGCCGTAAGGCTTGTTGGCGGCATAGGGCTGCTCAGCTTTTCGCGGAGGGTCGATATATTTGTCCAGCTCGGATCTCTTTTTCGATTCCTTTGAAAGGTCGTCTCCCACAAGACCGTCCTTTTTAAGAATCTCCTTGACCGCCTGATTAAAATTATCCTTCAGACTCATTTCCAATACTCCTTATCCGTAGTTTCGTACACATTTATGTATTATGTATATTTGATCCCATCGGGGAAAAATTTACGATCCGCACAGTATGCACAATATGCACAGTATGTGCGGTATGGTTTTTTCCGTCCCGATACGGCGGGATTCAGTCTCTGTATGTAAAGGTCGCGGGGTTAACGGTGTTGTCAAGCTTATCGAACTTGTATCCGTCTTCAAGAAGCCGGTCTATAATATCCTCCAGCACAAAAACTGTGTTTTCCTTGCTCTGGCTGTCGTGAAGCAGGACTATCGCCCTGTCCGCAGTATTGCTTTTGATTCCCGACATGATGTTGTTGTAGATGCTTGTCCAGTCAGCGCCGCGGACAGCGTCCTCGCCGCTGACGTTCCAGTCGTAGTAAACGAAGCCGCGCCTTGTCATCTCGGCGATTATCTGCATATAGGTGAACCTGTTGTAGTTGTTTATTGAGCCGCCGGGAAACCTGAATATCTGCGGCTTGACTCCGGTGGCGTTGTAAATGCACGTATAGGTCTCGTTAAAATCGTCCAGATAGCTTTCAACGCTTGAGTATATCTTTTCGTAATCGTGGGATATGGAGTGTATGCCGATAGTATGCCCCGCGTTCACGATATCTCTCATAAGCTGCTGTGACTTTTCGTCTTCTCCGCCGCACACAAAGAAGGTGGCTTTTATGTCGTACCTTCCGAGGATTTCCAGTATGTCGGAAGTCCTGTCGGAAGGACCGTCGTCAAAGGTAAGATAGACCGTGCCGCTGTCCTCTTTAAATGAAGCCGGAGGGTTCTCGGCGTAAAGCTCTGGATAAAGCTCCATATAAGGCTCGCTGTACGAAGCGGAAATATTTCCCGTGCCGCCTGAAGAATTGTCAGCATCGCTGAACGCGTCGGGATTCTCGGCGATGTAGTCCTTTACGTAGTCGATAAAAACATTTTTATCTCCGCTTTCGATAACGTCCAGCATTTCCGAAATAGGGTAGCCGTTTGAAGCCATTACCAGAAAAAGGCGTTCAACGCTTGTTCCCTCGGGGATAACGATCTCACCGGGAAAGCTGCTTGCGGCGACGGCTTCGGCGTTTTTCTTTTCGGAAAAATACTTGAAGCCGAAGAAAGCCGCAAGGAACGTAGCCGCGGCGATCCATGTAAAAAATACCGTATAGATAAGGTGCTTAAAAAATTTAACGCTGCCGAAATACATATTGGTTCCTGTCCATTCTCCGCAGAAACTCGGTCTCGCTTCCTTCTCTGCGGCGGAAGGCTTAACGGAAGCGACATTAATAAATACTTATACCCTATTATAATACACCTTTTTTTCTCCGATGTCAACAGAATAGCATTAATTTTTCATATTTTAAATTTATGGCTGCGCGGAGTTTCCGTACGGCAAAAATTTACAGCGGCAAAAATTGATTTCCATGCCTTGGCAGATTCATGTATTGACACGTAAATTTTTTTCTGTTATAATAGTAAACGGCGTTTTTAGCTTTGAATTTGAAAGGGGCTTTTTTATGGCTGCAAATATTGTTATCGGTACTCAGTGGGGCGACGAGGGTAAAGGAAAGGTCATCGACATTCTTGCTTCCCGCGCGGACGTTGTGGTACGCTCTCAGGGCGGAAACAATGCGGGTCACACCGTTGCAAGCGGCGGCGAGACTTACAAGCTTCACCTGATACCGTCGGGTATTCTCTATAAAGACACTCTATGCATGATAGGTGCGGGAGTTGTCCTTGACCCAAAGGTGGTCCTTGAGGAAATAGACGGACTTTCCGCAAGGGGCGTGACCTTTGACAATTTCAAAATAGATCCGCGTGCTCACGTTATCATGCCCTGGCATATCGTTCTGGACGGTCTTTCCGAACAGTTCAGGGGCAACAAGGACATAGGCACCACAAAGCGGGGAATAGGTCCCTGCTACATGGACAAATACGAAAGAAGCGGCATACGCGTGTACGACCTCGTTCACCCCGAAACTTTTGCGGAAAAGACACGCTCCGCGGGAAAGCTCAAAAACAGCATAATAACCAACGTTTTCGGCGGAGAAGCCATTGACATTGAAGCTGTTATAAATGAGTACACTGAATACGGAAAGCGCCTTGCGAAATACGTTGACGACGTTTCCGTTCTGACATACGAGGCGCACAAAGCGGGCAAGGAGATACTTTTCGAGGGTGCGCAGGCTACCCTGCTGGACATCGACTTCGGCACATATCCCTATGTTACAAGCTCCCATCCCATTTCCGCGGGAGTATGCATAGGCACGGGCGTAGGCCCTACGGTAATAGACAAGGTATACGGCGTTGCAAAGGCGTACACCACAAGAGTGGGCAAGGGACCTTTCCCCACCGAGCTTGACGACGAAACCGGAGACTATATCCGCAACAACGGCGGCGAGTTCGGCACAACCACAGGCAGACCCCGCAGAACAGGCTGGTTTGATGCGGTTATCGTTCGTCACGCGGTTCGGGTAAACGGTCTTAACTGCCTTGTGGTGAACAAGCTCGACACTTTGGCGGGACTGGATACGCTGAAAATATGCGTTGCCTACAAAAAGTCCGACGGCACGGTGATAAAGGATTTTCCCGCCACGCTGGAGGAGCTGGAGGGCTGCGAGCCTGTATACGAGGAACACAAAGGCTTTGAAGACGATATTTCCAAATGCCGCAGCTTTGACGAGCTTCCCGAGATATGCAAAAGCTACATCAAACGTCTTGAGGAGCTTTGCGAATGTAAGATAGCCATGATAGGCGTGGGTCCCGACAGGGAACAGCAGATTGAACGATAAAAATTTCGGGGGACGGTTTGCGCCCCCCGCTTTGGCAATATGAGCTTTTGAAAAGGAGGATAAAATGATACTCTGCATTGCCTGCGCTCTGTGCAAGGTCTGATACCGAAACGGACAAACTGCACAGAGGATATTTACAATGTCCGTAGCCGCATTAAACGCGGAACCGCATTACATGCGGAACAGACCTTGCTTTCCGGAAAAAACCAAAAAAGGAGCAAGGTTAATGAAATTTCATTTAGTAAAAGAATTAAAATTGTTTTTTATACTGTGGCTCACTCAGTCCCTTTCCGCGCTGGGAAGCACAATGACGGGCTTTGCGCTGATAATCGTCCTGTACAAAAGCAGCGGCTCGGCGCTTACTACGGCGCTGCTTTCAGTGTGCTCATACGCACCTTATGTGCTTATGAGTATTTTCGCGGGAGCCTTAAGCGACAGGTGGGACAAAAAAGCAACTATGCTTGTGTGCGACAGCTTTGCCGCGGTCTGCACCATTGTTACGCTGGTACTGCTTAAAACAGGCGGTCTGGAGCCTTGGCACCTGTACGTCCTTAACGCGCTGAACGGACTTATGAACACCGTTCAGCAGCCTGCCTCGGAGGTGGCGGCGACGCTGCTTACTCCGGAAAAATACTATCAGAAAACAAGCGGCATGAGGTCTTTTTCCAATTCGCTGGTAACTATCCTCACTCCCGCCATAGCGACTGCGGTAATGTCCTTTTGGGGAATCGAGGCGGTCATAGCAATAGACCTCGCAACCTTCGCAGCGGCATTTTTCGCGCTGCTTTTATTCATAAAAATACCGGAAGTTCCGCAGAAAAAGGACGGCGGGGAATCGGTTCTTGCCGCCGCGAAAAGCGGACTTGTCTGGCTGAAAAATAACAGGACGATCCTGCTGCTTATTCTTTTTCTGGCGGCGATAAACCTTATCGCTTCGATCTACGACGCCGCGCTTCCCGCAATGCTTCTGTCCCGAAAAAACGGGGGAGAAACCGTCCTCGGTGCGGTCAACACCTGCGTGGGAATTGCTTCTCTTGCGGGCAGCGTTATTGTAACGTTCCTGCCCGAACCAAAAAGCGGCAGAAGCAGACTTAAGGTGATATGCAATACCCTGCTTATCTCCATGAGTACGGAAAATTTTCTGCTCGCTTTCGGCAGAACGCCGCTGGTGTGGTGCATAGGCGCGGTGCTGGGCTGGCTCAGCATACCTGTTATGAACGCCAACATGGACGTTATCTTCCGCAGCGGCATACCTGCGGAAATGCAGGGCAGGGTCTATTCCGCAAGAAATACATTGCAGTTTTTCACCATTCCCGCAGGGTTTTTCCTCGGCGGTATCTTAGTGGATAAGGTATTTGAGCCGCTTATTGCGGGTCTCCCGGCAGACAGTCTCGCCGTTACCGTATTCGGCGGCGAAAAAGGCGCCGGAGCGGCTTTGCTGTTTTTTATGATAGGAATAGCCGGAGTCGCCGTGTGTCTCATATTCCGCGGGCTGATACTTCGTTTAAAAGACTGACAAAAGCAAACCGCCGTACCCGATCATTTGGGTACGGCGGTTTTTTTCGGTATCAACTTTACACTGTCAACTATCAACTGTATCAAGCTCTCAGCTCCGCGCCCAGCTTTTCAAGCTCCTTGAGGACGCGCTTTACGGCAGCGTCGGACTGCTCGTCGGTGAGAGTTCCCTCGTGTGAGCGCATTGCTATCGAGTAAGCCACGGACTTTTTGCCCTCGGCGATCTGCTTGCCCTTGTAAACGTCAAACAGGGTAACGCTTTCAAGGGTATTTCCCACTGCCCTTTTGATAGCCTTTTCAAGCTCCGCCACAGGCAGGTTTTCGTCGCAGACTATTGCAAGGTCGCGTACAGCCGCAGGGAATTTGGGCAGGGGCTTATAGGTCTTGACTGCGTTTGCGATGTCAAGCAGTTCGGTAACGTTCACCTTTGCCGCGTAAGCTTTTACGCCTATACCGTAGTTTTCAAGGGTCTCGGGGTGAAGCTCTCCCAAAATGCCTATTGCCTTGCCGTCTTTGGTGATTACAGCTCTCCTTCCGGGGTGGAAAGCCTCCGCTTCGCCGAAGCCGTTCATTTCCGCGGAGTACTCAAAATCCTCAACGCCGATATTTTTCAGCATGGAATCAACAATGCCCTTTATGCCGTAGAAGTCCATGTCGCCGCCGTATGCGCCGACGCTGAGACGTACAGGCTCGTCCGGAAGCTCTCCTCCGTTGGGGATATATTCGCTGCCAAGTTCAAACAGGCATACCGCCGCGTTGCGGTTGTTGTAGTTTCTTGCCATTACCTCGCACATTGACGGCAGAAGAGTTGTCCTCATAACGGAGGTATCCTCGCCCAGCGGATTTGAAATTACAACCGTTTTGCGGAGAGTACTGTCCATAGGCAGGCGTATCTTGTCGAAATATTTGGGGCTGATAAATGAGTAGGTGGTTATCTCGTATGCTCCGAGAGCGGTCATGGCGTTTGCTGTCTTTCTTTCAAGCTTCTGCTTTTCGGTAAGCTTAGCGTCGGCTACTCCGCGGATAATGGTTTTCGGAATATTGTTGTAGCCGTAAATGCGCGCTACCTCCTCGGCGATATCGGCTTTGCATTCGATATCAATGCGCACCGAGGGAGCGTAAGCCTTGCCGTTCTCGATCCTGAAATCAAGCTTTTCGAGACAGCTTCTCATAACATCCTCAGGAATGTCCGCGCCGAGGAAATTATTTATCCATACAGGGTCGAACTCCACGCCTTTTGGCGTTTTGTCGGAGTAGTCCGCGTCGATAATCGTTTTTACGACCTCGCCGCAGCCAAGCATTTCAACAAGCTCAAATGCTCTCATAAGAGCGGGATAAGCGTTCTGGGGATCGAGACCCTTTTCAAACCGCGCGGAAGCGTCCGTTCTCATTCCCAGAGCCTTAGCCGTGGTGCGTACGGAAGCTCCGTCGAAGCAGGCGGCCTCAAAAACAACGTCCACCGTGTCGTCCATGATTCCGCTGTACTCTCCGCCCATTACTCCCGCAACGGCTACAGGCTTGTTGGCGTCCGCGATAACAAGCATTTTTTCGGTAAGGGTACGCTCCGTACCGTCAAGAGTGGTGATCTTTTCGCCCTCCTTGGCGTTGCGGATATTTATTTCAGAATTGTCGATATAGCGTATATCAAAAGCGTGCATGGGGTGACCGTACTCCAGCATAACATAGTTTGTTATGTCAACGAAATTATTTATGGGACGTACTCCGCTGGCGCGAAGCCTTTCCCTCATCCAGCGCGGGGACATACCTATCTTGACGTTCTTTACCACGCCTGCGATATAGCGGGGGCAAAGCTCTTTGTTATGGATAGTCACTTTCAGCATGGAATTGATATCCCCGTCTATGCCCTTGTAGGCGGGTTTCTTGACGGTGTAGGGACGGTCAAATGTGGCGTGGGTTTCCCGCGCAAGGCCGATAACGGACATACAGTCGGGGCGGTTGGAGGTTATCTCGAACTCCACGGATGTATCGTCAAAGCCTATAGCCTCGCGGATATCCTGACCCAGCTCAAAGGGCACGCAGTCCTCTTCCTGCTGCATGATGAAAATTCCGTCGGCGATAGCGTAGGGAAAATCGTGAGTAGTCAGTCCAAGCTCGCCCAAAGAGCAGAGCATACCGTTTGACTCCACTCCGCGGAGCTTTCCCTTTTTGATCTTTACGCCGCCGGGCAGCGTGGAACCGTCCATAGCCACGGGAACAAAGTCTCCCTCGTGAACGTTGGACGCGCCCGTAACTATCTGCAAAATGTCGGGGCTTGCGTGTCCTACGTCAACCTTGCAGACCACAAGGTGATCGGAATTTTCGTGGGGAACTACGGAAAGTATTTTTCCCACGACCACCTTGCTTATTTCCCCGCCCTCGGTCTCCCAGCGCTCGACTTTTGAGCCGCTGATAGTGAGTCCCGAGCAGAATTCCTTTATCGGCATATCGGAAACGTCGATGTAGTCTCCGAGCCATTTCATTGATAAATCCATTTTAATTTTCCTCCTGTCAGAAATTGAAAATCAGAGAATAGAGAATAGGAAACAGAAGCATCGGTTTCTGCTTAAAACTGTCCCAAAAACCTCATATCGTTCTCATACAAAAGCCGCATATCGCTTATCTGATATCTTCCCATGGTTATACGCTCCAGACCGATACCGAAAGCAAAGCCGCTGTAGACCTCCGGGTCAATGCCGCAGCCCTCCAGCACCTTGGGGTGTACCATGCCTGCGCCCAGAAGCTCGATATAGCCTTCGTTCTTGCACATGGGACAGCCCGCTCCGTGGCAGTTGAAGCACATCATATCCACCTCCGCGGAGGGTTCCGTATAGGGGAAGTGATGGGGTCTCAGCCTGATCTGGCAGTCCTCGCCGTAAAGGCGCTTCATAAGCAGCTCCAGAGTACCGTTAAGGTCTGCCATGGTAACGCCCTTGTCAACCACAAGTCCCTCTATCTGGTGGAACAGGGGGGAATGGGTGGCGTCCACCGCGTCGGAGCGGTACACTCTGCCGGGAGAGATTATCCGGATAGGAGGCTTTTTGTTTTCCATGGTACGTATCTGCACCGAGGAGGTCTGAGTCCTCAGCAGTACGTTTTCATTGATGTAAAATGTATCCTGCGTATCCCTTGCGGGGTGGTGGGGAGGCATATTCAGCGCCTCGAAGCAGTAGTAATCGGTCTCAACCTCAGGACCCTCCGCTACTTCAAAACCCATGCCAAGGAAAATCTCCTTGACCTCGTTAAGAGTCACTGTAAGGGGGTGAAGCTTGCCCACCGCGCGCGGCTTTGCGGGAAGCGTAACATCCAGAGTTTCTTCCTTAAGCTTTTTCGCCGCCAGCTCGGATTTAAGCTCCGCAGCTCTTGCGGCAAGTTTCTCCTCGATAGTCTGCCTTACGCTGTTTGCAAGCTGACCCACAACGGGGCGCTCCTCGGCGGAAAGACCTCCCATCTGCTTCAGGATAGCGGTAAGCTCACCCTTTTTGCCCAGATACTTGACCCGCAGAGCTTCAAGCGCGTCCGCTGCGCCGCATTTTTCAAGCTCCGACTCGGCAAGCGCTTTGATCTTTTCAAGCTGTTCCTTCATCATTTTCAAACGTTCCTTTCTTTACCCCGAAATAAAATACAAAAAACCCTGTCCCCGAAAGACCCCGGTCTTTCTTTTCGGGACAAGGCATAACCCTGCTTATAAACCACCCTTTTAAAGGACAATCATCCTCGCAGCCTTAACGCGGCATACGTCCCCGCCTAATCATCTGAAGCTTGAAGTTTGAAGCCGTAAATTTTCAGCGCGGCCGCTCACGGGTGAATTTCGTTCCGTCGGAATATAAAAGGCTTCCAGCAAACGCCTTTCTCTCTGGCATACTCTTGTTCGGCGGGACTACTGTGTCCGGTCACAGCGTTTTATTTTTCGGGAAATTTTTTTCGTTTTGCAGGCTTACGCAAAATTCTGAGCGTATATCTGCAAAACTCAACATCTATATTATATACAATAACGTCACAAATTGCAAGCAAATTTTTCTTGAAACTCGAAAAAAAATGTGCTATAATAAATAATACACAAAAAAATCACTTTAACGGAGGTAAAAATGGACGTTTTTGTTGAGCAGATCGTTAAAAAAACAACAAGCGGAAAGGACTCTGTCCTGAAGCTTCTGATAGGCATAGGCATAGGAGTACTCTCAGCCTTGTGCGTTTTTACATTTCTTTTTATTATTCCTTTTCCCGGCCTGGGGCTGCTTCTTGCGGCGGGTATTTTTTACGGAGGCTACTTCCTGCTGACAGGTCTTGACTGCGAATATGAGTATATCGTTACCAACGGCGAGATAGACGTTGACAAGATAATAGCCAAAAGAAAACGGGTAAGGCTCGTTACCGCAAAGGCTTCGCTGTTTGAAGCTTTCGGCGAGTACGGCGAAAGTTCCCCTGCTGCCGCGGAGGGAGTTACGGTAGTGAACGCCGCGGGAGCCTCCGATTCCGAGAGCGCGAAAAATTACTACGCCGATTTCAAGCACGCAAGCGCGGGGAACGTAAGACTTATCTTTACTCCGGAAGAGCGGGTGGTGGACGCGATAGTTCCGTTTATGCCGGCGCCCCTGAGGATAAGCTTTAAAAAGTAACTTACGCAGACCCAATACAAGGAACAGTACCTAAAACTCACACTATTTATTACTACCAAAGTCTGAAAGGATGTATCCAAGATGATAACAGGTTCCTATTTTATCGAAGTCCCGAGAGTGAAAAAGCTGCTTCAGAAGCCTAAATTCCTTGCACGGCTTTACTCGCCGCAGGAAATGAAATTCCTTATGGAAAAGCACTTCCCCGTATTCAATATTGCGGAGATGCTGTGCGCAAAGTGCGCTTTCATAAAAGCAATGGGACTTAGCGCCACAGGTATAAAAATGCCGGAAATTTCCGTTCTTACCGACTACAGCGGAGCATACTATATAAGTTTGGCGGGAAAAGCCAAAAAAGCCTTTGCAATGAAAAGGGCAAGGATCAGCATAAGCTGTTCCCACACAAGAAGCATAGCCTCGGCTATCGTGATTTTTTACGAATAATGTCAAATAGCGCAAACGTCCGATAACCTCAGGCTGACGGTGTATTTTTTCCCAAAAATAAAAGACAGGAGGTTCGACTTGAATGTTCTATCCTACTCCGAATCAAATGAGAACCATTGAAGCAAATTCGGAAAAAAACGGTCTGCCGTGCCGCGAGCTTATGGAGGCAGCAGGCGACGCGCTTGCCATGCAGATATGCCAGATCGGTCTGGATATCAGCTTATCCTCAGGTACGGTGTTCATATGCGGAAGCGGAAACAACGGCGGGGACGGCTTCGTGGCAGCCCGTCTTATCGCGGAAATAGGCTTTCCTGTGACTATCGCCCTTGTATGCGGCGATCCGTCCACCGAGCTTGCCATGACGGAATACTGCGAACTAAGCGGACTTAAAAACGTGGAAGTCCTCAGCATTGAGGACAACGCCGAAAAGCTGAAAGCAATAATGTCGGAGGCCGCCGTTATCGTTGACGCTGTTTTCGGAACAGGCTTTCACGGATATCTTCCCAAACAGGTAAAGGAATGCTTTGCAATAGCTGAGGAATCGTTTGCGGTCAAGATCGCGGCGGACGTTCCGTCGGGAGGAGACTGCCTTAACGGTACTGTGGCGGAGGGCGCGCTCAAAGCCGATATAACCCTTGCTTTCGGCTTCAAAAAGATCGGTATGCTCATCGATCCGCTGTCAGGATACTGCGGAGAAGTTATCAGGGCGGACATAGGCTTCACCGAAAAATGCCTTGACGGAATAGACTATCTGCCCGAGTTTTTTGGACGTAAAACCGCGGAGGAGCTTATCCCGCGGCGGAAAAAAGATTCCTACAAGGGGGATTTCGGAAAGCTGCTGAACGTTTCGGGCTGCGCTCTGATGAGCGGCGCGGCGCTGCTTTCCACAAGAGCGGCTCTGCGTTCGGGAACGGGGCTTGTTACTCTCGCTTCCTCAGAAAAAGTCGTTGACCGAATAGGAGCGGCAATACCCGAGGCGACCTATCTTCTTCTCGAAGCGGACAAAAGCGGGGCAATATCCGAAAAAGCCGCTGAAAAGATACTTGCCGCCTGTGAAAACAAGACCGCTCTCCTGATAGGCTGCGGGCTTTCGGTTACCGGCGGTACCAAGGCTCTGGTAAAAAAATTGATAGAAGAAGCGGCGTGTCCGATAATTCTTGACGCGGATGGCATAAACTGCATTGCGGACAACATAGATATAATCAGAAACGCAAAAGAAGAGCTTATCGTCACGCCTCATGCGGGAGAGCTTGCAAGGCTTTCGGGACTCACCGTTTCCGAGGCAGTTTCCGACAGGCTTACTGCGGCTGTCAATTTTTCTAGGAAATACGGGGTGACGGTTGCCGCCAAGGGAGTACCCAATTTTGTGGCGGGAAGCGGCAGGGCGTATATAATCCCTGCGGGAAACCCCGGTCTGAGCCGAGGAGGAAGCGGAGACGTCCTTGCGGGCATAATAGCTTCGTTCAGAGCTCAGGGACTTTCCGCTGTTGACTCTGCCGCTTTGGGAGTCTTTGTCCATGGTGCGGCTGCGGACATTGCCGCCGAGGAGCTTTCCGAGACCGGTATGCTTCCCTCCGACGTGACGGAGCGGCTGCCTTTTGTGTTCAGAAAACAGAACAGTTAGGGCAAAACGCTGTGCTTTTTCGCTTCCGCGCATTGTAACCACGCTTAAAAAGCTAAAGCTTAAAGTTTTAAAGCTTTAAACAGTTATTTCCCTCTGTTCTTTGAATGGAGGGATTTTTATGCGTATTTTCAAACGGCTTGCGCCGGTACTTGCGGCGGCGGTAACTCTTGCGCTCTCATCATGCGCGGGAAACAAAGGCATACTTGTTAAAACTCCAGATCTGAACGTTCCTTTTGAGGCGCAGATCAAAATTCAGGCGGGAGAGCTTGAAATGAACGGAAATCTGAAACGCTACGGTACGGGGATATGGGCGATGAATGCGGAGTCTCCCGAAACTCTGGCGGGATTGGAGCTATCCTACGGAGACGAGGGAGTAAAGGCAAAGCTTGGAGAGCTTGCTCTGGATATTCCCGCCGAAAATATCAACGACGGAGCGGTGTTCGCCCAGATATTCAAGGCGGTGGACAGCGCGGCAGCCGCAGAGGAGCTGTACTGCTCCGACACCGAGGACGGCAAGGTCTTTTCGGGAGAATTTGCGGGGAAAGCCTATTCGATCACCTTTGATCCCGAAACGCTTGCCCCGGTGAGGATAGAGATACCCGGTGCGGAGATATGCGGTGAATTTGAAAATTTCCGGATTATGACAGGAGAGCCTGAAACAGGAGAAACTCAGGTCTCGGAAACATCTTCCGTGCAGACAGAAATTTCAGAATAGAAGATAAGTATTACAGCATGATTACAAATTGTTAAGCAACGGTTAAAAGTTATAAATGCCGCTTGTATTTTTTGTTTATTATGCTATAATAATAGCGTCCCTCGGAAACTGCCCGAACGTTTCAAATATTAAAAAGCAAAAGCTCCGATGGAAGTAAGTCCTAATTCACAATAAAAGTGAAGGCAACAAATCTGTGTAAAATTATAGGGTTAAATTTTTACTTGATTTTTTGCACGCTTTTTGATTGTGAATTAGTAAAAAACGAAAGGATCAGTATAAGATATGAACATGAACACTAAAAAAATCATTGCAGCAATTTCCGCACTTTCTTTAAGCGCAGCATTACTTACAGCCTGCGGAGGAACTGACAATAACGAAGAGAACACTTCCGTATCATCTGAAACTCCTGCCGTTTCAACCGAGGCGGATACAAGCGAGACTTCAGAAACCTCCGAAGAAACCGAGGCTCCCGCAGATTCGGAAACAGACGGCGCAGACTCGGAGAACAGCGGTTCCGCAAACCCTCTTCAGCCTCTTATGGACGCGGTTCTGGCAGTCGGAGAGTGGCCTGCTCTTATGGAAGTTACAGACGCTCAGATACTTTCTGACTTTTTCCTGCTCAATGCAGAGAACGAAAATTACCGCAATCTGATAGTTTACCAGTGCCCTATGAGTTCTCCGATGACGGAAATCATCATAATTGAAGCAGACGACGCTGAAGCTGCAAAGTCCGACCTTGAAGCCCGCAGGACCAAGGCAATAGAGCAGGACGCTTTTTACCCCAACGACGTTGACGTGGCAAATGCCTCGATCGTCGGAACTGAGGGAAATTACGCCTACTTTATCCTTACCGCTAACGCAGCCGACGCTGAACCCGCTCTTGTTGAGGCTATCAAAGCTCTTTAATTAAATCAAAATTATGCGCCGTATGAACGTATTCCGTTTATACGGCGCGTTTTCGAGCCTGACAGCGCGTCAGGAGGGCTTTTGGCTGCATTTGCTGTCTTTCCGCCGCATTTTTGCGGATCTCACAGAAAACCGATGCTGCAATATGCGGCAGGCAAACAGACCAATAAACAGATTTACGGCGGAACAAACCAAAATCCCGGTCAAAAATCTTAAAATGATTTTAGTGTAAATTTCCGCATACCCCCTTGAAAAACGGACAATTTCGGTATATAATATACATATGCGTTTTATGCCGAAAGGAGGGACGGCTCAGATGTTTTACTGCTGCGGGATAACGGACAAAGGTCCTGTACGTGAAAATAACGAGGACGCTTTTCTTATAAACAGGATAGTGATGGCCTCTGCGGAAATGGAAAGCAATGTTTCCGCGCCTATGATAGCCGCCGTTGCGGACGGCGTGGGAGGCGAGGCTTCGGGCGAAGTTGCCTCGAGAATGGCTCTGGAGCTGCTCTCCGACCTTAAACCGTCCCATAAGACTGATTATGAGAAAAAAATTCTGTCGGTGCACAATTCTTTGAAAAGATACGGCATTACTCACAATACCGAAAATATGCAGACGACCCTCTGCGCCCTTGCGGTGGACGACAGGGGAAACGCCGTTATGATAAACGCAGGGGATTCGAGAATGTACCTCTGCCGCGGCGGTAAGATAAAGCAGCTTTCCCGAGATCAGTCCTTAGTGCAGATGCTGTACGACCAGGGCATAATCACGGGGGAGCAAAAGCGTACCCATGCCAGAAAAAACGTTATATTTCCCGTGCTGGGAAGTCTTTCAGAAGACCCTAAGCCCCAGATAATGCCTATCGAGGGCGGACTCCTTCACGGCGATGTGATACTTATGTGCAGCGACGGACTTTCCGACAATCTTACCAACGGAGAGTTCGAAGATATTCTCGCCCAGCCGAAAAAGCTTCCCAAGCGTCTTGCGGACTTAGTGGAGCGGGCTGTAAAAAACGGCAGCCGCGATAATATCACAGCTGTGGCTGTTACCTGTTTTTCAGACAAGTAGTCCGCTGACCCCGATCCAAGGGTAAAGATGCAGACAAAAATCCGCGCAAAATCACAAAGCCGGATCTTTACTTGATTTTTTGCAGTCTTTTTGACAGCGGATCGGTATAAGGTCATTTCAGAAAGAAGTAATAGATAAGTCCGTACAGAACGGAAGCCGCTGTTCCGTAAAGTATGACAGGTCCTGCTATGGCGAAAATTTTTGCTCCCACGCCGAGAACGAAGCCTTCCGCTTTGAATTCAAGAGCGGGAGATACAACTGCGTTTGCAAAGCCCGTTATGGGTACTAAGGTTCCTGCGCCGCCGTGCTTGGCGATCTTTTCGTACAGGCCCAGTCCGGTCAGCAGCGCGCTGAGAAAGACGAGGGTAACGGACGTCCAGGCGGCTGCAGTCTTGTCGTCAAAGCCCGCGTTTCCGTACAGGTCGGTAAGCCCCTGACCTATGCAGCAGATAATACCGCCGATCACAAAGGCTTTAGGTATGTCTATCCAGCTTTTGGAGTTGGGCGATATTTTTTTGACCATTGTGCTGTACTGCTGTTTTGATACATTCATAAAAATTCCTCCGTTCTTACGGTATTGACTATGGTATTATTGTCCCGCAGAACGGGCAGAATTATTCCCGAAAGGATAAGTTTTATGCTTAAAAATATTTTAAAGGGCGAGGACTGCGCGTCCTGCCGCATATGCTGCGTGTTCGACAAATACGATCTGTGGGAGACTCCGGTACTGGAGGAGAGTCTGAAAGACAAGGCGTCGGAAAAATTTCCCGATACCGCTTTTGTGCAGAAGGGGGACGGCTGGCTGTTCCGAATGGAGGAATCGGAGGACGGGCTGTACTATTGCCCCATGCTCGACCCTAAGTCTGGGTGTATGCTCGGGGACGACAAGCCTTTCGACTGCCGTATATGGCCCTACCGCGTAATGGAGCTGGGGGGCTGCCGGGTAATATCAATTGCTTCAATATGTCCCACAATGTACGCAAAGCCGCTGTCGGAACTGTGCGGAGAGCTGGAGAAAAACGGTTTGTCGGAAAAGATTTTCGCCTATGCGGATTCACATCCCCACATAGTAAAACCTTATGAAAGCGGATATCCAATACTGCTGGCGAAAAGAGAGGAGGGCTGATCCCTCCTCTCTTCATTTTTATATTATTTTTACATTTCGTTCCGGACAAACTCGCAGACCTGCTCTGCAAGCTCGCGGTTTATGCCCGCCGCCTTTGCTATCTCCTCAACAGAAGCTTTTTTGAACTCCTCGCGGGTCTTAAAGGCGGTGAAAAGCTTCTGCGCCTTTTTCTCGCCTATGCCCTTTATCTGCGTAAGTCCCGTCTCGTAGGACTGCTTTCTGTGTTTGCTCCGCTGGTAGGTTATGGAGAATCTGTGCACTTCGTCCTGTATGCGGGTAACAAGCATGAACGCGCTTTTCGTTCCCGAAATAGATATTTCAGAGCCTGACGTTGCAATGGCGCGGGTGCGGTGGTTGTTGTCCTTGACCATGCCGAATATAGGTACTGTCACGCCCATTTCACGAAGTATCGGCTCTACCGCATTTACCTGGCCTTTGCCTCCGTCAAGCAGTATAAGATCGGGCATACGGCTGAATCCCTCGTCCGTTTCGTTTTCGTCAAGACCGTGTTTGAACCGTCTTTCCAGCACCTCTCTCATGCTTGCATAGTCGTTCTGGATCGCCGTCTCCTTTATGGAGAATTTTTTATAGGCTTTTTTCAGGGGACGTCCGTTCTCGAAAACAACCATTCCAGCAACCATTGACGAGCTGCCCAAGTTTGAGATATCGTAGGCTTCGATGTAGCGGGGCGGCTCGGGAAGTCCCAGTATCTTTCCCAGCGCCTCCAGAGCAACGATCTCTTTGCCCGTCCTGCCGACCTTTATGGCAAGGCTGTCGCTTGCGTTGGATTTTGCCATCATGATAAGCCGCAGACCCTTTCCCCGCTTTTTGGAGGAAATATCCACCGCCCGTCCGCACCGTTCCCGAAGCAGCTTTTCCACCATTTCGGCGTTGGGAAGCTCCTCCTCGGTGATTATCTCCCGGGGTATCCTGGACGGGTCGGAATAGTACTGCAAAACAAAGTCCTCAAGCATATCCGCCTCCCTGTCAAGAGTACCCAAGTCAAATTCGGCGCGGTCGTAGAGACGCCCCCCGCGGTACATAAGGGCGGCGGCGCAGGCGTTTTCGCCGTTCTGGGCGACCGCAATTATATCCGTATCACGCATATCGTCGTCCATTATCTTCTGGCGGTCTGCGGCTCTTTTTATTGCGGATATCCTGTCCCGAAGCCGCGCCGCAAGCTCGAAGTCGAGATTCTCCGCAGCTTTGTTCATCTGCTCAGTAAGAGACTCAACAGAAGCCTCTGAGCCGCTCTGAATATACTCCACAGCCTGATCTATTATGTTCCCGTACTCTTCCGCAGAAATGTCACCTGTGCATATTCCCATGCATTGCTTAATGTGGTTGTTCAGACATGGGCGGTACTTGCCTATATCCCGCGGAAAATTTTTTTTGCAGGTGGGCAGCATGAATACCTTATTGACCTCTTCGACAGCCTGCTTTGCAACAAACGCACTGGTATAGGGTCCCAGATATCTGCCGTCGCTTGTTTTCTTCAGCTCCGCCGTAATGCGCGGATACTCCCCGCCGGAAATCTTGATATAGCTGTAGCCCTTGTCGTCCTTTAACAAAATGTTGTACTTAGGCAAATGCTGTTTTATCATGGAGCACTCCAGAACAAGCGCCTCGTACTCGCTGTCGGTTACGATAAAGTCGTAATCGAAAACGTGGGACACCATCTGCGCAACCTTGGGAGTATGGTCGGGGGTCTCTCGGAAATAGCTTGTTACTCTGTTTTTCAGGTTCTTAGCCTTTCCGATATAGATGATATTGCCGCCTTTGTCTCTCATCCGGTAAACCCCGGGAGAGGTTGTAAGCTTTGCAGTTTTTTCTCTAAGATAAGGAAGTCTTTCATTCATCGGGAACGCCTCCGTATTCCGTATATTAATATAACTATATAGATAAATCTTTTTGAGACTTTACGTACATTACTTCCCGCACAGGCTTGCCGCCTATGCTGTCGTCCAAATATTTTCCGTTCGGAATAAAGCCCTGCTTTTCATAGAAATGTCTTGCACTGATATTTTCCTCCAGCACCCATAAAAATATGTCACGGAAGCCCATTACTTCAAGTTCGCGGAGGACTGCCCCGAAAAGCATTTTGCCGTAGCCTTTTCCAATAAAGGCGGGCAGCAGATATATAGACACTACCTCTCCCCACCCCTCCATGTCCTCAAAGCGGGAGGGGCAAAAGCTTGACGTGCCTATAAGCTCGCCGTTCTCGAACATCACCAAAGTGTTCATTGACGGTTTGTCCGCGGAAGCCGCCCACTGCCCCTGCGGAATACTGTCAAGGTAGTCCTGCGGGATTATCCCCCTATAGGCGTGTTTCCAGCTTTCCTCGTAAACGCGGCTAAGGGCGTTTCTGTCGTCCTCCGGACGCAGTCCTCGTATCTCCATAGTAATCTCCTGAAAAGGGTACCGTTTTGTGTGCGGTACCCTTTTGTTTCAATGTTTATTTTTATTACATTGGTGCCGGATAGCAGCCTATATATATCCCCTGTTCCGCGTACTCCTGCTGATCTTCAGAAGATATCAAACGCTTCATATTTTCTGGGATAGGCTCCTCCGACCATAAAATGTATTCAACAGAATAAGAATCGGAATCGTACTCTCCGTAAAAATATCCTGTTGCATAATCTCCAAGATAATCTTCAGCGTCTATGACTGTGCTGCCGAAATCGAAGCTTGTTCCGCTTCCCGAAACCTCGCCGCCCGATATTATTTCCTCTTTGATCGCCGCCTGTGTAAGTAAAGCCGCGGCTGTAGTAAAATACGTTTTCGCATAAGCGTTTGCGGAAGTATGCTTTGACTTCTCAACATATCTGAGCATTTCGCTGCCGTAGGGAGTTTCCTGCATGACCGCTGTAAAGTCGCTTTCAATGTTTTCAAGAAGCGTACCGAAGTCCTCTTCGGTAATGTCAAGAAATTCCCCGTCAGCGTCAAGCTCCGGCATAGGAGTACCCTTTTCAACGGTCACAACGCCGTTGGGCATATAGGATACCTCCGCTGAACCGCTTACAGCCGATACTTTGTCAAGTGTTATATCAAAGGATTTTTTATCCGTTTTTACCCTACCCTCTGCGGTACAGTAAATTTCCTCGTTGGGAATATCCAGAGTAAGCTTATAGTCCTCCCCGTCCCTGTAAGAAGCAAAAGAGGCAAGCTCGGACACCTCTCCGTCCTCGGAAAGAGATATGAGGACAGACGAGCCGTTTTCTTCATGGGTAAGATCGGCCGTTATAAAGTATTCCTCTCCGTCGCCGCTGATACCCGCGTGAAAGCTTTGACTGGCGGAATTTTCCGGCTCCGCGCCGTAAAGAGCGTCCATAAAAAAGCAAACGGTCTCATTATCAACGGTAACAAGCAGATCAACATCCGACATCATAAGGGAGTTGCTTTTGCTGTTCACATAGTGTATTATTTTAAGCTCGCAGCCGTCGATCTCGTCAAAAACCGATGTCATCTGTTCCTTTAGTTCATCCTTTGTGTAGTATTCAAAAGCAGTTTTGTCCATGTAGTCGTCAAGATAAACGTCAATGAGTTCTTCCAACATATAGACGATATCATCTTTTGAATAGCTATAGGTTACCGTGTTTGCACTTACAGTTACGCCGCCGATATCCGCTTCAACCTTTTCTTCGGTAATCGGAGAGTAAATTTCCGCAAAATCCTTAAAAAGCGCCGTCATTCTGTCAGCAGGCTCATCGCTCTCCCCAACTGCGGAGGATATCCTCTCTATGTACTTGAGCAGTGCATCGTAATCCTCCTGCTCCATGGCGTACTCCGAACCCGAATCGGGGGCAAATACTGAAGCCGCCAGCCTTTCCGCAAAGCCCTCAAAGGTTATGTCGTAAACGTGTCTGCCTGAATTTCCGTTGGTTCCGACCTTCAGACCGTCTTTGCCCGTATAGAAATACAGCTCCGCGGACGTTCCCTCTGTGCCCGTTAACTTATAGAGCTGAGCGGTCTTTTTATCCTTTTCGCTGACATACAGCTCTCCGCTGAAGCCGACTCCCTCGATTTCAAAGTCCAGCTTTAGCGAGCCGTCCTTGCAGGCTTCACGGAGCAGCTTGCTTTCCGCACCGAAGCTATTTCCGGCAATAGCGTTCATTGTGTTTTCCTGCGCCATTGAAATATACTCCGCAGGCTGAGCGTTCAACATTTTCGTGTAGTTGGTACACCCCGACATTGTGACTGCCGCAGCAGCAGCCACCGTGCCGCAGACCGCCCCTTTAAATCCTCTGAAAAACTTGTTCATGATCTGTCCTTTCCGGATTAAATAATATTTTATCCTTTGATCTGACCGGCAGCGGCTGTCTGTACAACTGTACAAGTGTACAAGCCGTAAAAAAACAAACCGTACTGCGTCTCACTAAATTATACACCCGCATACTTTTCCTGTCAATTGTTTCGTAACATTTTGCGGGATTTTCACCAAAAACGCCAAATCGTCCTTATATGCTTGGCTTGTAATTGTACAAAAATAAAAGCGGATCGGATTTAAACCGACCCGCTTAAAAATTATCTTTTTTCAACGTTCTTTATATGGTATCTTTTTTTGCCGCCCTGCACGACTTTAAGCTTTTTGTTGTGGGGCATAATGTCGGGAAGAGCTGTAAAGAGCAGTACTCCCGAATTAAAGCTTCCCGCAAAGTCGCCGTTCAGAATGCCTCCGCCGGAGGAAACGTCCGAAATGTGATCCTTGTAGATAACAAGGGCATAGGGCGAAAAGCTTGAGCATACGAACTGAATACACCATACATTGTCGATATCAACAACAGCGCATGGCAGTACTTCAAGAGTCGTGTCCGCTGTGCGTATCCAGTCCTCCGCGTCATCCATTTTGATCTCATCTGTATCTTCCATTCCGTCTCCGATGTGAACGACTGTGATGTAGTCGCGGTAGGCAATAAGTCTGTCGGGGATAGGCATGGTTATGGTTACCGTATAGCCGTCGTTGGGATCAACTTCGATCTTGGTGCCTTCGCTGTAGATGCTTATATCAAAAGGATAGATTATAAAGCTTTTTAATCCGTCGGCGTAATGCTTGAGAACGTCTTTTACCGCCTCGGTGGATTCCCTGTTTGTGGTGAAATAAACGTCAACAGGTTCGTCAAAAGCGGCGTGGTTCGCGCTCGCGTCAATGTATTCGCTGTGAGAAATTCCGTAAGGAGTCGTACCTCTTATAGTAAGGGTGTTGTCTATGTCCGTATCCAGACCTGTGGAGGGAGTAGCAGATACCGACATGGAATATTCGCCGTAGAATCTTTCACCGTTGATAGTCTTATAGGGGGCAACCATATAAGTATATTTCTGACCGTTTTTAAGTCCGGTGTGAGAATATTTGGTGCCCGTTATTACCGTTATAGGCTCGAACTCCATTGTTTTGCTGTTATAAAGGTAAATTACATATCCTTCCGCGCCGTTGACTTTTGTCCAGCTCAGGTCGATCTGACGGTTGCCGGCAGTTGCGGAAAGGTCGACAACGGAATTGAGCGAAACGCCTGTTGTAACGGTTATGGATTTTGTTGGAGTGCTGTAAACTCTCAGACCGTTTACCGTCTTATAGGCGACTACATAGTACGTCCAGCTGTCTCCGTTGCTGAGACCGGTATGGATGTATGACGGCTTGCTCAAATCGAACTGGTAAGAACGTCCGCCGCCGTATGCGTAAAGGATATAGCCCTCAGCGCCCTTTACCGCAGTCCATGTCAAAGACACCTGACCGTCGCTTGTTACTGCTGTAAAGTCCTTTGGAGAATTGAGATCGTCTCCTATCTTGAAGGAAAGGTGATTTGATTCGCTGCTGTATACTCTTTCGCCGTTTACGGTCTTATAGGCTGTTACATAATATTCGTACCTGTCGCCGTTGCTGAGACCTATATGCTGGAAGCCGGGTTTGCTTACATCGACGTGTTCCCATGCTCCTCCGTTTTTGCGGAAATACAGCTCATAACCCTCTGCGCCCTTTGAAGCTGTCCATTTCAAATCGACGATGCCGTCCTTAGTGGTTCCGGAGAAGTCCTTGGGAGCGTCGAGCGGAACTCCGACGATAGCCCATGCCTCGTCGGACTGCGGGCTGAATACTCTTTCGCCGCTTACTTCCTTATAGGCTTCAACATAATAAGTGTATCTGTCTCCGTTGTTAAGGCCGGAATGAACATAGCTCGGCTTGGTAACGTCAAAAACCGTTTCTTCGGTATAGCCTGAGGAAGCTCCGTTTTTCTTGTTGTACTTATAGTGCAGCAGGTAGCCCTCTGCACCCTTTACCGCAGTCCATGTCACGCTGATCGAACCGTCGGCGGCTACAGCTTTCAGATCCTGCGGAGTTGTTAAAGCTGTTCCGACCTTGACCGTTACAATGCCGGAGGGGTCGCTCTCTATAGTCTGAACGCCGTCGCTTCCGTTGATATTGATAGTCTTATAGGCAACGACATAATATTCGCATACGTGTTCGTTTACAAGGTTTGTCTGCGTGTAGGTGGTTTTTGTGGTTTTAAATGTCTTGGTCTCGCCTGTTGTCTTGTTTTTGAAGTAGAGCGTATAGCCTGTCGCTCCGGTCACAGCGTCCCACTTTACAGTGATCTGACCGTCCTTGCTGCCGTCGGCGGTAACGTTTTCGGGAGCGTCAAGACCAAAGCCTATGGTCACGTTTCTGGGATCGCAGTACTCGCCGTAATAGGGCTTGCTTCCTGTGCTTGTTTCGATCCATACGTAGGGTCTTACGCGGTAAGTGAACTGCTCGCCGTTATAAAGCTCGGTATGGGAGAAAGAAGTTCCCGACTCGATCTCTCTGTTTATGGTTACGGCAGGATTAAGCGGAACGACCTTCTTTGCAACAGGGTCGTACTTCGACCTCTGGGTTATTTCCAGATCGTAGCCGTCGGCGCCCTCGACAGGTTCCCACGAAATATCGGCTTTTCCGTCGCTGTTGATGATCGTCAGGGTCGTTCTGCTGAGCTTCAGCTCCAGTTTGGCGGCGCGGATAGTTGGCACGCTGTATATCTTGGCCTGATTGTCCTTCCTTATGTACGCTATTGCATAATAATAGTACTGAACGCCCTCGGCAATACTTGTCGTATCTTCAACGTCGGTTATGGCTTTTTCAAAGTCGATCTTGCCGACGCCGGTGATCTTATTGTCCACATAATCGGGAGAACTGTTTGTGGACTGGTTCTTGAGCCATTCGGCAAATGTCACACTGCCGTTTGCTACCTCGGGTATCTTCTGAGGATCAAGCTCTCCGACGGAGCGGTATATCTCAACGCCGTCAAATATTCCGTTCGAGGACGGCCAGGAAAGCTTGATGGACTTTGCTTTCGGGTTTGAGTCGTCAATAATCAGGCTCGGGCTTGCGGGAGCTATATAGAGATTCTTGGCAACGTCCGAATAAATCATATTCAGTTTGTTTTCGCCGTCGGTATTGGTGTCACCCTTACTGCTGGAGATTATTCCCTCGCTGTTTTTGTTGTAGCCGTCTCTGCCCCATACGTTTCTGTAGGCTTCGATAAAGAACTGGTAGCGTGTACCGGGAGTTATATCGCTGACCGCGTATGAAACGGGGTCGTCGCTTGATTTTACGGCTTTTTCGGTAAATCTCTTGTTGTTCATGTCATATCTGTAGATAACATAACCGTCGGGAGCCTTGCCCTGATCTGTACCGCCCACCTGTCCTACCTGATTCCATGTGAGCTTTATTTTGCCGCTGTTGCACTCAACAATGCCGCAGTCGTCGATCTCTTCGCCGTTTTCGTTGAGTATCCTGAGCACTGGAGGATCGAACGTAGCGTCAAGTCTGCCGATATCCTTAATCGCAGCCTGACCGTTTACCGCAAAGCCGTCTTTTTGTTCCAAAGTGATCTTTGCCGTTGAATTTGGGTCGTCTGGATTTGCGGGGGTATATTTATATCTGTCGATAAGCGTTGTGGGGGCAAGCCGCACCCTTACGCTTGTCGAAGCGTCGATGCCTTTAAATATCTTTTCAGAGGCGTCCTTTCTCACCGTGTCGCTTTCGATCACGCGTCCGGAAGCCGTATCCACAAGCTCAATGTACACATTGTCGATGAGCTCGATATTCAGGCTGCCCAGACCCCATGTAACTCTGACCGCTCCGTATCCCACGTCATAGTCTATAAGGCTCGGGTCTATGGTGCGCGCCGAAGCGGAATCAAATTCGTCTTTTCTGTAGTAGTTGTCGTTGCTTCCGGAGTTGGGATCGTATACGTAGTCTACGCCGTCTACGGTTGTGGTGGCAGTGATAGCCGCCTCGACCTCAAAGCTTATACCCAGCTCGGGAACGAACATCATCACGAACGAAGCCGCCAAAACAGCGGACATGAGCCGCCCCCAGAAAGGCTTTTTCACAAAGACGATATCGTCCTGCCTTCGTATGCCTTTTTTCTCCTTCGGCTGTTTTATGCCGAGGAATTTTCCGTTTTTGTCCGAAAGAGCCATATCAGCGCGGCACAGGAAAGCGTACCACAGCTTAATAAACAGCTCTGCTGTCACGCATGGAAGCCATAGAAGCTTGTTTTTAGACCTCTTTGCCTTTAAGCGGCGAAGTATTTCTTTTTTGGTATTGAAGTCCAGCATAAATACCCTCCATATATCAATCACGGACGGGATACGCCCGTTAATTTATTCAGACAAACACCTTGCCATTTTTATAATAATACCATATTTTCATAAAAAAGTAAAGCAGTTTATATCGGCAAATTTGCACAAATTTATGCAGTAATCATCAATATTTTGTATAAAACCGCTTACAGTTGTTTCCTGACCACGCCGTATTCGTCGTCAAGGCGGTACAAATGGCAGCCGCGGGCCGTTCCGCTGAGGAATCTTCCCATTTCGTCTTCGTCCAGATCGGCGGCGCAGACATACTGTTCCCAGTCCTCGTCGTAAACGTAATTAACGCAGCTTTCGCAGCTTGACGTTTCATGTGCTCTTTTAATGCTCATAATCTTATTTCCACCCCGTTTCTTATTTCCATGCTGCCGGGAGTCACTTTGCAGTCGTAAGCCAGCAGCTTTACCCCGCTGTCCGCAGCCTGCCTTAAAGCCTGTCCGAATGCCGGGTGCGTGATATCGTTGGGCGAAAAGCACCGAACGTCCTCCATTTGCACCACAAACAGCAGATACGTTTCAAAGCCCTCGCCGAGACACCTTGTCAGCTCGTTTATATGCTTTAGTCCCCGCTCGGTGGGAGCGTCGGGAAACATAGCTATGCCGTCCTGTTCAAGAGTAACTCCCTTTACTTCCAGCAATATTTTTTTGCCCTCATGTTCTATGTAAAAGTCAAACCGTGAGTTCCCGTAACTATACTCCGGTCTGATGCTGCCGCCCGGAAATATTTTGGGCAGGAACTCCGCCGCGGCACGGTTCGGGGCGGCGCTGTCCATATTGATGAGCCTGTCACCTTTGCGGACGGCAACAAGGTCGTAAAGGGTCTTTCTTTTTGCGGAGCATCCCGCTTTTTCCAGCCATACCGTACAGCCCTCTGTGAGCAGCTCTCTGCAACGGCCGGTATTTTTAACGTGGCACACCTCTGTTCTGCCGTTTATTTCGGCATACGCCACAAATCTGTTGGGGCGGGATATGAAACGTCCCTCAACGATATTTTTATAGTTCATGATATCACCCGCAATAAAACTTTTCCCGAATCCGGCTGCGTGTTCGGGATACTGTTTTTATCCGCAAAACATTTAAAGGCGCAGTCCGATCCGACAAATCGAGCGGGACAGTCCTGCCGTCCCGCTTTGTCTTTTTTAATTTTCTATTGCATTGCCGAAGTGTCTTGATACAGGAGGTA
This sequence comes from uncultured Oscillospiraceae bacterium, assembly GCA_910586535.1. Classification (GTDB taxonomy): domain Bacteria; phylum Bacillota; class Clostridia; order Oscillospirales; family Ruminococcaceae; genus RGIG8773. Next base: position 105,264 of record CAJUHS010000007.1, read on the forward strand.
CTTGCCTTTTGTAAATTTTTGCGGCAGCCGCCGTTGGCTGTACGTTCGTTATCTGTACTTTCAGGGCACTATTTCTTGTCCTTGTGTTTTTTGCCGTATTTTTTCCGCAAAAGGTCGATAACGAGAAAAATTATTCCTCCCAAAAGAGCAATGTTTACAATACTGACTACAATAGTAGCAGGTTCAAAAGCAAAAAACATGTAATCGTTCATGATATACGTCTCCTAATATAAGTTACCGACCGTACTTTAATTTAAAAATTTAATAATTTAATTTTAATACAGCAGGAAACGGTTGTCAACCGCCGTTATAATTTTCTACGTTTTTCACAAAATCGGACATAATATATGTATAAACTCAGCAGACAAACAGAAAACTGCCGCTTTTTACCGCCGTAATAATAAAAAAATTTCCAAAAAGGTATTGCAAATCACGGCAAAATAGGTTAAAATAAATATATGCTGTTGTCCCCGCAAGGAAATCGTTTTTTGCGGGACAGCCTTAAATCCAAATTTCTTTTAGGAGGAATTCTATTATGGCAGTTAAAGTTGCAATCAATGGTTTCGGACGTATCGGTCGTCTCGCATTCCGCCAGATGTTCGGCGCAGAGGGTTACGAGATCGTAGCTATCAACGACCTCACAAAGCCCTCCATGCTGGCTCAGCTTCTCAAGTACGATACCGCTCAGGGCGGTTACTGCGGACGCATCGGCGAGAATCTTCACACAGTTTCCGCTGACGACGAGGCAGGTACTATCACAGTTGACGGCAAGACCCTTAAGATCTACGCTATGGCTAAGGCTAACGAGCTTCCCTGGGGAGAGCTTAACGTTGACGTTGTTCTCGAGTGCACAGGCTTCTACTGCTCCAAGGAGAAGTCCCAGGCTCATATCGACGCAGGCGCAAAGAAAGTTGTTATCTCCGCTCCCGCAGGCAGCGACCTTAAGACTATTGTATTCTCCGTAAACGAGAACACTCTTACTAAGGACGATACTATTATTTCCGCTGCTTCCTGCACAACAAACTGTCTTGCTCCTATGGCTAAGGCTCTTAACGATTACGCTCCGGTTCAGAGCGGTATCATGTCCACTATCCACGCTTATACAGGCGACCAGATGATCCTCGACGGTCCTCACAGAAAGGGCGACCTGAGAAGAGCAAGAGCGGGCGCTGCCAATATCGTTCCTAACTCCACAGGCGCTGCTAAGGCTATCGGACTTGTTATCCCCGAGCTGAACGGAAAGCTTATCGGCTCCGCTCAGAGAGTTCCTGTTCCCACAGGCTCCACAACTATCCTTACCGCTGTTGTTAAGGGCAAGGACGTTACCAAGGAAGGCATCAACGCAGCTATGAAGGCGGCGGCTTCCGAGTCCTACGGCTACAACGAGGAGCAGATCGTTTCCTCCGACGTTATCGGCATGAGATACGGTTCGCTGTTCGACGCAACTCAGACAATGGTTGCTAAGATTGCAGACGATCTCTACGAGGTACAGGTTGTTTCCTGGTACGACAACGAGAACTCTTACACATCTCAGATGGTAAGAACTATCAAGTATTTTGCTGAGCTTTAATTCCCGAGCTTAAAATGAATCGCCCCCTGTCGGTCACGGTAGGGGGTATTTTTTATTCTGCAATAACATATATTCTTTTCCCGATCTCATAGCACCTTTCAATAACAAATTTTGTGCCGCGGGACTTGCCGTCCCAAAAGGCAAGAACAATGTCCGCGCATTCTATTATAGAAATATTTCTTTTCAAAGGCGCGTTTATTCCGTACTTTTTATATTCGGGAAGAAATTCCGTCAGCTTTATGCCGTGGGAAACCGCGTACTCTCTTGCGCAGGCGTCAATGCCCTTTGCGCCTCCCGAGATGATTTCAGTTGTCCTCCTTGGGAGATATTCTCTCAAATCGTCCACCGTAAGGCTGCGTGAACCTATTATCGCTGCTTTCATTGTAATTCCTCCATAATTTTATTTTTTAATTATACCATATAATGTCTGCTCTGTCAAACTTTAAGTTTATATATGTATAAACCTGTAGTTTAAAAAACAATAATAAAATTATATTGTAAAGTTTAAACAGAGGTGTGTATATGATATATGGTTTACCGGAAAGGCTACGTGAAATGCGGGAAAAATATAATATATCCCAAGAAGCGGTTGCAGAACGTTTAGGAATAACATCCTCATCGGTCTCATCATATGAACGCGGCGAACGTACACCAAGCTTGCCGATAATTCTAAAGCTTTCATATATTTATAATTGCAGCGTTGATTACCTTTTGGGTAAAAATAATGACGACAATACTCATGTTTATATAGATGTAACCGAACTTTCCGAAAAAAAGCGAAAAGCAGTCAACGATTTTGTTAATGCAATAAAATAATAACACCGCTCATTACAAAAAGGGCGGTTTTTTTATATTTTCCCAAATCGTCAACCGTAAGACTGCGGGAGCCTATTATCGCTGCTTTCATTGTAATTCCTTCTAAAAAAGTATATAATTATATTATAGACCTATAAGTCCATATATTCAATACCTTTTGAAGATTATTTTATTTTTTTTAAAGTATTATAATAATATAGAAAGGTGTGAGAGCGGCTTGGACTTAGGAAAACGTATAATGGAACTGCGTGAAGCTAAAGAAATTTCACGTTACCGCTTAACACAGCTTACGGGAATTTCTGGACATCATATAAAAGGTATTGAAGAGGGTACTCGGCAGCCTACAATTGAAACTCTTAAAAAGATGATTGTGCCGCTTGGAGTAACGCTTGCCGAGCTTTTTAATGAAGGAGAAGCGTCATATCTTTCGGAAAGAGAACGGCAATTAATTGAAAATTTCAGGGTTTTATCTGACGAAAAAAGCGACGCTTTGCTTTCTATAAGTGAGACATTAAAGAAATAAGAACTATTTCAGAAGTAACTTCAATGCTTATTAATCTTTTAAATATATTATATAAACATTTTTAGGACAAATAGTCCAGCTTGTCAATAGGGCATATTTACCTAAGTTATAATATATTCGGGTGATATTATTGTGAGATTGAGAATAAGGGATATGCGCGAGGACAGCGATCTGACGCAAAAGAAAATTGCCTACTACTTAATGTGTGACCAATCACTTTATTCGAAATATGAAAGAGACGAGCGTGAAATACCGCTTAGTCTTTTGATAAAGCTTGCGGATTATTACAATGTAAGCCTTGATTATCTTGTGGGCAGAACCGACATGAAAAAGCCGTATTCAAAGGGGAAATGATTTTATGTCTGTTAAAAGCGTGTCTATTAGAATTGAGGAAGAAATGCTTAAAAAGATAGCATATGTAGCCGATTATGAGGGACGTTCAACAAACAGCCATATCCTTGTGCTTATAAGAAATAACGTTAAACAATTTGAAGAAAGTAACGGAAAAATTGAACTTGACCGTCCGATTGACAGTGATGAAAATGTTAAACCAACAGCAAAAAACAAACCGTAAATTTCTCTGAAATTCTATTCTCTGATCTCTATTTTCTAATAAGGGGTGTTTTACGCGGTATACGAAAGAATACGAAATTTAAGAGAGGACAACGACCTTACCCAACGGGAAATGGCGGACAAGCTGTTCATAAATCGGCGCACCTATTCAAGCTATGAAAAAGGCGTTCGGGGCATTCCTGTGGAAGTTCTGGGAAATATCGCCGATATATTCGGAACAAGCATCGATTATCTTATGGGCAGAACCGACGTGAAAAAGCCGTATTTAAAGAAAAAATGCTGAATCTGCCTTTCAAAAGCTAAAAACAGCCCCCGCTCGCCATAAACGAACGGGGGCGTATGTTGTTTTTTCCTGCATGATGAGATATAATTAAAACCAAGGAAAGGTGATATTATGGATATTTCAAGGCTTGCGGATCAGCTTGCGTTCCTTATGGAAGCGGACAGGCTGAAAAATCTTTACCGTCAGACCTACACAAGCACGGACGATCTGCCGCCGATGCCCGAGGGCAGCAACGTTTCAAAGCCGTACCCGAGACGTGAAAACGACGCGGAGCACAGCTTCTCCCTTGCGCTTTTCACGGCGGTGCTGGCGGAGTACTCCAACGAACCGATAGACGTTCTCAAAACAATAAAAACAGTTCTGATACATGATATCGTGGAGATAGACGCGGGAGATACCTACTGCTACGACAGCGCGGGGAACGCCACAAAGGCGGAGCGGGAAAAAGCCGCCGCCGACAGGCTTTTTGCGCTGCTGCCCCCCGAGCAGGAAAAGGAGTTCCGCGGCTTGTGGGAGGACTTTGAGGCGGGGGAAACTCCAGAAGCAAAGTTTGCCGCCGCCATGGACAAAGTACAGCCCCTTTTGCTTAATCTGCACCGGAACGGTATTTCCTGGAAAGAACACGGTATCCGGTTCGGTCAGGTGGAAAAGCGTGCGGCCGGCATTTCAGGCGGCTCGGAAGTCCTGTACGGCCATATTTACAAAAAGCTTCTTGAAGCGCGGGACAGAGGCATACTGCCCGAATGAATACCCGAATTGACGGCAATTGCATGAACACGGTTTTAGCAGTCCGCATATAATGTAATACTGCTCCCCGATTAAAAGTGCACAAAAATCAAATAAAAGTTTGCGCGTACGTTTTCTGCACAGGTTTTTGTCTGTACTTTTTATCGGGGAGCAGGATAAAGCACGGCTTTTATGTGTCCGCCGTGTTTACGCCATATGCAAAATTCGCAATGCGAAAGGACTGAATATTATGTGCAGCAATTGCGGCAATAACAACAGCAATAACAGCGGCAGCAACAATAATAATAACAACAGCTGCGGCTGCTCCGATAACAAAATGTGCAGAATAGCCGTTACTGTTGAGGACAATTTTGCTCCCTGCACTTTTCCGCAAAGATATTTCGACGTAGTTATAAGAAGCAGAGACGGCAGTACGACGCTTACAGGCAGAGTAGCCGGCGGCGGTTCGGCAATATTCAGCGTGCCATGCGATTCCTGCGGCTGCGACGACGGCAAGGAATATGCCGTTACCGTTACGGGAAATGAGTATTCCTCGCCACGCTCCCAGACCAGACGGGTCAGATGCTGCTGCGGTCAGACTGCGGGAGTTACATTTATCTTCATGACCTTTGAACCCGACTGCCCTCCCAAGTTCTGCCCGCCTTGTCCTCCTCCGTGCCATCATCCTCACCCCCCGCATCCTCATCCGCACCCGCACCCTCATCCTCATCCGCACGATTCTCAGGAAAATCCAATCGCTCAGCTCGCTCAAATTGCTCAGCTTGCTCAGTTCGCTCAGATTCTGACGTCAGAGCAATCCGAACAGCCCGCACAGACTGCTCAAACTGCACAAACTGCGCAGATATCACAGGCGCCCTGCGACTGCGATCCCATAAGCGAGATCAACGAGATCATTTCCGGGGAATAAGGAAAGAGGTCTTTGAAGCGGTAGCAAAAAGACAGAAAAAGCTGCCGTACCTGTTTGAGGTACGGCAGCTTTGGTTTGTCCTGATCCGCAGACATATCGCCGCGCATGGGAAATCGTCCGTATGCTTTGCAGCTTGGCTGTTTTGTACTGACAGGCAAGTGCCGCAAGCGTTCGCCATGAGAAACCGTTAAGGATCTGCGCATAATCCTCAAAAATGTTTCAGGCTGGCTTTATCCGCGTTTAATACTCAGGTACGGAGCATTGCGTTTTACGCTCTTACGTCAAGAATGCTTCCGTTAGCGCCCGGGAAATGGGGAATAGAATCTGCCATGTCAAGTATGCCGTTGATCATGTCAGTATTAGCTTCCATGGTTTTTTTCATCATGGTCAAGCCGAGATCCTGCTGAAACTTGGCGGCGCTCATAGCCATTGACATATTGGCAATGGAAGTTACCATATCCATACACAAGCCTCCTTTTGACATTTTTTCCGATGGCGGAATCTAAGCCCTGCCGTTCGGAAGAATTGAATAAAAATATTGTTATTCCGCGGACATGGCTTTCAGCTCGTTGAGAAGGCTTGAAAATACTTTAAGCTCCTCAAGGCACTGATTTACCGCGTCCTTGGTACGGACGACCTCTTTTCTCATTCCTGCCGAATATTCGTCTATTCGCTTTACGGCGGCTTCTATCTTGTCGGCGGCTCCCTTGCTTGTTTCGGCAAGAGATCTTACCTCCTGAGCGATAACGCCGAAGCCCTTTCCGCTTTCTTTAGCGCGGGAAGCTTCTATGGAAGCGTTAAAGCCGAGTATTTTCGTGTTGAGCGCGATGTTCTGAATAACCTTTACCGTTTCCGAGGTAGCTGTTACCTCCTTGGCTGTTTCATCGGCAATGTGATCCACTTTTTCAAAGGCGTCGGTAAGAGCGTGTATACGGCTTGAACCGTCTTTGAGTGCGGCCTCCGCCTCGTCCGCTTTCATAAGTATAGAGTGATTTAAGGTGGTAAGACCCGAATTGGACATATTCGCAAGGTATGTATTGTAGGCGGTCTGAGAAAGGATTTTTGCTACCGTGCAGAGGAAATCGGCAGCAGCGTCAACCTGTTCCTTGTCAATGATCTTTATTTTTCTGAGCGCTTTTATGTACGCGTTCGGATCGACTCCTATCTCCTCGGCGATCTTGCGGAATTTATTCTCGTCGGGCTTTTCGGTAAGCACCTGTCCGCCGATAAAAGAACCGATAAATGTTCCGTTGAGCATTATCGGAGCGGCAAAGTCCACAAGTCCCGCGTGGCAGAAATATGCGGCGGCGCGGCCCGTGCGCATTGTCTGCTCACCGCCCTCCTTATCGCACCTTTCGCATCTGGAGCAGCCCAGCGAGGACTGCCTTGTATAGTTCATGCAGAAGTCTGTAAAATTGCTTCCCTGAGTGACGGCGTTTCCTCTTTCGTCCGTAGTGAGGGCAGCCATGCCTGTAAGCCTGGCAAAGCCGTCCTGGATCTCCTGAAGTGTATTTACGTCTATCAGATCGGTAAGCTTTACATCAGCCATAATGATACTCCGTTCTCCGCTTTGGGGTCACTCCGCCGCGGTTGTATTTTTCTATAATATGATACACTATTTTGCCTGATTTGTCAAGGCGGATTTTCATCTTTGCAAAGGGATCGGTTTGATGACGAAAATATATGTTCATCGGGGACTTCCCGCCGCTGAACATATATTTACCGTATAATTTGACTTCTTTGACTCCAATAGGAAAAAGTTTTTGCTTCCCTGCGGATATGGAATGCCGTAAAAATTCAAATTAAAGTCTCTCCAATTACGGATACCGAAGGCGTTTCTGAAAATTTACATTTTACCCCCTTGACAAATCATGGGGATTGTAGTATAATTATGTAAAGTAATTTTGCTTTACAATGACGGCTTCCGCCGAACATCAAAACAGCAGCAAATACTACGGGTCTATTGGAGGGCGGCAGCGTTTATGAACAGCGAAAAAAATCTGCGCGTATCGGTTCTGCTCGATTATTACGCGCCAATGCTTACCGAAAAGCAAAAGGACGTTATCGATCTTTACTATAACGAGGACTTGTCCCTGTCGGAAATAGCGGAGCACGAGAGCATTACCCGCCAGGGTGTGCGCGACAGTATCAAGCGGGGCGAGCAGACGCTCTTTGATATGGAAGAAAAATTTCACCTTGCCGAACGGTCGGAAAAGTTTTCTGAGCTCACGGAGCACATACTGGCTATTGCAAAGGATATAAAGTCCGAGTGCTCCTACGGAGGAAACGTTAAGCTGGCTTTGCGGCTTGCAGATACGCTTCTGCGGCTTGCTGAGGAGAACAGGGACTTGTTCTGACAGAGGCAGATGTTTAAGGGACAAGGGACGGAATACAGGGGACGGAAAGCGGAAGACATATTTAATTTTTTTGGAAAGTGTGGTTTTTATGGCGTTCGAGGGTCTGTCCGAAAAATTAAACGGCGTTTTCAAGCGCCTTAAAAGCAGAGGAAAGCTTACCGAGGCGGACGTTAAGGAGGCTATGCGCGAGGTTCGTATGGCTCTGCTGGAGGCGGACGTAAGCTATAAAGTTGTCAAGGATTTTGTTGCAAAGGTATCCGAAAGAGCGGTGGGGGAAGAGGTGCTTACAAGCCTTACCCCCGGTCAGCAGGTCATCAAGATAGTTAACGAGGAGCTTATCGCTCTTATGGGCGACAGCAACGCAAAGGTGAATTTCCCTTCGAAGCCGCCATGTATCGTAATGATGTGCGGCTTGCAGGGCTCCGGAAAGACAACTCATGCGGCTAAGCTTGCAAAGTTTTTTAAGGAGCAGGGCAAGCGTCCCCTGCTGGCAGCCTGCGACGTGTACCGTCCTGCGGCTATAAGCCAGCTTCAGGTGGTTGGCGAAAAAGCGGGAGTCCCAGTTTTTGAAATGGGGCAGATCAACCCTGTTACCATTGCAAGAGAAGCCGTCAAGCACGCCAAGGATTACGGAAACGATATTGTTATTCTGGATACGGCGGGACGTCTTCATATAGACGAGCAGCTTATGGACGAGCTTAAGACAATAAAGTCCGAGACCGAGCCTCACGAGATAATGCTTGTAGTGGACGCTATGACCGGTCAGGACGCGGTAAACGTTGCGAAGGCGTTTGACGACGCGCTGGGAATAAACAGCGTGCTTATGTCCAAGCTTGATTCCGATACAAGAGGCGGCGCGGCGCTGTCGGTACTGGCGGTAACGGGCAAGCCTATCAAGTTTGTGGGTACGGGCGAAAAGCTGGGGGATTTCGAGCAGTTCCACCCGGAGAGAATGGCGTCGCGTATCCTGGGAATGGGCGATATGCTAACCCTGATAGAGAGAGCGCAGTCCACCTTTGACGAGGAAAATTCCAGAAAGCTGTCCGAAAGATTAAAGGAAAACAGCTTCGACATGACCGATCTTCTTGACCAGATGAAGCAGATACGGAAAATGGGTCCCCTGAAGCAGATAATAGGAATGCTCCCCGGAGTGGGAGATAAGATAAACGACGCGGACATCGACGACAGTCAGATGGGCAGGATAGAAGCGATAATTCTTTCCATGACCCCCGCGGAGAGGGCTAAACCCTCAATAATCGACCCCAAGCGGAAGCGCAGGATAGCCGCGGGAAGCGGAAATTCCGTTGCGGACGTGAACAGGCTTTTAAGACAGTTTGAGGAAATGCAGAAGATGATGAAGCAGTTCGGCGTTATGGGCAGGAACGGCAAGGGCAAAAAGAACAAGCTTAGGCTCCCACCGGGAATGATGCCTCCCATGAGATAAGGCGGCTATGGATATTTTCTATTTTATACTTTTCGGCGCGGTTGGGGCGTTCTGTCTTGCGGCGGCGGTAAAGGACTGGAAATGGTTCATAGACTATTGGTCGTACCAAAACGGCAGACCCGGACAGCGGCTCAAAAGCAGAGGCGTGCTAAGGTTCCTTATCGGTGCGGCGGGAGTGCTGCTGATGCTGTTCGGCACTGCGGTGCTGGTTGGGTGGCTGTGAAACGGCATAAGCCAATGATGCGATACAAGGCCGTATACTGTATATGTTTGCCGAACAGCAGCTTTGATATGTAAATTGCAGGCATACAATAAATTTTACCTGAAAGGAAGATGTCTTATGAAAAAACTGTTGACTGTTGCTACCGTACTTGCTTTGACTGTTTCGACGACGGGCATTGCCGCATCCGCTCACGGCGGACATCACGGCAGGGGACGTCAGAGCCGAAGCACAGTTTCCGTTTACTACTGCGGCAGGGATTGCTCCTACTGCGATGAAGACGGCGACGGAATCTGCGACAACTGCGAAAACCGCAGGTATTACTGCGGCGGGGACTGTTCCTTTACCGATGAGGACGGAGATGGTATCTGCGACAGCTGCGGAAACGGCGGCTACTACTGCGGAAACGGCTGCTTCTTTACCGACGAGGACGGAGACGGAATCTGCGACAACTGCGATACCAAGGGCGTTTGCAGCGTAAAGCCGAAAGCTAAGAAAATGGCAGGACATTGTCATTGCTGAGTTCATTACGCAAATGCGTTTTGATATAATTTGAAATCTTTGGCAGCAAGCTGTTTAAGAGCGGCGGGAAGTTTTCTCGCCTCTCGTCTCTTGCCTCTTAACTTTTAAAGGAGAACAAGAGGGAATAACGGAACAAGCTGCTCTAATAGGAGGTGTATACCAATGGCGGTAAAAATCAGACTGAGAAGAATGGGCGCAAAGAAAGCTCCTTTCTACAGAATTGTTGTTGCGGATTCCAGATATCCCAGAGACGGAAGATTTATCGAGGAGATCGGCTACTATGATTCCAAGACCGAACCCTCGACCGTAAAGATCGACGCGGAAAAGGCTAAGAAGTGGATGGCTAACGGCGCGCAGCCTACCGAGACAGTAAAGAAGCTGTTTGAGAAAAACGGCGTGCTTTAATTTTTATTGCGCGCCGCGGCTTGAACGGCTGAATGCCGGAAAAAGAATGTTAAGAGGATATGGGCGGCGGCAGAAGTCTCCCGCCTACACAGCAATTCCACTTTGAAAATGCAAATAAAAGCTTGCGCCAAAAATCATACATCAAAAAGTTAAAACTTTTTAAAGATATTCGGCTCATCTTTTGTACATTTTCTGTGTGGAATGGCTGTAGGTTCTCTTGCTTCGCTTTATCAGAAAAGGATGGTAGTTATGGAAGAGTTGCTCAGAAGTATCGTGTACGGTCTCGTTGAGGACAGGGACGCGGTAAAGATTGATATAGACGAACCGGACGCAGAGGGCGTTACGGTTTATCATCTCCACGTTGCCTCCGCCGACATGGGACGTGTTATCGGCAAGCAGGGCAGGATCGCCAAGGCTATCCGCACAGTTATGCGTGCAGGCGCAGGAAGATCCAATCAGAAAATAATGGTGGAGATAGACTGATACGCTGATATGGCTGATACACGCACAGCACTGCTTGTTTTGAATATTACGCGGGGAAATGATTTCGGGCGGAAGTTTGCCGGGATATTTCCCTTTTTGCGTTATTCAGATTCAGAACGATATAACAGGAGGCAAGCCGAATGAAGCAATACCTTGAAATAGGAAAAATAGTAGCCGTACAGGGACTTAAAGGCGAAGTCAGGGTCGAGCCATGGTGCGATTCGGGAGAGTTCCTCTGCGAGTTCGACACCCTTTACTTTGACAAGGGCGCGAAGCCTGTGGAGATAACAAAGTCCCGGGTGCAGAAAAATATTGTGGTTATGAAAATTGCGGGGATAGATACCCCGGAACAGGCACAGAACGTCAGAAACAAGATACTCTATATGGACAGGAACGACGTGGAGCTTGAGAAGGGCTCTTATTTCGTTCAGGATTTGATAGGACTTGAGGTTACCGACAACGACAGCGGCGAAAGCTACGGAAAGCTCTGCGAGGTGTCCTTTACGGGAGCAAACGATGTTTATCACATAAAGGGCGCGGATGGTACAGTCCGCCTTATTCCCGCCATACCGGACGTTGTAATAAGCACCGATATTGAAAAGGGCATAATGAAAATTCACGTTCTGGAGGGACTTTTTGATGACTAAGAGAATACGCGTGCGCGTAAAAAAGCGTCCGCTGAGGATAGATATTGCAACGCTTTTTCCCGATATGTGCGAGACTGTCCTGAACGAAAGTATTGTTGGCAGGGCGCGCAGGGCGGGCAAAATAGAGCTTTGCTGCCACCAGATAAGGGATTACTCAACCGATAAGCACCGCCGTGTGGACGATACTCCTTACGGCGGAGGAATGGGTATGGTCATGCAGGCGGAGCCTATTTACCGCTGCTTTAAGGAGGTCACAAAGGCTTTTCCGCGAAAGCCCCATGTTATCTATATGTCTCCCAAGGGTACGGTTCTGACACAGCAAAAGGCTGTGGAACTGTCAAAAATGCAAAATCTGTTTATCATCTGCGGACACTACGAGGGTGTGGATCAGCGTGTCATAGATAAGATCGCTGACGAGGAAATATCAATAGGGGACTATGTTCTCACGGGAGGAGAGCTTCCCGCGCTGGTACTGACGGATGCGGTTGCGAGAATGTGCGGCGGCGTGCTCTCCGCGGAGGAATGCTTTACGGAGGAGAGTCATTTTTCGGGGCTTTTGGAGTATCCTCACTACACCCGTCCCGAAGTGTGGGAGGGAGAGAAAGTTCCCGGGGTGCTGCTGACGGGACATCACAAAAACATCGCCGAGTTCCGTCGTAGCGAAGCCGTTAAAATAACCAAAGAAAGACGTCCCGATTTATACAAAAAATTCACAGAAAATATCAATATGAACGGTGAATGAACTATAGCTCTCGGAAGTGTTAAAAATTTTAGTATATAATTAACATAAAAGGCTGTGGAAAATTGTTCATAGGTAATAAATTTCGTTATTATTACCAAAAGTTTGTGACGCTTATATCTCCGAATTAAATAAAAAGCAGAAATTTTGCCATATGGGCATTTTCGTAACATTTTTTCGTTGACTAACCGAAAATTGCAGGGTATAATATATAGCATAGAAAGAACACATATAAACCCGTGCAAAAGAAATTAGTTAGGAGAGAGTATTATGTTCGTCAAAGATGTAATGGTTCAGAATCAGGTCGGTCTTCATGCGCGTCCCGCTACATTTTTCATTCAGAAAGCGAATGAGTTTAAGTCCTCCATCTGGATCGAAAAGGAAGAGCGCCGCGTAAACGCCAAGTCCCTTCTCGGTATCCTTTCCCTCGGTATTGTGGGCGGTACACAGATCAGAATTATCGCCGACGGAGCCGATGAGGAAGCAGCTGTAACAGGTCTTATCGAACTTGTTGAAAGCGGTTTTGCAGAGGAGACCAGATAAGTCTTTTGTTATTATTGATTGGGAGCGCAGCGATTTTTGCCGCGCTCCTTTTATTTTTGATATTTTACGGGGACTTTTCTTTTGCTATGTCTTGATCTAATGCTCTTGGGTTTTATAGTTAGTGCGGGAGTACGAGGGAGAACCCTCTCGTACCTTTACCACTATCTACAAATTAACAGCAAACAATGTCAAGACAAATCAAACAAAAGAGCCCGCGCCAAAAGTCCCAAGAAAAATTTACAAGAAAAATGATTTCCACATCAAAATCACTTGAAAAAATACGTGAAAAGTGATATAATAAATCGAATATACAAACAAAAATAACCAAAGGAAAGGATCGGTCGTAAATGGAATTTATAGAACAGCTCATCAACGGTCTGAATCTGGGCAGTATCTACGCTCTTATGGCACTGGGCTATACAATGGTTTACGGCATTGCCAAAATGCTGAACTTTGCCCACGGCGATATTATCATGGTGGGAGCCTATACCCTTTCGGTGGCAATTGCTACACTGAAATTCCCCCCTGCGCTGGCAATAATCGTCAGCATGGCGGTATGCTCTTTGCTGGGAATAACCGTGGAAAAGATCGCCTATAAGCCCCTGCGAAACGCTTCTCCGCTGACGGTGCTCATTACCGCTATCGGTGTGAGTTACTTTCTCCAAAGCCTTGCGCTGCTTATTTTCGGTTCCAACCAGAGAAAGGTTGAATCCGTTATCACTATGCAGCCTATAAAAATCGGCGGTATTGAGCTTACGGGAGAATCGGCGGTAACTATCGGCGTGACGGTAATAATCATGATATGCCTTACGTTGTTTATAAACAAGACCAAAACCGGCAGAGCCATGCTTGCGGTGTCGGAGGATAAGGGCGCGGCGCAGCTTATGGGCGTTAACGTCAACAAGACTATTTCGGTAACGTTCGCTATCGGTTCTGCTCTGGCGGCTGTGGCGGGAGTTCTGTTCACCTCCTCATACGGCTTTGTGGGGCCCTACACAGGCGCGCTTCCCGGCATAAAGGCGTTTGTTGCGGCGGTTCTGGGAGGGATAGGCTCTATTCCCGGAGCAATGCTTGGAGGTTTTCTTCTTGGCATAATCGAAAGCCTTTCAAAGGCGTACATATCCACCCAGCTTTCCGACGCTATAGTTTTCGGCGTGCTTATCGTGGTTCTGCTTGTGAAGCCCTCTGGACTTCTCGGCAAAAAGCGCATGGAAAAGGTTTAAGGGGGTACGGATATGAAAATAAAGAAGCATTTGAAAAATATAATTTCAATTTGTATCGTCCTTGCGCTGTACGTTGTAATACTTCTGCTTGTGCAGGCGGGAGCGCTTTCAAGGCACTATCAGTCCCTGCTTGTGCCTATTGGCATTAACGTTATTCTGGCGGTATCCCTTAACCTTACGGTGGGATTTCTCGGCGAGCTTACTCTCGGGCATGCGGGCTTTATGTCCGTAGGTGCTTACGCGGGCTGTCTGTTTTCGGTGTACTGCGATCTGCCCGCGGCGATAGAGTTTCCCCTCGCGCTTTTGATCGGAGGCATTGCCGCGGCTGTATTCGGCATAATCATAGGCATACCGGTTCTCCGCCTCAAGGGAGACTACCTTGCCATTGTTACCCTTGCTTTCGGCGAGATAATCCGCTCCGTTATCACTAACCTTGATTTTCTCGGCGGCGCGGGAGGTCTAAGGGGCATTACCAAGTACAAAAGCACCGCAAGCGCGTTTACGGCTGTCTTCGTTGTACTGGTGCTTACCGTTATAATTATCCGCAACCTGGTAAAGTCGCGTCACGGCAGAGCCATATGCTCTATCCGCGACAACGTTATCGCTTCGGAATCCGTGGGAATAAACGTGGTTTTCTACAAGCTTTTGGCTTTTGTTACGGCGGCGTTTTTCGCAGGTATCGCGGGAGTTCTGTACGGTCATAACCTCGGTATCCTTAAGCCCAACACCTTTGACTTCAACAAATCCATAGAGATACTTGTTATCGTGGTGCTTGGAGGCATGGGAAGCATTACCGGCTCAATAATCTCGGCAATAGTCATAACCCTGCTGCCGGAGGTGCTCCGCGGTCTGGAGGACTACAGACTGCTTATCTATGCGGTAGTTCTAATCGCAATGATGCTGCTGAATAACAATCCGAAATTCAACGCACTGAAGGATACTCTGAAGGGAAAACTGCTTCAATTGCGGCCCGCGAAAAAAGCATCGGATTCTGCCGAAAAGGAGGCTGACTGAAATGGCTCTTCTCGAAGTAAAAAATTTAGGCATAACCTTCGGCGGACTTCACGCCGTTGACGATTTTTCCTTTAAGGTGGAAAAAGGACAGCTTTACGGTCTAATCGGTCCCAACGGTGCGGGAAAGACCACTGTGTTCAATATGCTGACAGGTGTCTACAAGCCCACGGCGGGAGGCTTTACTCTTGACGGCGAGAACCTTACGGGCAGACCTCCAATAGAGATAAACCGCAAGGGTATTGCCCGTACATTTCAGAATATACGGCTTTTCAAGGATATGTCCGTTATCGACAACGTTAAGGTAGGTCTGCACAACGGCAAGAAGTACACAATTGCAGAGGGAATATTCCGCCTGCCCCGTTTCTTTAAAGAGGAAAAGGAGCTTGACCAAAGGGCAATGGAGCTGCTGAGCGTTTTCGGTCTGGAGGGGGAAAGGGACGTGCTTGCGTCCAATCTGCCCTACGGAAAGCAGAGAAAGCTTGAAATAGCCCGCGCTCTTGCCACGAACCCGAAGCTGCTGCTTTTGGACGAACCTGCCGCGGGAATGAATCCCAACGAAACGGCGGAGCTTATGGATACGATACGGTTCGTTCGGGATAAATTTGATATGACCATACTGCTGATAGAGCACGACATGAAGCTTGTTTCGGGTATATGCGAGGAGGTCTCGGTGCTTAACTTCGGTCAGGAGCTTGCGCACGGAATAACGAGCGACGTACTTAACGACCCGAAGGTTATAACGGCTTACCTCGGAGAATAAATGAAAGGAGACAGGCTTTATGGCAATGCTTGAAATAAAGGACTTACAGGTCTGTTACGGCGTGATAAACGCGATAAAGGGCGTTTCCTTTGAGGTAAACGAGGGAGAGATAATCGCTCTGATAGGCGCAAACGGCGCGGGCAAGACCACTATACTGCACACTATAACAGGACTTGTTCCCGCAAAAAGCGGCTCGATAATGTTTGAGGGAACGGATCTGCTGAAAACTCCCGCGCACAGGATCGTTTCCATGGGTATGGCCCACGTTCCCGAGGGGCGGCGTATCTTTCAGGAGCTTACCGTGCTGGAAAACCTTAAAATGGGAGCCTATACCCGAAAGGATAAAAAGGAAATTTCCGATACGCTGGAAATGGTCTACAAGCGTTTTCCCCGTCTGGAGGAAAGAAAAAGCCAGATAGCGGGAACTCTTTCCGGAGGCGAGCAGCAGATGCTTGCAATGGGCAGGGCGCTGATGTCCCACCCGAAAATTATCCTTATGGACGAACCCTCTATGGGACTTTCTCCTCTGTATGTTACCGAAATTTTCGATATCATCAAGGAGGTAAACGCGGGGGGAACCACGGTGCTTCTGGTTGAGCAGAACGCCAAAAAGGCGCTGTCCATAGCCAACAGAGCATATGTGCTTGAAACGGGAAATATCGCTCTGACGGGCGACGCAAAGGAGCTTATGAACAACGATTCCGTTAAAAAGGCTTATTTGGGGGAATAACTGTGAAAAATATTATTTTGGGAGGACTTGCCGCTCTTGTTATGGGTACGTCTTTCCTGCCGCTTACGGCTCCGCTTTTTGCTTCGTCGACGGACAGCGCGGGTACGGAGGTGTGGTTTGATTTTTCGCAGGAGGGATATCCGCGGGGCGAGCGGGAAATAGTTCTGCCCGAATATCCCGGCACGGTTTTCCACTGCGATGGCCTGAACCTTTGGGCTGAAAAAGCGGGAGAGGAAATACCCCTCTATAGCGGTATGCCCATATGGAGCGTATATTTCTGCGACCTGAACGGCGACGGCAGGAGGGAGCTTTGCTCCCAGGTAAGCTGGGGGTCGGGCATGATCGACGAGCATATTGAAGCGTACGATTACGCGGCCGGCGAGGGCTATAGCCTTTGGGAAAGAGGAGAATACGACTATTTTCTTAAGCTTGAGGACGGAGAGCTGAAAGCTTGTAAAAGTCCCTATATGCGTTTCTTTGAAGACGGCGAAATTACCGCGGAGGGAAAGCTGTCCTTTGCCGGAGACGGAAACGGTAAGACAATGCTTGTTATTGAGGAAGATTAACGGCACGCCGAAAAAGGAGGATAACCATGGATAATTACGTAATAACCATTGCCCGCGGCTTCGGCAGCGGTGGAAAAACTATCGGCAGAATGCTCAGCGAAAGCCTTGGCATTCCCTACTACGACAAGGAGCTTATCAGGCTCGCTTCCGAGGAGAGCGGTATTAACGAAGCTCTTTTCGGCAAGTCGGACGAAAAGGTAAAGGGCGGTATATTCGGGAAACCCAAAAGGTACAGCGGAGAGCTTGCAAAGCCCGACAGCTCCGGGTTTGTGTCCGAGGAAAACCTTTTCGGTTATCAGGCTAAGGTGATAAAATCCCTTGCGGACAAGGGAAGCTGCATTATCGTCGGTCGCTGCGCGGATTTTGTACTCAAGGACAGAGCGGACGTTATAAAGGTGTTCATATGGGCGGATATGCCTACCTGCATAAAAAACGCCAACATCGTATGCGGTCTTAACGAGCGTGAAGCCGAAAAGCAGATAGAGCGCACCGACAAGGAGCGTTCGGCGTACTACAAGGCGCATACCGGCAAAGACTGGGACGATGTGCGCAATTACGACCTGTGTCTGAATACCAGCCGGCTCAGCTTCGAGAAGTGTGTGGAGATAATAAAGAATTACATTGAAGTACTGTGAATATATGATTTGCACAAAAGCTGCACGCCTGTGACGTGCAGCTTTTTTTGTTCGGTACGAACTGTCTGCGGTTTTCTTGACGGCAATAAAATTTTCCAGTAGAATTATAAACAGAGAAGGGAGCCGAAGCCTTTGGGCGCTTCGGTTTTTTATTGCAGGGAAATGATATTATGGTAAAAGTACAAAAGCAGTTCCTCACCCCAAACAAGTACAGCAGACCCCAAATACCGCTCGGCAAGGTGACTAAAATAGCCGTGCATTATGTTGGAGGAGCGGGCAGCTCCGCCCGGAACACCCGGGATTATTTCGAGTCCCTGAAAGACCAGATACCCGATTCTACGGGGAAGTGGTGGGTCAACAACGACGGTTCCTACAGGACCTTTAAGGGCGAAAAAGTGGGTATCCGCTATGTTTCGTCCCACTTCGTGGTGGGACTTTTAGGCGAGGTGATTCAGTGCATACCCATTGACGAGATATCCTACTGTACAAATCAGGCGAACGGCTACAGCATTTCTATCGAGACTTGTCACCCTCTTGCGGACGGAAAATTCAACTCCGTTACCGAACGAAGCCTTATCGGGCTTACCTCGGAGCTGTGCAGAAAATTCGGTCTTACCGAAAAGGACGTTATCCGCCACTACGACGTAACGGGAAAGCTTTGTCCCCTTTATTACGTCAATCACCCCGAGGCATGGGAGAATTTCCGCGCCGAAGTCGGCAAGCTCCTTAAAGGCGGCGAGAGCGTGGAAGAGAACGCCGATCCCCCGAAAGAGGAGTCTGAAAGCTTTCTTGTAAAGGTTCTTGATTCCGCTCTGAATATCCGCAGGTATCCCTCGCTTACCGCTCCCGTGGACGGAGTTATCACCGACTGCGGCGTGTACACGATAGTTGACACGGCAATGTGCGGCAATATCCTTTGGGGAAAGCTGAAAAGCGGCGCGGGCTGGATATCCCTTGGCGGCAAGTACGTCAAAAGGGCGGTGAAGAAATGAGCGGTCTGAAAGAATTTGCAAAGGGTATCATGGCGGCGGTATGCTCTGTATGCGGGTATGTTTTCGGCGATATGGACGGTCTTATGACTGCGCTGATAGTGCTTATCGTTATGGACTATGCTTCGGGCGTGGTTGCAGCCGCCGCAGAGAAAAAGCTGTCCAGCGCAGCAGGCGCAAGGGGCATAGCCAAAAAGGTTTTTATGCTTCTGATAGTGGCTGCGGCAAACGTTGCTGACATTGGGATTATCGGCGAGGGGCACGTTTTAAAAAGCGTTACGGCAGTATTTTATGCGGCAAACGAGTGCATTTCGCTGATAGAAAACGCCGGAAGGCTGGGAGTGCCTGTGCCCAAAAAGCTGCTTGACGTTCTGGAGCAGCTCAAACAGGGTAAATAGACAAATAATAAAAACGGTTCGGAGGCAGAAATTGTCTCCGAACCATTTTATTATTTTATTGATATCTTTTGCTGCTGCGTCTGCTTGCCGTACCTGCGGGATTATGCCCGCCGTTCCGTGAACGCTTATAGTCTCGCTTGCCGCCACGGTCGTTTCTGTCTCCTCTGTAATCCCTGCGATCCCGACCGTCTCTTCCGTCTCTTCCGCTTTTGCCATCGTAAAGCTTTATCTTTATTTTCTGACCGTTTATCTTTGTGCCGGTCATGGCGTCAATAATATGCTCCTTGTCCGCCTCGGGCACCTCAACAGTGGTAAAGCGGTCGTAAATATCAATTTTGCCGAAATTCTTTCCTGCCATTCCCGTAGCGTCAACAAGAGCTCCCAAAACAAAATTCGGGGCTATCTTGTTTGCTCTTCCGAGAGAAATTTCCACTTTTACGCTGGCGGACTTGCCGAAACCCCGTCCGCCTCTTTCGCCTCTTTCGGGGCGGAAAACAGGCTTTATAAATTCGGGGACATTTCTGGTTTCCGCAGAAATTTTCATTCCCAGCAAAGCCGCCGCAAGCTGTTCGGCGGTAAAGCCCTCCGCCTCAAGAGCGGTTATTTGTTCGGCGAAACGGTCGTATTTTCCCGACATTACGCAGTTCTTGACCGCTTCGGTAACAGCGTTTGCCTTTGCGGCAAGAACGTCGTCCCGCGTGGGAAGTTCTCTGCGTTCAATGTGCGCTTTTGTATAGCGCGCTATATCCATAAGCTCGTTTACCTGCCGTCTGCCGCTTGCAATGGTGTAGGCAGCTCCGCTTTTGCCGGCTCTGCCGGTTCTGCCTATGCGGTGGATATAGTACTCGCAGTCCTGGGGTATATCGTAGTTGAACACAGCGTCCACGTCGTCTACGTCTATGCCTCTGGCGGCAACGTCGGTGGCGATGAGTATATTCAGTCTGCCGCTTTTAAAGGCGTTCAGGGTCTGTGTACGGCTCGCCTGCTTCATGTCGCCGTGGAGTCCCGCAGCGCGGAATCCCTTGGACACAAGCTGCTCGGAAAGCTCGTCCACCATTTTTTTGGTATTGCAGAATATCATGGACAGCTTAGGCTCATATGCAAGCAGGAGCATTTGCAGAGCGTCGGTTTTTCTGCCCATGGGCACGTCAAAGTAGAACTGTTCCACGCTGTCTACGGTGCGGGATTTCTGCTCTACGCCAACCACAACGGGGTCGCGCTGATATTTTTGGGTGATAGCCATAATAGGCTCGGGCATGGTGGCGCTGAACAGGACGGTCTGGCGTTCCTCGGGTACAAAGCCTAAAATTGTTTCAATGTCCTCACGGAAACCCATGTTGAGCATTTCGTCTGCCTCGTCGAGAATGACTGTGCGTATACCGTCAAGCTTCAGGGTACGGCGGTTTATGTGATCCATAACGCGCCCCGGGGTACCCACCACAATGTTTGCGCCCCGTCTGAGCTGAGTGATCTGACGTTCTATGTCTGCTCCGCCGTAGACCGCGCAGGTTCTGACCCATGGCATGAAGTCCGAAAATTTGTCAAGCTCGTCGCACGCCTGCATTGCAAGCTCTCTTGTGGGGCAGAGGATAAGTATTTTCACTGTATTGCCGTCGTTTTTTTGTACGGACGAGACTGCGGGAATGCCGAATGCGGCGGTCTTGCCTGTTCCGGTATGGGAACGGCCTATAACGTCTTTGCCTTCCATAAGCAGGGGAATAGTTTTCGCCTGGATCTCGGTGGCTTCTTCGTAGCCGATTTTTTCCACCGCTTTAAGGATCTCCTCCGAGAGTCCCAGTTCGCTGAATAACATAGTAAGAGTCCTTTCGAGAATTGTTTTGTAAATTTTTCGGGTCTTTTTGAAAATAGACTTTAATTATACCACACAAGTACAGATTTTGTCAACCTTTTGCGGCAAACTATTTTGCTGCTTTAAATTTATGTTTTTCGCACTAATGACGTTGTTCCGTCAGGACTTCAGCTGGTCAAGCTGAGCACAGCTTGCGGGGGTCAAGGGGGCAGAGCCCCCTTCGTCGCAACTCCATTCTCAGAATGGAGACCCGCAGAGCGCGAAATACCCATATGCTTCAAGAGCTCTGCAAGGGGGTGAATTGCGGCAGCCGAATTTATTCGGCATAGCCGCAAGAGGGGGACGCTCTGCGATAGAGAGCGTCCCCCTCGTCACGTAGCTGAATGAATCTTGAAAACAATCCTGTGGATTGTTTTCAACGGACAAATTTTGTTTGAATTAACCTGAATCCAGACTTTAGTTTAAATTTATACAGCTAT
>CAJUHS010000008.1 GCA_910586535.1 uncultured Oscillospiraceae bacterium
AATCCTGCGTGTATGCCCGTAAATCAAGGCTTTTTTGAGATAATCAACCATTTTATATATAAAACAATTGGAATGAAAAAGGGCTTACGGGTTATCCGTCAATAGACAAACCTTGGCTGAAATATTACAGCGAGGAGGCTATTAACGCGCCGCTGCCGGAATGTACGATTTATGAATACCTTTGGGAGAATAACAAAGATCACCTCGACGACATTGCGCTTGTTTATTTCGGTAGAAAAATTACATATAAAGAGTTGTTTGAGAATATTGATAAGGCAGCTCGTGCTTTTTCAGCTATTGGAGTAAAAACAGGCGATATTTGCACTGTAGTTTCGTTATCATGTGTTAATTCAATTATAGTCTTTTATGCGCTTAATAGAATTGGTGCAATATCAAATTATATAAGCGTTATTGCGTCTGAAACAGAGTTTCAATCATATTTTGACGATACAAAATCTAAATATGTTGTAACCATGGATTTATTTGCTGACAAAGTTCTTACTGCTGCCAAAAAAGCAGAAATTAAAAAAATTATTTCCTTTTCGCTATCAGATTATATGCCATACTCTGTAAAGCTTGGATATAAAATAAAAATGCCTCGAATAGATACAAACTATCTGCTTGACAGCAATGTTATTCAATGGACAACGTTTTTAAAATTTGCAGATACTTTAACTGAGAGTGAATGGAGTCACGATTGCAATTCAATAAGTATATGGGCGCATACAGGGGGAACAACAGGATTTCCGAAGACAGTTTTGCTTACAGATAAAGCATACAATGCGTCCGCTATGCAATATATGAAAAGCATGGCTCATAATAGAAAAGATGTTTTTTTAAATATTATGCCTCCGTTTATAGTATACGGTATGCTTACATGTATGCATATGCCGCTTTCTTTGGGTTTAACAGTTGTAATAATCCCAAAATTTGAAGCAGAAAACTGGTGTAAATATATAAAAGATTATATGCCTAATCATATTGCAGGAATACCTTCTTATTTTATTCCTATGCTCCAAGATGAAAAGCTAAAAAGAACAGATTTATCATGTATACATACCTTTGCAGCCGGCGGTGATGGTTTGAATGAAAAACTTGAGCATGATTTGAATTTGTTTCTGTCTGAACATGGTTCAAAAGCTAAGTTAATAAAAGGGTATGGCATGACAGAAGTGTGCTCAAGCGCTATAACAGCATTCGGAGATTACTCTAAAATTGGAAGTGTTGGTATTCCACTCGTTAAAAATAGCATTAAAATTTATGATAATGATAACATGAATGAATGTAAATACAACGAAACAGGGGAAATTTTATTGTCAAGTCCCTCTCTTATGGTAAGCTACAAAGATAACGAAAAGGAAACAAACGATTTAATTATTACAGATAAAAATGGAACTAAGTGGGTTCATACGGGAGATTTGGGGTATGTAGATGAACAGGGCTTTCTGTTTTTAATTGGAAGGATGAAACGTTTTATTTTCGTGTGTCCTGAAGGATTGCCATATAAAGTTTTTCCTAAGAAAATTGAAGACGTGATCATATCGGTTTCATGTATTTTAGAAGTATGCGTTGTGAGTACAAACACAGGAAATGGCTTTGCTCCTATAGCATATATTGTTTTGAAAAAAGGAGTAACAGAATCTAAGGAGCATATCACAGAAAATATTAAAAAAGTATGTGAAGAACAACTTCCTGATTATTTGCAGCCATTTAGATATGAATTTCTTGAAAGTTTACCCAAAACATCAATAGGAAAAGTGGACTATAAAGCATTAGAAAAATTAGCGGAGGAAAAAGCAAATGGAAAATAAAAAATTAACGGGATACCCCTCAATAGACAAACCATGGCTGAAATATTACAGTGGGGGAAAAGTTGACATAAAGAAGTTGGAGAGTAAAGCACTTAAATTAAGCAAAAAGAACGCGTAACTATTATTTTTTAATTTTATAAAGACTAATATAAATTAAAACTATACTGAAATGGGAAGGAATATAAATATGAAATTATTAGAATTCTTTTATAATTCGTGGTTTCTTATATGTATAATAAGCACAGCAGCCGGACTGCTGGTAAATTTTACATCAATTAATAAGTCCGCTGAAAAAAGGAATACCGGAGAAAATACCGAAACCAATAGATTTATGAAACTATTAAAATATTTATTCAATATTGTAATTGTTGTTTTAATTGTTTTTTCCGGGATTACATATTCTTTATTTACACGAGTACCGGAAGTTACAGGAATGAGTGTATCCGAGGCAAGAAGGTATCTGCGTGATTGCAATTTGAACGATGAAATTTTACCTAATTTAAAGTATAACGATATGTATGTAAACTCTGAGATAAACTTTCAATCAATTGATGAAGGTGAAATCATGCCCAAAGGAACAATAATTTACTTGAATTATACGCAAAATGTTAATATGTTTGAAAACATTACAGACAATGATGATAACAATTATAACGATGATTCACCAGAGAATCAAATTACAAATCCGAACGTTAGTTCAGAGCTAACCAATCAGAATGATAAGAAAGTTATTGTGCCTGATGTTGTTGGAATGGAACAAAATGATGCTGTAAGTGCTTTGTATATGGCGGGTCTGCAATTTCAAGTATATTGGGATGCTGCTGAGTCTGATAACGATAAATACTATGTTGTCAACCAAAGCTACAAATATGGGGATAGCGTCAGTTTAGGTACGATAATTAAATTGGAATTATCTCCAATTTTGCCTGAATCAATAAACTATAAAATTTTTACATATGAGCAAGATGATTCATCAGTAAAAAGTACAAGTGAATTAAATGGATTTTACATCTATTCACAGTCAGTTACATCAGCAAGTTTTTATAATGCAGTTACAGATGAGGTTTTTTATCCTGATTACTTACCGGAAAAATTATGCCAAGTATGTTTCAATATGTCAGGAGTTGACAATGCCATATTATCAATTTATATGGATGGAAAGAATACTGGTGTATGCATTGATAATAATGAAGGGAAATCAGAATTTTTTATTAATAAAGGGAACTATGCGGTTAATGCTGATTTTGGAAATAATACCAAGACAGAATACGTATACATTGATTCATCTGGCGAATATAAGATAGATTTTAAATAATGAAATAGCACCTTAATATGCAAAATATCAGCTGTATATTAAGGTGCTTTTATAATATTATTATACTTGCAAAAATGACACAAAAACGACACAAAACAATTTTAATTTTTCCATTAAGTAATAATTTAAGTATTTGGCGTGGAATTGGCATCAACTAACGTAAAATAGCCATTTGTAAGGCATAAAAATCTTAGTAATTCCATTAAAAAATATAAAAGAATAAAAACAGTTCATACCTTAAAATCCCTTGGTAGCAATACCGTACCGGTTCAAGTCCGGTCAGCGGCACCATTTATCATCTCCGCAAATCCCGTAAAATGGGTGTTTGCGGAGATGATTTTTTTGTTAGAAACCATTTTGACCGCTATTTTTAAAAATGACCGTCTTTTCCCAACCTATGATTTTCCGCACTTCGTCAAGCAGAAAATAGTAACGCTCACCGCCTGTCATTTTCTCTTTGACAGCATTATACAAACCTGGCTGCATAAAAGCGTAATCAGCCACACAATCTCATCTAAGGCTATCTCGAAGTTCTCCGGCTCGCCGTACCTTCCTGCAATCTATTTTTCGTAACATTCCATTCCGTTCTTTGGGAGATGCCGGGGGCAGAACCACGATAAAACATACCGACAGCCGTCGCAGCAGTTCAGACGGTTTTGTTGTAAAATGAAGCGGACGAAAGCGGGGGACAGGATTGAAAAAATCTTGTTCTCCGCTTTCTGGCGGTGCATACCGTTTCAAGCATGGGGTCTATAATTTTGTCAAGTTTGTCCTTTTCAAACTCCATATCCCGCACCAGAACGTTATAGCCGATATTGTCTTTGATGATTTCCAGGCATATCTCTACTGCGCTTTGTGCTGCTTCCGTTCCTTTCCGTTTCGGGGCGCAGCCGCTTAAATTATGGTTCCGCTGATGTTGCGGGTGGCTGCTACTGCTTGCTGATGTAAATTACTTTCTGAAATATTCTTGCCGTAATTATTATTTCAGCAATATTCTTGAAGGAAAATTGTGTATAAAAATAATAGCTGCACATGGTCATTTTATTAAATAAACATTTACTACAAAAATAAATAATAACGCGGTATTCTTGATGTATTTTTATATTGATACCCGCTTAAAAATAAAATCATGCCCAACGTTTTTAAAGAAATTAAATGCAATAATTTTACATTATTTATTGCAGAAATTTCACCTTTTGCCTTAAAGACAAAAAAATAATCCGTTTTTTATTGGAAAATGCAAAATGCGCTTGAAAAATGTATTTGTTTGTAGTATAATAAAAAAGTATGATTGCATTTCAGACTTTAAACGAAAGCGAAACGATCAGGAAAGGTTTTTATATGTCAAAAAGAATTTCATATGCCGATATTGCAGTAAACGCCGCGCTTGTCCTTATGTCGGCAGCGGCTGCAGCTCTGCTTTGCATATATTTTTTCGCAGGAAAGCCTGCGGACAGCGATCCGTCCGATACGGATACTCCTCATGTTATTAATGCTTCCGAAACGGAACCGACTCAAACTTTTGTCACAACGGTTACAGAAACAACCGTTATTTCCGAAGAATCGGAAACCGCTTCGGAGACCGACCCCGAATCCAATATTGGGGATTATTCCCCTGAGTTTTTTCAGAATACGCTTTTTATAGGAGATTCAATTTCGGTGGGACTTATCAATTATGAGTTCCTTCCGCCCGAAAACGTCTTTGCAAAGGCGGGAATCACGCCGTCGTCTGTAGTTAACACAAATATTGACGACGTTTCAGTTTTTTCTAAGGCGGCAGGCCTTGATCCGGAATATATCTGCATAATGCTGGGCACAAACAGCGTTGCATATGTTGAGGCGCAGGAAATGTCCGAAGAGCTGAGTAGGTTTATTGACATGATCCTGGAGACTTGTCCAAATGCAAAGATAGCGCTTGCCTCCGTACCGCCCGTTACCCGTAAGCACGAGGAGGAAAAGCCGGAACAGCTTGAAGCTATAGTCTCTTATAACAAGCTTGTAAAAGAGCTTGCGGAGGAAAAATCAGTCGCTTATGCCGACGCATTCAGTCTGCTTACGGATGAGACCGGGTATTTAAGTTCGCGCTATGCCGAGCACGACGGTCTGCATCTAAAGATACACGCTTATCCCGTGATACTCGGCGCAGTCCAGAACGCGCTTATAGATTACTACGATATAGTCTTTGTTCCTCCCGCGGAAACAGAGCCTTCCTCCGAATCTGCGGTATCAGCCGTCGGAACCGTTTCAGCCGCAATTGAAGCGGCTGGAGAACCGGTTGCCGAAACGTCACCTGAAACGGAGAATATAGACGAAGCTGTTGAAGAAATTTCAGTCCCCGGCAGCATGGAGGATATCATCGGGCTTGAAGACTCCGAAGAGCTTGACGACACGGAATAAAACATTACCATGCCGTTTGCAGAGCTGTCCTTATTCTAAATCTGCAATTAAAACTGTACACAAAAAAATCTGCGTAAAACCGCACATATCAAAGCTTTTGCTTGATTATTTGTATAGTTTTTAATTGCAGATTAGTATTGGAACAGCAATTACATAATATTTTAAAATCCACCCGCCGATAAAAATGAAAGGAAGATCAGTTATGAAAAAATCAATTATCATTGCAGCAGCTTTTTCGCTTTCGTTGCTGCTGACATCCTGCTCCGGAGAGCAGCCCTCTGTACCGGTTGACGCGACCGTGGAAACCTCCGCAGGGTCCTCGGGCGCGGACGGTCAGGGAGAGCCTGTCATTCTTACCGACGCAGTACCTGCAGAGAACGTTTCCGCCGCGGACATAACTGCCGCCGTAACAGCGGAAATAGAAATTCCCTCCGCAGTGGAAAAAACATCCGACAACATAGGTGCGTTCTATGACGTGGACGTATCGGCAGTCACGGATATGTCTGTGCTGGTGTGCGGAAGCGGAGCTTATCCCGACGAGCTTGCAGTATTTAAATTTACCGACGGTGAAGCCGCAAAGGCAGGTATGGAAGCCGTACAGAAGCGTTTGGACAGTCAGACAGAGCTTTACGCCGACTACACTCCCGACGAGATGTACAAGCTTGAGGATGCTTTCATCTTCACCAGGGATAACTGGGTTGCAATGGCAGTTTGTTCCGACAACGCCCGTGCAAAAGAGATCATTGAGAATATGCTGTAATTGTAGTACTGATCCCCGATCAAAATTTAGATAAAAGATCAGTATTGCAAGCAAACCGCAGCAATAAAAAAGCTCCCTGCTTCTCAGCTACACAGAGAAACAGGGAGCTTAATAATTTCATGTTGATCAGGATATTCTGCCGTATGCAGAATTTTCAGCAGAGGACAGCTTCTGCTGAATGTTTGAATACCGGTCTGGAAAAGCAGGTCGTATCAGTATTTTATCTGTACCTGCAAATCTCCTCAAAATCAATGCTGCCGCCGAAGACGTCCAGTGCGCTTCCAACGGTGAAGTCCAGTCCGCCGCACTGTTTAAGTATTTCCAGGTCGCTCATGGAGCCTATCCCTCCCGCATATGTAACCGGAAGCCTGTTCCACTTTCCGAGCATTTCCGCAAGAGGACGTTCAACGCCGCGCGCTTTGCCCTCCGCGTCAACAGCGTGTATGAGAAATTCCGCGCAGTATTCTCCAAAAGTATCCATAGCCTCTGGGGACAGCTTTACATTCGTAAATTTCTGCCAGCGGTCGGTAACTATATAGTAGCCGTCCCCGCGTCTGCGGCAGGAAAGGTCAAGGACAAGCCGTTCCTTTCCCGCAGCCGCTGACAGACTTTTCAGTCTGGCGAAGTCTACCTGTCCGTCACGGAAGACATAGGACGTGACAATTACATGGGACGCTCCTTTTTCAAGGAAATCAGCGGCGTTTTCGGCATTTATGCCGCCGCCGATCTGGAGTCCCCCCGGATATGCCGCCAAAGCCGCATAAGCCTGTTCAAGATCTGCGCCGTAATGCTCCGAACCCTGCGGATTAAGGATAATAACGTGTCCTCCCCGCAGACCTCTGGCCTTGTACAGTTCCGCGTAAAAAGCCGCGTCTTTGTCGGAGACAAAGTTTTCCCGTGCCGCATTGCCCGCGTCAGCAAGGCTTCCTCCCACTATCTGCTTTACCTTTCCGTTGTGTATATCTATGCAAGGTCTGAATCTCATGGCGTTTCCTCCGTTTTTAGCGTTATCTATAATGATACAGCAAAAAACGCGTTTTGGCAATACATTAGAAAAAAATATAAGGAAAAGGACGGGGAAAACCTGACCCTTAGCAATTCAGATCATTCGGGGCTCACCGGTTCGCTGTGATAGTATTCCGTTTTCAAGAAACTGTTTTTGCAGTATAAATTGATTTACGTGAACTTTCACGACCAATGCTTGACTGCATAAGGGATATGTGTTATAATTATAGTATTATAATTATTTTATACTTGGGACTCAGGTGCACTTTAGGTTTTCATATTTTTTTATTAGTTTTTGAAAACGTTTTCACGCGAGCCTTAAAAGTCTTGGGGACTTACGATATTACCCATAGAAAGGAAAGATCACTATGAAAAAATTATTCGGAAAAATCATTGCAACAGCTGCTGCTCTGGCGCTGAGCGCGTCCGTATTTTCGGGCTGCTCAAAAACGGACGGGGACAGCGGAAACGTCGGCGGGGCTTCAGCTTCTTCCGCCGCAGAATGGAACGATCTGAACCAGACGGAGATCACTGCCGCCATGGGCATGGGCTGGAATCTGGGAAATCAGCTTGAGGCGTCCCAGGACAAGGTGCCAAGCGAAACAGCCTGGGGAAACGCTGTCATTTCGGAGGAGCTTATAAAGCTTGTTAAGGAAAGCGGTTTCAGCACCGTAAGGATTCCCGTTTCCTACCTGTCAAAGATAGGCGAAGCCCCCGGCTATAAGATCGACGAAGAGTGGCTCGACCGCATTCAGGAGGTCGTGGACTATGTTGTAGACAACGATCTGTACGCTGTCATGAACATTCACGGAGACGGTTACTACACCGTTGACGGCGGCTGGCTGCTCTGCGTGGACGAAAATCAGGACGAGATCAAGGACAAGTACGAAAAGGTGTGGGCGCAGATAGCCGAACGCTTCAAGGACTACGACGAGCACCTGATATTCGAGTCCATGAACGAGGTTTTCGACAATACATACGGCGAACCAAATCCTGCAGGGTACCAAAACATAAACGCCTACAATCAGATATTTGTTGATACTGTGCGCAAAACCGGCTCCAACAATGAAAAGCGCTGGCTGCTTATCCCGGGCTGGAATACCAATATAGGACACACTGCCGGCGATAAAGGCTTTGCTATACCTACCGACAGTCTTTGCAAAGCGGACGGGAATCGCCTTATGATATCGGTACACTACTACGATCCCTATAACTTTACCATTGACGAGAATATTATGTCCGCAAAGACCCAGTGGGGAAAATACGCCGTTGAGGACTACGACAACTGGGGTCAGGAGGACTATGCGGATTCCCAGATGAAGCTTCTGAACAGCAAGTTCGTAAGTCAGGGATATCCCGTTGTTATCGGAGAAATGGGCGTTCAGGACAAAACTCATCTGAGTTCGGGAATGAACGAGTTCAGACGGTACTGGCTGGAGTACATAGTAAAGTCCGCTAAAAACAACGTATGTATACCCGTTTACTGGGACAACGGCTGGAACGGCAAAAACGGCTTCGGTCTGTTTGACAGGCTGAGCAAAACGGTAACTCAGCCTGAGCTTATCGAGGCTATGACAAGAGCGATAAATTCAGACGGAGACTATGAAATAGCTCCCCCGCAAATCTCCTCTGACAACGGCGGGAACGAATAAACGAAAAGGACGCCTGATATGAAGATAGACCGTCTTATAGGAATACTTTCCATTCTTTTGCAGAGGGACAAGATAACAGCCTCAGAGCTTGCGGAAAAGTTTGAGGTGTCCCGCCGAACTATCGTCCGCGATATCGAGGATATCTCAAAGGCGGGTATCCCAATTACGGCTTCGCAGGGACGAAACGGCGGCATTTCGATAATGGACGGCTTCAAGCTTGACCGCACCCTGCTTTCCTCCGAGGACATGAAAGCCATACTGACAGGCTTGCAGGGGCTTGACAGCGTAAGCGAAAGCAGCCGTTACCGCCGCCTTATGGAAAAGCTCAGCGCGGAAAACGCCGTAAATATGGAGAGCGCAGGAAACAGCATTATTGTGGATCTGTCCTCCTGGGATAAGAGCATGGTGTCCTCAAAGCTTGAAATTATAAAGTCAGCGATAGGAAGCCGCGAAAAAATTTCCTTTATGTATTATTCTCCCGAACGCACCGAAGAACGTATTATTGAACCGTACCGTCTGGTTTTCCAGTGGGCAAATTGGTATGCGTGGGGGTACTGTGAAAAACGGAAGGACTACCGAATGTTCAAGCTGACGAGAATGACCGGACTGCACGCCTCGGGCGAAAGCTTTTCTCCCCGTGAAATACCTGTTTACAGCTGCGATAAGCTGAGGCATACAAAAGGTGAAATTTCAGTCAAGGTCAGGTTTGACAGCTCCGTAATGTGGCGGCTGGTGGACGAATTTGGCGCAGAGTATCTCTCTTCCGCCGCAAACGGAAACGAGTCTAAGGACGGCAGCATTATCCTTGATTTTACATGGTCGGACGTTCCATCGTTTTTTTCATATATAGCGAGTTTTCGCGAGGCTGCGGAAATTATCGCTCCCGAAGAATACAGAAAGGAATATTCGGAACTGCTTGAAAATATGCTGAAAAAATACCGATAATAAAATTAAACGGGACCGGAAAAATACTGCATACGTATATCATACTGAGTTTTTAACGCCGTTTTTAAGCATGGATTTTAATTCTCGGTAAAATCAAAAAGTTTTTTATTGATAATTAAAAATCAAAAAAGCCAGGGCGGATAAAATATCCGCCCCGCTTTAACGGAGGAATTTCCATGAATTGGTTTACCACGGAAGAAATTGACAATGATACATATGTTATCAGCGAATACCGCCATTGGGAGGAGACTCACTGTTACCTGCTTATCGGTTCAAAGCGATGTCTGCTGATAGATACGGGACTTGGGATATGCAATATTTTTGATGAAGTCTCAAGGCTCACAGATAAGCACGTCACCGCCGCTGCTACTCACATTCATTGGGATCATATCGGAGGGCATAAATATTTTCCCGATTTTTATGCTCACGGCGAAGAGCTTGACTGGCTGGACGGAAAATTTCCTCTTACCATTGAAACCATAAGAGAAATGGTCTGCGACAGGTGCGAACTGCCGGAAAATTATGATATAAACACTTACGAATTTTTTCAGGGAAAGCCTGCTGAAATACTTTCCGACGGAGATGAAATAGACATTGGAGGACGCGTTATAAATGTCCTCCACACGCCGGGACATTCTCCCGGTCATATGTGCTTTTGGGAGAAAGAACGAGGCTGCCTTTTTACCGGTGATTTGGTTTACCTTGATACACTTTTGGCGTACTACCCGTCAACCGACCCGGAAGCATATCTTGAGTCTCTTAAAAAAATTGCGGCGCTTAACGCAGAAAAGATTTTTCCCGCGCATCATTCTCTTAATATTGATCCTGCCGTAATTACGGAAATGAGGGATGAATTTCAAAAGCTGAAAGCAGACGGGAAATTACATCACGGCAGCGGTACTTTTGATTTCGGAAACTGGGCTGTTTGCCTGTAAATATATATTTCAAATCTTTTAAATAGAGTTATCTTGCTTCAATGCCAATAATTTTGACAATAATCTTAGTTCTTGAAAACATAGAAATATATTTAAATTACGGAAAAGAAATTATGAGCACCGATAATATTAAATAAATTACCTAGTGCCTGACAGATTATTCGGTTATTTTTATTAATAAATTATTTTTCCTCAAAATACGTGGTTTGCTTTTGCTATAACAGTAAAAATAAAGTAAATTAATAGGATTTCAGAAAGAAAAATATATAAATAATTATTGTTATATAACGATAATTATTTATACAAACAACATTTTATTACAGCAAATATTTAATAAGGAGGTCTTCATATTGAAAGCGGGGATATCAACAGCGTGTTTGTACCCGATGGAAGTTGAACAGGCATTCCGGCAGCTTGCGGAAAACGGAATAAAAACAGCGGAGGTTTTTGTTAACTCACACTGCGAGCTTTACGACCCGTACCGCGGCGAAATGCTGACGATTCAAAAAGAATACGGCGTTAATGTTGTTTCGGCGCACCCATACTCGTGCAGCATAGAACCGATAATGATTTTTACTGTTTATGAGCGTAGGCTTGCGGATATGCTGGAATATTACAAAAGATATTTTGAGTATATGAATTTTTTCGGAGCAAAGTATTTTATCCTCCACGGCAACAAGCCGCAGAACCCTTTTCCCGACGAAAAATATTTTGAGAGGTATTTAAAATTGCAGGAGACCGCCGAACGGTTCGGAGTATGCGTTTTGCAGGAAAACGTTGCTCGGTGCACAAGCAGAGACCTTGATTTTCTTGTTAAAATGAAAGCAGATTTAGGGGACAAGGCGGCGTTTGTACTGGACGTCAAACAGGCTCACCGCAGCGGTTGCGACCCTTTGGAAATAGTCCGTGCGCTGGGGGAAAATATCAGGCACGTCCATTTTTCCGACCACGGAAAGGCTGGGGACTGTTTGAAATTCGGTTTCGGAGAGTATGATAATTTCACGCTTTTTAGTGAGCTGAAAAAATACGGATATGACGGAAACGTTATTATCGAGCTTTACAGGGGAAGTCATGACGGAGCGAAAGATCTGGCGGAAAACTGCAGGGAACTCAATAAATTTCTGACAGAAAATAATTTTTGAAAGGAATAGAAAATATGAACGGTTTAACATCAACAAAATGCGGTTTGGACTGCTCGGAGTGCGGATTTAGAGATAACTGCGGCGGCTGCGGTGAAACCGGCAAAAATTGCATGATCGCATCCTGCTGCGAAAGCAAGGGACATGAAAAATGCGAAAACTTTTTTGATTCAGGCAGAAAATGCAGTCTCAGAGACGAACTTATTTCGGAGTTTAACGCTCTCGGTATAGAAGATATGAAAGAAGTCACAAGCCTGGACGCGCTGAAAGGTTCCTTTGTCAATCTTGAATATACGCTTCCGGGAGGACAAAATATCAGGTTCTGGGAGGACGATAAAATATACCTCGGCAATCAGATATGCAAAAGAGGCAGCGACAGGTGCTACGGGCTGACTGCGGACGAAAGGTATCTTCTGGTCTGCGAATACGGCGAAAACGGTTCCGACGCGGAGATAGTGGTTTTCAAACGCAGAAAATGACGGTATGTTTTGCCGCTGTTAAAGCCTTGCCTATTGACAATATGCGCAATTAAGAGTATAATTATGGATATGCTTGAAAAATCAAAAAGGTGGTTACTGAAATGGCTGAAAAAAGTATGGATAAAATCGTTGCGCTCTGTAAGGGCAGAGGTTTTGTATACCCCGGTTCCGAGATTTACGGCGGTCTGGCGAATACATGGGATTACGGTCCTTTGGGAGCGCTGCTGAAAAATAATATTAAAAACGCTTGGCTGAAAAAATTTGTGCAGGAATGTCCCTACAACGTTGGACTTGACAGCGCGATACTGATGAATCCCCAGACATGGGTGGCTTCGGGACATCTGGGCGGTTTCTCCGATCCCCTTATGGACTGCCGCGAGTGCAAGACAAGACACCGCGCCGACCAGCTTATCGAGTCCCAGACCGATACCAACCCGACCGGCTGGAGCAACGAGCAGATGAGCGATTTCATCGAAAATAACGACATTAAGTGCCCTAACTGCGGAAAGAAAAACTTCACCCCTATCCGTCAGTTCAACCTGATGTTCAAGACCTTTCAGGGCGTTACCGAGGACTCAAAGGCGGAGCTTTATCTCCGTCCCGAAACGGCGCAGGGTATATTTGTAAACTTCGCCAATATCCAGCGTACCACAAGAAAGAAAGTGCCTTTCGGCGTTGCGCAGATAGGCAAGTCTTTCCGTAACGAGATAACCCCGGGCAACTTTATATTCCGCGTACGCGAATTCGAGCAGATGGAGCTTGAATTCTTCTGCAAGCCGGGAACCGACCTTGAATGGTTCCGGTACTGGAGGACATACTGCCGCGATTTCCTTTTGGGACTCGGCATAAAGGAGGAAAATCTCCGTCTCCGCGACCATTCTCCCGAGGAGCTTTGTTTCTATTCAAAGGCTACCACCGACTTCGAGTACCTGTTCCCATTCGGCTGGGGAGAGCTTTGGGGAGTTGCGGACAGAACCGACTACGACCTTACCCAGCACATCAAAACAAGCGGAAAGTCCCTTGAATACTTTGACCCGGAAACCAACGAGAAATATGTTCCCTATGTTATCGAACCGTCTCTCGGCGTTGAAAGGCTGTTCCTTGCTATTGTCTGCGAGGCTTACGACGAGGAGGAGATAGGCGAGGGAGACGTGCGTACCGTTATGCACCTCCACCCCGCACTTGCACCCGTTAAGGCGGCGGTACTGCCTCTTACCAAGAAGCTTAAGGAGCAGGCGACCGAGGTCTACACCATGCTTTCAAAGCACTTCTCCGTAGAGTACGACGAGGCGGGACAGATAGGCAAGCGCTATCGCCGTCAGGACGAGATAGGCACGCCTTTCTGCATTACCTACGATTTCGACACGCTTGAAAAGGACGGCTGCGTTACCGTCCGCGACCGTGACACCATGGAGCAGGAGCGCGTTAAGATCGATGAACTTGTGGATTATCTTAACAAGAAACTGGAATATTAATACATCAATACAGCTTTGCACGGGCGGATTCCGTATCCGCCCGCAATGCGTTGTGACAATGCGCTTTCGGCAAGAAAAAATATCGGGGCGTATAACTGCTCCGATATTCATTGTGTTTATATGCTCATAAGAGATTTTATCAGCTTTACCGCAAAGCAGAAGCCCTGTTCAAAGGAGGCTTTCTGCGCTTCCGTGGTGCAGTCCAAGGCGGCTGACTCTATGTATGAGCGAAGTTCGGGATCCCCAATATGTGATTCGAGAATGATGTTCAATTCACTGAAAGCTGTAAGCAATTCTTGGGATTCGTATATTTTGAACTCTCCGTTGTCAAAAAGCGCGTCAAAGCTGAATTCGTTTGTATCCATAATGATTTTCCTTTCGTGTTTTATCTTGATATAATTATATCATATTTTACGTACGTAACTGCAAAATTTCTGTTAATGTATTGAAAATTTTACGTACATAAATATTTAATGGAGTATGAATAATGGGAACATTTAACAGAAATGAATATATGCGTGAATATCGAAATAAAAACAAGGACAGCATAAAACAATTAAAAGCGGACATAAAATCAGACGATTACGACCTTATAGACGGTTATTGTAAAAAGAACGATATCAGCAAAGCGAAGTTCATTGTAGAAGCCTGCAAATATTACATTGAAAACCACAGCGAATAATTCTAATTTTTAAAAGGAAAGGAAACTGATATGCCCGGTACCGAAAATAAAGAGCCGCGCGAAAGCGGCGCGGCGGAAATACCCGAAGATACCAAAAAGAAAAAAGGCAAGTCCTTTATGGACGTTTACCGCGAGGTGAACGAAAGGGAACGGGCCGAGGAGCTGAAACGGCAGAGCGAGCTTGAAGCGGCAAGAGCCGACCGTGAGCGCAGGGAAAGAGACCGCTACGCCGAAAAGCTGAGACAGGAAAAGCTGGAGCTTCTGAAGCTCAAACAGGGGGTAATTTCAGAGGAGGACGTTCCGGCGGAGGTCATAGAGGAACGTCACTACACGGTATGGGAGAAAATAAGCAACTATTTTTACCACAACAAGGCATACGTCATTATCGGTACCTTGCTGTTCCTTATTCTGGCGTTTCTGGTGTACGACCTTGCCACGCGGGTCACTCCCGACGTTTCGGTAATGATAATCGCCAAGGACGACGCTTTCCAGTTCTATACCGAGAGCATGGAGCAGCTTTTTGAACGGTACTGCGAGGACTGGAACGGCGACGGAAAAGTGGACGTGAGAGTGTTTTACGCTCCCGCGGTAATGGGGGATTCCCCCGAAGAGCTGTATACCCGTCAGGCTGACCAGACAAAGCTTGTGGCGGAGTTTCAGGCAGGGGACACTGTCATCGTAATCGCCGACGCGGAGGCCTGCGAAGCGGTGGGCATTGTAGAGGGAGACGGAGTTTTAGCGGATATAAGCAAGGATTTCCCAGGCGATGAAAACGTTTCGTGGTCGGGCTATATGCTGAGCGGAACAGGCATGGCTGAGGATATTGAGTATCCCGCGCTTTCCGATGAACTGTTCGCCGCTTTCCGCGAACCCCGCGGAGGTATCGGTATGAACGAGAAAGAATTCAGGGAGAATTACGAACACGCTGTTGAGATGTGGAGAAATTATCTGACGGGAAATGAAATAAATCCTCTGCCGGAAGATACTGACAGCAGCAATTAAGTATAAAAAGACAATTTTGAAACGTCCGCGAAAGGAGAACCGCAATGAGCAGATTTCGGTTTGAAATAAATGTTGAGCCTAAGGATATCCCGAATCTCGACGATTCCCACAAGCGGGACTGTGCCGACGCGCTGAAAAAAGTGATCAATCATGTATTCAAGTACACCATTATTTTCTCTATTGCTGTAATGGCTTTTTTCGGATTGTATTCTCTTTTCGGGTTCACATATCTTCTGCGCATGGAAAAAATGCTGCCGCAGATAAATCTTTTCATGCCGCTTCTGGCTCTGGCTGCGTTTATTCTGGAATTCATTGCTGGCACTATGAATAAGCCCGCGCTGGTAATTGAGGTCATACTTAACGTTTTGCTGATCTTTTCGGCTATACTCATTATTCCGACAGTATGGATAGCTCCGTTTGCCCTTTATGCGGCGGTCCTTCACATAAAGCTTATCACCTTTATACCGTTTCACAAAACCCTTTCGGAGCAGGAGGGATACCCCGAATTTACTCCGCTTCCCCAAAAAGTCGAAACTGACGCGGCGGAAAAAAATTCCGATTCAGAGGAGAAGACAGGCGGAAGCGGTCGGAATTAAATATTCAAGACGTTGCGTATTAAAGCAGCCGCTTTGGAGAAGCTCCGAAGCGGCTTTTTCTTTTAACAGCTAAATGTATCAGCTTTTTGTACCGTGTAAGAATCCCGCGGCAATTGTTAGCGGCGTGGCAGACAAAATACCCGGCTGCGGTTTATTAAAAGCAGCCGGGTATGATTTTTTATTCAGCGGCAAAATACACGCTGTACTTTCAGGGATCAGCCCTCGGAGACTTTAGCCTGAAGCTCGTCGTTTACTTCGTCCACGAGCATGATAATAGTGTCGGCAATGGACTCCCTTGTTGTAGCCCAGTCCGTGCCGTGGAATGCGGCTCTTACGCCGACAGTTCCACCGCCGTCAAGAGTGTAGGACGCGATATCCGTAGAACAGCCCTGAGCAAGGTCCACAACGGGGTACTGCTTGGCAAGACCGTTGATCTCTTCGAGTCTGTCAACAAGCTCTCTCGACCACTTGGCGTCGTCCATTCTCTTTTGACGGAATATTTCTCTTGCGCTTTCGTCGCTTCCCGCGAGGATAGTACATTCTGCAAAGCGCGCAACGCCCTCGGGGTTTGTGGCTCCCTTACAGAGAACGTAACCCTCCATGCCTGCCGCCTGATACGGGTCGGAGCCTGCGGGAGACGGCGTGGGAGCGATTCCCAGATTCTCGGGGGGAATCTGATGAGTCCATACGTCAGGATCCCCCTCTGCTTCCCAAGAACCGCCTATCCAGAACAGTTCTCTGCCCTCGCCCATCATCTGAGGCTGGATAGACCAGTTGAACTGCTCGGTGGGAAGTACCAGACCGCTGTTATAGAGGTCATACTGGAAGTTCATCGCCTTTTCGAGAGTAGCGTCGTTAAGGTTGCATACAAGCTGACCGTCAACGGATTCAACAACGGGAACGCCTGCCGAATATGTCAGAGCAAGCTCGTTGTACCAGTTGTCAAGACCCCACTGGTCGTTCTCCTCGTCAACGAAGTTCTGAAGCATATCCTTAAAGGTATCCCAGTTCCAGTTTCCTGCCTTGTACATATCCCAAGGATCGTCAAGGCCGTTTGCTTCAAGGGTCGCGGTGTTGTAGTATACCATATAGTTTGCTGTAACATTGGTAACG
The DNA here is from genome assembly GCA_910586535.1 of uncultured Oscillospiraceae bacterium. Classification (GTDB taxonomy): domain Bacteria; phylum Bacillota; class Clostridia; order Oscillospirales; family Ruminococcaceae; genus RGIG8773. Next base: position 17,307 of record CAJUHS010000008.1, read on the forward strand.
AACATGAAGTGCTTGTCGCCGAACTTGTAGCTGTCCATAGCTGTTTTGGTGTTTGCCCAGATAGCGTCGTTAAGGTCGATATAGGGATCGACCGCCTGGAACATTCCACTGATAATACCCTTTGGAAGATTGCCTGTATCTCCTGCGTAGAAGTCGATTCCCTCGCCGCCGAGAACGTATGTTGAAAGGTCGTTGTAACGGTTTTCCCAAGTTGTCTGATACCACTTGACAGAACCGCCGTACTTTCTCTCAAACAGTTCAAGCTCGACCTTTTTGGACGCTCCGTTTGTGTTTGGATTAATGTCGTAGTGAGCAAGCCATTTGATCTCCTTGTTCTCGAGTTCCACGTCCTTAAGCTGGGACATTGCGCTGCTTAGAGCGTCAGCTTGTTCTTCGTTGAGTTCCTCGTCCTTGATTGCAACGGTAGCAGCAGTGGTTGTCTCGGCAGTGGTGGTAGCGGTAGCTTCCGCGCCCGCGTCGCCCTCGCTTCCTTCCTCGCCGCCTGAGCAGGCTGCAAATGCGCTTGTCATAGTAAGCGCAAGGAGTCCTGCCATGATTTTCTTTAAATTCTTCATATTTACCTCCTTCTGAAACACAAGCCGCAAGTGTCTGTTATGCTTGCGGCACGGCTTCATCTGTAATTAATTATACCAAAAATGTAGATTATCTTCAAGAGATATTTCAGAGATATACTTCCTAAGGCATTGTGCAACTTTGCCAAAAAAAGCTTGCGAAAACCTTTAAGTTATACAATGTTTCAAGAGGTAAATACAGGAAGAGCCAGTTGATTTCCATTGTTTGGAAATCAACTGGCTCAAATTGGAAATTACTGCTTTACAAAATGTACTGTTTTGGATTTGAAATCTCCGCCGAGATCTACGAAAATTCCCGAGTTCATAAGAGCGCAGCCGTTCAGCACCTCTCCGGTTTCCATATTTTTGTAGGCGGCTTTCGGATCGAGACCTTTAAGCTTTATCCGCCTGCTGCGGCAGTTGGGTCTGCCAAGTACCTGAACAAACGTGAACACAGCTTCGGACTTGTCCTTTGCCACAAATATCCACGCGTCCCACATATTGTCTTCAAAAACGTTTCCTATGCGGTACTGATCGCCGGTGCGGATAACGGGATTGTACTTGTTGAACTCTGCTATCTGTCCGGGGATAGCGTCCCTGTCCTCCTTGGGTATTCTTGTCACGTCAAGCTCATAGCCGAAAGTACCCACCATAGCAACGTTTCCGCGGGTAGAGAACGGCGTGGAGCGTCCCACAGTATGGTTGGGACAGTCGGAAACGTGAGCTCCCATTGCGGAAGCCGGGTAGCAAATGGTTGTGCCGTGCTGTATCTTCAGACGTTCAATAGCGTCGGTATCATCGCTGCACCATATCTGCGGAGAGTAATAAAGCATACCCGCGTCAAAACGTGCTCCGCCGCCGGAGCAGTTCTCCAGAAGAATGTGGGGGTAATCCGTGGTAAGCCTGTTCATCAGGTCGTAAACGCCCAGAACGTATCTGTGCCAAAGCTCCCGCTGACGGTTTTTCGGCAGGGAGGTCGAACCAACCTCGGTAAGCTGACGGTTCATATCCCACTTGATGTACTCAATATTCGCATTATCAAGTATGTTTTTCATCATTCCGTAAACGCAGTCCCTGACCTCCTTGTTGGAGTAGTCCAGAACGTACTGCTCGCGGGACATCGTCATATCCCTTCCTCTGATTTGGATAGCCCATTCGGGGTGCTTTCTGTAAAGCTCGCTGTCGGGAGAGATCATCTCCGGCTCGAACCAGATACCGAATTTCATACCCAGTTTGTTTACCTCGTCAACAAGGTGTTTCAGACCGCCTTTAAGCTTCTTTTCGTATACAAACCAGTCGCCGAGAGAGCTGTTGTCCGAGTCTCTGTGTCCGAACCAGCCGTCGTCCATAACAAGCATTTCAATGCCAAGCTTTGAAGCCTCCTTTGCAATTCCGATAAGCTTGTCGGTATCGAAATTGAAGTAGGTAGCCTCCCAGTTGTTGATAAGTATGGGGCGGCGCTTGTCCTTGTACTCGCCGCGTATAAGGTGCTGACGGTACAGATCGTGGAACGTGCGTGACATCTTGCCTATTCCCTCGTCAGAGTACACCATAACTGCTTCGGGAGCAATAAATTCCTCATTGGGTTCAAGAAGCCAGTTAAAATCAAAGTGGTTGATACCCATTACCGCGCGGGTGTACTTGTGCTGGGTAACCTCAGCCTGAGCGAAAAAGTTTCCGCTGTAGACAAAGTTGAAGCCGTAAGCCTCGCCAATGTCTTCGTCCGCATTGTGGGAAACAAGAGCCATAAAGGGGTTATTCTGATGTGAGGACTCGCCCTTTACCGAGTCGATTCCCTGCTTGCCGTGATGGAGGCGGCAGCGTTCAATGCAGCGTTCTCTCGCCCAGCTTCCGTTCAGGGTGATAAGGTCGTATCCGTCGTTGTCGAAGTCCACGCACATGGACAGTACTCTCTTAACATTAAGGGGGGCTGTTCCTGTATTTTTCAGACGGACGCTGCGGGTGATAACGTCAAGATCGTTGAACACCGTATAAACCAGTACCGCTTCAAGTCCCGTATGCTTGTCAATACAGGTTATCTCGAGAGTTTCCGCCTCGTTTTCGTTTGCAAAGGTAGCGGGAAGTCCCTCCAGAGCGGGCTTGCCCTTATAGACCTTGTGGGATTGATAACGCAGGTCGGTAGCAGTCATACCCTCGCCGTCCTCGACCATAAGGCATGGCTCGCGGTAGTCTCCCGTGCCGTGGCATGGATACTCAAACGCTGTGGCGTCCATAAAAGTACCCTTGTCGCGCATATTTGTTTTGGGAACCCATGGGTTTTCGGTAAGACGGAGCAGGTATGTAAGGTCGTCCCCGCAGATTTTCTTTCCGAAATAGCCGTGAATCAGATAGCCCTCGTCGATAACTCCGAAAATGTAGCTTGTGCTGGGAGCGTCCAACTGGAACATGGTGATGTCCTCAGGGAAAGTAATGTTGTCGTTTATTTGCCATGCCCAGCGTTTGTACTCTTTGTGGTAATCGGCAACTTTAATACTCATTGTAATCAAGTCCTTTCTGTAAATAATTATTTTAAATATTCCTTTATCAGCTTCAAGGCGTGGTACTCTCTTTCGTTCCAAGCCCGTTCGCAATTTTTTCGATACGTCTCGTCAAGGGTGTACCACACGGGCATAAAGCCGTGCGCCTTTTCGTTTTCGGAATAGCCGCACTCCTGCTGCTTTTCACCGACCTCGCAGAAATAATATCTGTTTCCTTGAAATTATATGTTTATTTTGCTTGCATCGCCAAGGTCCATGCTCTGTGAAAATTTTCAATGGATTGATATCGTTTTGACCTATCCGGTTCGACCGCTTTTAACGCAGCCTCGTAACACTGTTTGTTTAGATCCCATTTCTCAAACGAGCAGGGTGTAAACCGGTTTTGAGCGTATCTGAGCTGTACTTCGCTTTCGGTATAATTACCGAAATAGTTATTAAATAACAATGCTCCGAGCGTATAAACATTTGTGACTTCATCAATAACCGCGTTGAGAATGTATTCCTCCGGAGCCTTCAGTCTTTTTGTTCCCCAATAATCTTCGCCAATATCATTGAAAGTCGGTTTTTTTCTGAAAAAATCAATATCGCAGATCGTTGTCGTATTATTTGAGAAATCATACATTATGCTGCCGTCGTAAAAATCCACAGCAGCATATCCGCTTTTTGAAGTCTTATCCAAGAATGAAAATAAAATATCTGCCGATTTTATCCTCCGTTCAGTCGGCAGCCGCTTGAATCGTTCAGCAGGGGCAATAATTTGAGAATTGCCCTGATATTTTTCAAAATTCCAGTAATCAAAAAGACAATCACCCTCTGCCCACTTGAAAACAGCAATATAAATATCGTCAACCCGGCAGTGTTTAACAAGTTCAATTAAGTTTGGGTGCTTGATATTTTCATAAATTACGGCGGCCGATCTTAACGTTTCAATCGCTTCGGCAGTTGTTACGGACGATTCTAATGTATTCAATCCCGCCGCTTTGACAAAATATTTTTCCCTCCCGCTGTTTACGCCGAAACTGATATTTCCCGAATCATTTTGTGAAAACACCGCAAAGACAGTCCCGAGTGATTTCAGCCACGAAAAGTCGTGTTCGGATTTTAAGGAAAAACAAACGCCGTCTAAATTATAATTGACCATAAATCCCTCCTATGGTATTTGAATGCTTTAAAAAAATTTTGACTGTCAACCGTTTCCTCCCCGTCTGTTCAAAATCTTTTTCGCCGTACTCAGAACCGCCCCAAAATTAAGCGCGGTCACAAGCAGGAAAATCAGTATCAGCCACAAATATGTAAGCTTGGGTTCGGTTATGGCGATATATGCCATGCCGCATACCATAACGATGTTTACAACGTTCCTTATGTGGTACGCCCTGAACTCGATAAGGCGGGTAACGTCAAAAATGCGTATGGCAAAGCACGCCGCGTAGGATACCGCAGTAGCTATCGCCGCGCCGTACGCGCCGTATTCGGGTATAAGCAGGAAATTCAGTATCAGGTTTGCCGCCGCCGCGATAACGCTTGTCAGCATGGAATTCATGGATTTTTTCTTTACGTTGTAGACGCTGGACGTAAACTGGCACAGGCACTGGAATATCATGGCAATAACCAGTATGGGCGTGTAGTGATAGGCAAAAATAAAATTTTTTTCGGGATCGTTGTCAACAAGAAGATAGGTCAGCGGCTTGACAAGCATGATTATTCCCGCTGCGGCTATCATCAGCAGGGAGCTGTACGCTCCGTATATCTTGGTGTAAAACTTCGACAGACCGCTGTCGTTCCTGTTTTCTATGGCGGACATCTGCCACGCCTGATAGAACAGCGTTGTGAACATCATCAGCAGGGAGGGTATCTTGTAGGCGACGCTGTAAACGCCGTTTACCCCTCCGTCGCAGAGACTTTTAACAAACCACCTGTCGGAAGCGGAGGTTATCCACCACAGCACATAGGCAGGAATAAGAGGTGCGGAGTATTTAAGCATATCCCTGAAAAGCTTCTTGTTGAAAAAGCTGATATCCAAATATTTGTGAAGGCCCGCCATAACGGTAAGTCCAACAAAGGAAAGTCCGTCCGACAGGATTATTGACAGCACATAGCCCGTTACCCCCATATTAAAGCAGACCAAAAAAAGCACGTTGAATATCACTATCGTAAGGGAGCTGGCAATTCCGTCCAGGGCAAAAAGCTTAACATAGCCTTTGGCTCTTACAAAATTGGAGGCTATCTGCCTGAAGCAGGAGCAGTAACAGCATACATACAGTATAAAACTGTATTGATTATACATATCGAAAAGATTAAAAAGCGGCATAGCAAGGGTCAGCACACCAAGTCCCATAAGGGTTGAGCAGAGGGCAGCGGTATAGACCTGACGTCCGTCGGTCTTTTTCTCCATGCCGAAGCGTATTACCGCGTCCGCCATGCTTAACGTCACTATGGGATAAAGCACGTTCACCGTCTGTATGAGCAGGTCTGCCATGCCGTACTGCTCGTCGGTCATGCAGCCCGTGTAGAGCCGCATTAATATAAAGCTGAGAAATTTTGCACCAAAGTTTCCTATAGCAAAAATTATGGTATTTCCAGCCAGTTTCTGATATTTATTCATGGTCAAAAATTACTCCGTGTAATTTTGTTTAAACTTAGTACTTTTGTATTATACGTCAATGTATCTTTTGCTGTCTCTGTTGAGTATCTCCAGAGCAATGCGGACGAGAGCGACTCCTCCCATGGTAACAGCCGCAAGCCAAAGAGCGCGCCACAAAGTTTTCACTTAAATCACCGCCAATTATGAATTTGCCGTAACGGCTTTATAAGACGTAACGGCATTATATACAATTATTATATCACACATTTTACAAAAATGGAATAGCGTTTTAAAATTTCTTTCAATTTTCAAAAAAAGCCGTAGTGGTATCCGGTTGGACTGCCGACCGCCCGAAGCGAAAACTTACGTGTAGACTGCCCTGCCGGTTCTGCCGTCTGCTATGCACTAGTTTTGTATCCTGTCCATAAGCGATTCAAGCACGGTATTCGATGTTATAGCCGTAATTTTGGAATGATCTGTAAACTTCAGGCATGGAAATAAATATTGACATCAAAAGCCGAATGCTTTATAATAATAATGGAAAGCTGTAATCAAAATATTCAGATATTCGGAGTGTTCGGTATGATCGGAAAATATAAAATAATTGCCCTGATGACCTGCCGTATTCATGACAGGGAATGCTATGGATTTGTCAATGTTCTTAATAAAAAACTTGCCGAGGCTGACTGCCGTCTTTTCGTATATAATTGCAATCCGCGCCTTAACGAGGGTATCAGCGAAAGCGATCCGCAGACCTCTGTCTACGAAATGTTCGACGCTTCTTTCGCAGACGCTGTTATAATCGACCCCAGCCATATCGGAAACGCTGCTGTGTGCAAAAAGATAATCAGCCGCGCGCTTGATATGGGTCTTCCGGTTATTTCCATTGGAGAGAGCTTTGAGGGCTGTATGAACATCAAATACGAGCACCAGAAAGGCATAGAGGATATTATTGCACACCTTTACGATGTACACGGTATTTCCGATTTTCATATGATAGCGGGAGCCAAAGGCAACAGCTTTTCCGACAAAAGAATAGAATCCTTTAAAGACGCGCTTGAAAAACGCGGTATCGCCTTTGACGGAAGTATGGTCAGCTACGGCGATTTCTGGTCGGAGCCTGCTGTGGCTGCCGCAGAAAAGCTTCTGGACGAGGGCAGGCTTCCCCGTGCGTTTGTCTGCGCCAACGATCATATGGCTATTGCGGTGTCGGTTTTTCTGCAAAGCCGCGGAATATCCGTACCGGGCGACGTTGCGGTAACAGGCTATGACTGCATAGATACTATTTTCAGTTCTACTCCCACCATTACCTCCATCTGTATAAAAAACGAATCGGTTTCTGAGATCATATGCGGTATCCTTTCGGATATGTTCGGCGGTGGCAAACGTGAGGGCTGCGTTAAGGCTTTTCCGGAAGCTGTATTCAACGAATCCTGCGGATGTAAATCTTTCCTTAAGCTGGACGCGGCTGTCCTGTTCAACGAGCAGACAAATATGTTCAACCGTTTTCAAAGCGAAAATATCATACTGTCAGAAACGGCGGCAAGAATACAGCGCGGCAAAAGCTTTGAGGAGATCGCTTACATAATGAGAGAAAACGATCTTATGTACGCCATGTGCTGCCTTATAAAGCAGGAATATACCGACGAATCCGTAAACCCTGAAATTGAAAGCGTATGCGGTTCTGACGGCGGACTGTTTGTTCTGTACGACAGCGACATGATAGACCACAAACGGAAAAACGGTGAAAAATTCACGCCCTACTATATGCCTGAAAAGGATATTATCCCAACACTTGACTACTACCTCGGCGACGGCCGCTGCCTGATTTTTACAGCGCTGCATTATTTAGGCGTTTCGCTGGGATATATCTGCTTTCATTTCGGCGATTTCATATCGGGCAATTACTATAAAATACCGCAGACAACAAGTATGCTGAACAATGCGCTGGGCGGTCTGATAAATCAGCGGTACAAGCATTATCTGCTGAAAAGAATAGAAAAGATGTCGGGAACAGACGCTCTGACAGGACTTTACAACCGCCGCGGCTTTTGTACAAAATACGAAAGGCTTCTGGAGGAAACCGGAAACAAGGCTCTTGCGGTTATAATGTGCGACCTTGACGGACTGAAATATATAAACGACAATTTTGGTCACGAAGAAGGGGATAACGCGATACATAAAACAGCGTGCGCACTAAAGGCGTGCTGTCCGCCGAATGCGGTGTGCACCCGGTTCGGCGGTGACGAGATGATGGCGGTGTACCCTGTCGGCGAAAACGAACGGGACGTCCGCGCATTATTCTGCGAATATCTGGACAAATACAACGCCGTGTCGGGAAAACCGTACACCGTTGCCGCCAGCATGGGCATTTACATTGCTTCGGAGGGTGAAAAGCCTGGTTTTGAAGAGCTTGTGAAAAAGTCAGACAGTCTGATGTACGATGAAAAGAAACGCAGAAAGGCTTTGCGGAAGTAATATGTAATATAATAAATGCGTACGATTTTGCACAGATCATCTTAGAATCTGTTTATAGTTTACAGCGATCCGTAAAAATAACTTTTTCAGGGACGGGGGATTCCCCGTCCGCAGGATTGCCTGAAACTGTTAACTCAGGAATATGAAATGCCGTAGGAAATATGTGCGTACTGCGTACTGTGTACAAAGATACTGAACAGCCTTTTATGCTTAATCCGTTTCCTGTTTAGAAGAGTACGGCGTTCAACTGCTTTGGCGGCAGAAGTAAAAAACACATAAGAAAAATAAAAAAGAAATATTTTCAAAAGTTTTTCTTTAGTAAATTTGACTGAGATTTTTGCATTCTGTTTTTGTGTATATTCAACAAAACGGAACAAATTTTCGATTTTTACTTGACGAACATACGTTTTGTAGCTATAATTAAAAGTAGGGAATTTGACAGAGCTTCCGGCTGGCCATCGGAAGTACTGTCTGCGGAAAATGACAAAATCGGCAAAGCCGAAAATTAAAAGCTATAATCGTCGTACACGTCGTTGAAACGGAGGTTTGTTCACTATGAAGGAATACATGAAAATGATCGTTGACTATAAGCGTTCGGAGGCTGCTCTGAGAAAGCGTATCGCTGAACTGAACGAAACGCTTAAAAGTACTCTGGAAACCATTGAGCGAGATGATATAACAAGGCGGAAGCTTACGCTCGAACAGGAGCTTTACGACCTGCTCGACGTTATCTACAGTCTTTACGGCTACGCGGGCTGCGGGGTGAACGAAAGATGCAGAAACGCCTGAAAAACGATTTTCTCGGCGAAGCGGAATTTTGCGCGGACAAGCGTATCGCCGCGCTTATCGGAGAAAACGGATCGGGCGGAGACAAACGCGGTCTGATGATAAAAATTCTCAGAAATATTATTGAGAACGAGCTTTCGGAACGTCAGCGGCAGATGATAGGTCTTTACTATTTCAGCCGCATGAATATACCTGAGATAGCGGAAACACTGAGCGTGAACCGTTCTACCGTATCGCGGACGATTTCCCGCGGCAGAAGAAATATTATGGAAAAAATGAAATATTTTATTTAGAACGATTTGAATGTGAGGAATGTAAAATGAATACTCCTGTTTATGATTTTCTGGAACGTTATGCGGGCGGCGGAACGGTGCGAGCCCATATGCCCGGACACAAGGGAAGAACTCCAGCAGAGTGCGGCTTCGGCGCGGCTTTTCCCTATGATATAACCGAAATAAAGGGCGCGGATTCTTTGTACGAGTCAGAGGGAATTATTGCCGAAAGCGAGAAAAACGCTTCCGCACTTTTCGGCACGGCTGCAACATTTTACTCGGCGGGAGGGTCTACTCTTTGCATACAGGCTATGCTTACTGCGGTATGCGGTAAAGGCGGTTCTTTTATCTGCGGCAGGAACGCTCACCGTTCTGTGCTTAACTCCTGTGTACTGCTTGGTCTTGACCCCCTTTGGCTCTATCCCGACTATGAGGACGGTTCGGTAGTTTCCGGAAAGATTACCGCCGCTTCTGTGGAAAAGGCTATAGAACGTTACCGTGATAAAAACCCCGCTTGTGTCTTTATAACTTCTCCCGACTATCTGGGGCGGCTCGCTCCTGTTGCGGAAATAGCGGAGGTGTGTCATAAAAACGGTCTGCCGCTGCTTGTTGACAATGCTCACGGCGCGTATCTTGCTTTTATGGAGGACAGCCTCCACCCTGTTGCTCTGGGAGCGGATATGTGCTGCGATTCTGCTCACAAGACCTTGCCCGTGCTTACCGGGGGAGCTTATCTCCATGCGGCAAACGAAAGGTTCGTTCCCGAACTGAAGCGGAATATGGCTCTTTTCGGCAGCACAAGTCCCAGCTATCTTATTATGGCGAGCATGGACTTATGCAACAAATACCTTGCGGAGGACTTCCGAAGCGATCTTGCGGAAACGGTGAAAAGGGTATCGGACTTAAAGAAGCGGCTTGTTCATCTTGTTGTACCAGACACCGAGCCGCTCAAGGTTACATTTTATGCTTATTCCTGCGGACTGCGGGGATATCAGCTTGCAGAACAGCTTCGGGGAAACGGCATAGAAGCCGAGTACGCTGACGAGACCCATGCGGTGCTTATGTTTTCGGCTTCAAGCGCCGAGGAGGATTTTTCCAAAACGTTTTTTGCAGCCGAAAGACTGATGTGTCCCAGAATACTTTTAAGACCGCCTCAGATCGAGATAACCGAAGCGGTCAGGGCAATGTCCCCGAGGGAGGCCTTTTTTGCGGAGCGTGAGACAATACCGGCGGAAAAAGCGTCGGGGCGAATTGCCGCTGAAAGCGTAACGGTGTGTCCTCCGTGTATACCGATAGCGGCAGCAGGAGAAATTATTGACGAAAATATTATAAAAATTTTGAAAATGTATAGCATTTTTCATGTAAATGTGGTACAATAAAAATATATACTTATGAATTTATACTGATTTTTGATAATAAGTGAATAAAAAATTCAGCAAAAGCTTGATTGTATATGGTTTTGCGATATTTTATTGTATGCACTTTGATTAAAAATCAGGATCAACGGAGGTCCGGCATGAAACTTATCTATGCAATTGTAAATAACGACGACAGCCACGACGTTTCCTCGACCCTTACAAAGGCGGGATTTTTCGCTACCAAGCTCGCTTCTACGGGCGGGTTCCTTATGGCGGGAAACACCACGTTCCTTATCTGCGCCGAGGACGACAAGGTAGACGAAATAATCGACATTATCACGGAGCGCTCCCGCAGAAGAAAGCAGTATATGCCCGCGGGCAACATTGTCGGCTCCGAAATGCACGGCGCGACTTTTCCCGTGGAGGTATCCGTGGGCGGAGCTACCATTTTCGTCACCGATGTGGAACGGTTTGAAAAGGTATGATAAAGCTTTGGTCAAAGGACTCCTTTGTTTCGGCGCTTGAATCCATGAAACGGAACGGCAGAATGGCTCACGCGTTTCTGCTCACGGGTGAAAAGGGTGTGGGAAAGAAAACCTCGGCGGACTACATCGCCATGACTTTGCTTTGCGAAAGGGGCGGAGACGTTCCCTGCGGAGAGTGCCGCCACTGCAGAAGGATACTTGAAAACACTCACCCAGACGTTATACGTCCCGAAAAAAGCGGCAAGAAGCAGATCTATAACCGCGAGACCATACGCCGCGTCTGCTCGGACGCTTACGTTAAGCCCAACGACTGCGATTCAAAGGTTTATATCTTTACCGACTGCGAAAGCGTTGAGGAAGGTACGCAAAACCTTATGCTGAAGCTTATTGAGGAGCCTCCTGATACGGCGTACTTTATTTTTACAGCCGTCAACAGGAGCGTGTTCCTGCCTACCATACTTTCGAGGGTCATAACCATAGGCATACCCGAATGCTCCGAGGAGGACTGCAAAAAGGCTCTGGAGGACATGGGCTTTGCCGCGGAGGAAATAAACGGAGCGGTTGAACGTTTCCACGGAAACATCGGGAACTGTCTTGATTATTTAAATGGCGGGGAGACTGCCGAGAACGCCGAAATATGCAGAGACGTTATAGCCGCCATAGCCGCCGGGGACGAATACGGTCTGCTGACAGCGCTGCACCGTATAGGTGAAAACAGGAACAGGATAAAGCTTGTACTGGAGCTTGCGGACAAAACCATACGGGACGCCTGCGTGCTGAGGCTGGGCACAGCTCCGACCATAGGCTGCGACCCTAAAGGCGCGGAACTGCTCTCCCGGAAAATAAGCATGAGACGGGCAGAGCTTATTCATGAGGCGATAGGACTGGTCTCGATCCACTGCGGAATGAACATGAACGTGCCGTCGGAATTATCGGCGTTTGTCTGCGCCATTATGGGATAGAAAGGAATACAGTCTGTATGACCGAAATTATTGGAGTACGGTTCAAAAAGACCGGCAAAATTTATTATTTTTCCCCTGCTGGGATAAAGGCGGAGGAGGGTACTCTCGTTATTGTGGAGACCGCCCGCGGCGTTGAATGCGGCGAGGTTGTCATGCCCAACAGGAGCATTGATGATTCCCAGATAACCGCTCCGCTGAAAGAGATAATCAGGATAGTCACTCCTCAGGATATGAAGATACTGGAGCAGAACAGGATCAAGGAAAAGAACGCTTTCAAGATATGCGAGGAAAAAATTCTTGCCCACAAGCTTGATATGAGTCTCGTGGACGTTGAATGCACTTTCGACAACAACAAGCTGCTGTTCTACTTTACGGCGGAGACGCGGGTGGATTTCCGCGAGCTTGTTAAAGACCTTGCTTCCGTGTTCAGGACGCGCATAGAGCTGCGGCAGATAGGAGTCCGCGACGAGGCGAAGATACTGGGCGGTTTGGGCATATGCGGCAGGGAATTCTGCTGCAAGGGCTTTTTGGGAGAATTTCAGCCCGTGTCCATAAAAATGGCTAAGGAGCAGGGGCTTTCCCTGAATCCCACGAAAATTTCAGGCACCTGCGGCAGGCTTATGTGCTGTCTCAAATATGAGCAGGACGCTTACGAGTTCCTGCAAAAAAACACCCCGAAAGTCGGCGCTTATGTTAAAACCCCGGACTTCAGGGGATATGTTGAGGAAGTTAATCTGCTGACGGGCAAGCTGAAGGTCAAGCCCGAAAAATCCGAGGACGCGGCGGTCATTTTCAATAAGGAGGACGTGACCATTATCCGAGACGGAAAAATAAAGATCGACAAGGACGAGCTTAAAGCTCTGAAAGAACTGGAGGACAAATAGTCTATGAAAACGAAAGAATATGTTCAGGTACGGAAAAACTGCCCGGCCGCTTCGGCTGCGCTTGTTCTGGCAATAATTGCGGCGGTAATGTCTGCTGCCGCACTTGCAGCGGGCGTTATCGCGCTTGTTAAAGGCTGCGCGGGAAACCGTGTTACCGCAGCTGAGTACAACAGCTTTATCCCTCCCGAAAACGTAGGGGACGATGAAAGCGGCGATGATGAGGACAGCATAGGCAGCGATACGCTGGTTTTTTGAGCCGCGCAATTTGAAAGGAGATACTGAATGACAAATAATAACAACGTAGTAAACGCAAACAGCGGTACGGTGCGTAAGATTGTGATTACCGTTATCGTGCTGTTTATTGCGGTGATACTGGTATTTAACTCGTTCACTACCGTTAAGGCGGGACACACAGGCGTTGTGACTACTTTCGGCAAGGTCTCGGACGGGGTGCTGGCGGAGGGACTTCACTTCAAGATACCCTTTATTCAGGACATCGTTCTGATCGACAACCGCGTTAAAAAGGCGGAGGCTGCCTGCACCGCCGCTTCAAAGGATTTGCAGACCGTTTCCTCCACAATTGCGGTTAACTACAAGGTGCTGAACAGTTACTCAGCGAAAGTCTATAAGGACATCGGTCTCGATTATGAATCAGTGATTATCACGCCGTCCATTCAGGAGTGCGTAAAGGCTGTAACCGCAAAGTTTACCGCAGAGGAGCTTATCACCAACCGTCAGTCCATAGGTGATCAGATGATGGAGCTGCTGAAAGACAAGATAGGTACATACGGTATTGAAATACAGATATTCAACATTACTGCGTTTGATTTTACTGACGAGTACAACGCCGCTATCGAAGCCAAGCAGACCGCTCAGCAGAACGCTCTCAAAGCGGAGCAGGATCTCCAGCGGATCAAGGTGGAGGCTGAACAGAAGATAGCTCAGGCTCAGGCGGAGGCGGAAGCATACAAGCTGAAATCCGAGCAGATCACACCGGAGATACTTATAAGCAACTATATTGAAAAGTGGGACGGAAAGCTTCCGGCAGTTGTTTCGGGAGACGGAGGAACAATGATGATTGATCTTTCAAAGCTTCTGGAGGAAATAGGCAGCACGTCCGGTGGTACGGATTCATACCGGCAGACCGCTCCGGCAGCGCAGACTTCCGCAGAACAGACGTCAGCGAAGCAAAATGACGGTACAGATGAATAAACCGAATAACAAAAACAAAAGGCCTCCGAATTTTTTCGGAGACCTTTTTAGTTAAATTATATAAGTCCGCTTAGTTCGTTAGCGTATCCGTCCTCAGAAGATTTTGCCGGGGAGCTTTCAGGCTGCTTCTGCGGGGACTTGGCATAGGCGTATGCGGATTTGCCGTGCTTTTTGATGTTGTACATTGCTTCATCGGCTGCGGCAATGACCTCCTCGGCGTTTTTGCCGCTCTCACGGAGGAATGCTATACCCACCGAGCAGTGAACGTTAAGTTTCAGTCCAGTGGACTCGGAAGTAAAGCCGTTTCCGAGAATGTCAATTATCTCCTGAGCGATCTTGCCGGAATCGCCGTAAAGGGTAAGATTGGTCAGGCAGATAACAAATTCGTCTCCGCCAAAGCGTCCTGCAAAGCCGCGCTCGAAGCTTATCTCCTTTAAGGTATCCGCTACGAACTTAAGCACCTCGTCGCCGCAGGCGTGACCGTACTGGTCGTTAAAGAACTTGAAGTCGTCAAGGTCGATAAACATCATAGCGTCAAGAGACTTCTTGGCGGCGGATTCGTCAATTGCCGCAGTAAGTGACTTGATAAACGTCTCGCGGTTAAAAAGCTGCGTAAGAGCGTCGTTGCTGGCGCGCTGGATAAGGTGCATCTCGCTTTTCTTTTCCTTGTCGATATCCATTATAACTCCGACAATTTTCGTGGGTATCTCGTCGCGGTTATAGAATTTCGTTGCTTTTATCATTATCCAGATGAAGTCGCCGTAGATAGACTTTACGCGGTATTCGCCCTGCATGAAATTAGCGGGACCCAGGATACGCTCAAGGTCGTTTATGTAGCGTTCCTTGTCGTCCTTATGGACGTGTATCTTATAGAAAAAGCTTTCTTTCATGCTGTCGTCCTTGGGGCGGTAGCTGAACTTTTTATTGAAGTTTTTGGAAACGAACACCGTGCTCTTTTTAAAGCTTACCTCAAAAACGATGTTGTTGGTTATCTCGACGATTGTCTTATAGCGCTGTTCGCTTTCAAAAACGTCGTCAAACAGAGTGTTAAAGGCATTTCCTATCTGGCGAAATTCATCCGTGCTCTTTATGTCGAACCTTGCGTACATATCGCCTTTTTTCTTTTTCTGGAGTATCCTCATGATCTCGTTTATCGGCATTGCGAACCAATAAACAAAAACAACTGCCAGTATGGACGAAATAATAACAACAATGACAGAAACATTGCGTATGGACTGTCCCGATTTATCCGCAGCCTTTTGCAGGCTTGCTTTATCCGTTACAGCAAGCATTGTCCAGCGGCAGGAAGAAACGGATGACGCGTAGAGTATCCGCGAACTGCGACCCGACCCAAACTCTGACGTAAAATCGGAAATATCTTTGTCTGCCGGATTAATAATATTAACGATCAGGTCTCCGGCAGACTTATAGTTTTCG
The DNA here is from genome assembly GCA_910586535.1 of uncultured Oscillospiraceae bacterium. GTDB lineage: Bacteria > Bacillota > Clostridia > Oscillospirales > Ruminococcaceae > RGIG8773. The sequence goes on from CAJUHS010000008.1 coordinate 32,832, forward strand.
CTCTCCGTATAGCTTCTGATTGTTTTGTAAGGATATTCAAGCAGGTTTCCGCTCGTATCCATAACGGCGTTTGTGGTATATTTATCCAGCTTTGATGAATTAATTATTTCCTGCAACCGGATTGTGTTGTAAAGCTGATAAACGATTCCCTGACATACGTTATCATAAGAAAAAACCGATTTTGCCACAATAAACACAGGAATATCGCTTTCGCCGCCGCTCATAAAGAAAGAGGACACTCCGTTATTATTCTGGGCGAGAGAAAACAGTCCTTTATAGTTGGACATGCGTCTGCCCGTGTCAAATTCGTCGGTGGAAGCGATTATCATGCCTGAATTATTGATGATCATGATCTTTTGCAGGGCAGGATCGTTTGATGTGATCGCAGAAAAACCGCTTGTTATTTCCCTGTATTTTTCCGATCCTTCTGGAATCTCAAAATCATTTTCATTGCTTTCCTTAGTGTAGCTTCTCACATTTTCGGACGAAGCCAGATTTTTGGCTGAAGCGACGGCTTCTTCAAAGTAAAGATTTACATTGTCGGCTTGATTTGAAATAATTCCCGCCGTAGCCGCTGATATAAGCTCCATAGAGTTTCCGCTTATTCTTGAGGAGGAAAACACGTTTACAATGATGATCGGAACTAAAGCAAGAAGGAAAATAAATACAAGCAGTTTAAACTTTACTTTCACGGAATCCCCCCTTTAATAAGATTTTTTTACTTCCGGAAAACTGCCCTGCGGCGTAAAATAAATTTATCCGCGGTTTCGCATTGCCAAGATATTAATGCGGTTATATTTATTTTAATATTTTTTCACGGATTTGTAAACAGATTATACAGAATTTTGTTGATAAATTACAATATTTTTTTAAAAAATTATGCACATTTACTTTTGCAATTTTTTTGAAAGCACTCTGTCCTGAACGATCACATATACCATTGTCAAAACTACCGCTGAGGTAAGAATGATTATTACCGTTTTAACTGCTTTCGGGACGGTCTTTTCATCCTTTTCGTTTGAGCCGTCCTCTTTGTCCTCTTTGACAGACCGGCTCTCGTCAGGCATATCTGACGTTCCCGATCCGTCTGTTTCTCCGTCTGTCTCGTGCGGCTTCGGCTCGGAACCAGTTAAGCTGTCCGGACTTTCCGGATTTTCGGAAATCGGAGCCGATGTGACTTCCTCAACGGAAGTACCCACAGTTGAATGCGTTTCGGCGGATACGTGCTCGGGTACTGATACAGTTGTGACAGTATCTGCTTCGGACACGGAGGTTTCCGTCGGGGTATCCTGCTCGGGGTGGGGATCGCTTACCTCAGCCGCCGTTGTTTCATCCGGTTCGTCAATGGAAATAACTTCCCTCTCACCCTTGAAAACAAGCATATTGACAGTAAGAGGTTCCATATCAAAGCTGAGACGGTTGTCCTCCACGGTTATCTCATCGTCGGAAAGCACTATCTCCGGACTGTCTTCGCCGAAGCTGTAAACTTTTGCGCTTTCAAACACAGCGTCGGAGTTTATCTCTAAAGCCGCTGTTTTGGAGCTGTTTTGATTTTTGTTTATGAGCAGAACCTTGAGGGAAGTTTCGTCTCCTCCGTCGATTGAGGCGTAGACAGAACTCATTATATCACCGCCGTTATCGGACTTCACAAGGGTATCCCCAAATTTTCCGCCGTTTCCGTCAAAGTTGGTGTAGATATTTATTCCCGATTTCTGATAATCCGTTTCGCTTGAATTTGGCTTTAAGCAAGCCATATGCACTCCGTATTCCGCAAAAATGCCGAGGGTGTCCGCAACGGCTATTCCGCCGCTGATATGACCGCCGCCGCCGAAATCGTACTCGGAAAAGGATAGTTTTGTGCCGGGGTAATACATATTTATGGAAGCTTCAAGAGTCGGGATAAGAGGTATATGCTGGTTGTGCATGATAGCAATGGCACTGTTTTCGGTGTATGTGCTGTCCCAGAGTATGCGGGGAGCCTGAAGCCTTGTGTTGTTGGAAAAATTGTCAGTACCGCTGATGATCGGTTCAAGCAGACCGTTTGTCGCCTCCGTATGGTAGTGGATATCCAGAACGTCGAGAAGCCTTGTTCCCGCCGCTTCGGAAGCGTCGTGCATACCCTTAAGGTAATAGTCTATGAACCAGCTGTAGTCCTGAGCGTGCTTATCCCAGTCGTCCGGATTTTTAAGGTTGATAAACGCCTCTATGCCGCTTATTGACGGACCGTACACGAGGGCTGTGGGGTCTATTTGCTTTACAGCTCCCGCAAGCTCGGCAGAGCGCGCTATAAGCTCGTCGGAGGTTATCTGCCGCGTTATCGCATAGGGGTAAAGCTCGAACCAGTTTTCAGGTTCGTTGTCAAGAAAGTATCCGTTTATGCCTCCGTCGACGGCGTATCCGTATTTGTTGGCAAGAAAGCTGACGTATTCGTCCATATAGACTGCATCGTCTGTAATATCCGGCTCCGAGAAAAAGCTGTCGTTTTTTCTGAAAAGCACTCTTTTCCACCTGACCGCTCCGTCGGACGGATATACAGCTCCCGCCGAATCAGCGGCAGCCGCGCCCATCATCTGGAGAGTAACGTATCTTGAAGGTATCTCGTACCGCTTTGCTTTTGAGACAAGATTGTCAGTATAGAGGGCGGGTTCGCGCTGTCTATCGGCAGGATAGGACTTAACAAGATCGTTGTTGTTGCTTCCGTTTTTGCCTTCCGCACTGTTGGAAAAATTTGTCTCCCAGTTATAGGAGGACAGCCTCGGGTCTGACTGCTTCAGCGCGTTTACTGTAAGCCCGGACAGACTTGTTTCGGCGTTTATGCCGTATATGTAGGGGCTTATGGCTTTGTGCTCCGCAGAAACGTCTATTTCCACGGAAATGCTGTCTGTGTCTCTGTAGCTGGAGCTGAACATAGCCGAAACTTTTCCTGCATTTGCAAGCGGCAGGCTTACAAGAGCCGCGCATACGCAGCATGAGCATAAAAACGCTGCCGATCTTTTAAGTGACATTTTATTTATAATCATCGGGATCTTTTAAAACCTCCGTATCATACAGTATCGTACCTTACATTATACATCAGTCCGGAGTCAAAAGCAAGCAAAAAAGCGATTTTCATATTATTGCATGAATTTCAGGCTGTAAACCCCAAGCTGACCGTTAAGGGCGATCTTGACGTTCATAACGCCGTTTACGGGTTCGAGAGGTATTCTGTAAGCAGTGAAGCCGTCGAGGCAGGGGGAGGGGAGAATATCTGCTTTTCCGATGAGCTTTTCGTCCGCGCTTATTTCCAGAGAGCCTCCTCTGCACGGAGCGGAGCATATCACTTCCGCCGCGGTAAAGCCTTTCATGTCCGCGCCGTTGAAAACGAGTCCGCCGCCCCAGTCGCCCGACAGCATATAGTGGTCGTTTACGTCAAAGCTGAAAGCGAGTGACGCGTTGTAACATCCGTCGATATTTTTGGCTTTGACGAAAGTCATGTCCCGCGGAGGGACAGTTTCCGCCGAAATGTTCAGTTCTGCGGTACAGCGGATATCTTCCGAGGAAGCCGCCACCCAGAAGGTGTACGTACCGCTTTCAACGCATAGCTTTTCGCGGGTAACGTCGTAAAATTCCAGCGAGGAGAATGGTACGTCAATTTCGATTTGGACAGTCTTCCCGGCTTTAATATTAACGCGCTTAAAGCCGCAGAGCTGCTTCAGGGGACGCTTTACACGCGGAGCGTTTGCTTTGAAATATATCTGCACTACCTCGTCTCCGTCATGCTCCGAGACGTTTTTAACCGTCAGCGAAACGCGTACAGCTTCGCCGCATTGAACGGCTCTGAAGTCTCTGTACTCGAATGACGAGTAGGAAAGTCCGTGCCCGAACGGGAAAAGAGGCGTGCCCTTGTAGTACATATAGGTCATATCGTTGCCTATTATATCGTAGTCCATTATATCGGGCAACTCGTGGACGGATTCGTACCATGTCAGCGGACATCTTGCCGCAGGGTTGAAGCTTCCGCTCAGTACAGCCGAAACGGCGGTTCCCAGCTCCGGACCAGCGTGGGAGGTGTACGCAATGGCGGGAAGATTTTCCTTTTCCCACTTAACGGCATAGGGATAGCTTGCCGCGATAAGCAGCACGGTGTTGGAATTGGCTTCAAACGCCGCTCTGATCAGTCCGCTCTGGTGCTTGGGAAGTACGATATCCGGTCTGTCGTAGCATTCGCGGGCTACCTGCATAGGGTGATTCCCTGCGCATACGATGGCGATATCCGCCTGCTCTGCAAGCTTTGCCGCTCTTTCCGCTCCGTTTGAGACAACGGTTATCTCGAACTGCTTGTCGTGAGTTATTCCCGAAGCCTTGCGCATTGCAAGCTCGCCCTTTTCGTTTACGTAAATGTCCATAGCCTTTTCGTGCCAGCTCTTGAAGCAGTACAGTCCCTCGTAGACCGTTGGTTTGAACCATTCGTGTATGAACCACTCATACGGCGTATCGCTTGTTGCTTTATAGACTCCGCCGTCCTCGGCGAGGTATTTTCCGTTCAGTTTGGACTTGAAATTCATCGAGCCGAAATCCCAGTCGTGAAGCTCGAAAAGGCAGCTTTCACCGATCCCGTCCGCTTCCGCACGGACTGAGCCGTCCTCGCTGACTGACAGGTATTTTCCGCTGCTGACCGACTTTACCGCCACGATATCGTAGCCGTTGTCGAACAAAACGTTTTCTGTGCCAAATTCCTTTTCGATGCCCTGCCTTATGCTTACCGCATAGCTTGATCTTCCGGTGTACCAGTCGGCATAGTTCTCGTCCGCAATAGGACCTGTCAAAGCTATTTTCGTACCCTTATCCAAAGGAAGTATGCCGTTGTTTTTCAGCAAGCAAACCTGTTCCATAGCAGCGCGGCGGTTCAGGGCGCGGCTCTCCTCGCTTTCGGGGGCAACGTCCATATCCTTGTAGGGGTGGGTTTCGTCAAATTCGCCGAGACGGAATCTGCCGTAGAGAACATTTCCCACAGCTTTGTCGATCTCCTCCATAGTTATGAGACCCTTCTCAAGTGCGTCGGCTGCGGCTGCTGTTACCATATCGGCAACGTCGGTCATGCTGTCCGCACCGTTTTTGAGACAGAACGCCATTGCTTCGGCATGGGTCTTTACGCACTTGTGGGCAAGCACATTCTGGGAAAAATCGCCTCCGTCGGTAACGACGAAATCAAGTCCCCATTTATCCTTTAAAAGCTTTTGGAGGTCTGGGTTCATGACTGCCGGTACTCCTGAAAGCTCGTTGTACGCCGCCATTACCGAACGGGCGCCGCCCTCGGTTATCGCCGCCTTAAACGCCCGGTAGTAGTACTCGTGGAGAGTCCTCATATCAACATTTGCGGAGCACCTGTCCCTGTCCTTTTCGTTGTTGTCGGCGCAGAAATGTTTCAGTGTGGGTATGGTTTTCAGGTAGACGGGATCGTCTCCTGCCATTCCCTTAGTATAAGCCTTTGACATTTCGCCTGTCAGGAACGGATCTTCGCCGTAGGCTTCTTCCGTTCTGCCCCAGCGCGGGTCGCGTTCCATATCCACCGTGGGTCCCCAGAGCATGAGTTTTCCGTCGGGATTTTTCTGATAATAGTAACGGGCTTCGTTTCCCGCGATCTCGCCCAGCTTATACATCAGTTCGGGATCGAACATTGAAGCCATTCCCACCGGCTGGGGCAAAACTGTGGAATATTCCTCCTTGTCTCTTCCGACGTAGCCGCGGGCGACCTCGGTTCCCACGTGCCATTCGCCTACGCCGAGTCGGGGCACCGCCTCCATGAAAGTGGAGAGCATATTGAGCTTTTCTTCTTTTGTGAGTCTGCCGAGCAGGTCGGCAACGCGTTCCCTCATTGGCAGGGAGCTGTCGCGGAATGGATAATCTGACATACTGACACTCCTTTTCGTATAATTAATATAAATAATTCCAATTTGTATATTTTATAGATTAAAATTTTTTTGCTTAGCTGGAAGCCCACCCGTATATCAAAGTACGTAAAAATACGCAAATGCAAACGTTGCCGCAAACAGCAGGACATTGACCAGTGTGAAAACCGCCAAATACTTAAACGGTCTGGCTTCGTCGGTCTCAAGATATATGCGGAACGAAATAAGACTCGCAAGACTTGCGACCACCGTTCCGAGTCCGCCTATGTTTGTGCCGAGAACCATTGCGCGTGCGTTTTCCGTGAATCCCGAAAGCATTACCGCCGCCGGAACATTGCTGATTACCTGACTCGCCGCCGCAGAAGCAAGCATCTCCCTGCCGTTCATGAGCTTTGTGAGAAATTCGCTTACTGCTCCGATATTGCGGATATTTCCGACAAAAATAAAAAAGAAAGCGAATGTTGCCAGCAGACCGTAGTCCACCGCAGCAAAAATGCGCACGTCAATTATTGCCGCAACAATACACACTGAGGCAAACGTGACCATTACGCCAACTTTTCCGAAAACAGCCGCCAGGCAGAGCATGAACAGGACTGTGTACAAGGCAAGGTATCTTTTGTTGCGTATGGCAGCTCCGCGGCGGCTGCCGGTTTGCATCGGCTCGTTTTTTATAAGCATACACAAAATAAAAATAAGTACCGCGCTCAGAAGCACAACGGGAACCGTTAGCGAAAAAAATTCCCATGCGTTCATTTTGTATCTGTCGTAGAGATACAGATTGTGGGGATTCCCGAAAGGTGTGAGCATGCTTCCCAGATTTGCCGCGGCAGTCTGGAGCGTTATCACATATATCATAGTTTTCGGAAGATTCTCAAACAGCGCGGCTGTAAGGGGTACAAAAGCTATAAGCGCAACGTCGTTGGTAAAAAACATTGCGGAGAAAAATGTTATGTAGACAAGAACCGTGCCCGTTCGGCGTGATCCCGGTTCTTCTCCTCCGAGGAGCTTTCCGGAAAGAAATGACAGCAGTCCGCAGTCACGGAAACCGGCAACGGCTATCATCAGGCAGAAAAGCAGTCCGATAGTGTCCGTGTCCACATAATCCACATAGTTTGTAACTGGTACGAACAAACAGGATATAAGCGCCGCCAAAAATGATATGACCACAGAAAATTCCCTTTTGCAAAAATCAATAAAGCCTTTCATCACGGCGCCCTCCGGTCTTTAAACTTTAAAACAAATTGATGATTATCCCGCAGGCTACTCCTGCGGCGTATACAATTCCTGTGATAATCAGGTTTTCCCTGACGTTTTTATTCGCGCGGAAAAGAACTGCAAGACCTATTCCCGCTCCTGTGCAAAGTCCTGCGGCGGCTGTTCCGAAGCTTACCGCTCCCTCGGCGTAAAGCTCCGTTATGAGCACCGAAGCCGCACAGTTGGGTATCATTCCCACAATTCCTGCGGCAAATGGCTGAAAAACTCCCATTCCGCTGATAAAACGCGCTACCGCCTCGTTTCCAGCAAAAGCCATGACTGCGCCTATAATAAGGTTCACAATAAAAATAAATACGCCCACGCCTATGGTATGCTTCAGCGCGGAGTACCATATTCCGTGGCTTCCGCAGCCGCAGCCGCTTTCGGTGCAGATGTCCTCAATGCTCTCGCCGTCTGTGCTGATTTTTAACACTTTTACGATAAGATCTGCTGTGATACCCGAAATAAGGGCGGCAACTATCTTTACGGCAATCAGCTTCCATATTGAGCCGAACATTTCAGGGTGGGCAAGAAGCACGGGTATAGCCTCGTCGGAGGTTGCTATAAATACAGAGATAAGCGTACCGAGGGTGATGACGCGTCCTGCGTAGAGATTTGCGGCGGCTACGGAAAAACCGCACTGGGGAACGCAGCCGAGAACTGCTCCGGCGGCCGGACCTACAGCTGTTTTCTTTCCGGCCCTGCCGAGTACTTCGGCAAGCTTGTCTCCTGCGCGGTGTTCGATAAATTCCATAAGCAGGAACGCCAGAAACAGAAACGGAAGCATTTTTGCCGTATCGAGAACGGCGTCGAGGAGAACGTCCCAAAAGTCGAAGCTTCCGCGGCTGTGGCTGTGAGCGAGTCCATACAAAAATATATGCATTAAAAAAGTCCTTTCAAAAACGCGTCTGAAATCAATTACAAAAGCAAATGAAACACATAAAAATATCCTGAAGGATTTGCATAGAGACGCGGCTCCCGCTACGCATTTTCAAAACATATTATTTTTTCTGAGGTCAAGGTGTTCACGCCTCTGCAAAAGGTTATTTTTACGGATCGCTGTGCTATAATAAATTATAAGTTATTATACCACATTTATATACTTTTTTCAAGTTTTTCGGAAATATTTTTTACAGGTTATTGTACTGGGGTCTGTTCAAAAAAAATTCTCTGAACAGCTGTGAAACAACCGGTACAGCGGCTTGAAAAATCTGTCGGCGTACGCAAACCGCGAATAAAAGCAAACAAAACGCAAAAATGCCCCCGGCAGAACGAATTTACAGTTCTGTCAAGGGCTGAGCGTACAGCTTCGCATTGTCCGCTGACGCATAATGGGTTTTTACAAAGCAAATCCGCAATGCTTACATATCGTAGATCTCATCTGCGGTAAGCACCGCAAAACCGCTCTCCTTGAGAGCCTCCAGAGCTTTGTCGTTGTTGTCTACGCGGATTATTACGTAAGCTTCGCCTGCTTTTTTTGTAATAAATGCGTACATATACTCGACGGAAATATTTGACGCATACAGGCAGTCCATTATGCCGGTAAGTCCTCCCGGCTTATCTTCTGTGCCTATAGCGATAACGTTAGTCATAGAGACTGTGCAGTCTGCGTTTTTCAGAGCCTCGCACGCCTTGTCAGGCTTGTCAACTATAAGACGAAGGATACCGAAATCCTTTGTGTCCGCAATTGAAAGCGCACGGATATCAATATCGTTGTCGCTGAGAAGTCTTGTGACTGCGCTGAGCTTGCCCGGCTTGTTTTCCACAAAAATAGATAACTGCTTGATAAACATACTGTTTCCTCCTTTTAGTTCGGTAATACAGCGGTGACGTTATAAAACATTTTTTGTCTCGGCAGAACAGTACGGCTGTCTGCCAAAGACGGCGGTATGGGTAAAGGTTCGGTCTTTTAGTCGTGAAGCTTGCGCTTGTCTATTACGCGTACTGCCTTGCCCTCGCTTCTGACAATGGATTTCGGCGATACAAGATGTACTTTGGGGGTTATTCCCAGAATGGTCTTAATGGCGTTCACAAGCTCACGCTCTTTCTGCTGGATTCCCTTAACTGTGTCGGAGAACTGCTCTGCGGACATTTCAACGTTTATGTCCAGAGTATCGCTGTTGTTCACACGGTCAACCTCGATCTGATAGTTAGGCGTATAGCCCTGCTCGATAAGAACGGTCTCTATCTGGGACGGGAACACGTTTACGCCCCTGATTATAAGCATATCGTCGCTTCTGCCCATGGGCTTGGTCATTTTTACCAGGGTTCTGCCGCAGGAGCACTTTTCTCTTGTCAGCACGCAGATATCACGGGTTCTGTAGCGGAGCAGCGGGAAGGCTTCCTTGGTGATGCTGGTGAAAACAAGCTCTCCCTTTGAGCCTTCGGGGAGAACTTCTCCGGTGTCGGGGTCGATTATCTCGGCGATGAAGTTGTCCTCGTTGATGTGCATACCCGTCTGCTCGGAGCACTCAAAAGACACGCCCGGACCGCTGGTTTCGGTAAGTCCGTAAATATCGTACGCCTTTATGCCCAGTAACTTTTCTATTTCGCGGCGCATTTCCTCCGTCCAAGGCTCGGCCCCGAAAATACCCGCCTTGAGCTTGATATCGTCTGGGGTAAATCCCATTTCGTGAAGCGTTTCGCCGATATAGGCGGCGTATGAGGGAGTACAGCAAAGAATGGTCGAGCCGAGGTCGCGCATGAACTGTATCTGTCTTTCGGTATTTCCGGAGGACATTGGCAGGGTCAGGCAGCCTACCTTGTGGGAACCGCCGTTGAGTCCCGGGCCTCCCGTGAACAGACCGTAGCCGTAGCAGACCTGACAAACATCCTCGTTTGTGCCGCCCGCGGCAACGATAGCTCTTGCGCAGCAGTCCTCCCAAAGGTCGATGTCGTGCTGGGTGTAGAAAGCCACAACTCGCTTTCCAGTAGTCCCGCTGGTGGACTGTATCCTTACGCAGTCGGCAAGGGGCTTTGCAAGCAGACCGTAGGGGTAAGCATCCCGAAGGTCGGATTTGGTAAGAAAAGGCAGCTTGTGAAGATCGTCCGTTGATTTGATATCATCGGGAGTAACGCCTTTTTCCTCCATTTTTTTGCGGTAGTAGGGCACGTTGTCCCAAACGTGTTTAACCTGCTTCACAAGACGCTCGTCCTGAAGCTTTTTCATGTCCTCCCGGGACATACATTCAATTTCTTTGTTCCAGTAGTTTTCCATTTGATCGTCCTCCTATAGTTATATTAACCGGCACAGCCCCACAGCAAATCGGCGGCAGAGGTAATACTTAAAAGACTTAAAAGCTTTTTCATACAATGTCATCCCGAAAAACCGGTTATGCGCTTGCCTTTCCAATGCTTGCCTTTCCAAGCTCGAACGCCTTTTTGTTAAGCTCCAGAAACTTCGCGGGAACGCACTGCTCCAGAGCGTCCTGCCAAAGCTTGTCGTCAAAGCCGGTCTTAGCCGCCACAACGCCCATGAGCGCAACGTTTGAAGCCTTTGCTATACCCGCCTGCTCCGCAAGAGCGAGAGCGTCCACTGCGGTAACTTCCACGCCGGCGGCAGTAAGTTTTTCAATAATTTGATCGGGGTACTCCGCCGCTCCCGTGATAACGGGCATGGGGTCAAGCTTCTGGGTGGAGGTGATGAGTTTTCCGCCCTTTTTCAGATATGGAAGCCACCTTGCGGCTTCAAGCTGTTCAAAGGAGATGATAACGTCAGCCTCCCCCTTTTCGATAACCGGAGAAAAAACCTCGTCCCCGTACTTTACATATGTTACCACCGAGCCGCCCCTCTGGGACATTCCGTGCACCTCGGACACCTTAACGTCGTGTCCCTGGGCAAGCAGCACGCTGCCCAGAAGTCTCGAAGCCAGCAGGGAGCCTTGTCCTCCAACGCCGACTATCATAATCGATCTTGTATCCATAAATATTTCCTCCTGTAGAATTGGTTGGTTTACTGCCGCCCGAACTTTAACGCTCTGAAAGAGCTTGACGCAGTTCCCGGCGCGGCGAAAACGCAGCTCCCATTAACTCTCTATCGCGCCGAACTTGCAGACCTCTGTGCATATACCGCAGCCTACGCACTGGGTGTGGTCGATAACAGCCTTTCCGTCTCTTACGGAAATCGCGGGGCAGCCGAGCTTCAGGCACATTTTGCATCCTCTGCACTTGTCGTTTACGACCTTTAGTGCAGGTTTGTGCTTAACATATTTGAGCAGTGCGCAGGGACGGCGGGAGATTATTACCGAAGCCTCGGGAGCGGCAAGCTCCTCCTTGATAGCGGCTTCGGTCTCCGCAAGGTTATAGGGGTCTACCACGCGGACGCGCTTTATGCCTATCGCTTTGCAAAGCTCTTCGAGATTTACGGCGGCGGCAGGATCGCCCTTGAGGTTTTTGCCGGTAGTGGGGTTCTGCTGATGTCCCGTCATGCCGGTAATGGAGTTGTCCAGAATTATGACGGTGGAGTTGGTGCTGTTGTAGGCAATGTTTACTAGTCCTGTCATTCCGCTGTGCATAAAGGTGGAATCGCCTATTACCGCTACCGTGGACTTCTCCGCTTCCTCGCCGCGCGCCTTGTTGAAGCCGTGGAGAGCGGAAATCGAAGCTCCCATGCAGATAGTGGTATCCATAGCCGCCAGCGGTGCGCTCGCGCCTAAGGTATAGCAGCCGATGTCCCCTGAAACGGTTATTTTGTTTTTGGACAGGCAGTAGAAAAGTCCTCTGTGGGGACAGCCTGCGCACATAACCGGGGGACGCACGGGCACGTTTCCGTCAAACGCTGATGATTCGGCTTTAACGCCCAGCAGTTTCTCCGCAATTAGAGCCTGAGAAAATTCTCCTATGTATCCGAACAGTTCCTTGCCGACAACGTCAAGTCCCATTTTTTTGCAGTGGGTCTCGATGATATCGTCAAGCTCCTCGATAACGTACACCTTTTTGTACTTGGCGCAGAAATCCTTTATCAGCTCAGCGGGCAGAGGATTTACAACTCCCAGCTTAAGGTAGGAAGCCTTGTCCCCCATAGCCTCGCGTGCGTACTGGTAGGAAATTCCGCTTGTGATTATACCGATATCTCCGCCGTTGTCTATCACTTTATTAAGGGGAGACTTTTCGGCGTACTCAATCAGTTTCTTGGTGCGCTCCTCAACAAAAACGTGTCTCGGTCTTGCAAAGGCGGGCATCATAACATATTTCTGGGGATTTTTTATGTACTCTTTCTGCCGGGGCACAACTCTGTCGCAAAGCTCCACGGCAGACTGGGAATGCGCTACTCTTGTGCACATTCTGACGATAACGGGAACGTCGTACTCCTCGGAAAGCTCAAAGGAGGTCTTGACGAAATCCTTGCATTCCGCGGAATCGGAAGGCTCAACCATAAGCACCTTTGAGGCTATGGCATGGTGGCGGGAATCCTGTTCGTTCTGTGAGGAGTGCATACCGGGATCGTCGGCAACGGCGATGACCATGCCTCCGTTGACGCCGGTGTATGACGCGGTATAGAGAGGATCGGCGGCAACGTTAAGACCAACGTGTTTCATTCCGCAGAAAGAGCGGGAGCCTGCAATTGACGCTCCGAGAGCGACTTCCATAGCGACCTTTTCGTTGGGAGCCCATTCGGCGTAAATCTCATCATATTCCGCAGCGTATTCTGTGATCTCCGTGGAGGGGGTGCCGGGGTAGCTTGATACCACCGTAACGCCCGCTTCGTAAAGACCTCTTGCAAAAGCGGCATTTCCGAGCATAAGCTTTTTCATAGTAAAAATTCCTTTCTGAAACGCAATATATACTTAATTATAGCATACTTTAAACGGAATTGAAAGTATTTTTGCAAAAAAAGTTATAGCAGCGGCATTTAATTAAATCGGGCTGTTACTTATATTTGTTTGGCATATTTGTTTGGCGCACCAATGGTATTGTTCCGGCAAAATAAGTTTATATAGCTTGCATACCGCTTTATATACCGATATCACTTATATCTGCTATCTCTGCGCCGCCATAGTAATGCAGCAGTATCTCCTTGTAATCACTGCCGCTGTTCGCCATTGCGTTTGCACCGTATTGACTCATGCCCACTCCGTGTCCGCTGCCTTTGGTGGTGATAGAAAAAGTCCCGCCCTTTGCGGAATACTCCACGGTAAAGTTTGCCGAACGCAGAGAAAAGATTTGCCTGAAATCCGCACCGGACAGTTCCGAACCTCCCGCAGCTATTTTAATGACAGTACCCGATTCGCTGCGTTCTTCTATTTTAAGCCAGTCTTCCGGATCACCCTCAAGCTCCGTTCCGTCAAGAGATGTTTCCAGACGGGCTTTAAGCTCCGCTTCGGTAAAAACCTTTTCCTCCAGATAGGAGGGAGATTTTTCGTCTTCGCTGCTGTCTACCGGAACAAGATACTCTACGGGACTTCCCCATACCGCCTCCGCGCTTTCGGTTTTTCCGCCCGAAGTGGAATGAAATGCCGCAACTATAGGCTCTCCCTCATATACAAGCACGTCAGAGCCTGTGCTGTCAACAGCGGAGGAAACCTTTTCGAGATACGCTTCATAACCTACTCCGTAAAAAGACTTTGCCTGTTCGGGAGTAAAATATGCCTGATATTTGGTGCTGTCGTTGGAAATATCCGCTCCCATCAGCTCCGGGTCGGGAGAAAGGCGCTGTTTTTCACGCTGTCTGACGGCGTAGGTACGCGCCGCCACCGCCTGGGCTTTTAAAGCTTCCCCGTGGTAGGAGGCCGGCATTTCCGCAAGTACAGCTCCTATAACGTAGTCTCGCAGGGAAAGCTCCATAACCTGTCCGCTTGTAAAATCAAGCACTTTAAGGCTGTCGGTATTGCCGCTGCTGAGGGTATTGCCGGCTTGTCCGCTTTGCGGTCCGGATATCGGCGGTACTGATGCTGCCGCGCCGGCAGGAATGTTCCCGATTTCGTAAATGTCCGCCGCTTTGGCTGTCAGCGGAGGAACGGCATTCTCCCGCGGCTTCAGAAATGTAAGCAGGGGTATAGCTGCAAGCAAAAGCGCAAATACGGCGGTCACTTTCAATAATTCTTTCATTGTTACTGCTCCTTTGTTTTTTATATTTTCATGGGACGCGCCGCTGCGCGCTGCGGTACACGGGCAGCAGCTGTCCCGAAAAGTTAATGGTTATGTCAAAAAATTCTTGACAATGAGACGTATCTGTTGTAAAATATGTATATATGCTATTTTTATTACTGTAAAAGGAGAACACATATTGAACGGAATCGATTATGATAAGGACGTTTTTAAAAGCTTATGCGATGAATTTGTAAAAAATAACAGGGTTCCGCCCGAGCTTTATGAAAAATATCAGGTTAAAAGAGGTCTTCGCAACAGCGACGGAAGCGGCGTTATGGCAGGTATTACCAACATCTGCAACGTACACGGCTATATCGTCAACGAGGGCGAGCGCGAACCTGTTGAGGGCGAACTGATCTACAGAGGCTACAGTATAAACGATATTGTCGAAAACACCTCGGAAAAGGGCAGATTCGGCTTCGAGGAGACCGTTTATCTGCTTTTGTTCGGACAGCTTCCATCTGAGGACAGACTGCGGCGGTTCAATGAAATGCTTTCGGAGTTCAGAGAACTTCCAAAGGGATTTTCCGAGGATATGATCTTTAAAGCTCCGTCAAGGGACATAATGAATAAAATGGCTCGTTCGGTTCTGGCGCTTTATTCCTATGATGACGATCCGGAAGAGCGCAGTCTCGAAATGGAGCTGCTCAGAGCGGTGTCAATTATAGCGAGACTTCCCTCCGCTATGGTTGACGCTTATCAGATAAAGCGCAGGGTATTCGATCACGAAAGTCTCTATATGCATCCCCTCAATCCGGACGAATGCACGGCTCAAAGCGTTTTGTCCACTTTAAGACCCGACAGGCAGTACTCAGAGGAGGAGGCGCGGCTTCTTGACCTTATGCTTATCCTGCACGCGGAACACGGCGGAGGCAACAACTCCACCTTTACCTGCCGTACCATTACTTCGGCGGATACAGACGCGTATTCGGCGTATTCTGCAGCTATAGGCTCTCTTAAAGGTCAGAGGCACGGCGGAGCCAACTTCAAGGTCATACGCCAGCTTGAAGAGTTCAAGGAGAACATATCCGACTGGGAAAACGACGGTCAGGTGGCAGACTACATAGCCAAGGTCATCAGAAAGGAAGCTGGCGACGGCAGCGGTCTTGTCTACGGTATGGGGCACGCGGTCTACACACTTTCCGACCCGAGGGCTGTGATACTCAAAAGGAACGCCGTTAAGCTTGCGAAGGGTACGGAGTACGAAAAGGAATTTCGTCTGCTCGACGCTGTGGAAAGGATTACTCCGGAGGTGTTCGCAAACGTAAAGGGCAGCACGAAAACAATGTGCGCAAACGTTGACCTTTATTCGGGACTTGTTTACAGAATGCTGAAAATTCCCGTTGAGCTGAACACACCGCTTTTTGCTGTGTCCAGAATATCGGGCTGGGCGGCTCACCGGATCGAGGAGATTATAAACGGCAGAAGAATTATCCGTCCCGCGTATAAGGCGGTCGCCAAAAGGAAAAAATATATTCCGCTTGACGAACGCGTATAATATTTACGTATCCTTGATCAGGTCTCGTTACGGCAATATTTTAAAAGGTTAAAAGGGGAAAGCGACATGAAAAAGAAACCTTACAAGGCAAAAAAAGTTAAATTGGATAAGAAATTTTCAATGGCGGCGTACGGTCTTACGCTTATAGCCGCAGTCGCGGCAAGGACAATGCAGCTTAGGTCCAACGTTAATTTTGCCACAGGAAAGTATATAGACCCGTCTCCCGCTAAGAATTATACAATGTGGGCGCTGATAATCGGATTCATTCTGATTGCAGCCGTCATGTTCTTCGGACAGTCCAGGGACAAGGCGATAAAGTCCTGCATACTTATAAATCCCATGCGGCTCAGGGCGGAAAGACTTGCCAAAAAGCTTTCTCCCGTTGCGGCTGCGGCAATGATGCTCATGGCGGGACTTATGGCGTTTGACATTATTTTTGAGCTTTCCGAAGTGGCGGGAAAAAACGCTGAGATATCCACCGAGGACAATCCTGTGTTCGCTTTTGCAGGTATACCAGTAATAACGTGGCTTGTGTACGTGTGCGCCGTTGTAACCATAGTTACTTTGATATCAATGGGCTCCAACATTTTAAAGGGAGACGGAGTAACAAAGGGGAACTGCATTTTCATTATGTTTTTCCCGATCTGGAAGCTTCTTGAGATATTTTCCATGTTTTCGGAAAATCAGCTTGTGGGTATTTATTCCGAAAAGGTTTATATAATGCTTACCTCAATGGCTTCATCTATGTTCTTTATTTATGCGGCAAGACTTTTTGCGGGCTTTGAAAAGAAAAATACGCGCATATGGATGTGTATTTTCGGCTATGCCGCTTCAGTTTTCGCAGCAGTATCTATATTCCCAAGATATATCTCGTACTTCATTCTGAGTTATAACGAGCGGGAGGGAATGGCTGCTCCTGCGACCTCTGACATAGGTATTGCTGTAGTTACCATTGCTGTTGTGGCGGTTTTCTGGAGCACTTATGTTTACAGGGTAATGCCCAAGCTTAATCTTACGGGCAAGCGCCGCTGGACTAAAACCACTCTTGCGGTTAGAAATATGCAGTCCATTGAGGACGAATAAAGGTCATAAGGGGTATCGGACGTTTCCGCGGCGCAGCGGCTGAAGCTGCGTCTGAGGTGCGGGATACCCTTTTTAATAACGGGAGACAGCAGGCGTCAGAGGCGCTTGGTTTTTGTTTTCCGAACGTAAAAGGGGGCGGGTTCTGCAATGAGAAAAAATAAAGTTATCACCGCTCTTGCGGCTTTGTTTTGTTCTGTTTTTATGGCGGGCTGCTCTTTCGGAGGTTCGGTAGATTCCCTGCTGTCTCCTCCGAGGCTTTCGGAAGAACAAAACGCTGTTTACGACGCTCTTATCAGATCCGCAGGAAAGGATATACGGCTCAAATATCCCCGTTCGGGAGAATACCGCTCGGCATTCGTTTTTGCAAACATCGACAGCGAACCAGACCGTGAAGCTATAGTTTTTTACGAAAAAGCGGGAGAAACAGAGGGCGGCGGAAACGTCCGCATAAATATTATCGACCGCCGCGGAGGCAAGTGGACAAGCGTTTACGACCATGCGGGAGCGGGTACCGGCATTGACAGGATACTTTTTTCAGAGCTTGGCGGAAGCGGCAGGCAAAGCGTTATTATAGGCTACACGCTGCTGTCGGGTGAGAGAAGCGTTCAGGTGTACGATTACGATGACGGGATGCTCACATCAAAATATTCCGATACCTACAGCACCATGTTCATTGCCGATCCTGAACGGGACGGAAAGAACGAGCTTATACTCATACGTCCCGGAAACAATATGAAAAAGGCTTCGGCAAGTCTGGTCTCCACGGACCCCGAGAGCGGAGAGGTACTGGAAACGAGCAGCGTTGCTCTTGACGAGTCTGCGACCGAATTTGTAAGCGTTGCCTCCGGATATGTGGGTAAGGAAACTCCCGCCGTTTTTATCGACGGACTGTCCGGCGGACAGCTCACCACCGAGATAATCTATTCCGTGGACGGTCAGCTTAGAAATCCCCTCTATCTGGGCGAATCCGGTCTCATAGAAAAAACGCGCCGTCCCGCAGGGTACACCTGCACCGATATCGACCTTGACGGAGTGATAGAGATACCCACGCTGTCTCTTTTCCCAGGGTACTTTGAGGACTCTGCGGGTACAAAGCTTTACAGCACCGACTGGAACATTTTTGACAATTACAGCATTACGAAAAAATATTCAAGCTTCTATAATATCGGCGAGGGGTACTGCTTTATCCTGCCGAACCGCTGGGACGGAGTCGTTACGGCGAAAAGGGATTCGGCAACGGGCGAAGTGGTGTTCTGCAAATTCAGAGCCGACTTGCTTAACAGCACGGTGGAGCTGCTGAGGATAGCGGTGGCTTCCGAGGAGGAAACCGACGCGCTTCTTGAAGAGGGCTATATGGTACTGAAAAGCAACAACAAAACCAATTATCTTGTGAAGTGTCCCGATATTGAGGACGAGCCACTCGTCCTTACGGGAACGGAAATAAGCAACAGCCTGTATCTTATGGCATGATTTCATATCCGCAGAGCCGCTTCGGGACGGTTCACGGGATTAACCAAGGAAAGGATAGATATTATGAAACGCATACTTGTCTGCGAGGACGAAGACGTTATCCGCGACTTTGTGGTAATAAACCTTAAACGCGCCGGCTACGATGTGGTGGACGTGAACTGCGGCGAGGAGGCAATTAAAGTTTTCGATTCAGAACGCGGAGATTTCGATATCGCTCTGCTGGACATCATGATGCCCGGAATTGACGGTTTTCAGGTCTGCAAGGCTCTGCGCAAAAGAAGCAGCACCTTAGGTATAATCATGCTTTCAGCCAAGACCCAGGAAATGGATAAGGTAAGCGGTCTTATGCTGGGCGCGGACGACTACATAACCAAGCCGTTCTCCCCCTCGGAGCTTACAGCGCGCATTGACGCTATCTACCGCAGGGTAAGCATGAGCGTCGCCCGCGACGAGGACGAAGCCGCTACCATTGAGTCGGGACCTTTTCTGCTTAACCTCAAAAGCAGAACTGTGGCAAAGAACGGAGTTCCTGTCGACCTCACTCAGGTAGAGTACCAGATAATGGAGTACTTCATGAACAATCAGGACACCGCTCTTGACAGAAGCTCTATCCTTACCCACATATGGGGTGAAAACTATTACGGCGACGACAAGATAGTGGACGTGAATATCCGCCGTATCAGAATGAAAATAGAGGACGAACCGTCCAACCCGAAATATATTTCCACAATATGGGGTTTCGGATACAAGTGGTCTGTAAAGGAAGAAAAGAACTAAGCCGGTCATTTATACTGCACGAATGCTTCACATCGGAGCAGATTCACGAATCTAAGCAAAAACGAACAGGCGGTGAAAACATTGCGGAAATCGAATATTACAAGGCGCTGGCTCGTGAACAATCTGGGCGTTATTTCCGCCATGCTTTTTGCACTTGTTGTGGGCGGAACTCTTTTTGTGCGCACCTATTACTACAGCACCGCAAGGCAGTATATGACCTCGCGTATGAATATGGTGTCCAACATTTTGCTGCGTTCATACAACGACCCCTCCGCAAGCTTTTCGGCGGAGCTTCGTTCTGTTGTGGAAAACTGGTCGGAAAAGGACAAAATGGAGCTTATGGTGATCAGCAGAAAGGGCGGTGTGGGGCTTACCTCCTCGGGCTTTATCCCGGAGGACAAGCTTGACAGCATGACCGACTACGCCGACGCAGTTTCGAGCGGGTCGGGCGGTTACTACACGGGCAGAACGGCAGGCGGCGAAAAAATAATGGCGGTGTGCGTTATGCTTCCCGAAAATGATTCGGGATATGCGGCTATGAGAATGGTCTCCTCGCTGGAGGAAATTAACAGGCACATAACAAGCATTGCGATGACACTTGCGGCGGTCTGCCTGACTATCCTTGCGCTGATGTTCGTTTCGGGACTTTACTTCGTGAAGTCTATCGTTATCCCTGTGCGGCAGATAGGCTCAACGGCAAGACGTTACGCTGTGGGAGACTTTTCCGTCCGCATTACAAAAAAGAACGACGACGAGATCGGCGAGCTGTGCGATATCGTCAACCACATGGCGAGCGAGCTTGCGCTTTCGGAGACTATGAAAAACGAGTTTATTTCCAGCGTTTCCCATGAGCTGAGGACTCCGCTTACAGCCATAAAGGGCTGGGCGGAGACTATAGGAAGTATGCCAGGCGACGCGGAGACCGTTGCAAAGGGCATGAGGGTGATCGGCAGCGAAAGCGAGCGGCTTTCAGAAATGGTGGAGGAGCTTCTGGATTTTTCACGTATGCAGAACGGACGGTTCAGTCTTAACAAAACGACTATGGACATTCTTGCCGAGCTTGGGGACGCGGTGCTCATCTACACCGAAAAAGCAAAGCGGGAGGGCATAGAAGTCCTTTACGAGGAGCCTGATATGCTGCCTTTTGTGTACGGCGACAAGAACCGTATCAGGCAGGTCTTTATTAACGTTATCGACAACGCTATCAAGTACTCCGACAAGGGCGGAGTGGTATCCGTGCAGGCAATAATGTCCGACTCAGAGCACATTGAGGTTGACGTGTCCGACACGGGCTGCGGCATAAGCGAACAGGATCTGCCCAAGGTCAAGACCAAATTCTACAAGGCTAACCATACCAGGCGGGGAAGCGGGATAGGTCTTGCGGTAGCTGACGAGATCATCGCTATGCACGGCGGCAGATTAGAGATTTTCAGCAGGCAGGGAAAGGGTACGACTGTTACCATAACGCTGCCTGTGCAGAAGCAAGAAGACAGAAAATAAAGGATAGAAGATTGGAAATGCGGTACAGCATATTGACGCCGCGGAAAGGATACTGCAAAAATGAGCGGAGAAAACAGGGAAAATAATTGTCCGAAAGAATGCTTTAAATCAAAAATAGGAGGACAGGCTCTCATCGAGGGAGTCTATATGAGGGGCATTACTACGGCGGCAATGGCGTGCAGGCTTCCAAACGGCACGATAGACGTTGAACAGTGGGCGGTCAAAAACGGCAAGGACGCTCCGTGGTACAGAAAAGCACCGTTTGTCAGGGGCTGCATAAACTTTGTCGCAAGTCTTGCAGAGGGTATCAGGTGTACCATGAAGTCTGCGGAAAAGCAGTTCGGCGAGGACGAAGAGGAGGAAGAACTTTCCAAATTTGAGCAGTGGCTCACAGACAAATTCGGGGACAAGCTTGTCAACGTGATAATGATAATTTCCGTAGTGCTTGCGCTGGCGTTTTCGCTGGTCGTTTTCAAGGGAGGACCTATCCTTGTTGCAGACCTTATTGAACGTTTTGGAGCTCCCGAAAGCGCACGTCCCGTTATAGAGGGATTTGTGCGGCTTGCGTTAGTGGTGGGCTATATGTACGCCATTTCATTTATGGGCAGCATAAAGACCACCTTTATGTACCACGGCGCAGAACACAAGTCCATCGCCTGCTACGAGGCCCGCGAGGAGCTTACGGTAGAAAATGTAAAAAAGCACACCCGCTTTCATCCACGCTGCGGAACAAGCTTTATCCTTATAGTACTCATAATAAGCGTTATCGTGGGTATATTCCTGCCGAGGGACAATATGTGGATACGCTTTGGAGTGCAGATGCTCTGTCTTATCCCCGAAGCCTCTGTAGCCTACGAGATAATCAAGCTTGCGGGACGGTTCGACAATGTCCTCACAAGGATAGTTTCCGCTCCGGGACTGTGGCTGCAAAGGATAACCACCAAGGAGCCAAGCGACAAGCAGATAGAGGTAGCTATAGCCGCTTTGGCGCCATGTCTTCCAAAAGAGGGCGAGGAGGACAAATGGTGACCGCGGCAGACAGATCATGCAGGTTTATACGCGGTATAATGGTCGTTAAGGCCGGCTTTGCATTTTGTAAATGTGAAGCCGGTCTGTTATTTTTTGTGTTTGTTGGCAGCACAGGGTGACGGCACAAAAAAATATAAGAGCAAAATTTGATTTTTCCGTTGACTTTTTCCCGATTTTGTATTATTATATAAATAATTGTATTTTATATAATATCTTCTGTAAAGGAATGATTGAAAATGAAAAAGATTATTTCTGTTCTGACAGCACTCATCATGACAACAGCTATTTTTGCAGCCTGCGGAAAGGACGAAGCCGAAGTTCCCGAAAACGTGTATTCAGGCATTCTGACCAAGGTCAAGCTGGGTATGCCCATGACGAAAATAGTCTCCCTCCAGCCCGACGGAGTAACCCTTAACTTTGAGACCGACACAAGGCTCTGGAGCGTAAACAGCGATACCGAGATAATGGAGCTGCGCGAGGTTGTTCCTGCCGACAACCCTGTCTACTACGTTGAGGACTCTATTATTACATATGATTTCAAGACAGTCAAGGGCGATGAAAACATATATCTCTGCGGATATATGTCCGAGGCGTACTGCTGTCTCGAACGGCAGACCGCAAGAGACTTCTTTGACAAAAAGACCGCCGAACTTGCTTCAAAACACGGCGTTGAACCTGCGGGAGCACAAACCGGTACCGAAGATATCGACATGGAGCTTGTCTACACTCAGAGATACGACTGTCCCTCCTATGCGGTAATATTTACCATGAAAGAAAAGTACGACACCGTAGAGGGCGTTGACGGCTACTACGGCAGCTACTTCTCGATAGAAGTCAAGGAAAAGGAAGTCAAAGCCGAGACTCCGATAGCCACGGAAAGCGGCGGAGACAAGAAAGAGACCGAAGCTAAGGAGGAAGAATGATGAATACCAAAAATATGCCCGTTGTTAAACTCGGTATCTGCGCTGTAAGCCGCGACTGTTTCCCTATGGAGCTGTCTGAGCGCCGCAGAGCATCTGTTGTAAAGGCTTGTAAGGAAAAGAATATCGAGATATACGAGTGTCCCGTTACCGTCGAAAACGAGAAGCATATGCTTGCCGCGATCGACGACATGAAAAAGGCGGGGGTAAACTCTCTTGTGATGTATCTTGGCAACTTCGGTCCGGAGACTTCCGAGACCCTGCTTGCAAAGACTTTCGGCGCTCCCGTGATGTTCGCGGCTGCCGCCGAGGAAAGCTCCGACACTCTTGTGGACGGCAGGGGAGACGCTTACTGCGGAATGCTCAATGCAAGCTACAACTTAGGTCTGCGGAACGTTAAGGCATACATTCCCGAATATCCGGTGGGAACGGCTTCCGAGATAGCCGGCATGATCGGGGACTTTATCCCGGTGGCAAGGACTCTGCTGGGTCTGGCAAATCTTAAAATTATTTCTTTCGGACCGCGTCCTCAGGACTTTTTAGCCTGCAACGCGCCTATCCGTCAGCTTTACAATATCGGAGCGGAAATAGAGGAAAATTCAGAGCTTGACCTGTTCGCGTCCTATAACGAGCACGCGGGTGACAAACGTATCCCTGACGTTATCGCTGATATGGAAAAGGAGCTTGGAGACGGAAACAAAATGGCGGGTATCCTGCCTAAGCTTGCGCAGTACGAGCTTACTCTTCTTGACTGGGCTGAGGCTCACAAGGGCAGCCGCGAATATGTTGTTTTTGCAAATAAGTGCTGGCCTGCGTTCCAGACTCAGTTCGGCTTTGTTCCCTGCTACGTTAACAGCCGTCTGGGCGCAATGGGTATCCCGGTTGCCTGTGAGGTGGACATCTACGGCGCTCTCAGCGAATTTATCGGACAGTGTGTTTCCGATGACGCGGTAACCCTGCTTGACATCAACAACAGCGTTCCTGCGGATATGTACCTGAACGAGATAAAGGGCAGGTTCGACTATAAGCATACCGATACCTTTATGGGATTCCATTGCGGAAACACTCCGTCCTGCAAGCTTTCAAGCTGTACAATGAAGTACCAGCTTATCATGCACCGCGGTCTCGAACCTGATAAGGAACCCGACATTACAAGGGGTACTCTTGAGGGAGATATCGCTCCGTCGGATATCACGTTTTTCCGTCTCCAGAGCACTGCGGACGCTAAGCTTCGCGCTTATGTTGCGGAGGGCGAGATACTTCCCGTGGCGACCAGAAGCTTCGGCGGTATCGGCGTGTTTGCTATTAAGGAAATGGGCAGGTTCTACCGTCACGTACTTATCGAGGGAAGGTATCCTCACCACGGCGCGGTAACTTTTGCTCATAACGGAAAGGCTCTGTGGAACGTTTTCCGCTACCTTGGAGTTGAGGAAGTGGGTTTCAATCAGCCTGAGGGAATGTTATACAGGATGGAAAATCCATTCGCGTAATTACAAGCTGTAAAATATGTAGGGGACGGGTCACCCGTCCCGCGGAAAAATAAATGCAATGAAGTGAACAAGTACCCGCTGTTATCGGATAAAGAGAGTCCTTGGACGGTGCGAAAGGACGGAGAGACATCGGCGAATACATCACGGAGCTTGTGTCCCGAACTACAGTAGGGATATGCGGTTCACGCCCGTTAAAGCGTTTCGAGTTTTGCAAACTGTGGCTTTCCGAAAGATTATTGTATCGGAAACATCCCTGTTCTGTCAGCGCATTACGGCGGTAATGGGTGAGGCACAGCTTTGTGAATAAACTGAGGTGGTAACGCGATAATTCGCCCTCTGACGGTTTTGCCGTTGGAGGGCGTTTTTAATTGATAGTTTTGAGGAGGGAGCGTTATTAAAACCGTACCCGCAAAAACGATACTGCAAAAAAATAAGTCTGCGGACTGGTTCGGCAGCGACTATAATATCAACCTCTATCGGGGCTGCTGCCACGGCTGCATATACTGCGACAGCCGAAGCGACTGCTACCAAGTCGAGGATTTTGAGACTGTCCGCGCTAAGGAAAACTGTCTGCAAATTCTCCGCGACGAGCTTCGCCGCAAGGTCAGGACAGGCATTGTGGGTACGGGTGCGATGTGCGACCCTTACAATCCCTTTGAGGAGCAGGAACAGCTTACATGGCACTCTCTGGAACTTCTGGACGCATTTGAGTTCGGGGTACACGCGCTGACGAAAAGCAGTCTAATTGCACGCGACGCCGATATTTTTTGCAGTATCGCGGAGCATTCCCCAGTGCTGTGTCAGGTCACTGTTACGGCTGCCGAGGACAGCTTGTCCGCTCTTGTTGAGCCGAACGTCAGCAGGACTTCCGAGCGGCTTGAAGCTATTGAGGAAATGTCTGAAAGCGGCTTGTTTACCGGAATTGTGATGACTCCGCTGCTGCCGTTTATTGAGGATACCGAGGAAAACATACTTGGTATTGTCCGCAGGGCAAAGGAGTGCGGCGCAAGGTCTGTGTACCCAATGTTCGGGCTGACAATGCGGGGCGGTCAGAGGGAGTATTTTTATAAAAAGCTGGAGGAAAACTTTCCGAACAGCGGACTTGCAGAGCGGTACGCCAAAACCTACGGTGATCGGTACGTGTGCAATTCGCCCCACATAAAAAGGCTGTGGAAAGTTTTTACGGAGGAATGCCAAAAGCTTGGCTTAGCGTATGAAATGCGGGACATTACCGCGTCCTATAAGCTGGGGTACGGAGACAGCCAGCTATCGTTTTTTTGAATATTGACATGGAGGAATTTATCATGATATTATCGGGTAAAGAAATTGAAAAGCACATCGGCAAAGAAATAATCATTGAACCGTTTTCTCGTGACAGGCTCAATCCAAACAGTTATAATCTCAGTCTTGCGGACGAACTTCTGGTGTACGAAAACGATGTCCTTGATATGAAATCTCCTAACCCCACAAGGCGTGTTGTCATACCCGAAAGCGGTCTGACCCTTGAACCGAACCGTCTCTACCTTGGCAGGACAAACGAGTACACCGCAACCGATGGCTTTGTCCCCATGCTGGAGGGACGTTCCTCAACGGGCAGGTTAGGACTGTTCATTCACGTTACGGCGGGCTTCGGGGACGTTGGCTTCAAGGGCTACTGGACGCTTGAAATTTTCTGTATACAGCCCGTAAAAATTTACCCCAACGCCGAAATTTGTCAGATATATTATCACGATATCCACGGAGATTACGAGGCGTATTCAAGCGGAAAATATCAGAACAATACGGGTATTCAGCCAAGCCTTATGTATAAGGATTTTACATGATGGAGGAAATACTATGAAAAAGTGGTACACCGAAGATTACGAGTTCATAATAGAGGTGGTGGACGTTTTCCCCAACGGCAAGACCGAGGGACATTGCCGCAACGGGGACGAGGTAGGCGACATATACAAATGCGGCTATGACTGTCCCGTAAATCAGTGCGGGCGGGGATTCTGTTCAAAGAGTATGCTGCTGCTTTTTCCCATGCTGGAGACTGTCCGCGGAGGCGGAGACCTGCGTATGATAGGGGGGTACTCGCCGAACGGGAACGTCCCCGATTCACCGCTGGTGAAAGAGTTTGTCTGTCCCGACGGCGTGGTGACTTACCGTCTTGCAGCGAAAAAGACAGGCGGGGAGAATTTTCACACCGGAGGGTTTTATCGTGAGTAAGTTTATCGGTAACGGCGAAAGGGACGGAACGTGCTATCTGGAGTTCCAATTCTGCGAGACCGGCAAACCGCTTAAAGACGGCAAGGTCAGGTGCGAAATATTAAAGCACTGGAGCGATAATTCCCTCTACATGGATTGGGACGATTTCAACGGGTTTTACAAGCTGTACGGCGACCTGTTCGGCTGCGCGGTTTTTCCAAACGGAGAGCGGGGCTGCGACAGCTGCGGCGTAAATTATTACGGCAAAGAGGAGACCGCAAAAATAATTGCGGGAATGTCCGCCCGACCAAACGAAGAGTACGCCGCATTGATTACGTGGCTGAAAGAAGCGGAACAACGCGGCAGGGGCTTCTACATTTTGGGAGTGTAAATTCCTGCGTCTGAAAGGAGGTACGGAAATGAAAACACAAAAAACAAAAAGATCAAAAGCGGTTCGGATAGCTGCCGCAATTATTATCGTCCTGCTTCTTGTGCCGTTTCCTGTCAGATACAAGGACGGGGGGACGGTCAAGTACAGAGCCGCGCTGTACTGCGTTACAAAGCGGCACGAGCTGGCTGCTCAAGGCGGCTATTATGTGGGGACCGAGATAGAAATTCTTTTCTTTAAGGTCTACAGTGATGTAGAGTTTATGCCAAAAGACGCAAGATGATAAAGAAGCAAGAAATTCTTGCCTCTTGCTTCTGAAATTCTTGCTTATAATAGGGAAGGCGGTGATACCCGTGAAAACAAACTGCAAAAACGTTGTTTTCATCGTTTATGATGTAAAATAAATTTGGGAGGACTATTCTATCCTCTACCCTCTAACAATCTACCATCTAAAAGGAGAAATGAAAAATGACTTTATACGAAGAACTTATCGCCCGCGGACTTATCGCTCAGGTGACCGACGAAAAGGAAATAAGCGACATGATAAACAACGGCAAGGCAACCTTTTACATCGGCTTTGACCCCACTGCGGACAGCCTTCATGTGGGACACTTTATGGCTCTCTGCCTGATGAAGCGTCTCCAAATGGCAGGAAACAAGCCGATTGCTCTTTTGGGCGGCGGTACGGGTATGATCGGCGATCCATCTGGAAAATCCGACATGAGAAAAATGCTTACCAAGGAGGACATAGAACACAACATTGAATGCTTTAAAAAGCAGATGAGCAGGTTCATAGACTTCTCCGATGGCAAGGCAGTTATGGTGAATAACGCCGACTGGCTTCTCGGTCTTAACTATGTGGACGTGCTCCGCGAGGTTGGTGCGTGCTTCTCCGTCAACAAAATGCTGACCTACGAGTGCTACAAGCAGCGCATGGAGCGCGGCCTCACGTTCCTTGAATTTAACTACATGATAATGCAGAGCTACGACTTCTATATGCTGTACCAGAAGTACGGCTGCACAATGCAGTTCGGCGGCGACGATCAGTGGGCGAATATGCTGGGCGGAACGGAGCTTATCCGCAAGAAGCTTGGCAGGGACGCTCACGCTATGACAATTACCCTGCTTCTCAACTCCGAGGGCAAGAAAATGGGCAAGACGGAAAAGGGCGCGGTTTGGCTTGACCCGGAGAAAACGCCTCCCTATGATTTCTATCAGTACTGGCGCAACGTTGCGGACGCGGACGTTATGAAATGTATCCGTATGCTGACTTTCCTGCCAATCGAGGAAATCGAAGCTATGAAAGACTGGGAAGGAAGCCAGCTCAACAAGGCTAAAGAGATACTTGCATACGAGCTGACAAAGCTTGTCCACGGCGAAGAGGAAGCCCAAAAAGCGCAGGAGGGTGCAAAGGCTCTCTTCGGCGGAGGAGGCAATACCGAAAATATGCCGAGCACCGAAATACCCGCCGCGGAAATCCCCGGAGAGGGCATAAACATTATGGACTTGCTTGTAAAAACAGGTCTTGCTCCCTCAAAGAGCGAGGCAAGGAGACTGGTTCAGCAGGGCGGAATTTCCGTTGACGATGTGAAAGTCACCGATCCTAACGCTCCCGTAAAAATTGACGGAGAGGTTATTATTAAAAAGGGTAAAAAAGTTTTCCACAAGGCAATAAAAGCATAAAAAATTATTGCCTCCTTCCTCTGACGGAGCATAAAATTTTATGGGAACGCAGCGTGTTTGCAAAAAGACACGCTGCGTTTTTTCTATAAACTATAATTTTTTTAGTAAAATTATATAAAAAATTTGACATTAACAATAAAATATGGTATAATAGCAACATACCGGTTCGTGAAGATTAAAAAACTGTAAATTTTATATTCTATCCTTTGAAAAAGGAGCATTTTATAATGTACATAGACTTTCATACACATGCCTTTGCGGACGCTATCGCCGAAAAGGCTATATCCAAATTGGAAAACACCCTTATTGAATCAGGTTACGGCGCGGACGTTCCCGCCGCAACGCGGGGAACCGTGGGCGAACTGCTTGAAAAGCTTCAGCAATGGGGGATCGATAAGGCGGTCATTCTGCCTATAGCGACAAAGCCATCACAGCAGACGACCATAAACAACTGGGCAAAGGACGTTCAGACGGCTTACAGCGGTATTTTGTACTGCTTCGGCTCTGTACACCCCGAAGCGGAGGACGCGTTTTCCGAGCTTGAACGTATAAAGGCTCTGGGACTTCACGGCGTCAAGCTCCACCCCGATTATCAAGGCTTCTTTGCCGACGGGGAACGGCTTTTCCCGCTGTACCGCAAATGCGCGGAGCTTGGACTGCCCGTTGTTCTTCACGCGGGACTGGACGCGGCGTCTCTTGACTGTATCCATTGTACGCCTCAGATGAGCGCGGCTGTTCTTGACGCTGTTCCTGAATTGACTCTTATATTGGCTCATCTGGGCGGAAACGGTATCTGGGACGATGTGGAAAAATATCTTGTCGGCAGAAACGTTTATCTTGACACGGCGTATATTGAGGGAAATATTTCCGATCAACAGGCCCTGAGAATATTCAGAGATCACGGCGCGGATAAGATTCTGTTTGCCTCCGACTGCCCGTGGCATCCGTCCTGCCGCGAAAGGATAATGCTGGAAAGAATGTCTCTTACACACGAGGAACGTGAATTGATATCCCATGTTAACGCGGAAAAGCTTTTAAATATTTGTTAATCATTTCACAACACTTTTTTGCCCGTGTTTGGACATTTTCATTAATACGGCATATTGGATAATGTGATTTTTTTGTGAAAATGTGCAGATATTCTTTGCGGATTTGTTAAAAATAACATATTGCCAAATTTATAATAAAATGTTATAATATTTAAAGTATCGTGGGTATTTTTTGTGCGGACTTTTCTTAAACGTTTTCCTTTTGGGCGGTAACCGAGGTCTTTTCGGCAAAAGCTATTCCGGAAGACCTATGCGGCAGCTGTAAGGACGGCGGCATAAATCTGCCCGAAGATAATTCTATCCATATCGGAGGTGTCAACCAATTTATGAAGACATTTGTCTATACGGCTACAGACGTTCAGGGCAATACAGTCAAAAATGCCCGGATGGTCGCTGAAGATGTAAATGATTTTCTTGAAAAGATCCATGAAAAAGGACTTTTCTGCTCAAGCTACAAGGAAGCAAGCGACAAGGGCGCCAAAACGCTTCATAAGTTTAAAACCGGCGAGCTGGCCTATAACTGCCGTCAGCTCAGCGCGATGCTTACGTCGGGTCTGACCCTTGTAAGAGCTCTTGATATTCTGTACAAGGAACAGGAAAAGGACAATACCAAGCAGCTTTTCAGAGAGGTCTACGAAGAGGTTCAGAAAGGTTCGTCTTTCTCGGACGCATTGAAAATGCAGCAGGGCGCGTTCCCGTCCTTCATGGTATCCATGATACAGGCGGGCGAATCATCCGGTTCGCTGGACGTTATTATCCGACGCCTTGAGGAATATTACGACAAGCAGAACAAGCTGAACAATAAGATCAGGGGTGCGATGATGTATCCTATTATTCTGGCTGTGCTGTGCGTTATTATCGTTATCGCTATGTTTACATTCATCATGCCTACTTTCAAGGAGCTACTTACAGAAAAGGATATGAAGGGTCTGACAGGCGCGCTGTTTGCGTTTTCCGACAGTCTGACCGGATATTGGTACATATACTTGGGCGTTGTTCTGGCGCTGGCGTTTATTATCAAATACACGCTGAAAATTCCCGACGTGCGGTATAAATTTGATAAAATGATATGTAAGATGCCGAAGATAGGAAAACTGGTAGTAAAGGTTTATACGGGACGTTTTGCAAGAACCCTGTCCTCGCTGTACTCGTCAGGTATCCCTATGGTGGAAAGCCTTGAACGTTCGGCGGCAATACTGAACAACAGCTTTATAGAAAAGGCGTTCGTTACTGTTGTTGACGAGGTAAAGCAGGGCGAGCAGCTTTCGGTTTCCATACAAAGAACGGGCATATTTGAGTCAATGTTCTGCTCGATCATCTATGTCGGCGAAGAAGCAGGCGCGCTGGATACTATCCTTGAAAAATCAGCGTCTTTCTACGAGGACGAATCGGACTCCGCTATACAGCGTATCGTAGGAATGATAGAGCCTATTATGATCATAATAATGGGCGCTGCGATTGGCTTCGTTATCGCAGGTATCCTTCCCGCTATCTACAATTCTATGGAAAATCTCGGATAGCAGACGTTTTTTACGCTGCGGTTCGTATTCTGTCCGCCAGACGTTGTACGGAGATTACAAAAAACGCAAGAACAGGGATCTGTTCATTTAAATAATATTAAAAATTTGTGAGGTGACGAGTATGCTTTCATTTGATATTACAGACAGACACGTCCGCATTATCCGCGGTACCGAGGCTCACGGCAAGATAAAAGTCGCCGACGCTTCCACTATCGATATAGGCGAGGGTCTGATTGTTAATGGTCATATTAAAGATATACCCAAAATGGCGACGATAATCAACGATGAGCTGAAAAACAAAAGAATGGCTGACAAGGAAGCGGTCATCAGCATTTCCTCGAACCTGATCATATTTAAGGAGATACATATTCCGAAAGCAAAGGGAGCTCAGCTTCTGACTATGGTTCAGAACCAAATGCAGCATCAGATGGGAATTGCCGAGGACTATTCAATATCCTATACGATTGCGGGAGAGATTGAAGAAGAGGGCGTTCAGGCAATGAAAGTCCTTGCGACGGCGTGTCCTTTTGAAGTAGTGGACTGCTTCAGAAAGGTGTTCTCCATGCTTGGCATAAGCCTGCGTTCCGTTGTGGTTGCCTGCAACTCTATTTCAAGAATTATTCTGGGCGATCCAAAGGCAAAGGCAAAAATGCCTTTGCTGCTTGTTCAGATCGACCCTAACTTTGTAAGTCTTAATCTTTATGAGAATAATCAGCTTACGTTCTCGCGTTTTGCTTCAATTGATCCTGAGGACTATGACAATTCCGAGGACTACATATACGAGGCTGTAAACGAGAACATCTTCAGAATGTTCCAGTTCCAGAAGTCCAGAAGCGGAGACAACCAGATTCAGAACGTTGTGTTTTACGGCGATACCTCCGAGTATATCCGACTTACAAACGCTTTGGAGCAAATGGATATTTCCACCAGCTTGCTTGGGGTTCCCAACAATATCGGCGGATACGAGAATTTCGAGTTCCAGGCATACGCAAACGCTATCGGAGCTATGTTCCGCGGCAACAAGGACACCGAGCGTATTAATTTGATTGAGGTGGACGCCGCTTCGGGACGTACGAGTGCGGGCGCGAAATTTGCTTTTGCTGTGTTCGGTTCCATAGCTATTTCAGCGGCTGCTGTAGGAGCAGTTTGGCTTGCCGCCAATATTCAGGAAAACGGTTTTGTAAGTGAAACCGCAAGCATACAGGAATATTTGGATTCGCCCGACGTAGCCGCTAAGATTGCCGCAGTTGACGCCGCTCAAACAAAATTTGACAAAGTAAACAATGTTAAAGCATACATTGATATTGCGTATGATAATTATGGCTCGCTTCCAATGATAACGACCGACGTTATTGACGAAATAGAAGCGAATTTCAGCGGAACAAGCGTCACATGGACGTCAATAACTTACGGCGACGGGTTCTTTACGGTACAGTGTACGGCAAACAAAAATGATGAACCGTCCAAGGTGGTTGGCAAGTTTTTTGAGCAGGACATATTTGAGAACGTTACATATAACGGTTTCAGCAGCAACGAAGACAGTGAAACAGGAAAGGTCGGTTATGAATTTACGGTGTCTTTCTCAATACGGCCGGTTGAGCCTGAACCTGAGGACGCCGCGGCTGAACAGTCAGCCGAAGCCAACTGATACAGAGAAAGTGCAGGTGATTATAAATGAATTTAAAGCTTTCCTACAGAGATAAAGTTATTTTTATCGTTGTAATGGTTATTCTGGTTATTGTTGCTGGATTTTTCCTTTTCATTAAGCCGAAATTTGAAAAGGTGAATTTGGCGAAGGATACCCTTGCATCAAAGCAACAGGAGAAAATTGACATTGACACAAAGATAGGAACGCTTCCCGATATTATTGACAGTATGAAAGCGACTGCCGAGGAGATCGGAGAAAAGCAGAAAATATTCCTTGACGAGGGTCATCCATATGTGAACGAGACTTATATCAGAGAGGTTCTTTCAAGTCTGAATCTGGATATAAAATCTATGAATACAAATTATACCACGGCTTCTCCGATAAGCAGGTATACCATTAAAAAGCAGAATTATCTTGCTTATGATAACAAAATGAACGCTGATCTTTACAATGAGCTTCCGCAGGAGGTTTATGATCTTTATAACGGCGTTGCTGCTCCGGTGTACCCCAATACGATAATAGGCGTTACAACTATGACTGTTGAAGTGGATATCGGCAATAACACAAGAAAAATATACGATATAATGGACAGACTTGCCGATGACGAAAAAACAATAATACTTAATTCGCTGAGCACAGAAAAAGAGCCGGAGAATACTGATGATACGTCTGCTTCGCTGAATCTTACGCTGTACTCCATTTTCCCTCTGAATGTGGAGGAGGTACTGAAAGAAACCGACGAGGTAAAGCCAATTGAACCTGCGGTCGAGGAGACTGCTGAGCCGGCAGCCTGACAAACTTGCCGCGGCAAACCGATAAGTCATTTTGATTTATCGGTTTTAGCCGATTGATAAAGTATTTTAAGAGACGAAATCTGAGAGAAAGGGTGGTTGACGATGAAAGGCAAACGGCTAAGAAGGCTTAGCGGTACGGTGCTTATCATGGTGCTTACCGTTATGCTTGTCCTGATAATCATGCTTATGGCGACACTGACGGTGGTTACTACCGCAAGTCAGCGTATTTATACTAAGTATGAAGAAAATCAGGCGTACTATTCAGCTCGTTCTGCTCTTGATGTTTTTACGCAAAATATGTTGTATGACAAGTCATATTATGCCTATGAAGACAGCGGAAACAAAAAGACATTTACTCACGGCAGCGGCGTTTCCGATCCCATGAAGCAGGGTCTTGCCATGCAGCTTGATTTGTATAAAATTAAGACAAAAGATACCGATGATGCGAATGTACCCAAAAGCTTGGAAAACTTGCTTCAGTCGGAATTTACTGATTATATTAATTCAGGCGTTACCGGAAAAGATGAATATAAAAATGATTTTGGCGTTGTTAAAAACGTTGCGGGGGAATATGAGTCAGTAATAACCTATGAAGTTGAATATCCGAAAGTGTCCGGAAAGGAGACCGCTGGCACTTCTCACGATTACGGCGGTCTTGCAGATGACAGAAAGGCGAAGATAACGATCGAGGTTCTGAGCCGTGAATACGATATGGGTGACGACGTTCTGACTAGCGATTCAACCACTAAGGTCAAGGATAAAATTTCAAGTTTTAAAGGAGACAAAACCCAGATTGAAAGCTTTCTATTAGATCCGCAGAACTATGAGGACACTGTTAAGGCGGTAGTAAATGGAAGCCGTAAAAAAGATAAGATCAAGTTAAAAATAACGGCGACCACCAAGATAATGGGTGTTGAGGGAACTGCGGTTCTGATCTGTAACTCCAACGAGCCGCCCGTAAACAATTCCAGCAGAGCTATTACAGCATTCGGCGGAACGGGTTCGGATAACATGAGCATCCTAGGCGGCATGTCTGCTGAAAACACAATCAACTGGGGAAGCAACAATGGTTATATTTACGGACCTGTTTATGTTGAAGATGATTTCCTGATGACCTCTAATGGTCCTAAAATTTATCTTGGAAGCGGTGAAAATCTTGTTGTCGGCGGAGATCTTCAGATTCAGAATAACAGTTTTCAAGTTAGCAACATAACGACTCCGGTATTGGTTGACGATACAAAAGCGCCGTTTGTGTTTATCGGCGGCGAACTTAGAACGGGCGGAGGTCTTAACGGCAGTCCGTTTATGAATATGGACGTTGTTGCCAAGGAAGTAAATATCGGCGGCAAAATAGATTTTGACAGCTCTTGTACTATATATTGTACTAAACTGACCTGTAATAGCGGTTCTAATTCTCAGTACAACGGTGATATATATGTTGACGGAGATGTTATAATATATAATGATAATGATACAAAAGTTACGTATTCGGGTGACCCTCCGGCTCCGACGGTCGTACACGGAGGAAGCGGAAATATCCATTTTACCGGAAAAATTATAGAGGGAAGCACCGGAAATGATGTAACTTTGGGTGCGGGTTCCGGATTTGTAAAGGAATCCACAAGCTTTTGGAGCAATATTCCCGAAGCAAGTAAGATTACAGAAAATAACCCGACTACTTCGGAAGATAACGACGGTACCAAGATAGAATTTCAACTTCCCGGCAGAACTGAGAAGAAGGAAATTGAAACTCATGTACAAAATTTTGACAACTACTATGTAAAGGATGAAGACGGAAAGCGCGTTATGATTACTGTAACAGACCCTACTGATGGTTCAACTTATCAGACACCTGAAGTAAAAAGCGCGCAGACTATGGCTGATATTGATACTATGATTGACAAATCAAAGCCGTTTACTTCTGCAGATACTGGAATTACTGATCTGCTTTCTTCAAAAGTCGGTCCCGGAGTCAGTCATGCTGGAGTTACTTTCAGCCATGTACTGGACACGGGCGGAGGAGAGGTCAAGTGCCAGTGGGATTTTGATAATAAAAGTATATATATTAAGGGTGGCGGAACTGTTACGTTGTTGCTCTCAAAAGCAGCTTGGGGCGGTGGAATTGGTTATAGCAATGATAATTTAATATTGGTAGACGATGATACAACGCTTAAAATTGTCGGTGACACCACTTCCGGCGATATATTCTTTACAAAGCTTGAGATCTATAACCAGACGACTTGGGGAGCGTATAAAAGTCAGGATGCGGGTAAAGGTGTTGATAAACTTAAAGTAGGAAATATCAACGGAGCTGGAATAAAGGTACCGAAAATTTATTATTATTTTTCGGGAAGCAATAGCTTTAAAGTGCAGAATAACTGTTTGCTTACAGGATACATATATGGGCCTGACACGGAAATAGATTTTTCTGCGGCTTCAATGGGAGTTCCTGCTGAGGGCATAGAATATAACGGCGCATCACCAACAGGCAGTACGCCAGTCTGCATTATAGGTTCTGCATTGGTAAAGGGCGCGTCGTTGCCTAATAATACAGGCGTAGCCTACATAAACCCGGATCTTGACGATGACGGAGACCCTGGCGATCCTATTCATCAGTGGCAGGCTAACCTTTATACCAGAAATTAAGGAGGGCGATAATATGAAAAAACATTTCAAAGGCTTTACGCTTATTGAGTGTCTTATTGCCCTTGCGATCCTTGGCGTCGCATCGCTGACAATGGCACAGATATATGCGAGCGTTGCACAGCGCAACAGAAACAACCAGATCATGAACACCAGCCTTTCAAATCAGATGTCGTACGTTGAAAGATACACTTCAAGCCAGACTGTTCCTATTTACTATGGCAACTATTACGACACAAGCAATAACAAGCCAAAGCCTGATCCGGAGACTAATAAAACAAGTACTACTAAGCTGCCGCCGCACAGGAAGTCGACGTCAACAAATTGCAACTATGTCAAAATAACAAAGGTCAAAGACGGAAAAGATCCTCTGGATTCGACATTTGTTGCCAGTGACAGAGTCTCTGACAGCACATACAGCTTTCCTGTCGATGTTTATGTACTTCTGAGCCGCGACAATAATGATGTAAACAGCAGCGGCAAAGATGCAAACGACACCAGCAAAAGTTTCAGCGGTCAGTATGAGGATTTGCTGGAAAATTCCGACTCTAACAAGAAGTACGAGGACGATATGAACCTGAGGTACAGATACCTTTTGGGTCATGTAGGCTAAGGGGGGCTTTATATGAAAAAAACAAAGGGCTTTACCCTTATTGAGCTTATTATTGTTATGGCAATACTTACCATTCTTATGGCTGCCATTATGCAGATGTTCAAGCCTATCAGAGAGACCTATGTTGACGCGACGCTTTACGAAAATCAGCGTACCGTCCAGAACGGCGTGATACAGTATATCTCGGAATCGGTGCGCTATGCCACAGATATGGGGATCTATACTAAGAACAATACATCTAATGTTACAGAGGCTGTTAACGCGTTTGCCGACGCTTACATTGCGGCTAACAATATAGTTGATATTCCTGCCGTTCCCGGACCGCCGCATGAACCGGCAAAAAATTATGCGGCCGACACAAAAGAAGCTATTCAGCGGTATGCAGAGGTTATTGTCATTGACAACGATACTGACTATACTTTCAATAATGCAGACTGGAATGGAAGAATACTGAGACGGAAGTTTATCGAAGAGACAGTAAGCGTTCCCAATCCAAGCGGCGGTACGATGAATGTGACAAAACCCAAAAAGGTTTCCAATGACGCTGAGAATTACATTAAAACCGAAGAGTGCAGAATGGCTTTGGGAGCGTCATATTACGGTGACAGGAACTATACCGTGGCAATTAAATGCGGTGACCCCACCAAGTTTGACTCCAGCGGAAGTCTAAAGTCAGGCGAAACTTGGGAAGCAGACGATGGTATAGCGTTAAGTGTAGCGTCATACAGTAAGATTCAAGGAAGCGGCGCGTCAATTACCGAAAAGGGAGCATACGTTGAAACCAAGGGTGAGGTAATGTGCAAAAATCTTGCCGGCGCGTCTAATCACGGTATTGCCAAAACAGGTATATTTGATATATCAAAATTTACCTCCGGTTCTTCCACGGGCAGCGGAACCAAGGTCTACATTGTTTACCTTAATCCAGGTGAGAACGGTATTGAGGCGGTTCGTGCCGCGTCAGGGAAATAATAAAAATTGAAGCGCGTTCCACACCCGCCTGACAGCGGATAAGAAACGCGCCTTGCGCCGAAATGTGGTTACATCGGCGGTATTTGCGGTACGGTAAGAAAATTGATGTACATATCCATAAGCTCTGTGCCGCAAAACGAGCTTAACGCAAGTCCGGCAGTGAGGAAAGGTCCGAATGCAAAGGCTTTGACCGACTCGCTGTCGGAGCGCGACGCTTTTATCTTAAGTACCAAAGCATACAGTGCGCCGAGCACAATGGCTGCAAAAGCGGCTGCAACTGCGGCTTTCCAGCCAAGCATCAGACCTCCGGCAGCCATGAGTATAACGTCCCCCATTCCGAAGCCGTACACAGGACCGGTCTCTTTAATGCCTGCAAGACGTTTATCAAGTTCTTTCTGAAGCTTGGGACGCTCCTTGTCGGTCTCGGACATTTTCTTCAGCCGTTTTTTGATCTTTCTTGCGGACTTGCATTCGTCGCTGATAACAAAGCTGTAGATCAGCGGCGTGAGCACAAATCCGAAGATAAGAAAAGGAACGCTTACAGAGAACATTCCGATAAGTCCGTCGGCGACAGAAATATCACAGCCTCTTACGGCTACGGGAAACAGCGTTGTCAGTATCCTTGTAAGAGCGGCGATGACAGAAAGATACATCAGTACCCCGACTGTCATTTGCTGAGTGTCGTAGTCCTCAAAGCCAATGACAATGAGTCCGGCAATGAAAAGACACAGCAGAGCAGGATATGCAAGTCCGTCTGTGATAACGTCGAACCTTAAAAATGTCAGTACAAAAAGTATGCCTGTCAGGCTTTCCACAAGTATGTACCTGCCGGATATCCTTGAACCGCAGGCGCGGCATTTTCCTCTCAAAAACAGCCAGCTGAAAACGGGGATAAGGTCGTACCATTTAATAGGCGTGCCGCATGACATACAGTGCGAATTTTTTTTGATAAGTGATTCACCTGTCGGAAGACGGTAAATACAGACATTAAGAAAGCTTCCGATGGCAATGCCGAAAAGAAATACCATAACGTATATCCCTATATAGTAACCTGTCAGTCCCTCTTCAAAAGATGTAAACATAAGCTGTACTCCTTTACAGTAAATTTGAAAAACCGATAAGTATATCTTAACATATATTCCTGCAAATTTCAACCCCCGTGCGGAAACCATTTGCGCTGCTTATGCAGACTATGGCTTCCTGCTTAGACCCATGTTTCCTAAAAGGTGTTTACGTCGTAGGACGTTTTCATATCAATATTTTTATATTTTAAAACCGGATTTTGCCGCAGAAAATCCCATATATATCCGAACCGTCAGTAAGCTTGGAGACATTCGCTAAAGCTTTTTAAGGAGCGGGCTGCGGTCAGTATTTGTCTGATGAGCGTTATCTGCGTCAGCGGACAGAATAAAAAACAATCTGCGGAGAAATGAGGCATTTTGCAATGAAAAATATTCCTATTGGTCAGTATATGGTCAACGAGGGCATTATTACAGAAGAACAGCTTCAAAACGTTCTTGATAAAAAAAAGGAGGAGAACACTCCCGGTAAGTATTTCGGAGACTACGTTATCGAGCTTGGATACGTTACCGACATACAGTTCGGTCAGGTTCTTGCGAGGAAGCTGAACGTTCCTTTTATCGATCTTAACGATCCGGAAACTTCCGTCAATACCGAAGCGGTAAAGAAAATACCGGAGGCGCTTGCCAAAAAACACACTATCATTGCCGTTAAAATTACCGGAAAAAGACTTACCGTTGCTACTCATGACCCTGTAAACTTTTATATTTTTGAGGATATCAAGGTAACTACGGGCATGGACGTTGTCCCGGTGCTTTCAACAAAGGCAGGAATCGTCAAGGCGATAGGAAAATACTACTCCACCCAGAATACCTCCTCGCTGCTGGAGAGCGTTGAAAACCAGTTCGGCGACGACGACGCTTTCGGTATCGACGAGGAGTCGGCTGAGCGTATCGACAGCGCGCCTATCGTTAAGCTGGCGACTACCATCGTTGAGAATTCTTTCCGTGCGGACGCAACGGATATCCATATCGAACCATTTAAGACCTTTACAAGAATACGTATCCGTGTAAACGGAGACCTTATCGAGCTGATGAATATTTCTAACGTAGTCCACAATTCGCTGGTCACACGTCTGAAGATCATCAGCGGTATGAACATTGCAGAAAAGCGTGTTCCTCAGGACGGACGCTTCACCCAGATAGTTGACGGAACCACTCTTGACGTCCGTGTGTCCAACCTGCCTACAGTAAACGGCGAAAAGGTCGTTATCCGTATCCTGTCAACCGGCGATGTGGGCGTAAGAAAGATAACCGACCTTGGCATGACAGTCTACAACTACGAAAGATTTGCTTCAATACTTAAAGTTCCGC
The DNA here is from genome assembly GCA_910586535.1 of uncultured Oscillospiraceae bacterium. GTDB lineage: Bacteria > Bacillota > Clostridia > Oscillospirales > Ruminococcaceae > RGIG8773. Next base: position 72,720 of record CAJUHS010000008.1, read on the forward strand.
AGGGAGTTGTTCTTGTTACGGGACCTACAGGTTCCGGTAAGACGACCACGCTGTACGCCGCATTGGGCGAGATCGCAAAGCCTAACGTAAACGTGATCACCGTTGAGGATCCTGTGGAAAAGAACATCGAGGGAATCAACCAGTGTCAGGTAAACGCCAAAGCGGGTATGACCTTTGCCGCGGCTCTTCGTTCTATCCTCCGTCAGGACCCCGATATCGTAATGATCGGTGAGATGCGTGACCAGGAGACCGCCGAGATCGCTATCCGTGCCGCTATCACGGGTCACTTGGTTCTTTCGACTCTGCATACAAACGACGCGGCTTCGACAATTACACGTCTTGTGGATATGGGCGTTGCGCCTTACATGGTTGCTACTTCCCTTATCGGTATCGTCGCCCAGCGTCTTGTTAAAAAGATATGCATGGACTGCCGTACTCCGAGAATATCAACCGACGAAGAGGATCGGCTGATGGGTATTTCGGAGCATATAACCGTGTACGACCATGCGGGCTGCCCCAAGTGCAACAATACTGGTTATACCGGACGTACCGCTATCCATGAGATACTGCTCTGTACTCCGGAAATGAGTTCGCTTGTTGCGAACGGCGGCAAGGTGGACGCTATTTCCAAGCTTGCTAGAGAGCAGGGTACAAAGCTCCTCCGCGACAACGTTTCGGAGCTTGTTCAGGACGGCAGGACCACTATTGACGAACTTGTAAGAGTTACATACGCGGTTTAATGCAGTGATCCTAACGGGGCGTTTGCCTCTTGCCGCATACTTTTTGCCTTTAAGGGCGGACGCCCCTAAAAATATTCCCCGAAAGGAAGCGTACTAATGGATATCGAAAAAAAACCACAGGAAAAGGTCGTTATCAGCATTGACAAAATTCTCGACGAGGCAAGAGTCCTCGGCTGCTCGGACGTTCACTTCACTACGAAGATATCGCCCGTAGTAAGACTTCACGGCTCGCTCCGCAAGCTCAGCTCCTACCCCGAAATGACAGAGGCCGCTATTATGAAGATATGCGAGCAGATGACGGGCGGACGTAACCTGGAAAACATCAAGAACAAGGTTGACGCCGACTTTTCCTATGTTACCAGACGGGGATACCGCCACAGAGTAAACGTTTATCACCAGCGCGGAAACACCGCTATCGCTATCCGTCTGCTGAGAAACGATATCCCTACCTTTGAGGACCTTGATCTGCCGCCTATTCTCGGTGAGTTCTCCCTTAGACCGAGAGGTCTTATACTTGTAACGGGACCTACAGGATCAGGTAAATCCACTACTCTTGCGGCTATGATCGACTACGTTAACGTAAATCGTTCGGCTCATATCATCACGGTTGAGGATCCTATCGAGTACGTTCATGAGCACAAGCGCTGCATGATAAATCAGAGAGAGGTAGGCGACGACGTTGAATCCTTTGCCATGTCCTTAAGAGCGGCTCTTCGTGAAGACCCCGATGTTATCCTCGTGGGAGAGATGCGTGACTTTGAGACAATCAACGCAGCTGTAACCGCAGCCGAAACGGGACACCTTGTAATGTCTACTTTGCATACTACCTGTGCGTCCGATACTATTAACCGTATCATAGACGTTTTCCCCTCTCACCAGCAGTCTCAGATACGCACGCAGCTTGCCACAGTTCTGGTGGGAATCATTGCTCAGACTCTTATTCCCAAGGCTGACGGTACGGGACGTATCGCAGCTCTTGAGATACTGAACGCGACCGACGCTATCAAGGCGATGATCCGCGACAATAAGGTACACCTTATTCAGACGGCTATCCAGACCGGTAAAAAAGAGGGTATGGTATGCCTCGACCAGGAGCTTGCACGTTTTGTCAAGGAGGGCGTTATTACCGAAATGCACGCACGCGAAAAGTCCCTTGACATCAATGAGCTTGAGCGTTATCTCAAGGCTTCTGCAAGGTAATATTGCCAAAATGCACATATGAATGTTAAAGGCAATTATGCAAATTAACAAAATTCGTTGCTTTGTACATATTTTGGTTAAAATTTTGACTGATTTGACAAATTCACAAAATCAGAGGGAAAAATATCATTTTTCTATTGACAAATTCTTGTACACATTATATAATAACAATAGTAAGGAACAACCATTATTTATATATGTGTGGCTGATACTTATGGGAGGTGAGTCCAACGGACAGTGTAAAACTTGCAAAAAAACTCCGAGGCTTTACCTTGATTGAGCTGATTATTGTTATGGCTATAATAGCAATACTTGCGGGTATAATGTCTCTCGCTATAGGGGGATTTCAGCGCGATGCAAAAATTGAGGCGGCTAACAACGAGGCTCAAATAGCTTATACTGGATTTCAGAATATTCTTGTTCGATGTGAAATAAATCAAGATATTGATTTATTTAATGTAAGAAAAATTGTTGCCCCATCTTCAACGGATAAACCTACATATTGTGTTGTTGCTTTTGAAATGGCCAACGGAACGGTTGTTGGAGGACAATACATACTGACAACCATGTATAATGCAGCAGCAACGGGTTTGGATTCAAACAAGGCTGTCCGCAGTGGAGGAACGAGCGTATCTGATGAGGAAAAAAAGGCCTATAAGAAATTTGAGACATTTGCAAAATCAAATTTCAGCCAGGACTTTACAGGTGCAATGGCTTTTTATATCGATCTTGAAGATTATCTTGTGGACTCAGCTGTATATTGTGAAACAGTTTCTGGACTTACAACATCAATAAATTCAGCTTCAGAGTCAGATGCCACTCAGAGGTATATGAAGTCAATGGTATATGAGTCGGATGATAATACAAAGGGAAAGGTTTTTACTACTTTTGCTGATGTAATGGCTCAAAAAACTATGTATAAGAAAAACGGAATTGTTTGCGGGGCGTATCCTTTAGAGAGCGAAGTCGCAGGTTCCACAGGAAGTTCAAGCTAATTGCTTATATGTTTTGGAAATGCGCTCTTTGAGAGCATTTTAATAAAAAATATTTTAAATTTTAAGAAGGAGGAATTTCCTATGAGAAATTCAAAGGTTAAGGGCTTTACACTTATCGAGCTCATCGTTGTAATCGCGATCATCGGTATTCTTGCTGCTATTCTCGTACCTTCCATGCTTGGTTACGTTAGAAACGCAAGAATCTCTTCCGCAAACGCAGGTGCTAAGCAGGTTCATACGGCTGCTTCTTCTGCACTCACTCAGCTTGGTATTTCTAACTGGGACTGGGGGTATACTGAAGGTGCTGAAGGTATAATCAAAATTGAACAAGGTTTAACTGATAGTGAGATATCCGTTGATGTTGATGGTGGAACTAATATGCCTGCGGCTTCTGTTTTGGATTTTGGTTCTTACCTTGGTGATGAGTTTGCTGATTATGGAATTGCTGTATTTAATCCTGAGACATATTCTGTGTCATATGCAGGATATGCTACTACTTCAGCAGGCTGGGGTGAAATTGAAAGCTTATCGGGAAAAGATGAGTTTGCTGAAATTAATGAGGCTGACCAGAAAGGTGATGCTAAAGAGGGAAAGATTTACGGCATTTATCCTGCTCCTAAGGCTTCCAACTCCTAATTTGAGTGCAGTAAGTTAATTAAAGCAAAATATTTTATCAAATAAAGCGGCGATTGGAGACTTTCGCCGCTTTTCTTGCGAGGTCTATATGAACAAAAAATCAGTTATAATGTTTTCAATTTTTGGAGCAGTAATAGTTTTAATTTGTCTTCCTCTTATATATATTGAAAACAGGCGAGCATATTATAATAAATGGGGCGAACTTGCTGTTTTAGCAGAAACAGATGAACGGGCAAAATTTATCATTGAAAATGAAGAATTATATCCACAGGATATTTTGAATATTTATTTCAGTGAAAGCGACTATTTGGATTTTGTATATGAATATCCTTTTCATAAAGACGATTATGCAAATATGTCTTATACGGAAAAGGAACTGAACAGTGATACAGTCCCTGCGCTATATATGATTGATTCCCGCTGGGCTTATGAGGACAATTGCAGGGTGCGTGTTTACGGGTGTGCGGCAGTGTCTATATCAATGGCAAGTCTTTATTTAACGCATGATACGTGTGTTGATCCAGTTAAAATTATGCGCTATGCAGATGATATGGGTTATATCGGCATATTTGGAGGTATAACTGATGAATACACAGCTGATTTGTGCAAGGCTTTTGGGCTAAATGTTAAAATTACAAGATATTCTGAAAACAGAGAAAAAACAACACATGCCAATTTTGATGATATAAAATCTATTCTTGATAACGGTCATGTAATTATGGCGGGTATGGCAGGTGATACTTTTGGTGTACACGCAATTATTATTAAAGGATATTCGGGTGATAAATTATATATTAACGACCCGGCAAGTCCAGAAAAAACAGAAAAAATGTGGAGATTTGACGATATTGAGCCTGAACTTATGTATATTTATGATTTATATATATGATAATTTATGCAATTGCCTTGACAAAAAACTGCGTATTTAGTATAATAATTATATAGTAAAAACTACAATTATTAAGTTATTGTACAGGGGTGATTTGCGTGAACAAAATTAAAGGTTTTACGCTTATTGAGCTTATTGTTGTGATTGCGATAATCGGTATTCTTGCAGCGTTTCTCATTCCAAGCTTTATGGGATATGTGAAAAATGCCCGAGCTTCGCGTTTTAATGCTAATGCCAGAAGCGTTTATAGTGCAGCTCAGCTTGCAATTGTTGATATGAATGTGGCACAGGTTGAGGTTATGCCAAGTTGTATTTATACTGGCTCAAGTGATGGAATAGCGCATCCTGATGGCGGAACTGGAGATAGTTTTAGCTTACTAACTTATCTCGGTGATGATTTTGAGGGGAATTTCCTTTTTGTTACAAATATTGATGGAAGTGGTTGTACATATGCAATTTGGAGTGAGAACGTTATTCCTGCCTCTTTATCTGCACAGCTGACAATACAGGATGTAAAAGATACGTTTCAAACTTCAACTCCCAAAGGTTGTCACCCATTAAAAGCAAGTTCATAAAAATCAGCCGCTGTACTTTTTTGTAGTACAGCGGCTTCTTCATTTTCACAGCATTGAAGCTCTCAATTCGTCTCCGCTTTTGTGCGACAGATACGCGGGAGGGATGTCAAATACAGTTTTGGCTCCAATAGAACCCTCCTTGTGGAGGCGGTATGCGGCTCTTGCGTAAGCAACTAAAATGCTTGATGTAAATTCAGGATTTGAACCCAGTTTGAGGCTGTACTCCACAATATGGGAGGTTTCGCGGTTCAGACCGGTCTTACCGCTTCTGATAACGAATCCGCCGTGGGGAATACCGCTGTGGTCGCGGTCAAGTTCCTCCTGGGAAATAAAATGCACAGTTGTGTCGTAGTCCGCAAAGTAGTTTGGCATATTTTTTATTTCAGACTCTATTTTTGCATTGTCCGCGCCCTCTTTAGCTACTACAAAGCATTCTCTTGTGTGCTTCTGGCGTGTGGAGAGCTCAGGGTCTGAGCCGTTCCGAACCGCGTCGACAGCTTCCTGAACGGGAATAGTGTATTGCTTTGCGTCTGCTACTCCGTCAATGCGCCTGATAGCATCGGAATGTCCCTGGGAAACGCCCTTACCCCAAAATGTGTAGTCTTTGCCGTCGGGGAGAATACAGCTTCCGTAAAGCCTTGAAACCGAGAACATTCCGGGATCCCAGCCAACGGAGATAATGCTGACGTTCCCGCCTTTTTTTGCCGACTCGTCCACCGAGGCAAAATACTGGGGAATTTTTGCATGAGTATCAAAGCTGTCAACGGTGCAGAACATTTCTGCCAGCTTAGGACCCTGTACGGGAAGATCGGAAGCGCTTCCGCCGCAGAGAATGAGCACATCGACGGAGTCTTTATAGTTTGCTATATTGTCGAGCGAATAAACAGGGACGCTTTCAGTTAAAATTTTCAGTTTTGATGGGTCGCGGCGTGTAAAAACGCAGGTAAGCTCCGTATCTGGGTTTTGTTTTATCGCCAGTTCTGTGCCTCTGCCAAGGTTGCCGTAACCAACTATTCCAATGCGTATTTTACTCATTTCTATCATTTCCTTTCAAATCGATATGAATTGGTATACTGCGGAAACTTGCGTAAGCACCGCAGCTATTGCCGAAATACAATAAAATTATATCACATTTTGCAGGATTTGAAAAGGGTTTTTGCAAATTTTCTTTTTAAAAAATATATTTTTACAAAAAATACGCTGCGGGAATCATGCCGCAGCGTACCGTGTATCAAAAAGTATTGCCGTAAAATTATACCTTACTGTTAAACATCATAGCGGAAAGTTTATTATAGTAATCAGTCTTTGTGCCTTTTGAGTTGTATGTTGGAAGATTCGAACTGTTCAAAGTTGCTGCGCGGTGAATATAGGAAGCTTTATCTGCAATTCGGTTCGCAAGGGAATAGCTGCCCGAAAACAGCGACTTCATAGTTAGGGGAGACGAAGCCTTGAGCTTATCTTCGTCAATGCTCATGCGGTTATCGCTGCCAACGGAGATACCGATACGTTTAAGAGTGCGTGAGTACGCTTTTGTGGAATTGACCATCTGCACGCCTTTTTCGAGAGCTTTGGTGTTTTTGGAATTTTTCAGGCTGTCAAGCGTACTGTTATAGCTGTCAACAAAATTTTTCACCGAGGAAACAGATTTTTCGGGATCCTCGTAAAGCTTTGTACCGCCTACAGCGAGGTCGCCGGCATATCCGCTGAGAGTCTTAGAGGCTGCCGAAAGCTTTTCCTCATTATCCTTTGCAGCTGTATCTTTATCAGCCGCAGCACCTCCAGAAAAATACTCCTTGAAACCTTCAAGCAGTTCTTTCTGGTAATCTCTGGAGCGTACCATCTGCACCTTTTTGGCAATGGAATACAAATCGTTCTGGTCGGTCTTGAACGCGTTGGAGAGCATACTCGAAAGATCTCCGCCCTGCTGCTTGTTCCTGCCCGCAAGAAGAGTGCTGTAATATGAATTTGAGGTATACGCGTTAATTCCGTACAAAGACATAAAATCGCATCCTTTCGTTATTGTTTATCAAGCTTGCCGATATCGGCTTTGGCCGTTGAAAGCATGAGCTTAATACGATTTTCCTGATTGACTTTTGTTGCGCCCGGGTCGTAATCCACGGCAACGATATTTGCGTGGGGGTAAACGCCTCTGATCTTTCTTATCATGCCTTTCCCCACAATATGGTTTGGCAGACAGCCAAAGGGCTGTGCGCATACGATATTGTTCACACCGCTGCCGATCAGCTCTACCATTTCAGCGGTAAGCAGCCAGCCTTCGCCCATTTTGTTGGCGGGAGAAACATACGGCAGGACGTTCTTCTTGGTTTCCTCAAAGCGAGCGGGCGGTCTGAAGCGAGTCTCCTCAACAGCTTTGATTATCGTGTCCTGCATTTTACGCAGAAACACTTTCAGCGCGCCCGAGCCGATAAACTTTTTGTACCTGACGTGATAAAGCTGAGTGTCCACAATGTGGTGATCGCACATGAACAGGATAAAGTCCAGCAGACCGGGTACTACCGTTTCTGCGCCCTCGCTCCGCAGAAAATCCTCAAGACAATTGTTGCCGAGGGGAGCATATTTGATATATATTTCGCCGACAATACCGACCTTTACCTTTGGGGACATGGTATAGGGCACATCGGAAAAATCCTTTAGTATTTCGCGTATTGTTCCGCCGAAAGCAGAAATTGAAAAGCCTCTTCTCATTATGCGGTCTATCCAGCGGCCGATCAAAGCGTCCGTGTCACCGCGGTTATCCTCATAGGGACGAACCTGATTTCCTATCCACATTAACAGGTCGCCGTAACAGATAGCGATTATAAGCTCGTAAAGAAGCTTTACAGAAAGTTTAAATCCTGGGTTTTTCTCCATATTGGAAAGGTTCAGAGAAACCACTGGAACTTGTTCCATACCGTTGTTTTTGAGAGCTTTCCGCAGGAGGTTGATATAGTTTGAAGCGCGGCATCCGCCGCCTGTCTGGGTAATCATAAGAGCCGTCTTGTTCAGGTCGTATTCGCCTGATTTGAGAGCGTCCATCATCTGACCGATGACCAGCAGCGCAGGGTAACAGGTATCGTTATGAACGTTCCGCAGACCTTCGTCCACGATTTTTCTGCCTGTGCTTGTAAGCAGCTTTACCTTGTAGCCGTGGTTGTTAAATATTTTTTCCAAAAATGTGAAATGCACGGGCAGCATCTGCGGTATAAGAATAGTGTATTCTCTGCGCATTTCCTCGGTGAAAAGCAGTCTGCCCTGCTTGTTGTAAACCAGTTTCGCCATAAAGGGCAAAGCTCCTTAAATCTTAACAAAAAATTCCCCAACTATAGTATAGCATACCCATACGGAAATTTCAAGTATTTTTGCAAATTTTTCTATGAGTCCGCCGATATTTCCATCATTTGTGTTTCGGCAGTAAGTGAAAAACTTTATTTTTAAATTGAAAAAAATAAAAACGGACATCGAGCAAATGTCCGTTTTTTAATAAAAAATATTTTAAGAGAGAGTCAAGGGTTAACAAACCTTGATGCTGATTTAATTATACAGCAATTCTCAGACGTTGACAATTAATAAATTTTATGTATTTTCATACAAAAATTATATGTAGTGCGGATTTTCACAGCAGTTGTAAATTTTTTATGAATGTCAGAATCCCAATTCTTCGTTAACAAGAATCACCTTTATCCTGTTTTTAATGCGCTGAAAAGCCGTTACCACAAAGGAACAGCATATGCGGGACTCGCTTTTGCAGCCGTCGGTCATTCCCGCGCAGCCTCCCGAAGCAAGGGACATACACTCGCCCTTGTTCTGACAATAGGTCTCGCAGCTCAGCCTTGCGGTATTCATCGGCGCAGCAAGACGCTTTACCCGTGTAACAGCGTCCTCGAGAGTGGGGACTATCTTGTTTCTTCCTGCCACAACAATAACCGACTTCGGACCAAAGCATATTGCAGCGACGCGGTTGCTGTTTCCGTCCACGTTGTAAAGTTCGCCGTTTTCGGTTATGGCGTTGGAGCTTGTAAGGTAGCTGTCGGCTGAAAAAGCGCGGCGGTAAATCTCTTCTGCTTCCTCCGGGCTTTTTCCCGCTCTGTCGAGAAAATTATAGACTCCCGAACGGAGAAGCTCCGTTACTCCGGTTTCTGCAAGGGTAGCCGAACCTCCGCAGGAAACAGTTTCGCCCTCGGTCAGAAGCTCCTTTACAATGGTCAGAACGTCCTCCTTTGTATCGGCAATGAAGCACTTCATGTTGTTTGTTTCAAGATTTTTTGCTGTTCTTTCAAGTATAGAATGATAAACTTTTTTAGTGTATTCAGACATAGCAGTCCCTCCTTAGTAAAAGCTATAGCGTAAACTATACAAAACAGACTTTGTGATTTGTTTAATGATTGTATATGTATTATTCATTATTATATCATATATTTTCAAAAAAAGATACTGTTTTAAATATTTTCGTATGATATGCCAAAAATCCTGTATAGATATTGTCGGTTTTGCCTTTGCTTCATATCTTCGCGCGTTCGGCTATTTTAGCCTTTTAATGTGTACAGTATATACAGCCGGTTTTTTACGGCGCTATAGCACCAATCCGCCTGTTTATCATAAAATGAAATAAACAGAAACGGAGTGATTTTTATGAATTGTTTAAAATGCTTTCTCGGCGGCGCTTCCCCAAAAGGCTTCCGTACCCACTTCGGTGAAATGATAGCCGATACGGAGTACTACACCTACATAATTAAAGGCGGTCCGGGAACCGGCAAATCTACGCTTATGAAAAGGCTCGCTGAGGCTTTTCCTGATGAGGAAAAGGAGCTTTACCAATGCTCAAGCGATCCCGATTCCCTGGACGCGGCAGTGTTTAAGGAACGAAAGGTTATTTTCGTGGATGGAACAGCTCCCCACACCTTTGATCCAGAATACCCCGGAGCTGCGCAGCAGATACTTGATCTTGGAGCCTGCTGGGACGCGTCTTTGCTGAAAAAAAACAAGGAGGATATAATTTCCGTTACTTCGGAATACCTTCGGCACCATGCAAGCTGCCGGCGTTTTATAACTGCTCTTGCGGCAGTTGCCGACGATACCTGCCAGACTGCGCGCGCGGCTCTTAACGAGGAGAAGCTGGAGGGATTTACCGAAAGACTGGCAGCAAAGCTTCTGCCGAGAAAAAAAGGCGCGGGCGAAGGAAAAACCGAGTTCCGCCAGCTTTCGGCTCTTACGCCGAAAGGGTATATTACAAACGTACCCGAAGATTACGCGGCGTATATGCTGTGCGACAGCTATTTTGCAGGTTCGGATATGTTCCTGAGACGTTTTGCGGACATTGCTGCAAGCCGCGGCTACGGCGTAAGCATAAGCGCGTGTACTCTGCACGGGGCGGAAAGATTTGAGCATATCCTGATACCGGAGCTGAAAATAGCGTTTATGACGGCTGACCCGATAAACGCTTTGGCGCTGGAAACAAAGCAGCCGATAAACTTCCGCCGTTTTTATGACAAGAGCGCGCTTCTTGCCAAAAAGACAAGGCTGAAATTCAATGAAGCGGCCTTGAAAAACCTTCGCGGCGAGGCGGTAAAGTCCCTTGTCAGCGCAAAAGCTGAACATGACCGGCTTGAAGAATACTACATTGAGGCAGTGGATTTTGACAGTGTGAAGCGCATCGAATACGACATGATCTCGAAGATAAAGGGCATGGGAAAGCGATAATTTTTCTTTACTGGGAGCTTCGTTCTGCGGAAGCTCCCTCGCTTTTCAATAGATACACATTAAATAAAAAAGATGATACGCACATAAAATACGCATCATCGTTTACATTTTGTCATTTATATTTTTCTACTTTTCGCCGATAGAAGAACCGCCCCCTATGCAGACTCGGGGACGGCTTTCTAAATGGAGCTGTCTATCGGATTTGAACCGACGACCTCATCCTTACCAAGGATGTGCTCTACCAACTGAGCTAAGACAGCTTGCTGCAACTCATAGCATAAGCTTAAAGCGGCGTATTGCGTTAATTATTATATCCCATATTTCGAGGTTTGTCAAGAGTTTTTTTAAAAAATTTTTTCCTGCGGATTAAAACGCCGTTATGCTTCCAATAATTATGTTACTAAATAATGGAAAGGACGTTTGCAAATAATGACAAAAAACAGTGTTATAAATAGTAAATACGCCGAGCTTGCTATGCTTTTGGGAATGGCGTTTTCGGTGTTCTGCGCCGGCTTCTGCGGTTTTGCGGAGGATTACCGCGATATTACTCAAACCGTGTTCAGGCTTCATATTCTTGCCAATTCGGATTCTGAGGAGGATCAGAGCCTGAAGCTGAAAGTACGCGACGCGGTGCTGGAAGAAAATTCCGATATCTTTGAGGACTGCAAGTCAGCCGAGGAAGCCGCCGCCGCCGCTCGTGAGCATATTGACGAAATAAAATCATCGGCTGAAAAAGTCCTTGCGGAAAACGGCGCAGGATACGGCGCGGAGTGCGGTATCGCGAAAATGAGATTTGACGACCGCGTTTACGGAGACATGACCATGCCGGCAGGAGAATACCTTGCTTTGCGCGTGACTTTAGGAGATGCAGGAGGAAAAAACTGGTGGTGCGTGATGTTTCCGCCGCTGTGCCTGCCAGCGGTTTCGGGGGAAGATGCGGAGGAGGTATTTTCTCCTGAAGAGCTGGATATTCTCGAGGACCGCGAAAACTACGAATGCAGATTTTATTTTCTTGAGTTACTGGAAAAACTTGGAAACAAGGAGTAGATACTCAGCTTTTTTAATTCACAAAAAGTTAAAAATACGTTGCTTTTTTCCTGCATTTTCCTTTCAATTATTCAGAAAATTTTGAAATATTAATAAAATTATTATAATTCACTAAAAAAATAAATAATTTTTTGTGTACTAATTTTTTGAAATCCACTTGTGAAAAACCAAAATATATGGTATAATTTCAATGTATCCAGGTGTGCGTTGTTTGCTGCGCCGGAACTCAGAACTGATAATTGGAGGTATTCACAATGGATGGAACCGGTTTTCTCAAAACAGTAAGAGTCGGAGGCTTTGATAAAAAGGACGTTCTTGCTTATGTCGATGAACTGAACTCGAAAATTTATGCTCTTGAAGCCGAATTGGACGAAAAGAAAGCTCTTCTTGAAGGCTCCGGCGGCGGAGGGGAAAGCAGCGAAAAGTACGAGGAGCTTCTCGCGGCGGATAAGTCCAGGATAACCGAACTCCAGACTAATAACGATTCTCTCAAGCTCCAGATGAAATCAATGGAAGACGAGCTTGCAGAAAAGGATAAGGAAATAGAAGAATGCCGCGCTCAGATCGCCGAACTGGAGGATCAGCTCCAGGACGCTAAGAATAAGGCGGCTACAGCTCCAGCGCCGGGCGGCGACAACAGCGCGCTCGACTTGAGCAACGTATTTATAGAGGCTCAGAAGACCGCTAACACTATCGTTACCCAGGCTAAGGAAAACGCCCGCAAAATGGATGAGGACGCTAAGAAGCTTGCCAATCAGGTGGTCGACGACGCTAACGGAAAGGCTTCCACTATAGTAAAGAACGCCGACGAAAAGGCTTCGAGGATACTCTCCGACGCTGAGGACAAAAGCTCCGAAATGCGCGCGGCTGCCGATAAGATCAGAAAAGAAGTTGAGGACGAGATCGCCGAGATCGACGAGAACGTTATTAAGCTCAGGGAAGTTTTGGAAATGTTCTCCGACGAAAGCCTCGGAAGACTCAAGGCAGCAAAGGAACAGATCGACAACGCTCAGAACTCTATCAGAAAGGGCAAGTCTTCGACTGTCAAGCCCGCGCCTGCGCCTAAGGCTGCCGCTGCTCCCGCGCCCGCTCCTGCACAGGAGTCCGCGCCACAGAATCCCGCTCCCGCCCAGAATGCTATTCCGAAGCCCGCAAAGCCCGCGTTTGCAGGCTTTGATATGAGCGAGCTTGAAAGTCTTACAAAGGCTGCTGAAGCGGAGGCTGAGGCGGAAGCCGATCTTAGCGCAGACGGCATTTCGCTTTCTGATATATAATACTTATGGCTGAGGTTTATGAAATAAACGTTTCCGAACTGCGCGGCTTCTGTCCGAAGCTGCGCGCCGGGGACAAGGTTCTGTTGTCGGGGTACGTCTACACCGCCCGGGACGCGGCTCACAAACGGTTTGACGCTATGCTTGATAAAGGAGAAAAGCTTCCTGTCGATATTGAAGACGCAGTTATCTATTATGCAGGTCCGACGCCTGCTCCGGAGGGAAAGCCTATAGGCTCATGCGGTCCGACGACTTCGGGACGAATGGATAAATTTGCTCCGAGGCTTCTTGATCTGGGACTCTGCGCTATGATAGGCAAGGGCGAACGTAATGAGGAGGTGCGCGCTGCCGTTTCACGCAACAGTGCGGTGTACTTCTGCGCAATAGGCGGAGCGGGCGCTTTGGCGGCAAGCTGTGTAAAAAGCTGCGAGGTAGTGGCTTTTGAGGACTTGGGATGCGAATCGGTCAAGCGGCTGCTTGTTGAAAAATTTCCCGTAACGGTGGCTGACGACTGCCGCGGCGGCGATATTTTCAGCGAGGGAAGATCGGCTTATGCCGAGGCTTAAACAGTAAACAGCAATATTATTGACATATGTTTTTTGTAAGAAATTACTTGAATTTATTTTATTTGTGAAAAGGCGGCTTGATGCTTTAAAATTTTACAGCGCAGTATAAAAGGCGGACTGTTTGCATTCTGCGGACAGTCCGCCTTTGTCGTTGTTTAAACCGCTTGATTGTTAAAATTACCAAATACAATTGTCGATTATTGTTCTTACTCACAAAGTATACAAATTTAGTCGGAAATTTTCTGAATTTCCTTGACAATATGCGCCGGTTAATGATAAAATATTATACAGTAATTATTTTTATAGCCGTATAACTGTATGACGCGGTTTGTCAGGCATATGTCCTTGGATTGGTGGTAAGGCAATGAGCTGCTTGTATCCGGATGTTAACAGCTCAGGGTTAAAAAAACCCGATTCGCTGGAATTTGATTCGCTCGAAGATATCGAGCTTGTTGAGATTTCCCGCTGCCAGGCTAATTCGGTCATCGGGAAGCGCGCTGTTTCCACGCTCATTTCGCGCTATATGCGGCTTGTTAGAAAAAAAGCCTATGGTTTTGCGAGAGATTACGCGGAACCGGAGGATCTTGCGCAGGAGGGTTTTCTGTCCTTTCTGAACGCTGTAAATTCTTTCGATCCGGGGCGGGGGACAAAATTTTCATCATTTGCGGATGCATGTGTTACAAACGGCATAAAATCCGCAGCGGTGAGAATGAGAAGAAACGCGGGGCAAGGCTCTGCGGGGAACTTTGAAGAAAATGCGGAGGACGGTTCGTCCCCGGAAAATATCTGGTTTGAAAAGGAGAAAATGCTTGGCATTTACGATGAGATAAAATCGCTTCTTTCAAATCTTGAATGGGATATTTTCAGGCTGTATCTGAGCGGCTTGTCCTACGGCGAGATCTCAGAAAGGCTGGATATTCCGCTGAAATCCGTTGATAATGCTGTTTTTCGGGTGAGGAAGAAGCTGAGAGTTTTGTTTTCCCCCGGTAATACGGACATTTGAATATACGACCAGGTAGCTTAACTTAAAGTCAAGAGCGTTGCTTTTTTAAAGGCAAAGGTGGCGGTGCGAATCCGTTCTCAGGTCCAAATTTTTTTAAGCGAGGGAAAGCAAAATGTACGAAGACAAAACATTGGTTTGCAAGGAATGCGGAAACGAATTTACCTTCACAGCCGGCGAGCAGGAGTTCTATGCGGAAAAGGGCTTTGTTAACGAGCCTCAGAGATGCAAGAGCTGCCGCGACGCAAGAAAGAACAGCGCAAAGGCTGAAAGAGAAATGTTCGAGGCAACCTGCGCTTCATGCGGAGGACCTGCAAGAGTACCCTTCAAACCCAGAGAGGACCGTCCTGTATATTGCAGCGACTGTTTTGCAAAGATGAGAGAAGAATAATTCTCGTCATTATCTGTCTGATTTTCCTGAGTGAAAGACTGCGGACGGCGCGTAAGCGGGTCTGTTTCTAACCGCTCTTTTTAATGGAATGTCGGTCTAAGCGGAATTTGCGGTTTTACCGCAAATTCCGCATTTTGTTTTTTAACAAATGACTGCAATCATGCAGCCATAAGAAAAAAATTCACATTGATACTGTTGAATTTTCAGTATGCATATGCTACAATCATAATAATTGCCGTGTAACTTGTACGCGGCTATGCGGCGCAAAAACCGCAGGACATTGCGCCGGTCAATTTATTCCTGCCGAAGTACTTATCTGAAACCCGGCGGGCATTAATATGGAGGAGTGATCTGTTATGAACAGAACGCAGAAGCTTAAAACTTTGGGTTTTGCGCTTTTGTCGGTACTGATCATTGCCGCGATAGGTGTTTATTACATAGCGTCCGTTCACAGATCTATGTGGAATCAGTCCGTTACCGATATTCTTGAGGTAACTGCTCAGGGAAGCCATGCTTTCGACGTTTACGCCGCTAAGGATGCTGAAATGCTCCGCAGTCTGACGCTTATCATGGAGAAAGAAGAATCTGACGGTCATGCGGAGATAAGCGGACAGCTTTCAGTCCTCGGCGAGTCGGAAAACGATTACTTCGTTATTGATATGGACGACGGCGACGTGTTTTCAAACAGAAGCACGGACGTAATAACGATCAGCGGGGAGGCTCTTGCGTTTTTTGCTGCTCTTGGTGAAAACGGAGTATGCGAGCCTGACGTAAGCGTGCTTACAGGACGAAATGTTATGTCCTTCTATGAAAGATTTGATTTTGCCGACGGCGATAAGGGTATCATTGTTGAAGAGCTTCTGCTTTCGTCCGTTTCAAATGAATTTTCACTTACTTTTTTCAACGATACCGGATTTTCCCATATCATAAACAGCGAGGGCGATATATTGGTACGGTCAAGCCATAAAAACAGCAGCCGCAGCTTTAACAATATCTTCGATGTTATTGATGTTAACGGTAATGACGATGAAGAACTTCAAGCGTTCAGAGACGCTCTCGGAAATCAGCAAAAGGGTTCGGCAAGATTTATGTACCGCGGGGAAATGTATGTGTACACCTACGCTCCTGTTGAAAGTATCAGCGGCTGGTACGTTATTTCGATAATTCCCGACAGCGTTATTATGGAGGACGCGGAAAACGTTGTAAAAAGCTCTCAGATGATCCTGTTCATTATCGGAATAGGAATTGTGGTTTTTGCGGCGTTTTTGATAATCATGCGCCATAACTACAGAAGCATTCTGGGAATGGAGCAGGAGCTGAAATACCGTGAACAGCTTTTCAGTATACTTTCCAACAACACTAACGACGTGTTTCTTATGTCCTCTATCGACGGAAGCACAGTCGAATATGTAAGTCCCAACATTGAGCGTGTAATGGGTCTGTCTGTAAGGGAAGTAAAAAAAGACCTGCTTGTGATAAACAGCACCCTTTGTTCCAATGAAAACGAAATAGGTAAAGAGCTTATCAAAAAAATTGTGCCGGGAAAGCCGCTTTCCCTTGAAAACGAGCGTATACACGGCATAAGCGGCGAGCACAGATGGTTCAGCGAGTTTATTTACTGCACTGAGGTAGACAACACCGAAAAGCTGATAGCCGTGCTTTCAGACAGAACTGCCGAAAACAGGAACCAGGCCGCTCTTGAGGAGGCTCTCAATATTGCAAGGGAAGCCAACAACGCCAAGAGCACGTTTCTCAGCAACATGAGCCATGATATCCGCACGCCTATGAACGCTATCGTAGGCTTGTCAACGCTGCTCCAGAGGGACTGCGACAAGCCTGAAAAGGTGCGCGAACATACCAAAAAGATAATCGCTTCAAGCCATCATATGCTGGGACTTATCAACGATATCCTTGACATGAGCAAGATTGAAAGCGGAAAGGCTTCGATAAACTTCACGGAGATAAATCTTGCCGAGATAGTCGAGGAGCTGTCCACTATCATAAAGCCCCAGGCAAAAGCACGCGGACAGAGCTTTGAAATATCGGTCAGCAATATCCAGCAGGAGTATCTGGTCGGCGACAAGCTTAGAATAGAACAGATCATGATAAATCTGCTGTCAAACGCCGTCAAGTACACTCAGGACGGCGGCAGGATAGAAATGATAATGGAACAGATTCCGGGCGGCGCGAAAAATTACGCGCGTATGAGGTTTACCGTCAGGGACAACGGCATGGGTATGTCAGAGGAATATCAGCAGATAATTTTTGCTCCGTTCACCCGCGAGATAAACAGTACCACAAACAAAATACAGGGTACAGGTCTGGGAATGGCGATCACAAAAAATCTTGTCGACCTTATGGGCGGAACTATTTCCGTGGAGAGCAAACAGGGCGAGGGAAGCTCCTTTGTTGTTGAGCTGGAGCTTCGTATGCAGGAAACGGATATTGACAGAAACTTCTGGAAAAACCACGGAATTGGAAGTATCCTTATTGCGGACGACGACCCGGATGTATGCGCGAACATCACGGGCGCAATGGAGGGTACGGGAGTTGCGGTACAGTGCGCTTCCGACGGTCTGAACGCGGTTGAAATGGCAAAGGAGGCTCACGGAAGAGGCTCCGAATACGGCATTGTGATACTTGACTGGAAAATGCCGGGGCTGAGCGGTGTGGAGACCGCACGCAGGATAAGACAGACGGTTCCCGGAAACGTCCTTATAATGATACTTACCTCCTATGACTGGAGCGATATCGAGGAGGAGGCTATGGCGGCGGGTATAGACGGATTCATGCCGAAGCCGTTCTTCCTGACCAACTTCAAGCTTGCGGTGGAAAGGATACGCACGGGAGGCGGAGTTTCCGAAAAAGAAAGTGAGATATCCATAGAAAACAAGCGGATACTTATTGCCGAGGATAACGAGATCAACGCGGAAATTCTTATTGAGCTGCTCAGCGAGATCCCCGGTCTGAACTGCGTAGTTACCGAAAACGGTCAGGAGGCTTTCGATAAATTCACAAGCTCCGCGGCGGGCGAGTACGACATTATCCTTATGGACGTCCAGATGCCCGTTATGAACGGATATGAAGCTACAAAAGCTATCCGGACTTCGGGACGTCCCGACGCTGAAACTATACCCATTGTCGCAATGACTGCCAACGCCTTTGCCGAGGACGTAAAAGCCGCTCTTGACGCGGGTATGAACGCCCATGTCTCAAAGCCCGTGGATCCCGACAGGGTACTGGAGGTGCTGAGGGAATTTACAGGCGGGAACAGCCGGATAGGACAGTAAAAAATATAAAAATATTTTAAAAATTTTTCCTAACCCCTTGCTAAATTTGGGAAAATAGTATAAAATAATATTGACAGGGCGTTATTTTTTTAACGGTATCCCCCGTTACGGAACCGCCCCAATATCTTATTTATGAAAGGACGTCATTACTATGGCAGGTTTAAACAAGGTAACAGTTGACGACATCAGCGTAAAGGGCAAAAAGGTCCTCGTAAGAGTGGACTTCAACGTTCCCCTCAAGGACGGAAAGATCACAAACGATAACCGTATCCAGGCAGCTCTTCCCACTATCAAGAAGCTTATCGCAGACGGCGGAAAGGTAGTTCTCTGCTCGCATCTGGGCAAGCCCAAGAACGGTCCCGAGGATAAATTCTCACTTAAGCCCGCAGCAGACAGACTTGCTGAGCTGCTCCCCGGTACTAAGGTAACATTTGCCGCTGACGACGCAGTTGTAGGCGACAACGCTAAGGCTGCCGTTTCGGCTATGGCTGACGGAGATGTTGTTGTACTCCAGAATACAAGATTCCGCGGCGCTGACGAGACCAAGAACGGCGAGAACCTCTCCAAGGAGCTTGCAGAGCTGGTTGACGGTCAGGTATTCGTTATGGACGCTTTCGGCTCCGCTCACCGCGCCCATGCTTCCACAGCCGGCGTTACAAAGTTCGTTAAGGAGACCGCTGTAGGCTACCTCATGCAGAAGGAGATCCAGTACCTCGGAAACGCTGTTGAAGTACCCGTTCGTCCTTTCGTTGCTATCCTCGGCGGCGCAAAGGTTGCCGACAAGCTGAACGTTATCTCCAATCTGCTTGAAAAGTGCGACACGCTTATCATCGGCGGCGGTATGGCATATACGTTCCTTAAGGCTAAGGGCTGCGAGGTTGGAAAGTCTCTCGTTGACGACGAGAAGATCGACTACTGCAAGGAAATGATGGCTAAAGCCGACAAGCTTGGCAAGAAGCTGCTTCTCCCCATTGATACTACTATCGCGGCCGCATTCCCCGATCCTATCGACGGCGACATCGCTGTTGAGGTGGTTGACGGCGACAAGATACCCGCTGATAAAATGGGTCTGGACATCGGCACAAAGACCATGGAGCTTTTCGCAGACGCTGTTAAGTCCGCAAAGACCGTAGTTTGGAACGGTCCTATGGGCGTGTTCGAGAATCCTACTCTTGCAAAGGGTACTATCGCTGT
The DNA here is from genome assembly GCA_910586535.1 of uncultured Oscillospiraceae bacterium. Taxonomy (GTDB): domain Bacteria; phylum Bacillota; class Clostridia; order Oscillospirales; family Ruminococcaceae; genus RGIG8773. The sequence continues at coordinate 92,211 of CAJUHS010000008.1, forward strand.
TGCAAAGGCTCTTGCTGAGACTGACGCTACCACTATCATCGGCGGCGGCGATTCTGCGGCGGCTGTAATTCAGCTTGGTTTTGCCGACAAGATGTCCCACATCTCCACAGGCGGCGGGGCTTCCCTCGAGTACCTTGAGGGCAAGGTTCTTCCCGGTGTTGACGTTATCGCGGAAAAGCAGTGAGCCACTGCGGGCAGTTTCTACTCCCACAGTAAGAAATTATAGCATTTGACTTTGCTTTGCCCACTATCAAGGGGGCGGGCAAGTTGTTTAAAATTGGCAATCCAACAGAAACATTAAGGCGGAGATTAGTTTATACTGTTCTCCGCTTTGTTATAAGGAGTTTTATATGGAGATCAAAAAATTTTTCAAGGATAACGGGTTCGGCATAATTTGCATGGTTATCTGCTTTGGGTTGGGATTTGTTTTAGGTGCGCTTTTTGCTCCGCACCACAACAAGCTGGAGTTCAACCTGTTCAGCGGAAACGGAAACGCCAACAGGGAAAATAACAAGGATAATTCCGCAAACTTCGGTTCGGGAGGAGTCAGAAACGGACAGAAACGCCGTAAAAAGAGACAGGAATAAAAAATGCAGAGACGTGATCTATCGTCTCTGCATTTTTTATATCAAATCTATTCGGACTTTACGTCAGTAATTTCACAGTTGTTAATTCCAAAATCAAGCATCAAACCGATTATGTCGTTTCTTGAACGGTTGGTCTCGTCGGCAATTTTGTCAAGGCGTTCAACCGTTTCATCTTTTATGCGTATGGAAAATGTTTTGTACCCATCGTCACCTTTAATAGCAGAGCGTTTGCTTATCTGCAATTTTTCAGCCAAGAAAATCACCTCTGTCATATATTATATATTGACATTTATTATATTTATATATTATGATTTATGTTATAATATATGTTATAAGGTGATATTTTATGACTTGCACATTTTTCGGTCATGCCGACGCTCCGCCGGAGGTAAAAATCAAACTTAAAGAAACCGTAACCGCGCTTATCGAAAACCGCGGCGCAGACCGCTTTTACGTGGGGAACCACGGAAATTTTGATAAAATGGCGCTGGCTGTCCTGAAAGAGTTGAGCACGGTCTATCCGCATATCGATTACTGCGTTGTGTACGCGTATTTTCCTCAGGACTGTGAGGATTTTTTACATACCGTTTACCCCGAGGGCATAGAGACTGTTCCGAAAAGGTTTGCCATAAACTACCGCAATAAATAGATGATATGTCATTCGGATATCGTGATAACTTTTGTCAGGAACACATTCGGCAACGCGGCAAAATGTAAAAAGACCGCCGAAAAACTGGACAAGGAAATTATTGAGATACAAGAGTGTACAGAAAAGGTTTATTAACAAAAAAACAATATATTCCGCGTGAAAATATGGTATAATATATGTTGGAATTTTTTAATACTAATCACCGATTAAAAAACGTATAAAAAATCAAGTCAGAATTTGCGTATATGATTTTGGCGCAGATTTTTTATTTCTGTTTTTAATTGGTGATTAGTATAAGCAAATAAATTACAAAAAGGAGTAGTCAATATGAACAAGTCACTCAGAAAAGCAATTATCGCAGGAAACTGGAAGATGAACAAAACCCGTCCCGAGGCTAAGGAGCTTCTCGAAGCTATCAAGCCGCTGGTCGCAAACGCGGGGGACGTTGAGGTCATCGCCTGCGTGCCCTACACAAACCTTGAGACTGCGGTAAACACCGTTGCAGGCTCAAACGTGAAGATCGGCGCGGAGAACGTTCATTTTGAAAAGAGCGGAGCTTTCACAGGTGAGATATCCGCCGATATGCTCACAGAGATCGGCGTGGAGTACGTTGTTATAGGTCACTCCGAGAGACGTCAGTACTTCGGCGAGACCGACGAGACAGTAAACAAGCGCACAAAGGCTGCTCTTGCGGCAGGTCTGAAGCCTATCGTATGCGTTGGCGAGCTTCTCTGGGAGCGTGAGTGCGGCATTACCGAGGAAATAGTTGCACGCCAGATAAAGCTTGACCTGTTCGACGTTTCCGCCGAGGACGTTAAGAAAACAGTTATCGCTTACGAGCCTGTATGGGCAATAGGCACCGGCAAGACCGCTACCGCCGATCAGGCTCAGGAGGTATGCGCCTTTATCCGCACAACTCTTGCAAAGCTTTACGATAAGGCTACGGCGGATGCTGTTACCATTCAGTACGGCGGCTCCATGAATGCTGCAAACGCTGCTGAGCTTCTCTCCAAGCCCGACGTTGACGGCGGACTCATCGGCGGCGCTTCTCTCAAGGCTGCTGATTTCAATACTATTGTTCAGGCTGCTGTTAACGGTTAAAATCGTAGGGACGAATATGGAATTTGCCTCTGCAAACTGGTAAATTTTCCGAGGGAGGGCAGGTACAGTGAAATCCAAACAGCTTAAGCTTGCCCGAAATGAGGAACGGAAACGTAACAGGGCAATGTCCCCCAAAAGGCGCAGAATCACTGCGATAATATGTGCTGTGATCCTCGGTATTTCCGCCGTGCTTTTTACGGTGGACTTGTTCCGTGCAAAAAAAAGTAATCTTCCGCCGCTGTTCTGTTACCCTGTTATTGAGTACGGCAACGGCAGCACGGACTACTATGGATTATTTTACAAGGTCTGGAAGGACTATGATCCTTTTGAGGGCGAAACACGGTACTACCTGGGCTTCTGGTTCGTACCCAAAAGTTTTAACATTTAGCTATTCAATAAATTATGCGGGGGACGTAATATCGTCCCCGCTGTATTAAAAAGGAATGATTTTTATGAGCAAAAAACCGCTCGCACTGATTATTATGGACGGCTTCGGCATCAATAACGATACCTACGGAAACGCCATTGTTGCCGCAAAAAAGCCGAATCTCGACAAATATTTCGCAGAATACCCCAACACCACTATCGGCGCGTCCGGTCTGGACGTTGGTCTTCCCGACGGCCAGATGGGCAACTCCGAGGTAGGCCACACCAACATTGGCGCAGGACGTATTGTTTACCAAATGCTGGTGAAGATTTCCAAGTCTATCAAGGACGGCGACTTTTTTACGAATCCGGCTTTGGTCTCCGCAATGGAGAACTGCAAAGCAAAGGGCAGCGCTCTTCACCTTATGGGACTTCTCTCTCCCGGCGGAGTTCACAGTCACATGGAGCACCTTTACGGTCTGCTTGAAATGGCTAAGAAAAACGGTCTCCAAAAGGTTTATGTTCACGCTTTTCTGGACGGACGAGACGTTCCCCCCTCCTCTGCCGCGGACTATATGGAGGAGCTTGCAGCTGAGATCAAAAAGATAGGCGTGGGCTCTGTTGCGACTATTTCGGGACGTTTCTACGCTATGGACAGAGACAATATGTGGGACAGGGTTGAAAAGGCTTACAGCGCGCTTGTTTACGGCGAGGGTGTTCAGGAAACAGATCCCGTTGAGGCTGTCAGAAATTCCTACAAAAACGACGTTACGGACGAGTTCATGCTCCCAACCGTAGTTGATAAAAACGGAACTATTAAGGCTGACGACAGCGTTATCTTCTTTAACTTCCGTCCTGACCGTGCAAGGCAGATAACCCGTTCCTTTGTGGACGAGGCGTTTACCGGCTTTGAAAGACGGAACGGCTTTTTCCCCGTTAAGTTTGTCTGCATGGCGCAGTACGACGCGGAAATGCCCAACGTATCCGTTGCATTCCCGCCTGAGGCTCTCACCATGACAATGGGCGAGTACCTCAGCAGCAAGGGCATGACCCAGCTCCGTATTGCTGAGACACAGAAGTACGCCCACGTTACGTTCTTCTTCAACGGCGGCGAGGAAAAGACCTTTGAGGGCGAGGACAGAATACTCATTGATTCCCCCAAGATAGCTACCTTTGACATGAAGCCCGAAATGAGCGCCTACGAGGTAACTGACGCTGTTGAAAAGGCTATTGAATCCGACAAGTACGACGTTATCATACTCAACTACGCCAACTGCGACATGGTGGGACACACAGGCGTTTTCGACGCCGCAAAGGCTGCCGTTGAGGCGGTGGACGAGTGCGTAGGCAGAATGGTGAACGCTATTCTTGAAAAGGGCGGCGCGGCTATAATCACCGCCGACCACGGAAACGCCGACAAGCTTATGGAAGCGGACGGCTCTCCGTTTACGGCGCATACCACAAATCCAGTACCCCTTATCGTTGTAGGCTATGGGGACTGCAAGCTCCGCGAGGGCGGCGTTCTGGCTGATATTGCTCCTACAATGCTGCAAATTCTCGACCTGCCCCAGCCTCCTGAGATGACCGGAAAATCTCTTATAGTTTAAAATCATACTGATCGCCAATTAAAAAGTGTATACAAAATCAAGTAAAAATTTACACATATGACTTTGAAACAGATTTCTTATTTACACTTTTAATTGGCTAATTGGTTAATTGGCGATTAGGATCACCCCTAACAGAAAGGACTAAGACCATGTTTAAATCAAAAGCTTTAAAAACGGCGGCGCTTACCGCTGCGGCTGCCGTGATCATGTCGGCAATGAGCGGCTGCAATTCTGCCGGAAACGAGGAGGGTACTGCCATGAACAGTGTAACCGAAGCTTCTGCGGATTCTTCCGTTTCGTCTGCTGCCGAGGAAACTACGGCTGCCGAAACCACAACGGAAGCTCTGCCTCCGGTATCATACCCCTGCAAGTTTGCAAAGGAAGAGCTTCACTGCACCTATGACGACGTTGATATATTCGGTACGCTTTATACTCCCGACAACGGTAGGGACGTTCACCCCGCGGTGATATTCAGCCACGGCTACAACTGCATTGGCGAGGATATGCAGGATATTGCCGCAAACCTTGCTCAAAACGGCGTTTTAGCTTATACCTTTGATTTTTGCGGAGGAAGCACGCGTTCCGCAAGCAGCGGCGATTCCGTTGACATGAGCATTGAAAGCGAGCAGGACAACCTGCGCCATGTTATTGATATGATCTCCGAAATGGAATCGGTTGACAGCGAACAGCTCTACATTTACGGAGAAAGTCAGGGCGGCTTTGTGGCGGCTCTTACCGGTGCGGAAATGCCCGACCGAATTGCGGGTATGTTCCTTGTGTACCCTGCTTTCAGCATTGTGGATCAGTGGCTTGCTATGAATCCCGACGATATGACAGAACCATTCACCTTTATGGGCACTATGACCCTTTCAAAGACGTTCTATGACGGTGTACCGAGATATGACGTATACGAGCATATCAAGGCTTTTACAAATCCCGTTATAATATATCAGGGAGACAAGGATCCGGTGGTCGGTCTTGACTACGCAAAGCGCGTGGACGAAGCTTTGCCCAACTCCGAACTTATCGTAGTAGAGGGCGCCGGACACGGCTTCGGCGGAAAAGACAGAACTCTCGTTAAGGACGGTGTTTGCGGCTACTTCACCGATAACGGACTTAATTCGTAACCAAACAGACAAAAGCCCTTGTATTTTCGGATACAAGGGCTTTTTATACTTATTGATAAGATCGGGATTCGATACTGGGAATTACTCCGCAAGCAGCTTTTTGATCTCCTCAGAAAGCTTTGCGGCAGCCTTGTCGTGAGTGGTAACAGAGGGATGCCAGTCTGCGGAGTATCCGTCTGCGGGAGACTGAACGTCAAATTTCATTGTATAGATATTCTTGTCGCCGGTTTCGGCAGAGTATTCGTCCGCGGCTTTCTGAACATACTCGAAAAGTCTGTCGCCCATTATGCCGAGGGTGCAGAGTATCTTGGCGTCGGGGTTTTTCTCGCGAACGGTTTTAAGGAAGTTTATATACTCCGCAGCGTACTCCTCCTGACGGTCTTTTTCGGATTTGGTGTAGCTGTCGTCGTTGGTACCGAGATTTATTACTATAACGTCGGGCTGACGCTTGGTGAAATCCCAGTCGATATTTGCGGGAACAAAGCTTCCGTTGGGAGACCATGAGAAGCCCATCTTTGTATAGTACGGTGGAACTGTCTGGTTGGAAACTTTTTTGCTTCCGTCGCTGTAACCGGAAATAATTCCGTAGCCGCTGAACGATACCAAACTGTAATCCGCGTCGAGGGTCTTGGCTGTCTTATAAGCGTAAGCTTTTGTAACGTCCTCGGTCTTGGTGGAAAAGTGGTTCTCCTTTACGGGGTCGTCCGAGCCGTAGCCGCAGGTTATGGAGTCTCCCACAAATTCGATAAGAACGTCCTTGTCAGGTGTGGGCTTGATAGCGCTTCCCGTTACCTTAATGCTGTCTATGGCAAGCGTGGACATAGGCGATTCGGACAGCTTGACTATGGAGACGGTAACGTCCTGAGGCGTATCGCTGCTAAAAACATCGTAGCTTTCCCGCAGATTGTCAACCATGTCGTCAATAACGCGTTCGCCGTTTACGTAGATTCCGATGCGGGCCTGATTGTCAGCAGCGGACGCGTTCGTGGCGGTCGAGTCGCCGCTGATATCTACTGTGCATTTTGTTCCGGTAAAGGAAAATTCCGCGCCTGTTCCCGAAAGCGCACAGTAGAGCTTGTCCTCGTTAAAGTATGTACGTCCGAGAAGCTTAACGTTCTCGGCGGTAGCCTTGTAGACTGTTTCCGTGTTCATATCGTGTACCTCCGCAGCAGTAGTTATTTGGGCAGCTTCAGCCTGAGCGCTGTCTCCGCATGAGGAAAACGTCGTCAGACATAAAAGACACAAAGCTGTCCCGAAGATAGTTTTTAACCGTGACCTTTTCATTAGTGTGCTCCTTTCATTTATACTCAAAGTATACTTTGCTTTTGATTTTACTTACAGTTTCCGTGGCGGCACTCATGTTCCTCGCCGTGACCGTGGTCTCCGCAGGTGTGACCCTCTCCGTGGCCGTGGTGAGAACACATAACGTCAGGATCATAGGACAGCTTTCCTGCCGCAAAAGCTTCGGCAGCCTTGTCAGCGTCGCCTGAAACTCCTCCGTAAACAGATATTCCAGCCTCGGCAAGAGCGGTTTTGGCTCCGCCTCCGATACCTCCGCAGATGAGAGCGTTCACGCCCTGCTCCTTAAGGAGACCTGCAAGCGCGCCGTGACCTGTTCCGCCGGAGGAAATTAGTTCACTTCCTGTAATTTTTCCGTCGGCGATCTCGTAAATCTTAAAAATTTCTGTGTGTCCGAAATGCTGAAAAACCGTTCCCGATTCATATGTTACAGCAGCCTTCACAATAAACAACTCCTTTAAAAAATGAGAGGCAAATAAATTACCATTATATTTATTATACAGCGTTCTTTCTCAAAAGTCAATGGATTTGCGGAAACGGCAACGGAAATCAGTTTACTGTACTATAAGCAATCCATAAAAATTTCCTTTTTGCAGGAGGTTGGTTTAAACGCCGGCAGTATAAATAATATATTTTAAAAATGCGTAACGGGAGACCTGTTCTCTGAAAATTTGGCCGGAATATTTTTTGTACCGCTATAAAATTGATTTTCGCCTTATTTCCGCAAAAGCTGTTGAAATTCAGAGAAAAAAGTGATATAATAATACAAAAATAATGGGAAAGGAGATAATTTTCATGCCATTTACATTTTTGGCTTCGGTGAATCCGGCTACGGGAAACGTATCCGCAGCAACATATATAATCATAATTGCCGCGGCAGCCGTACTTATCGCCGGTGCGGTAATTGCGGGGATAGTTTCCAAAAAGAAGAAAAAATAAGAACGTAACTGCGTTCCGCGTGGTGTTTTTATACAAAATTATTGCCGAAACCCTTGCCTCAGTCACCAAAACGCCGAACATTTCTTTTGGGTATTTACTTTACCGCAAGGTTATGCTATTATACTAAAGCAAAGTAATTATCTGAAAGGAAGCTTTATTTATGAAAAAGAATCTTATCAAGGCGCTTGCGGCTCTGGCTCTGACTCCCGCAATGCTGCTTGCAGGCTGTTCCGCCGACGGAAACGGCGATACTCCTGAGGAGACCTCCGCTTCTGTCAGCGACGGTGCCGCCAACGACGGCAATTCCACCGATGCGGGCGAGGACAAGTCGCTTCAGAACGTTCTTGATTCTGGAAAATTTGTACTTGGTCTTGACGCTACCTTTAAGCCAATGGGCTTTACTGATGAGCAGGACAACATAGTCGGCTTCGATATCGACCTGGCAGAGGAGGTTTGCAGCCGTATGGGCGTTGAGCTCGTAAAGCAGCCCGTTGACTGGGATACCAAGGAACAGGACCTTAACGCGGGCAAGATCGACTGTATCTGGAACGGTCTTTCCATCAACGAGGAAAGACAGGAGATCATGAACCTTTCCGACCCCTACATGAAGAACGACATGATCTTTGTTGTTAAAAAGGACAGCGAGATCGCTACACAGGCAGACCTTGACGGTAAGGCTGTAGCGGTGCAGAGCGGTTCAACGGCTCAGGAGATACTTAACGAGTCGGGTCTTAACATTACCGCAACAGAACTGGCAACAAATGTTGAATGCCTCCAGCAGCTTGATCTTGACCTTGTTGATGCGGTTTTCCTTGACAGTGTTGTTGCAAATTATGAGATATCCACCACCGGCAAGGACTACGCTATACTTCCCGACGGTCTTTCCCCCGAGGAGTATGCTATCGGTTTCCGCAAGGGAGACCAGGCGCTTCGTGACGAGGTGCAGAAGATCCTCTCTGAAATGAAAGCCGACGGCAAGATTGAGGAAATTTCGACCAAGTGGTTTGGTTCTGACATTACAACTATTAAGTAAATCCAATTAAAATGGACAGGACGGTTCGCCGTTCTGTCTTATTTTTATCCGCACCAAAAATTTGTACTGTTAAAAAATGATTTCCTTGACCGGCAAGTTAAATTCTTGACAAACTGCACAAAAGATAGTATAATAAATATGTATAATTTATAATTTGAAAGGATGATCGCAAGTGGGATACACGTTAACGGAAAAAATTCTTAAGGCGCACCTTGTGGACGGCGAGTTTGTCAAGGGCGGAGAAATAGGAATAAAGATCGACCAGACTCTTACTCAGGACGCAACGGGTACTATGGCGTACCTTGAATTTGAAGCTATGGGAGTTCCAAGAGTAAAAACGGAACGCTCAGTGGCATATATCGACCACAATACCCTCCAGTCGGGCTTCGAGAACGCCGACGATCACCGCTTTATCGGCTCTGTGGCTAAAAAGCACGGCATTTATTTCTCACGTCCCGGAAACGGTATCTGTCACCAGGTACACCTTGAACGCTTCGGTATCCCCGGCAAGACTCTTATCGGCTCGGACAGCCATACTCCCACAGGCGGCGGACTGGGAATGATAGCCATAGGCGCGGGCGGTCTGGACGTTGCCGTTGCTATGGGCGGCGGAGCATACTATATTACATATCCGAAAATAGTAAACGTTAAGCTGACGGGCAAGCTTTCCCCTTGGGTAGCGGCTAAGGACGTTATACTTGAAGTCCTCCGCAGAATGTCAGTAAAGGGAGGCGTTGGCAAGGTCATTGAGTACACAGGCGAGGGAGTTAAGACCCTCAGCGTACCCGAAAGAGCAACCATTACCAACATGGGCGCGGAGCTTGGAGCAACAACGTCCATTTTCCCTTCGGACGAAATAACCAAGAAATTCCTTGACGCTCAGAAGCGGGGCGATGTTTGGACTGAGCTTTCAGCCGACCCCGACGCCCAATACGATGAAGTTATTGAGATAAACCTTTCGGAGCTTGCTCCGCTTGCGGCTTGTCCTCATTCTCCGGATAACATCAAGTCTGCGGAGGAACTAAAGGGCATGAAGATAGATCAGGTCTGCATAGGTTCGTGTACCAACAGCTCCCTTATGGACATGATGAAGGTTGCCCACATTTTAAAGGGCAGGACGGTTCACCCCGACGTTTCCCTGTCTATCGCACCCGGCTCGAAGCAGGTACTGAATATGCTTGCCCAAAACGGCGCGCTGGCAATTATGATAGACGCGGGCGCGCGTATACTTGAAAGCGCCTGCGGTCCCTGCATAGGCATGGGGCAGTCACCAAACTCAAATGGTATCTCTTTGCGTACGTTCAACAGAAACTTTGAGGGACGTTCGGGTACTAAAGACGGCCAGATATATCTTGTTTCCCCGGAGACCGCGGCGGCTTCCGCAGTTGCGGGAGTTTACACTGATCCGACCTCTTTGGGAGATATGCCTGCCTTTGAAATGCCCGGGGAGTTCATCATAAACGACAACATGGTAGTTCCTCCCGCTCCCGAGTCGGAAATGGACAAGGTGGAGATACTCCGCGGACCCAACATCAAGCCTTTCCCTGTTACCGCTCCTCTTGCGGACAGCATTTCAGCACCCTGCTCCCTTAAAGTGGGGGACAACATCACTACCGACCACATCATGCCTGCGGGAGCTAAGATACTTCCGCTGCGTTCAAATATTCCTGCAATTTCCAAATTTTGCTTTACGGTTTGCGACGAGGACTTCCCCGCACGTGCTGAAAGCATGGGCAAAAGCATTATTGTTGGCGGCGTGAACTACGGTCAGGGCTCGTCACGCGAGCACGCGGCTCTTGCTCCTCTGCACCTGGGGGTAAAGGCAGTTCTGGTAAAGAGCTTTGCGAGAATACACCGTTCTAACCTGATAAACGCGGGAATCCTGCCGCTGACCTTTGTTAACGAGAATGATTATGATAAAATTTCACAGGGGGACGAACTTGCTCTGGAAAACGTCCGCGCTGATATTGAAGCTGGCAAGACCGAGCTTACTCTCAAAAATAAGACCACAGGCGCGGATATTCCCGTGATGTGCGAGCTTACGGGCAGAACAAAGGATATTATTCTTGCGGGAGGGCTTCTTGACTACACCCGCGAGAGCCTGAAGTAATGTACAGGTCCCGCTGCGGACTGGACTGCGACGTCTGTGTGAACCGCGAGGAATGCGGCTGTCCGGGCTGTCTTGATCTTGCGGAGGGCGATTGGGCGGGGGACTGCGATATCAAGAAATGCTGCGAGGATAAGCTTCTGGAGCATTGCGGCCTCTGTTCAGATTTTCCCTGCGATTTGCTGAGAAACACCGCCTTCGACACAGAGGAGGGAGACGACGGAGAACGTCTCATAACCTTGAAACGCTGGTCGGAGGAAGAACCTGCGTCCAAACGAAAAGCCATAAGCCGTCCCCTGCTTGGTCTTGCTATTGGTGTGACCGCAGGGGCGGTGCTGGGGGCTTTTACCAGCGGATTCGGAGCAATGGTTTTTGCCTGCGCTATTGCGGGTACGGCGGTGGGACTTTTCATCGACCTGTCGGCGAAAAAATAGCGTCCCCCTATTTTACATACTGCATATTTGAAATAAATTAAATTACGGAGGAAAACCAAATGTCTGATAAAATCAAAATGACTACCCCCCTTGTGGAAATGGACGGCGACGAGATGACCCGAATCATCTGGAAGATGATAAAGGATATTCTCATCAATCCCTATATTGAGCTGAACACGGAGTACTACGATCTTGGTCTTGTACACCGCAATGAGACGGACGATCAGGTTACTGTCGATTCGGCGAACGCTACCAAAAAGTACGGCGTTGCCGTTAAGTGCGCCACTATCACCCCCAATGCTCAGCGCGTTGAGGAGTACAAGCTGAAGGAGATGTGGAAGTCTCCCAACGGCACTATCCGCGCAATTCTGGACGGTACGGTTTTCAGAAAGCCAATTCTTGTAAATGGCATTACGCCCTATATTCCCACATGGACTAAGCCTATCACTATCGCCCGTCACGCTTACGGCGACATCTATAAGAACACCGAGCTGAAAGCTTCCCAAGGCAGCAAAGCGGAGATCGTCATCACCGACAAGGACGGCAAGGAGACCCGTGCTCTTATCCACGATTTCAAAAATTCCGACGGTATCGTTCAGGGCGTTCACAACCTTGACAATTCTATCGCAAGCTTTGCAAGAGCCTGCTTCAACTACGCTCTCGACGCCAAGGAGGACTTGTGGTTCGCTTCAAAGGACACAATTTCCAAGACCTACGACCACCGTTTCAAGGATATTTTTGCTGAGATCTACGAGGCTGAGTACAAGTCCAAATTCGAGGCCGCGGGTATCGAGTATTTCTATACTCTAATTGACGACGTTGTTGCACGGGTTGTCCGTTCCGAGGGCGGCTTTATCTGGGCTTGCAAAAACTACGACGGTGATGTTATGTCTGATATGCTTGCGACAGCTTTCGGCTCTTTGGGACTTATGACCTCGGTTCTAGTATCTCCCGACGGAGTTTACGAGTACGAAGCTGCTCACGGAACGGTAACGCGCCACTACTATAACTATCTTAAGGGAGAAAAGACCTCCACAAACCCCATTGCCACCATTTTCGCATGGTCGGGAGCGCTCCGCAAGAGGGGGGAACTGGACAATATCCCCGCGCTCTGCGATTACGCCGACAAGCTTGAAAAGGCTTCGGTTCAGACTATGGAGGACGGTATCATGGACAAGAACCTTGCCGCAATGAGCAAGCTTCCCGACAAGCAGGTGGTGGATACGGAAACCTTCCTTGTTGAGATAAATAAGAGACTTGAAAAAATGATGCAGGACTAAGCCGATTCTAATCTCCAGTTAAAAGTTTAGATAAAAGATCTGCCGCACTTTTTTATTGGACATTAGTATAAAAAGCTACGTATCCTAAATAGTTAATAGTTTTTATTCAAAAGGGTGAAAACGTCATGGCAAAGAATATATCAACGTCTGTTATAAAGCGGCTTCCAAGGTACTACAGATTTGTGGGAGAGCTTCTGAAGCAGGGAACGGTAAGGATTTCGTCCGGAGAGCTGGCGGGGAAAATGTCCCTGACGGCTTCCCAGATACGGCAGGACTTAAACTGCTTTGGCGGCTTCGGTCAGCAGGGCTACGGCTACAATTTGCAGGAACTTCACGATGAGATTGGCAAAATACTCGGAGTGGATCAGGGATACAAGACTGTGCTTATCGGCGCGGGAAACCTTGGCAGAGCAATCGCCACGCATATGAATTTCAGTGAGTACGGCTGCGATCTTGTTGGCATTTTCGACAGCGATCCCTCAAAGGCAGGAAGCATTGTTGCGGGACTTCGCGTGATACCAGTATCGGAGATGGAAAGCTTTTTTCAAAAGGAAAAACCGCAGATAGCGATATTGTGCATACCCAAAACTGCTGCTCAGGAGCTTGCGGACAAGCTTGTCTCGCTGGGCATAACGGCTTTCTGGAATTTCAGCCATTACGATATAAAGGTTGCACACAAGGACGCGGCGGTGGAAAACGTCCACCTCGGCGACAGCATAATGACCCTCGCTTATGCGCTTACCCACGCGGACGATGATGACGGCAAAACCGAAAAGAGCAAATAAAGCTTCCCGAGCGCACAAAAGCGTTCGGGAAGCTTTTTATTGTCGTTCTTTACCTCATAATAATTATTTGCAATCCGGCAAATCACATGGAGACTTTGACGTTTCCGCCGAAATGGTTTGCGGATTTTGCCGCACGGAAAAAGGTCCTCCAAGCCGTTTGCATCCTTTCTGTATATTTAACTCTCAATATTGAAAAATTCATGAATTTAAAAAGCGGCAGACTTTGCGCCCGCCGCCTAAAGGGTTTATTCTATCGCTGAAATTATCTTATCCGCAATTTCCTCTGCAGAACCGTCTCCGCTTATCGTTAACGAAGCGTTTCCGCTGTATACTGGAGCCCTGCTGCTGTAAATTATTTCAAGCTCTTCTTTGGTGTTGTTCATAACGATGGGGCGGTTTTTGTCCCCTGAAATGCGTGAATAACAGGTCTCGAAAGGAACGTCGATATAGATCACAGTTCCCGCCGCAGAAGCTATTTCTGCGTTTTCCTTTTTCAGCATCGCGCCGCCTCCGCAGGCAATAACGCCGCTTTTTCCGGCAAGCTCGCGTACTGCCTCCGTTTCTGCTTCACGGAAATATTTCTCTCCTTTTTCCGCAAATATACGAGGTATTTCCATTTTCTCCTTTTCCGTAATATAGTCGTCCATATCGAAGAATCCGCAGCCGAGCTTTTCGGCAAGAAGTTTTCCCGCAGTAGTTTTTCCGCAGCCCATAAAGCCGCATAAATAGATAGGTCTCATAGCTGTTTCCCCTCAACTTCGGAAAGATTGTCGGCGGTGTACTCCGTCATCTTGTTTCTTATTTCCTCCTCGAGACATGAGTAAAACATTGCGAAAAGCACGTCCGCAAATCCCAGCAGAAACATATTTTTATTGGTTATTTCCGCCAGCTCGGGAACGTTGGTATAGATGTATGTCTTGTACCAGTCTGCGGTAAACGGCTGAAGTTTTTTCCCCTTTCTGACAAGGTACTTTGTTTCCAGAAACGTTTCGGATATTATGTCCTTATAGTTTTCCGCACCTTTTTCCATTACTGCGTTATAGAGGCGGTAAAGCTGATCGTCGGTCATATTTTCATCGTTTATCTTAACGTTTTTCAAAGTGGGTATCCTCACTGCCAGCGAGTAGACCATAAGCGATAAGACATGGTTGTACGCCTCGCTCTGCATTTCGGCGCAGGTACGTTCGTCTATGTGCAGACCCAGCCCCTGCAAACAGTCGGTATCGGTAATATTGTTGAGCACAACCTTGAATGAGTCTTTAATGCTGATGTTGTAGAAATCGTCCTCAGCAATGGAATAGATATATTTCATTGCGTTGTAAAGGCTTACTCCGCCCTTTATGATAGTGTCCGCAAGACCGTTTATCGCGGCTGCTTCGTTTATAAAAAGCATTTTGCAGCTCCTTTCGGTTTTATGTGGAACTTTTACTCGTCGTCCTTGTCATTGTCCTTGAAGGCTTCCTCGCGGCTGAGGCGTTCCCATTTTGGCTTTTTGATTTCAACGGGTTTACTCTGCTTTTTGGAGGACTCGTCCCCGTCCTCATCATCGTCATTTCCAGCCTGCATAGCGTCGTACAGCGAATCAAAAGCCTGAGGAGTAAACGGCTTGACTTTCACATTGTCTGAGGATACCACTGTTCCCTCTACCTGAGGGACTTTCGGCGAGGCTTCGGAGGCGGCTTTTTCCGCGTGCTTTTTCTCTATTTTTTCGGACAGTTCTGCAATTTCCACAAATTCTTCCTCGGAAATTTCATTTGCAGTTTCATTTTCATCTGTTTCCGCCGGCGTTTCCGTTTTTCCAGTATCGTTTCCGTTTTTTCCGGCCGGAATGCTCATATCATAGGGTTTCTCAACGGGAGCGTGCACAGTCTTGTTCTTGCTTGCAAGCTTGACTTCTTTGCAGAGTCTGTCAGAATAATCGAGAAATTCCTCATACTGTTTCAGAGAAGCTTCGCCGAGCTTCAGGTTTCTCTTCATATTGGACAGATACTGAGACCATTCTTTGAACTCATTTTCGTCAATTCCCTTATTGACCCGCTTATAGAGAGCATTGTAAAGCTTCTGGGCGCGTTTTTCTGTTTCCTTGGGAACTGCTACGGGCTCACGCACTTCGGGCGGCGGTATCAAAGAGGAAACGGGAGATATTTCCGTAATATTTGCCGTTTCCAAATTTTCCGCGGAAAGATTTCCGTCCGCTTGAGGGATCGCTTCATGTGCATCTCTTGCTCCTCCCGCCTTTGCGGAAATACTTTCCACAAGCTCCTCGTATTGGCGGCGGCAGGTCTTTCCTGAGCTGTTCACCCTGTCGCAGCGGGTGTTGTCGTCAAGAGCGGTAAAAAATCTTCCGCAGTTTTCACATTTTCGCATATATATTTTATCACGTACCATAAGCTCGAACTCAAGATCGATGACAGCCTTTAAGCTGTCGGGATAGTAGATCTCGGCGGGATTTTCACGAATTGCTTCCAGAGCAAAATTCATTTCTATCTCATTTGGACGGGTCATGTTTTTTACGTATGAGTACGCCTCCATAGCAAGCTGATCGCGTATTTTCGAGCAGTCACGCTTTTCCATTGCGGACAAATCCCTGCCCTCGGCAAGCTCGTCGGCGAAACGGCGGTAAATGGATTTCGAGACTTTTCCAACCACGAAAGCTGAGTTGGGAAGCGTTGCGGGAGTAAGAAGCTTTACCGACGGAAGAAGGTTTCCCGAACAGCCCAGCTCGTTTGCAGCCACCGAAAGAGCAAGGTCAAAATATTCTTTTCTTGCTCGGACGGTGTCGTCGCTGAGTATGGTTCCGATATCGTCGGTATCGAAAATAAAGGTCATTTTATTTTTTGCGTACTCCTGCAAACGGACAATGCTCGTCCAGCGGTTCATGGCACGGTTAGCCTTGTACTCGGAAATACGCCTGAAAATTGCTTCTTCATATGGATTTTTCGGAGAGATGCACCTTGCCCACAGTTCTTCCAGACCTATTCTTTCGCTGTGGCAGATATACTCGATAATGCAGTCCAGAACTATTTCGGAATAGTCAGTGCCAATGCACGCCTCGATATAGGGATGAGCGCGGCCCACCGCCGCCTTTGCGCCTGTGACAATGTTCTGAGGGAGCCTTCCGGTTTTGCGCGCAGTTTTGCCGGCCTCTATGCACTGTTCCCAGAAATAGGTAAAGTCAAACTCAGTAAAGTGCAGAAGCGTTCTCGACAGTTCTATCTTATAAAAATTGGTATTATCGTAAACGGCAAATTTGACAATGCTGTTATCCATTCTAAAAGTTCCTCTCCGCAAAAATTCATGTACAATTCATTATACCACATTGGTTTGCAATTTGCAATTACTTTGACAAAAAAACTCGGAAATCGGCAAAATTTCCGATCTCCGGTTTTTATTTCCGCAAATATTTATCATTTCCGTTTTGGAACAAAGCCCTGTTTTGCGTTGTTTGCACTATTTGCAAACTTACGCTTCCCAGCTGTTGAGGTATTTCTCCTGCACGTCGGTGAGTTTGTCTATTTCCATGCCCCAGTAGCGTATCTTTCTCTCCGCAACTTCCCGGTCGATATACTTGGGAACGTCAATTATCTTCTCGGTAAGCTTGCCCTTGTTTTTCACAAGGTGCAGAGCGGACAGCGCCTGAATGGCAAAGCTCATATCCATAATTTCCGCAGGGTGACCGTCTCCAGCAGCAAGGTTTACGAGACGTCCCTCGGCGATAACGTATATCCAGTTTCCGTTTTTCAGCTTGTAGCCCTGAATATTGTTACGGGCGGTCTTTGTTTCCACGGCGATTTTTTTCAGCGTGGCAACGTCCACCTCAACGTCGAAGTGTCCCGCGTTGCAGCAGATCGCGCCGTTTTTCATAACGTTGAAGCTTTCCTCGGTAACAATGTCGCGGCAGCCGGTAACGGTTACAAAAAAGTCTCCCACCTTAGCCGCTTCGGTCATTTTCATGACCTTGAAGCCGTCCATAACAGCCTCCATTGCCTTTATCGGGTCTATCTCGGTAACTATTACCTCTGCGCCCAGACCCTTTGCGCGCATTGCAACGCCCTTTCCGCACCAGCCGTATCCGGCAACAACAACGTTTTTGCCGGCAACAATAAGGTTTGTGGTACGATTGATACCGTCCCAGACGGACTGACCCGTGCCGTAGCGGTTGTCGAACAGGTGCTTGCAGTCGGCGTTATTTACCAGAACCATGGGGAATTGCAGCTTGTTCTCCTTAGCCATGGCGATAAGGCGGATAATGCCCGTGGTGGTCTCTTCACAGCCGCCGATGACATCGGCAATTTTTTCGGGGTACTCGTTATGGATAAGGTTCACAAGGTCGCCGCCGTCGTCGATGATGATGTTGGGGCCCGCTTCTATCACCTTTGAGGTATGGCGGTGGTACTCCTCGTCGGTGGCGTTGTACCAGGCAAAAACGTTCAGCCCGCCGTGAACGAGAGCCGCCGCAACGTCGTCCTGAGTGGAAAGCGGATTGCTTCCTGTGATGTACATTTCAGCGCCGCCCGCCGCCAAAACGCGGCACAGATACGCGGTTTTCGCTTCAAGGTGTACGGAAAGGGCGACTTTGATACCCGCAAAGGGCTTTTCGGCGGCAAATTCCTCCTCGATACCGCGGAGCAGGGGCATATTTGCCTTTACCCACTGGATTTTGGTCTCGCCGCTTTCCCAAAGGTTTACGTCTCTGATTTCGCTTGACATACAAATTACCTCCATTTGTATAATTTTATAGTTGGCAGTTATTCTGTATTTTCCGTCTTTTGACCGGACACTGCTGCCGTTTCGTCACGCTCGACCGTCTCCGATATGGCTCTGTTTATGAACCCATTAAGGGTCTCACCGCAGTCAGCCGCGTGTTTTTTCAGCATATCCTTTTTGCCTTTTTTTACTGTCAATTCAATTCTGTCATAGTTTTCGGAATTGAATTTTCTTTTATAATCGGTGGATTTTGCTTTGTCGGGCATATTTACACCGCCTTTTACTTATTTTAACATATTCTTATAAATTTAAATACTGATAATATTACACAAATAATCCAACGTAAGATTGTTCGCTTTGCATATTGAAATATCTAACGTTAGATGTTATAATTATATCAATCTTTAAGGACACCCATTTGCAGGGGACGGGTTTCACGTCCCGCTGCACCGTAACCGCGGGCGGGCTCGCAAGCAAGGAGACCCCGCCCCTACAATTATTCAGTATTTTTATCATTGGATAAAGACGATGTTTCTTGTTTGATTCTATTGCTTATCGCACCTGTAATATAAGCGTTCAAACTTTCCCCTGCATTTTTGGCAGCCGCCTGTACAGTTTCTTTGGAAAGCGTATCCTTACGAAGCCGAAGCAAAATTTTATCGTAATTTTTATCTTCAAATTTTTTAGTAGCTGCCTGTTGAGCTTTGGTTACCGCCATTGCATTACCTCCACATATCTATTATATAATATCCATATAATGATATCTATATAAATATTATATAACGATAGCTCTATATATTTGTGCATTTTGGCTATTGATATAAAGATAGCGTTATAGTATAATTAAATCAATCCCAAACGAAAGGAAAATCTATCATGAAAAAATTAAAAATCTACAAATTGCCGTTTTC
>CAJUHS010000009.1 GCA_910586535.1 uncultured Oscillospiraceae bacterium
CAGGGTTCTTCTTCCATTCTTTCAGGTTCGTTTGTTGTTCAATTTTCAAGATTCCCAATCCCGAACTTTCATTCGAGCGTCCCTTCGGTTTTACTTAACCTCGCAGCGGAACTTTTTCATTATATCACATGTTCTTTTGCTTGTCAAGTACTTTTTTAAAATTTCTTTCAGGAAATTTTTTGTTGTCCCCGAGGCGACTTAAATATAATAACACATTAATTGAGGTTTGTCAACACCTTTTTTCAAATTTGGCAAATTACCTACATAAGACAATATAATTCGTCAAATTCACAGCACAATGCACAACAATAACACAAAATTCTTAACTTCTTACGCCAAAATGTAATTATTCTGCCTGCAAAATAAGCTTCAAATAGTCAAGCTGTTCGTCACGAACGTCCTTTACCTGATTATCAACATCGCTCACAACAATATAAAAATTCTTTACGATCGTGTTGCCCGATTCGCTGTCAACATAGTGATACCTATATACATAGGTTGAAGTGTTCGATTCGCTTTCTCTTACAATAGTATATGCTTTAAGACCCAATGTGCGCTCGGCGCTTTTAAGGGAATCTCCGAAATTAATAACACTTGTTTCAATATTAGAAGCAGTTTTGCTGCCCATCCAGTTGTGACCGATAACATAAAAATTGTACAGAACAGCCTCACCGACAGAATCTCCGCCGCTTTTCCTCAGCAGCACAGCCCATTCGGGGACCTCGATACCGCCTACATTAACACTCTTCTCGGATTCACAGATGTAATCGTAATCCGCAATATGGTTCAATGCGCCGTAAGCCGAGCTTTCACCGCTTATAAACGCCGTAGCCGTTGTGGACTCAATAATGTCGATATCCCTGCCGAGTGGTACGCTGTCAAAAATTTTTCTTCCCGCCGAAGCCTTGACCGTATTCACAATGTATACTATTAAAATTGTGATTACAACAACAGCAATAACCGCAGCAATAACTCTTACGGCGATTTTCAAAGTTTTCTTTTTATCTCCGCTTTTATTTTTGGACAGTTTTAACGAACGTCCGCTTTTTTCCCCGGCAACCTCGTCATCGCCGGTATTTTCCGTACTATTAATAATTTCCGCGCCGCACCAGCCGCAAAAAACATCATTATCATTTATTTCCTTTCCGCATTCCGGACAATTCATCTGCTATGCTCCTTTCAAAGCATTTTTTTCAGTATACCATGTTTTCCGAATTTTGTCAACCGCCGACGAAAAACTTCCCGCCGCAGAAACGGCAGGAAGTTTTAAATACTTTCATAAAGATAATTGCAGCATCTCCGAAAGAGCGTTTATTTCCTTATCATTTTTACGATCCTGCTTACTACGGGACATAACAGTCCTGCAACGACCCAGATCACCAAACCGTTTGTCGAGGCCTTTCCCCAGCCGCTGTTGTCCCAAAAGTGCGCGCGGGCGTACCAGATATAGCCGATATATACCGCCGTAACGATCAGCCAGTAAATTGCCATAATATCCCTGCGCTTTTTCTTATCAGACTTTCTCTCGCGGCTGTAGTCGTCCTCCTCCAAAAGCATATTATAGCCGTCGTTGATTATGGAGGTCTTTACCAGAATGTAAGCTCCCACGGAACATATTGCCAGTAACAGAGCAAATCCCATTATCGCGGTAAGATCATCGTCGGTAATGGCCGACAGAAACAGTGGTATTACCGAAAGTATGAAGATGACAGTGCCGAGGATAAGGTTTTTTGTGTGCTTTGAAGAGTATGCCGCCCGCCGTTCCTTTGCCATGCCGCTTACACCGTAATTCGTGTCTATACCTTCATTCTCGAGAAATTCAAAATCTTTAAGCTCCCGTCCGGACATTATGAAGATTATAACCGCAAAGGCAATTATTGCAAGCAGTACCGCAACGCCTATGCCGCCAGCAATATTTTCACTTATGGTAAAGCTTCCGAAAAAGTCGGGTCTGTAATCGCTTAATCCCGCCAAAATAATAAGAACTATAGGCGACAGTATGCAAAGCGACACGCCGAATGCAGTACGCGGAGCACGCTTTTCATTAATGCGCAGAAAACGGTTTGCCTCCTCCATGGAGACCTTGCGCAGAGAACCATCGTCGTCGCTGTAACTTTCAGATACAGACTCCTCAGTTTCCATATCGTCCTTCAAAAGGTAATCGGTGCTTACGCCGAAAACTTTTCCAATCTGCAATATCCTATCCAGATCGGGAACAGACTGTGCACCCTCCCATTTCGATACCGACTGTCTTGTTACGCCCAGCTTTTCCGCAAGCTCCTCCTGAGACCAGCCGTTCTTTTTTCTTAAATAGATAATTTTGTCCGCTAAAATCATGATCTTTTCCTCCATTTTTATATAGTATTCGGTAGGACATCTCCCTGCCTCACTTACAATTAAACACTATTTTCCCCCAAAAATCAATAAAGTTGAGCGTACAATTTGTCAACCGGAAGCTGGCAATTGACGTGCGCGGCGGTTGCGGGCGGCAATTATACGCAGTTATTGTGTTAACAAATGCAATTTTGCGTGCAATTTTTATCAACTATTAACTAAATTGCGACCAAATTTATAGAATATTTACTTAGTTTTGCAAGATTTAGCAAATAATCTTGCAAAATACTATTGACAAGAGGTTTTTTATATGTTAGAATGATATTCAGTGAAATTTACCCCATATTTTTTAGGAGAGTGAGCATATGCTTTTAAAAGAAGGCGAGATAAGAATCCCATCAGGCTGTGCTATTACAGGATTTATCAGCAGGGACGGAAACCGTCTCAGCGGCAGCGACGCCGTGAAGTCCATTTCATATATGCACGACCGCTCAAACGGTTTGGGCGGCGGCTTTGCGGGCTACGGCATATATCCCGAATACAAGGATCTGTACGCATTCCACGTTTTTTATGACTCGATTGAGTCCCGAGAGAAAACCGAGCGTTTCCTCGACCGCCATTTCGACGTGGTGAATCTGAGCCGCATTCCCACCAAAAAGATACCCGCCATTACAAACGAACCTCTTATCTGGCGGTATTTCGTCAATCCGCTGCCCACAAAGATAGCTTCCTCCCAGCTTGACGAAAAGGAATTTGTCGCCCAATGCGTTATCCGTATAAACAACGACATTGACGGCGCATACGTTTTCTCCAGCGGCAAGAATATGGGCGTTTTCAAGGCAGTAGGCTATCCCGAGGACGTGGGCGAATTTTACCGTTTAGAGGAATACAGCGGCTACTCATGGACAGCTCACGGACGCTACCCCACAAACACACCGGGCTGGTGGGGAGGAGCGCACCCGTTCTCCCTGCTTGACTATACAATAGTACATAACGGAGAAATATCATCCTATGACGCGAACCGCCGCTTTATTGAAATGTTCGGCTACAAATGTACGCTCCTGACGGACACAGAGGTCATCACTTACATTTTTGATTATCTTAACAGAAAACAGCAGCTTGATTTCGATGATATCGCCAACATAATCGCCGCTCCCTTCTGGAGCGAGATAGACGAGCTGGAAAAGACCGAACCGGAAAAAGCAGCCAAGCTTAAATATTTCCGCAACTCCCTTTCAAGCCTGCTTATTACCGGACCGTTCTCAATTATTTTAGGATATACGGGAGGGCTTATGGCTCTCAACGACAGACTAAAACTTCGTTCAATGGTGGTAGCCGAAAAGGGCGATATGCTCTATATTGCCAGCGAGGAATGCGCCATCAGAGCCATATGTCCCGACGCGGAAAACATAAGAAGTCCACGCGGCGGCGAGCCTGTCATTGCAAATCTCAGCGAGGAGGGTAAAAGAAAATGCCTGTAAACTTTTTTCCAGCACAGTTTGAAGTACTTAGAAATACAGATAAATGTATCGGCTGCCGCGCCTGCGAAAGACAGTGCGCAAACGAGGTGCATTATTTTGACGGGGACTACGGCAAAATGTTTGCCAACGAGGCGAACTGCGTTGACTGTCAGCGGTGTGTCTGCATATGTCCCACAGGGGCTTTGAAGATACGCCCCAACGAAAATGCGTTCCGCGAGAGTGCGAACTATACGCAGCAGATAATGATAGAAAACTACCGTCAGGCCGGCAGCGGAGGCGTGCTTCTTTCCTCAATGGGAACTCCCAAGGATTACCCCGTTTACTGGGATAAAATGCTTATCAATGCTTCACAGGTAACAAACCCGCCTATAGACCCGCTCCGCGAGCCTATGGAGACTAAGGTATTTTTAGGAAAGAAGCCGGGCAGCATAAGGAAAAACCCCGACGGAACGATAAATACCGAGCTGCCGCCCCACCTTGAACTGAACGTCCCAATAATGTTTTCGGCTATGTCCTACGGCTCTATTTCAAAGAACGCACATGAGAGCCTTGCACGTGCCGCCGAGGAACTCGGTACATACTACAACACAGGCGAGGGCGGTCTCCATAAGGATTTCTACCAATACGGCGGCAACACCATAGTTCAGGTGGCTTCAGGACGTTTCGGCGTATTTAAGGGCTATCTTGACGCCGGCGCGGCTATCGAAATAAAAATGGGACAGGGTGCAAAGCCCGGTATCGGCGGACACCTTCCCGGCGAAAAGATACGCGAGGACGTTTCCAAGACAAGAATGATACCAATGGGCACTGACGCTATCTCCCCTGCTCCCCACCACGATATTTATTCCATTGAGGACTTGCGGCAGCTTATTTTCTCACTTAAAGAAGCTACTGAATACACAAAGCCTGTGTTTGTTAAAATCGCAGCGGTGCACAATGTTGCGGCTATAGCCTCTGGTATTGCCCGTTCAGGAGCGGACGTTATCTGCATTGACGGCTTTAGAGGCGGCACAGGAGCGGCTCCCACACGTATCCGCGACAATGTGGGTATTCCCATTGAGCTTGCTCTTGCTTCGGTAGACCAGCGGCTTAGAGATGAGGGTATCAGAAACGAGGTCTCCATAGTTGCAGGCGGCTCGGTACGTTCCTCCTCCGACGCGGTAAAGGCTTTCGCTCTGGGCGCGGACGCTATCTATATCGGTACTCCCGCTCTGCTCGCGCTGGGCTGTCACCTTTGCAGGAGCTGCCACGGCGGCAAGTGCAACTGGGGAATCGCCACACAGCGTCCCGACCTTGTTAAGCGTCTTAACCCCGACGTGGGATATCAGCGTTTGGTAAACCTTGTCCGCGCGTGGGATCACGAGATAAAGGAAATAATGGGCGGCATGGGAATAAATTCCATAGAAGCCTTAAAGGGCAACAGGCTTATGCTCCGCGGTATCGGACTTAACCAAAAGGAACTGGATATCCTCGGCATACAGCACGCGGGCGAGTAGCGGGGTGTTGAAATGTTAACGCACGTTGGTACAAATACAATTGAAACGGAACGGCTGACCCTCCGCAGATTTGAATATGAGGACAATGAGTCCATGCGGAAAAACTGGATAGCCGACGAAAAGATACAGTCGTTGTACAGTGAACCGGTATACTCAACAGCGGAAGAAGTAAAGGGTCTGCTTGACAAATATATCGGCTCCTACGATAGGGAGGATTACTACCGCTGGGCGGTAATTGAAAAAGCAAGCGGCGAGTGTATCGGGCAGATAGCTTATTTTCTGGTTGACAGCAAAAACCACTTCGCCGAGATAGAATACTGCATAGGCGCGGCTTTCCAATGCAGAGGGTACGCAACGGAAGCGGCGAAAGCGGTCATCGCCTACGGCTTTGACAGAATAAACCTGCACAAGGTACAGATTTGCACAAAAACGATAAACAAGCCGTCCAAGAGGGTAATAGAAAAATGCGGGCTGACCTACGAGGGCACTCTCCGCGATTACTTCTATATGAACGGCGAATATGTGGGACGGCTGTATTTTTCCATTTTGAGGACGGAATACGCTCCCGAACAATAAACAATAAATCCAAAACCGTAGGGGCGGATTCCATATCCGCCTGCGGGAAATATACCGTAAAAACGGGTGGATATAGGGTCCGCCCCTACAAAGGAATGATTTAATGAAACGTGTTTATGTAAACGAGGACAGATGCCTCGGGTGTCACCTCTGCGAATATTACTGCGCCTTTGCCAACAGCGGAGAGACCGATATGGCAAAGACCTTTAAGCTGAACAGGAACCCCGTACCGAGAATTACCGTGGAAAGCGCGGGAGACGTGAATTTCGCGGTGCAGTGCAGACAGTGCGCCGCCCACCCCTGCGTTAAGGCGTGTATCACAGGCGCGCTGTCCTTTAACAGCGGCGTGATACAAATTGACGACAGCCGCTGCGTTGGCTGCTATACCTGCGTAATGTCCTGCCCCTACGGCTGTATCGTCATTGATGAAAAAAACAATGGCAAGACCATTACCAAATGCGAACTTTGCACAAGAAATGCTATTGGCGAGCCGGCCTGCGTAAGCGGCTGCATAAATCAGGCAATAGTTTTTGAAGAAAGGGGCGAAAACTGAAAAATTATAAATTTTTCAGCTGCGAGTTTTGCTGACGCAAAACATCGAGAAAGGAATGATTAACTGATGAAATACGTAATTATCGGCAATTCCGCCGCGGCTATAGGCACTATACAAGGAATCCGTCAAATTGACAAAACAGGTCAGATAGTCGTTATTTCAGACGAAAAGTACCACACATATTCCCGTCCTCTTATTTCCTACTGGCTCAAAGGCGACGTTACCGAGGAAAATATGCGTTACCGCGATGAGGATTTCTACGAGAAAAATGATGTGGACACCCTTTTTGAGACGAGAGTTACGAAAATAAATTCGAACAAAAAGACCGTCACTATTAAAAACGGCAACGAAATTTCCTATGACAAGCTTATGGTAGCGACAGGCTCAAAGCCTTTCGTACCCCCAATGGAGGGACTTGATAAGGTAAAAAACAAATTCACATTTATGAAGCTTGACGACGCAAAGGCGGTAAAGGAAACCGCTGCCGAGGGAGCGAAAGTCCTCATAGTCGGCGCGGGGCTTATCGGTCTGAAAGCCGCAGAGGCTTTGGAGCATTACGGCGCGGACATGACCGTTATCGACCTTGCGGACAGGATACTTCCCTCGATTTTGGACGAGGAGGCCTCCGCAATAATGCAGAAGCATATCGAAAGCAAGGGCGTAAAATTTATTTTGGGTACAAGCGTTAAAGAATTTTCTGAAAGCTCCGCAGTACTTACAAACGGCGCAACCGTGCAGTTTGACATGGTAATATTGGCAGTTGGAGTACGTCCCAACACGGAGCTTATAGCCGAAGCGGGAGGCAAGGTTAACCGAGGAATTGTTACCGACCAAAAGCAGGCGGTACATGGCTTGAAAGACGTTTACGCCGCGGGGGACTGCACCGAATCTCTTGACATTACAACGGGTCAGCAGAAAATACTTGCGCTGCTGCCGAATGCATTTTTACAGGGCGAAGCTGCTGGACAAAACATGGCGGGCAAGGAGACCTACTACCTCAACGCCATGCCAATGAACGCGATCGGATTTTTCGGTCTGCACATAATCACTGCGGGAAGCTACGATGGCGAAGCTTACACCTACACCGACGGTTCGGAGAATTACAAAAA
The DNA here is from genome assembly GCA_910586535.1 of uncultured Oscillospiraceae bacterium. GTDB lineage: Bacteria > Bacillota > Clostridia > Oscillospirales > Ruminococcaceae > RGIG8773. Next base: position 7,550 of record CAJUHS010000009.1, read on the forward strand.
GCTTGTTACAAAGGACAATGAACTGAAAGGCTTTATTTTAATGGGAGACGTAAAGCGCGCGGGAATTTACACCTACATGATAAAATGGCATATGCCCATTGACGAGTGCGATTTTGAGCTGCTGAAAACAAAGCCTCAGCTTATGGCTTTTTCAAGAAGCTACAGAAACGAAAAACTTGCGGGAGGTTACGGAAATGGCGACTAAAATAAATGCGGACAATATGCACTTCAAAGACCTCAATCATCTTGTAAGCTCCGCCGGCGACAGGGATATCATAATTGAAAACACTTTGGGGCAGCGCTATATCGGCACCCGCGCAAGCGGCAAGAATATAGAAGTTCACGGCGTTCCCGGAAACGCTTTGGGCGCGTATCTCAACGGATGCCGCATAACCGTTTTTGCAAACGCTCAGGACGCTGTGGGAGACACCATGAATTCCGGAGAAATAATCATTCACGGAAACTGCGGTGACGCGGCGGGCTACGGTATGCGTGACGGAAAAATCCTTATAAAGGGCAGCGCAGGCTACCGTGCTGGTATCCATATGAAAGAGTACCAGAAGCATATTCCCGTTCTGGTTATAGGAGGCAGGGTCGGCGACTTTCTTGGAGAATATCAGGCGGGCGGACGCATAGTCGTTCTCGGCATAGACTGCGAAAACGAGTGTCCCGTAGGCGGCTTCTGCGGCACGGGTATGCACGGCGGAGCTGTCTATATCCGCTCGGAGCACGCTCCCAAAGGACTTCCGGCTCAGGTAAAATGCGCGGACGCTTCTCCCGAGGACATTGAAGCTATCCGCGCCGATATTGAGGAATTTTCCGCCGAGTTCGGCTGCAATTCGGAGGAACTTCTTGGCTCGCATTTCTTTAAGCTCAGCCCCAACACGGCGAATCCTTACAAACAGCTCTATGTAAACAATTAAGTACTACTTTACCTCCGCAAAAAAGTATGGTATAATAATATGGCAGCATACAAATTATACAAGGGAGGAACGACGCATGAACGGAGAGAACGGGATCGTGATCTTTTCGCAGGAAAGCGAGAGTACTGATAATATTTCTCTTGCCGCTTCGGAGTACGGCTTCGGCAGAATTTCGGTATCCGACGGAAACGGCGGCAGGGATCTGCTTTCACTAAACAGCTTTGACATAGCGTTTGTGAACGCCCCGCTTGAAAAAGAGTTTGGTCTGGAACTTGCGGTTTTCGCGGCGGAACTTGGCTGCGGCGTAATAATAGCTGCTCCCGCGAAATTCTGCGGAGAAATAGCCAAAAAAATCGGCGGTACTGATATTTTTATTCTGCCTAAGCCCATGAACAAAGCTCTGCTTGTGCAGACGTTCCGCTATGTGACGATAGCGCGTGGACAGAAGCTTGGTCTGAGGGAGGAAAACCTTGCTCTCGAAAACCGGCTCAGGGACGCAAAGCTTATCGACCGTGCAAAATGCACCCTTGTGGAGTACCTTAGAATATCCGAATCGGACGCTCACAGACAGATACAGAAGCGCGCCATGGATATGAGGCTGCCCCTTGCTGCGGTAGCGAAAGACATACTCAAAACCTATGAAATGTAAAAAATTATTATACCTTAAAAGGAGGAGCTTTATGAAAGCAAAAGCAGTCTTGATCGCAGTATTCTGCATTTTGTCTCTCGCCGGCTGCCAAAACAGCGCCGATGAGGTTTCTACGTCAGCTAATACCACGTCCGCCGTACAAAACTCTGAATCCACGGAAACAACTTCAGCAGGAGAAGTTACGGAAAACGAGGCAGTTCAAAACAACACGGAGCAGTCTGCCGCGGCAGATAGCACTGACGGTCAGCGGCTTACTCTTGAGGAGGCAAAAGCCGCAGCTCTCGAACACGCGGGAGTTAACGAGTCGGAAGTCACAAATGTAAAGACAGAGTTCGATTACGACGACGGCGTCAATGTCATCGAGGTTGAGTTTGACACGTCCTCTTACGAGTACGAATATGAAATAAACGCAGACGACGGACATATCATAAAAGTTTCCAAGGAAGCCGTGCTTTGGCAGACGCCTCAGGAAGCAATTTCCGCCGAGGACGCCGAAAACATCGCTTTAGAGCACGCGGGTCTCTCACGTAACGACGTGACGTTTATCAAAACGGAGCATGAGACCGACGATAACCGCGAAAAATATGAAATAGAATTTATTTACGGCGGCAAGGAATATGAGTACGATATAAGCGCCGGCGGCGATATTATAAAATTTGAAATTGATGAAATTAATGACTAAGGGTGACTGAAATGAAATTCACAAAAATGCAGGGTATAGGAAACGACTACGTTTATGTAAACTGCTTTGAGGAAACTGTGGAAAATCCTGAGGAGCTTTCCGTCCGCGTAAGCGACAGGCACTTCGGTATCGGTTCGGACGGTCTGATACTGATAATGCCCTCGGACAAGGCGGATTTCCGCATGAGAATGTTTAATGCCGACGGTTCCGAGGGAATGATGTGCGGAAACGGCACCCGCTGTATCGGCAAATACGTCTATGACAACGGTCTTACCGACAAGACCGAAATAAGTCTTGAAACCAAAAGCGGGATAAAATATCTGAAGCTTTTTGTTAAGAACGGTCTTGTGGAAACCGTTGAAGTGGATATGGGACAGGCGGTGACAAAACCTGCGGACATTCCCATGAAAGCTGACGGCGATTCGTTTATCAACAGACCAATAGAAGTAAACGGCAAAATGTACAATATTACCGCCGTTTCTATGGGAAACCCACACTGCGTTATCTTTACATCCGGCGTTGACGGTCTCGATCTTGAAAAGACGGGACCCGCATTTGAAAATCACGTTTTTTTTCCGGAAAAGGTAAACACCGAATTTTGCGAGATTCTTTCGGACGGAACGATAAAAATGCGCGTCTGGGAGCGGGGCAGCGGCGAGACATGGGCATGCGGCACCGGAGCCTGCGCTGTGGCTGTAGCGGCAGTTCTGTGCGGATACTCGAAGTGCGGCGAGGAAATAATAATAAGGCTTCGCGGCGGCGATCTTGCCATAACCTATAAAAGCGACGGACGCGTACTAATGCGCGGCGGAGCGGAAAAGGTTTTTGACGGGGAATTTTATCTGAATGATTAGTCTATTAAAATTACTGTAAAAAGGACGGTTTTTATGGCACGTATAAACGAAAATTTTTTAAGGCTACAGGAAAATTACCTTTTCATTGACATCGCCAAAAGGCTTGAAGCCTACCGAACCGCAAATCCGGACAAAACGCTCATTCGCATGGGCATCGGCGACGTTACTCTGCCAATAGCTCCCGCCGCTGTGGAAGCCATGAAAAAGGGAGCTGATGAAATGGCTCGCAAGGAGACCTTCCGCGGATACGAGGACAGCGGCAGAGGATATCTTTTCCTGCGCGAGGCGGTTTCAGGATACTACAAAAGCTTTGGCGTTACCGTCGATCCCGAAGAGATACTTATAAGCGACGGCGCAAAAAGCGACTGCGGAAATATTGTGGATATTTTCGGAGAGGACAACACCGTACTGATAACCGATCCCGCCTACCCCGTTTACGTAGATTCAAACGTCATGAGCGGAAAGAACATCATCTACGCCGCCTCCAACGAGGAAAACGGCTTCGCGGCAATGCCCGACCCAAATGTAACGTGCGATATCATTTATCTCTGCTCCCCCAATAATCCTACAGGTTCGGTTTACACAAAAGCTCAGCTTGAAGAATGGGTCGCATACGCCAAAAAACAAAGTGCGGTAATTATTTTCGACTCGGCATATGAAGCTTTTATATGCGACAGTTCCCTGCCCAGAAGCATTTTCGCCATTGACGGAGCAAGAGAATGCGCAATCGAGATATGCTCCCTTTCCAAAACGGCGGGCTTCACGGGTATGCGCTGCGGCTATACGGTTATACCAAACGAGCTGAAAGCTTACGCTAAGGACGGTACTTCCGTAAGCGTGTCCCAAATCTGGAGGAGACGTCAGGGCAGCAAGTTCAACGGCGTGTCCTATCCCGTTCAGTGCGCGGCGGCGGCTGTTTTCACGGAGGAGGGACTCCGCCAGACCCGCGAAAGCATTGATTACTACATGGAAAACGCTCGCATTATGTCAAAAACCTGCGACGAGCTTGGAATAAGCTATACCGGCGGAAAAAATTCACCGTATATCTGGCTGAAATGTCCAAATGGCATGGGAAGCTGGGAATTTTTTGACTATCTGCTTAACGAGATTCAGGTGGTAGGAACTCCCGGCGAGGGCTTCGGACCAAACGGAAAAGGCTGGTTCAGACTTACAGCGTTCGGTTCACACGAAAATACTGAAGAGGCAATGAAGCGGCTCAAAACGCTCTTGAAAAAGTAATAAAAATGCAGTACCTGTACGGCGGTACTGCATTTTTTGATCTTACTGCAAATCCTGAATATCGGCAGCGGTAAGGTCATTTTCAAGATTGTCACGCGCAAGGTCGTTGTCTATAACAGGATACGCCTTTGATATCGGCTTTTCTTCCGCAAAAGGCTTTGTGTGGTACACCTTTAAAGATGGCGACTCGGTTCCCGCTATTATCGGATTGGCGCGTACTTTTCCGTGCTTTGCCTTTCCCTGTATCTCCGGCACGGCAGCTGCGGTGTTACGCGGCTGGGTGTGCGTTACCTCGGGACGGCTCATTCCTTTTTTTGACATATTTTGTACTCCTTTCGGTTATTTCATATCATACTGCGGCTTTTCCGCCTTGAAAATATTGTTGACGGAAAGTAAACGTTTATACTTTTTACAGTATGTCTCTTGACAAATCGGAGCAAAATATGTTATGATTGTTTTTATGGTAAGTACACTTGTTTTCAGCACAAGGACGTTTTGGAAAGGTTAATTTAGTATGAGCGATCCGTCTTTAATTGTTATCAGTGCAGACGTTCTGCCTGAAATTTTTCCAAAGGTACTGGAAGTAAAACGTCTCCTCGCCTGCGGAGAGGAAAAAAGCTCCGCCTCGGCGTGCAAAAGGATAGGTATTTCCCGAAGCGCGTTTTACAAATACAGGGAATGCGTTTTTGCCTATGAGGAAAAGCTGACCCGAAAAATTATTTCATACTATGCTCTTTTAAAGGACGAACCCGGCGTGCTTTCGTCTATCCTTGCCGAGTTTCACAGGCAGGGTGCGAATATTATCACGGTCAATCAAAATATGCCAATAGACGGCGCGGCTGCGGTAAATATCACCGTCCAGCTTTTCGGAGACGCTGCCGACGCTTACGGTTTGAAAAAAGCTCTTGCCGCGGTGAACGGTGTTATCGACGTTAAATTTATTTCGGGGGAATAATTCTGCCGACAATAATTAGTATAAACCAACGGGCTTACTGAAAGTCCGAAGAATAAAGGAGTTATCTAAATGTCAAAAATTGCTGTTTTAGGATACGGAGTGGTAGGCTCGGGAACGGTGGAGCTGTTCTACAAAAATAAGGAAAAAATAATCAGAAGCGCGGGGAAAGAGCTTGATATCAAGTATATTCTGGATATCAGGGATTTTCCCGACAGTCCATACGCGGATAAATTTACCAAGAACTTTGACCAAATAGTGAACGACCCGGAAGTAACTATCATCGCAGAGGTCATCGGCGGACTTAAATTTTCCTACGGCTATGTCAAAGCCTGCTTGGAAAAGGGCAAAAGCGTAGTAACGTCCAACAAGGAGCTTGTGGCGGAAAAGGGTGCGGAGCTTCTCAAAATCGCCTCTGAGCACGGCTGCAATTTTCTGTTTGAGGCTTCCACAGGCGGAGCTATCCCAATAATCAGACCTCTTCACCAGTGCCTTGCGGCTAACGACATCACCGCTATCGCCGGAATTTTAAACGGTACGACGAACTTTATCATAACTAAAATGATAAACGAAAATATGGCTTTCGGAGACGCTCTTACGCTCGCCCAGAAGCTTGGCTACGCAGAGCAGGATCCTACCGCCGACATTGAGGGACACGACGCCTGCCGAAAGATATGCATACTGGCTTCACTTGCTTTCGGAAAGCACGTATACCCCAAATGGGTGCACTGCGAGGGCATTACAAAGCTTACCCTTGAGGACGTTATGTACGCCGAAAACTGGGGCGGCTCGGTAAAACTCATAGGTTCGGTAAAGCGCACGGAGGACGGAAAGATACTGCCAATGGTACGCCCGGCCTTCGTTTGCGATAACAACCAGCTTTCCCATATTTCCGACGTTTTCAACGGAATCATGGTCTACGGCGACGCGGTCGACGAGGTAATGTTCTACGGCAGAGGCGCAGGAAAGCTCCCCACTGCCAGCGCGATAGTAGCGGACATTGCGGACGCGGCAAAAATGACTGCTACTTCCATTTCCCAGACATGGGAGGACAGCTCGGACAGCAGCTTTATTGCCGACTACAAAGACGATGTAGTTTCATTCTATGTGAGAGTAAAGGGCGTTTCCGACAAAAAAATTTCCGAAACTTTCGGTACGGCGGAGTATCTTTCGAGAGAGGGTCAGCCCTCGGACGAACTGGCGTTTATTTCCCCTGCCCTGAAAGAACGGGACTTTGACGCTAAGCTTGGAGCCTTGGGCGGCGAAGTATTGGGAACCGTCCGCATACTTGAATTGGAATAGCACACTAAAAGGAACCGCAAGGAACCGAAAGGAACACCGATAAAATGATAAAGATCCAGATACCAGCAACGAGCGCAAACCTCGGAGCAGGCTTTGACGCGCTGGGACTCGCACTGAATTACTACAATTACGCTGAAATGGAAGAATATGACGGTATCGTCATTGAAAGCCTTGACGGAACTGATATTCCTACGGACGCTTCAAACCTTGTCTACGACGCGGCTCACACCCTTTATGATATCTGCGGCAGAAAGCTTACGGGGCTGCGTATCCGTCAGACAAACAATATCCCTATGGCGCGCGGTCTGGGAAGCTCCTCCGCGTGTATTATCGCAGGATTAATGGGCGCAAACAAGCTTATGGGAGAACCCATGGGCGCTGACGATCTGGTTGACCTTTCCGCTCAGATAGAGGGGCACCCGGACAACACTGCTCCCGCGCTTTTGGGCGGAATAGTTACTGCCGTTTTTGACGGAAAGCGTGTTCAATGGGTAAAGCAGGAGGTCTATACTACTCTTAAATTTGTGGTGACCGTCCCCGACTTTGAGCTGAAAACCGAAAAGGCGAGGGAGTGTCTGCCGAAAGAAATTTCCCACAGGGACGCCGTATTCAACCTTTCAAGAGCTGCGCTTTTCTCTGCTTCCCTGCTTACCGGAAAGTACGAAAATCTTCGTACTGCTGTTAACGACAGGCTTCATCAGCCCTACCGCATGGAGCTTATCCCACACGGCAAAGAGGTTTTTGACATCGCCTACAGTTTAGGCGCATACGCTTCATATCTCAGCGGAGCGGGTCCCTCGCTGATGTCCATAGTTGACGCTGACAATGAATTTTTTGTGGGCAAGCTGAGATTTGCACTTGACAAAATGGGACTTCACGCGTGGGAAGTCCGGGAACTGCATATTGACAATATCGGAACGAGAATTATTGATTAGCAATGACTTTTCTGCACTTTAACGTTAAGTAAAAATAATGATGATTAAGATATTTAGGATAAGATACGGGAGAGATCTAAGTGGAAATAGAATACTTTTCCGAGACTCGCTATGAGAGCGATGTTATTGACCTGTATAAGGCGTTAAACTGGTACGGGCTGACAGGCTATACTGACGAGGACATCGAAAAAGCCAACCATAACAGCTTTTACTCTGTGTACGCTTACGACGGCTATACCCTTGTAGGGCTGGGCAGAGTTGCCTCCGACGGATTAACGGCGGCAGTAATGAGCGGAATATGCGTTCGTCCCGACTACCGCAGACGCGGTATAGGCGAACAGATAGTCGCCCGTCTTGTGTACTACTGCCAGTCGGGAGACAATAAGCTGGACGTTCAGCTCTTCTGCGAAGACAGCCTTATCAATTGGTACTTAAAACAGGGCTTTGAGCCCCATAACCGCGGTATGTGGAAAAAAATGATACTTCCCGAAGACAACTGCCGTCTGCGCAGGAACTTCCGCGATGTGTACGGTATCGACCAGATAACCGATATTGCTCCCGATTTTTACTGGTACAACTTTGACGCGTTCGGTGATTTCAAATATTACGGAACATTAAACAGCCGCCATGAAATGGTTCCAAGTCTCTTCATGACCTTTTACTGCGAAGAACCAGTTCCCTTTTCGGCGGACGTTATATTTGAAAATGTAAGACGGTTTGAAATAGGCTGCACCGATATAAGGACTCCCCTGACAGGATTTGACATTATGAAAGTCCGCAGCAGCTCAAACGTCATTGAAGGAATGAATTACCGCGTGTGCTCCCTTGAGGATGACGATATCAACTTTTTTTGTGAAAGCTTCAGGATAATTACAGTTGAAGCTGCCGAGGATAAAAACAATGTTTAATATAATGACCCGTTCTCCCGAAGAAACTATTGCTTTTGCGGAAAAGATAGGAAAACTGCTCCGCGGAGGTGATATTATCGCCTACAGAGGCGGTTTGGGAGCGGGAAAAACCACTTTTACACGCGGGATCGCCGTTGGAATGGGTCTGCCAGATGAAGTATCATCGCCGACCTTTGCGCTGGTAAACGAGTACCGCGGAAAGGAACTGACCCTTTACCATTTTGATATGTACAGGATAATGAATGCCGAATCCCTTGAGACAACGGGGTTCTACGATTATATTTCCGATGACTCTGTCATTGTCTGCGAATGGTCGGAAAATATAGCGGACTGTCTGCCGGAAAACATTATAACGGTAACAATTGAAGCCGCCGAAGAAAATGTCCGCAAAATAACCGTGGAGGGAGATGAACGCTTTGATACTGCTGGGGATCGACACGTCTGGTAAAACGGCCTCCGCGGCGGTATGCACCGAAAACGCGGTGCTTGCCCAGACTGCGGTCTACACAAAGCTGACACATTCGCAGGTCATACTGCCTATATGCAAGGACGTGCTGAAAAGCACGGGACTGGAGCTTTCAGACGTTGACGTTATCGCGGCGGCGGCAGGTCCCGGGTCTTACACCGGTCTGAGGATAGGCATAGCTGCGGTAAAAGCAATGTGCTTCGCTCTTGACAAGCCGTGTATAGGAATATCTACGCTGGAAGCTCTTGCCTATAACGTTTCGCTGCACCGCGGTCTTATCTGCGCAGTCATGGCGGCTCGGCTCGATCTGGTGTACTGCGCTGTATTCCGCTCCGACGGAAAAAATATTACGCGGCTTTCGGAAGACAAACTGCTCCCCATAGCGGAGCTTCAGTTAGGTCTGGAGGCAGCCGGCGAGTACGTTGTTACCGTAGGCGACGCTGCGGAAAAGCTCGGCGGGGAGAGATTCCTGACTGCTCCCCCGCACTTAAAGCTTCAGCTTGCTTCAAGCCTGTGCACGGCGGGATTTACGAGAGAGCCATACTCTCCCGATAAACTGGAAGCGGCGTACATGGAAATAACCAAGGCGGAAAAGGATTTAAAAAAATAATTTCGGGAATAAAGCAAAAAATCCAAAATAAAATACAGGGGGAAATTTTATGGGTACGGTACTTATTCTTGCAATAATCGCTCTTCTTATTTCGGGACCTGTTATGTCGGCGGGATTCGGAAAGCGTCAGGAGGAAAACAACCGCCGTCTGATAGCGTTCATTCTGGAAAACTACGACGCTCTTGCCGGAGGCTCTGTTCTGACCTATGACGGCGCGCCTGTCAGCTATAGCTCACAGCTTACGCGCTTTCGGTACTGCTACTCATACATAATCATGACAAGCACACGAAGCTCGGGGCTGTACCTTGCAGACGGCCTTGACTGCGACGAAGCGAAAAACGCAAAGCTGACCTGCCAGCTCATCACGGCTCTGTCGGGCTGGTGGGGCATTCCCTGGGGGATCGTGCACTCTATTCAGTTCCTTGTCTCAAACGGCGTCAAAAACGGCACGAACGACGATACCGTAGGAGATATCATGAAGCGAATCAGAAATGCGGAAAGTGTACCCAACTCATGATATACCGAAAAGTAAAATTACGGAAAACACTTGATTGAAATATAAAAATATGATATAATAATAATCAACATATAATTATTTCGGAGGAACTTATGATTGCTATAGGAAGCGACCACGGCGGCTACGAACTTAAACAGGCTGTCACCGCCTGGCTCAGAGAAAAAAATATCCCGTTTTTGGAGTTCGGCTGTATGGACGGTCAAAGCTGCGATTACCCGCTTGTGGCTTCCGAGGTGTGCGGCAGGATACTCAACGGAAGCGCAGACAAAGCCATACTTATCTGCGGCACAGGCATAGGTATTTCCATTGCGGCAAATAAAATAAAGGGTATTAGAGCCGCGCTCTGCACCGATACATACATGGCAAAGTACACCAGACTGCATAACAACGCAAACGTCCTGTGCATGGGCGGACGCGTTACAGGCAGCGGCTCCGCTGTGGAGATAGTTGATACGTTTCTGAATACAGGCTTTGAGGGCGGCAGACATCAGCGGAGAGTAGATCAGATATCCGACCTTGAAAACAACTGAAAACCGAAAGGATGAATTTTATGGAAAACGTTACTATAATCGAACACCCCCTTGTACAGCACAAAATATCTCTCCTGAGGGACATCAACACAGGCTCCAAGGAGTTCAGGGAGCTGGTATCCGAGACCGCTATGCTCATGTGCTACGAGGCTACAAGAGACCTTCCGCTGAAAACTGTGGAGGTTCAGACTCCCCTCGCTATTGCTAAAACCAAGGTAATTTCCGGAAGAAAGCTTGCTTTTGTTCCTATCCTGAGAGCGGGTCTGGGTATGGTTGACGGAGCGGTACAGCTTGTTCCTGCGGCTAAAATAGGTCACATAGGTATTTTTCGCGATCCCGAAACAAAAAACGCAGTTCAGTATTACTGCAAACTGCCCTTTGACATTGCCGAGAGAGACGTTATCGTCACCGACATTATGCTCGCCACAGGCGGCACTGTCGTTAAAACTATTGAGATACTCAAAAACGCGGGTGCAAAAAACATTAAAATAATGTGCATAATCACTTGTCCAGAGGGGATAGAAGCCGTTCACAAAGCGTACCCCGATGTAGAAATATACTGCGGAGCAGTGGATGAAAAGCTGGACGAGAATCTTTATATCGTTCCCGGAATGGGCGACGCGGGAGACAGAATTTTCGGCACTAAATAAGCATATAGTAATAGCGCCGGACGCATTTCGGCGCTGATTTTGTAATCCCAATAATAGTAAGGAGCAGTTTTATGTGCGGAATAGTTGGATTTGTGGGCAAAGAAGCCTGCTCGGATTTTTTGGTGGACGCTTTGAAAAAGCTGGAGTACAGAGGCTACGACTCGGCCGGCATAGCCGTCTTCGAGGGCGACAGGATAAAGACCGTCAAGGCTAAGGGAAAGATCGACGAGGGGCTTTCTCCCAAGCTTAAAGCGGAGAAAAAGCTGAACGCGACCTGCGGCATAGGTCACACCCGCTGGGCAACCCACGGCGAACCCTCGGACGTGAACGCTCACCCCATAGGAAACGGCAGGGTGTGTATAGTCCACAACGGAATTATCGAGAATTACCGCGAAATAAAGGCTTTTCTGACAGGCAAGGGCTACGGCTTTGAAAGTGAGACGGACACCGAGACCGTGGCTAAGCTACTGGATTACTACTATAACGGAGACCCTGTCAAGGCTATTGAAAAGGCCGTGGAGGACATCGAGGGAGCGTACTCTCTCGGAATTATTTTCCGCGAGCATAAAAACGTGATATATGCGGTGAGAAAGGACAGTCCTCTTATCGTAGGCAAGGGGGACGGCGAGAGCTATATCGCTTCGGACGTTACCGCTATTTTGGAGCATACCCGCGATTACTACTGCCTCGAAAGGGGAGAGATAGCCGTACTTGACGAAAGCGGCATACGCTTTACCGATATGCACGGCGAGCCTATTGAAAAGGAGCTTCTTACAGCGACCTGGGACGTTGCTTCCGCGCAAAAAGGCGGCTACGAGCATTTCATGCTGAAAGAGATACACGAGCAGCCTGACGCTTTGCGGAACACCGTTTCCCCCCGAATCAGGGACGGTCTGCCCGACTTCGGTGAATGCGGTCTTACTCCTGAAAAGATACGCAGCTATAAAAATATTTTTATCGTCGGCTGCGGCTCTGCTATGCACTCGGGAATGGTGGGCAAGTATCTCATCGAGGCTCTGGCGCGGACTCCTGTCATAGTGGATATTGCTTCGGAGTTCCGTTACCGCGACCCGCTGGTTTCAGAGGATGACTTGGTTGTAATTATTTCCCAGTCCGGCGAGACCGCCGATACATTGGAAGCTTTGAAGATCGCTAAGCGCAAGGGCGCGGAGACCCTCGCCGTGGTAAATGTTGTGGGCTCGTCCATTGCCCGCGAGGCTGATATGGTAATTTACACAAATGCGGGTCCCGAGATTTCGGTATGCTCCACAAAGGCGTATGCGGTGCAGGTGGCGTTTATGTACCTGTTTGCGTTCGAAGTAGCCTACGCTTTGGGCAAGATCGACGAAAGCGAGTGCAGGCGGCTTGTGGCGGGACTTGAGGAAGTCCCCCCAAAAATAAAGGAATGTCTGGAGGACGTTGCGCCGTACCAGTATGTTGCTTCCAAAATTTTCAACGCCTCCAGCCTGATGTACATAGGCAGAGGACTTGACAACGCCCTTAGCATGGAGGGGTCGCTGAAGCTGAAAGAAATTTCCTACATTCACAGCGAAGCCTATGCGGCGGGTGAACTGAAGCACGGCACTATTTCCCTTATTGAGGAAGGGACGCCTGTTATCGCGGTGGCGACCCAGTCCGCGCTGTTTGAAAAAACCTTGTCAAACGTGCGTACGGTGAAAAGCCGCGGCGCAAAGGTGGTAATGATATGCAAGGAAAGCGAGCAGCTTGACAGTGAATGCGCCGATTTCAAGATAGGTCTGCCCAACGCTGAGGATCTGTTCCTGCCTCTTATATCGGTTGTGGCAATGCAGCTTATAGCGTACTACACGGCGGTACAGAGAGGCTGCGACGTGGATAAGCCGAGAAATCTTGCAAAGTCCGTGACCGTAGAATGATTTGTCATTTCCACTACCCCCTTAATTTTGAAAAGGAAGCCATTAAATGGAAAAAGAACTTATAACAATGATAGTCCCCTGCTATAACGAGGAAGAAGTCCTGCCGCTGTTTCATACGGAAATACTGCGTGTGTCTAAAGAAATGTCGGAAAAAAATCCCGGTCTGGAGTTTGAATTTCTCTTTATAGACGACGGCTCAAAGGACGGAACGCTTGATATCCTGCGGAAATATTCCGCCGAGGATAAGCGTTTCCGATACATTTCGTTCAGCCGCAACTTCGGCAAGGAGGCGGGTATGCTTGCGGGAATGGAACATTCCAAAGGAGACTACGTTGTGATAATGGACGCCGATCTTCAGCACCCGCCGTCCTTTCTCCCGGAAATGTACGAGTATGTTTCAAGCGGCGAGTACGACTGTGCTTCCACTCAGCGCACCTCCCGAAAAGGCGAGCCGAAGCTGCTGTCATTTTTTGCCAGAAGCTTCTATAAGGTAATAAACAAAATTTCCCAGACCCATATTACTGAGAGCACCTCAGACTTTCGCTTCATGACTCGGCAAATGGTTGACGCGATCCTTTCAATGCAGGAGTACAACCGTTTTTCCAAGGGTATCTTCAGCTGGGTAGGCTTCAGAACAAAGTATATCGAGTACGAAAATGTAGAGCGCGCCGCCGGCAAGACCACATGGAGCTTCTGGAAGCTGCTTCTGTACTCCTTTGAGGGTATAACGGCGTTTTCCACAGCCCCTCTTTATCTTGCTGTTATTATGGGACTTGTCTTCCTGCTCCTTGCCATTTTAGTGGCTCTCAAGACCCTTATCTGCGGTGAGGAAATGTGGGGTACTCCCCTTGTCGTAACACTGATATGCCTTGTGGGAGGGATACAGCTTTTCTGCATGGGTATTTTGGGGCAGTATCTTGCTAAGACATACATGGAGGTCAAGAACAGACCTAAGTACATTATAGGAGAAACCGAGCGTGAAACGCCACGCGGCGTAAGTCCTCCCCGCCGCAGTAAAGAATAAACCTATACTGTACAGTCCCTCTCAAGGGAGCGGGCAAATTTGTTTAAATATTAAAGCAGGTTTTAAGCAATACGGCTTCTTGCCTCTAAAAATCTTGCTTCTGAAAGGATAGATAACTATGAACATCTGGCACGACATTTCCCCCAACCGCATTACAAAGGAGAACTTTTACGCAGTAATCGAAATTCAAAAGGGCAGCAAAATGAAATATGAACTTGACAAGAAAACTGGTTTCCTGCTGCTGGACAGAGTTTTGTACACCTCTACGCACTACCCTGCCAACTACGGCTTTATCCCCCGCACCTATGCAGAGGACGGCGACCCGCTGGATGTACTGGTGCTTTGCTCCGAACCAATAAACTCGCTTGCGCTTGTGAAATGCTACCCTATCGGAGTGATCTCCATGCTGGACAACGGAGCGCTGGACGACAAAATAATCGCTATCCCGTTCAACGATCCGACATATAACAGCTACAAGGACATAAGCGAGCTTCCTAAACATATTTTTGACGAAATGTCCCACTTCTTTACGGTGTATAAATCGCTGGAGGGCAAAGAAACAGTCATTGATGAAATGAAAGGAAGAGAAGACGCAATAGCGATCATTGAGCGCTGTATAGACCGGTATATTGACAGCTTCTGCAAGGGAAAGATAAAAGAATAACGATTGAATCCGTCTGCACTTTTGCAGACGGATTTTGTTTTAACTTTATATTAGCTGACATAAATTTACATAAGCAAAAACAAATTCCGCTAATGCAAATAAAAAATTTTTAATAAACTGCAAAAATACCTTTCTTATTCGTTTTATTATTGAGATTCCGCCAAAACCGTTCCGTTGTTTTTATAGGCTTACAATTCCATACGCATTTCGGTATTTCCGCGGGGAATGAAACCTTTTTTCAAGTACACCGGCTTACCCGTTTCTGTTGCGGAAAGGTCTATGCAGGTGATGCCCTCTTTTTTTGCGTCCTCAATAAGCCTGTCCAGAATTTGAGAGGCTATCCCCATTCGGCGGTATCCGTTGCAGGTGTACACATTCATCAGATAACATGTGCTGCCGCTTAAAAAGTGTACGCTTGCTGGCTTTTGCAGCCTTACCATGAATATCACAGCTACCGGTACTCCTTTGTCCTCGGCAAAATATGCGGTGAAATCCCGCCCCATGTGCTCCTTGAAGTATGCGGGGAGCTGAGCTTTTAGCGCGTCTGCCTGCGCCTCTGAAAGCTCGCCCTCCACATCGGTCATGTATAAAAATCTGAAACGAACGAGAGTGTCCACATCGTTTAAATCAGCTGTTCTTATTGTAATATTTCCCAAATCAAATTTCCCCCAAATGTGCAGACAGCCGTACTGCAAAGTAAAAGAATTTATCTTTTTATGAATTTTTCATCGGAATCGGGGATACCATCTTTATCCGATACAAACCGCTCGACGCTCATGCGCAGATCATATTTTTCCCTTAATTGGATTATGGTTTTCATCATAGGCGACGAATGGTGAAGGTCTATGGACTGCTGATCACGCCAGCGGTCGATAAGCAGAACAGTTTCGCAGTCCCTCAAGGGAAAGAAATATTCATACTTTTCGTTTCCGTCCTCTCCGCGGATAAGCTCAGCCGTACCGCTGTTTTCCATTTCTTCCGCAAATTTTCTTGCGTTTCCGTTTTCTCCGCTGTAGTAAATATTTATCGTAATGCTCATAAGCTTTTCTCCGTAGATTTAATTTTATAAAATATGGCAAGTAAAATTAACTGCCTTAATGCCGTCCAAACATTTATTAAAGTCAATTTCTATATCAATTTAATATGTAATACCGTCAGTCGTATACGACTCAAAGCAGGGTGTTTTCCACCAAGACGTTGAGCAATAAAAATGCTCGCTGCTGTCAAGCACAAGGTCTTCCAGCTTTCGGTACATTGCCATTCTTGCTTCTGGCGTACTGTCTGAAAACTATTCTTCGGAAATTATTTTCTTCAACTCGTCGGAAAGCATGGAATATGTAACTTTCCCCTGCCAGCCGGAAACGCATATTTCACGCGAAAATTCTACAGCGTTGTAGGAGTTCACCGCAAGTAAGAAAAATGCTGATGCCAAAGCTATAAGGACTGCCGATATTGTCAAGACAATCTTTCCTAATTTTGTTATAATGTCACTTTCCTCCCGAACAAACCGTACGGCGGACAGCCTCCCCGTCCGCCGTACCAAATCAGAACATTTTACTCACCCAAAAACGCGCAGAACGCCTTGTATGTCATGTAGACGTCGGTTTTCGCCACGATCTCGTAGGGAGCGTGCATTGCCAGAACGGGTACTCCTACATCGATAACGTCCATGCCGAGATTGGCAATATATGCAGCAACTGTCCCGCCGCCGCCGAGATCAACCTTGCCAAGCTCTCCCGTCTGCCAGATAATGCTGTTATTTTCCATTAGGGCACGAACTCTGCCTACAAATTCAGCGGAAGCGTCGGAAGTTCCCGACTTTCCTCTTGAACCGGTAAACTTAGTCACCACCACGCCCTTGTTCAGGAAAGCGGCATTGCGCTTCTCCACAACGTCGGGGAAGGTAGGATCAAACGCAGCGTTTACGTCTGCAGAAAGACATTCTGAATTGGATACAAGAGTCCTGCCCTTTACGCCGAAGCTGTCCGCAAGATCGTACAGGAAATTTTTAAGATACGCGGAACAAAGTCCGGTGTTGCCGTCACTGCCTGTTTCCTCCTTGTCGGTAAGGCAGACCACGGCGGTCTTGTTTACCTTATCGCAGCCGAGAATAGCCTCCAGAGCGGTATAGGCGCATACTCTGTCGTCGTGTCCGTAAGACCCGATAAGACTCCGGTCAAAGCCCACGTCCTTAGCCTTAAAAGCGGGAACCATTTCAAACTCCGCCGAAAGAAAATCCGCTTCGGTCAAACCGTACTTTTCATTCAGCACCGCCATGATATTCAGCTTTACCTTTTCGCTCACATCGTCGTCACGGAAAGGTCTGGAACCTACGACAACGTTAAGCTCCTCTCCCTTTATGCCATCCGCAAGAGTACGCTTCACTTGCTCCTGAGCAAGATGTGGCAGGAGGTCGCTTACAAAGAATACGGGATCGTTTTCTTCCTCTCCTATACGCAGTTCCACCTTTGTTCCATCTTTTTTGACAGCTACGCCGTGTAATGCAAGGGGCATTGCCGTCCACTGGTACTTTTTGATACCGCCGTAGTAGTGAGTCTTGAAAAGAGCAATATCATTGTCCTCGTAAAGGGGATTCTGTTTAAGATCAAGTCTTGGGGAGTCGATATGCGCAGCCGCAAGGTGAACTCCCTTATCCAAAGGCTCGCTGCCTATTACTGCCAAGATGACCGCCTTGCTGCGGTTGCAGTAATAAATCTTATCCCCGGCTTTCAGAGACATTCCCGCCTTATATTCCTTAAAACCTTCTTTTTCGGCAAGAGCTATCGCAGTCTTTGCAGCCTCACGCTCGGTCTTGGAGCGATCAAGAAAATTCTTGTAGCTC
Organism: uncultured Oscillospiraceae bacterium; assembly: GCA_910586535.1. Taxonomy (GTDB): domain Bacteria; phylum Bacillota; class Clostridia; order Oscillospirales; family Ruminococcaceae; genus RGIG8773. The sequence continues at coordinate 25,192 of CAJUHS010000009.1, forward strand.
TCGCAAAAATCATCGCAAGCCGCAATTTCCAACTCGGACATAATAAGCCCCGCGTGCTTTTTCTCCATAAAAAGCTGCTCTTTGAGAAGCTCTGCCTTTGATTTTTCATTTGCCATACCAAATCAATCCTTTCCTAACAGACGCAAGATATTAAGAGACCAAAAGCAAGAACTGCTTCTGCCGCTTTAGCTTGACTGTCTATAAAATATTCAAACAAAGCGCTATATTAAAACACAAACGCTGAAATAAGCTGCATTTGATGATTCTCGCTTTCAATGCAGAAATTGCCGCGTTATTTTTCGCTCCGGTTGTACAAATTAGTATACCCTTCGTAAGCCGTCATAACCTTTTTTACGTAGTGTTCCGTGGTATCAGAGGGTATCTTGTCGAGAGTCTTTCCGTCCGAGCTGTAGTTCTTATCCTCCAGCCAGCCGTTAACGCTTCCCCTTCCGGAATGATACGCCGCAAGAGCAGTCCTTTCATCGCCGTACTCCTCGTAAAGAAGCTTCAGCAGAAAGCTGCCGTACTCTATATTATAACCCGGATCGTACATATCATCGTAGGTAACGCTTCGGTCGTCCTCCATACGGAACTTTACCCAGTCGAATGCGTCCTCCATAAGCTGCATAAGACCACGTGCACCGACCTCCGATTCGGCTTCCGCATTGAAATTGCTTTCAGTTCTTATAACGGCGTAGATCAGATACTTGTCTATCCCGGTCTCCATAGACGCCGTCTCCACCATATCGCTGTACCCAACGGGGTAGACGTATTTTCTGCTGAGACCCTCCATATTGCAGACTGCCCATATGATAAGTCCCAGCAGCACGATTATGAGAAAACCGCCAAGCTTTTTAAGCATTGTAGTACTCCTTGACTTTTTCGGCAACTTCCTCCGCCTTTTCAATAAGTTCCTCAACGGAGTTGTTGTTCTTTATTATAAAATCGGAATGGTTTATGAAAAACTCCTCGGTATGCTGAGAGGAAAACCTCTCGCTGATCTGCTCCTCGGTAAGACCGTCCCTTGCGGCTATCCTTTCCTGCCTGAGATTTTCAGAAGCGGTAACGCTTATGATAAGGTCGCAGAAATCGTCAGCTCTGCTTTCAAAAAGCGTGGGAGCGTCAATAAGTACGTATCTTTTGTTTTCGTCGCGGTACTTGTTTATCATCTTCAGAATTTCCGAAGTTATGTAAGGATAGCTTATTGCGTTAAGCTGCATAAGCTTTTCATGATCCCCAAAGACAATGTCCGCAAGCTTCTGCCTGTTAAGGCTTCCATCCTCCAGCAAAATGCCGTTTCCGAAGCACTCCGTTACCTCCGCAAGGCAAGGTGAATCCTTTTCCATAATAATTCGGGCAATCGTATCCGCATTGATTACAGCAAATCCTTTTTTGTCAAATACTTTACATACCGTTGTTTTTCCCGCGCCGCTCTGCCCCGTCAGACCAACTACAGCCGCCCCGGCTGACTCGCTCATATTTTCCATTCCTTTCATGTTTTTGATTTTGTCAAATTTTCCGTTACATATTCCTATCTCCAAGCAGGCTAAAGCCTGATGACCTCAAATCCCGCCGCTCTCAGCAGACGGTTATAGACCGCAAGTCCCACGCCCTCCGGTGAAGGCATACGGGCGTACACCTGATCCGCACCGACATCATCAAGCTTTCTCAGTACGGCAAAAAGGTTTGCAGCCTGCTCCTCAGACGTGTCTCCGTAGGTGATATAAGGTATCATGCACTTATCGGCTTCACTGCCGAATATCATCGCGCAGACCCCGTCTCCCCTGTGTTGGCCGACGTATTCAAGGTACTGCTCCTCGTTTCCATCCACTACAGTAACATTTGCTTTCGGCGAATAATGCTTATATTTCATTCCCGGGGACAGAACCTTTTCTCCCTCAGCGGCGGCTTCCGTGATATGTCTGTCGCATATTACCTCCGCCCATTCGGACAGTTCCTCAGCCGAAACGAACCCCGGTCTGAGTATCCTGACAGCGCCACCCTCAAAGGAAATTACCGTACTCTCCACTCCCACGGGACAGCTTCCTCCGTCCACGACCGCAGGGATACGTCCCTGCATATCCGCCATAACGTGAGCCGCTTCCGTTGGACTGGGACTTCCCGATATATTTGCCGACGGAGCCGCCAAAGCCTTTCCGCTCAACCGGATAAGGCTTCTTGCCGCCTCATGGCATGGCATACGGATACCAACCGTATTAAGTCCCGCGCTTGTAACATCGGGAATTATTTCTTTTTTAGGCAGAACCATAGTCAACGGTCCCGGCCAGAATTTTTCCGCAAGACGGTATGCAATGGCGGGAATACTGTGAGCGTACTCCTCGAGCCGTTCGATATCCGCAATGTGAACTATAAGCGGATTATCCTGTGGCCTGCCTTTTGCGGCAAAAATTTTCTCCACCGCTCTCGGATTTTCCGCGTCGGCAGCAAGACCGTATACAGTTTCGGTCGGCATACCAACTATCTCTCCGCGCGCAAGAAGTCCAGCCGCGTACCGAAGCTCCTCCTCGGACGTGCCCAAAAGTTTTGTATTGAAGTCCACCGCTTATGCGTCCTCCTGCGTAAACTGCGACGCAAGCTTCGCCGCCTGATCGGCAGTAGCGAGAGCGTCGATCACCTCGTCCAAATTGCCGTTTAAAATATATTCAAGCCGGTACAGCGTAAGACCGATCCTGTGGTCGGTAACGCGGCTTTCGGGAAAATTGTACGTCCTTATCCTTTCGGAGCGGTTTCCCGTGCCCACCTGGGATTTCCTTTCCGAAGCGATCTTGTCGTTCTGCTCCTCCAGCAAAGCCTCGTAGAGCCTCGACCGCAGAATTTTCATCGCCTTATCCTTGTTTTTGTGCTGACTGCGCTCGTCCTGACACTCAACTACCACTCCCGTCGGAAGATGAGTTATGCGAACGGCAGACTCTGTTTTGTTTATGTGCTGACCGCCCGCTCCAGAAGCACGGAACACGTCTATTTTCAAATCGGCGGGATTTATCTCCAGTTCCACCTCATCGGCCTCAGCAAGCACCGCAACCGTTACCGTGGAGGTATGGATACGTCCCTGCGATTCGGTCTCAGGCACTCTCTGAACTCGGTGTACTCCGCTTTCGTACTTAAATCGGGAATATGCCCCATCTCCCTCAATAGAGAAACTTACCTCCTTGAATCCGCCCAGTTCCGTCTCGTTTGCGTTGAGTATCTCGGTCTTCCAGCGGCGAGCCTCGGCGTACATGGTATACATACGGAAAAGCGAGCCTGCAAAAAGAGAAGCCTCTTCGCCTCCCGCGCCGCCGCGTATTTCTATAATAACGTTCTTGTCGTCGTTGGGGTCTTTGGGAAGCAGCAGTATCTTCAGCTCTTCGCCAAGCGTTTCTAAAGTTTCCCTGCTCTCGTCAAATTCGAGCTGGGCAAGCTCTTTCATCTCCCTGTCGCCGCCAGATTCGTCCAGAAGCTCCTTGGCGTCTTCCATTGTCTTTTTGCACCTTACGTACTCGCGGTATTTATCCACTATCGGTGTAAGATTTTTATATTCTTTCATCAGCGACGTGTAGAGCTTATTGTCGCTGATTACCTCAATATCAGTCAGCTTTTGGCTGATCTCTTCGTATTTCTGCTCTGTTAGCTTTAATTTTTCAAACATTGCGGCGATACCTCCTGCACTTAAATTCGATTAAAGTGTATGAGACCGCTAAGATTCTCCATTGGCAGGACGTTCCACTGCCTTGACATTTTTCTCTATCTTGCTTCTGGGAACCATAAACTCGTGACCGCAGCCCTCGCACCTGAGCTTAAAGTCCATTCCCGACCTGAGCACGAACATACGAGAACTTCCGCATGGGTGTTTTTTTTTCATTGTTAATATATCAGACGGGCGAATGTCCATAAAAATATCCTTTCAAAATTATCAGCAATTATAAATATTATACCACATTTTACAGCGTAAAGGCAATTATTTTCATCAATATTTTCAGAAATTATATACAAACTATACAAAGACGTGAAAAACGCGCCTAAAACTGAGCAATCTGCACAAATTATCAAAAAATGAAAGGAAAATATCCATGAAAATAATCGCAAGCTTTGACTCCCCGGACAGCGCGGATTTTGCCGCAGGAGCTATCAAAAGAGCTGTATCTCCCCTTTCCTCGGTGGAGACAAAAGAGCTGTATCCAGACAACGGAGACCTTGGACTAAACGTTTTTTCGTCATTTAACGTTATATCCTCAACACCGACCTATTCAATGCCTGTATACACTCCCATAGCTTTTTCACCCAGCGAGGTCGACGGACATCAGACCGACTATATGCACAACGACCATATACTCGAGGTAATCTGCAGAAAAGAGGAGTATCCCGTAGTGTCGAAGCTTATCATCGCACACGGCGGCAGAAACATTTCCAAATTATAAAATATTATAGAATATCGGTTTTGTCCTCCGCATAAGATTGAAAAGCGGATAAAATTCAATCATACTGATTCTGGATCTGCGATTTGATCAGAAATCAGTATTAAAACTCGGGAGGTACAAAATGAACAATTACTATCCGGAGGGCGCGCTTTTTATGTCGCCCGACAATCAAAACAGCATAAAGTCCATTTTCGCTTTGCAGGAGGCTATGGCTCAGGAAAAGATACTCGAAGCTCGTGTTACCATGTGCGACAGCGGTCATAATCTCCATGTGGAGCTTCCCTGCGCAAACTGTTCGGGAATAATTTACCATGAGGAAGGCGCGCTTGGCATAGCTGACGGCTCCACAAAGGATATTGCCCTTATCACACGGGTAAACAAGCCCGTCTGCTTCAAGGTAAAACAGCTTCTGAAAAACGATTCCGGAAGCTATACAGCCGTACTTTCCCGCCGCGAGGTTCAGGAAGAATGCATGGAAAGCTTTATTTCCCGCCTTTCCCCCGGAGATATCATTCCAGCCAAGGTAACTCATCTCGAACAGTTCGGGGCTTTTGTGGATATAGGCTGCGGCATACCGTCCCTTATACCCATAGACGCGATATCCATATCGAGGATATCCCACCCCTCCGACCGTTTCCGGGCAGGACAGGATATTCACGTGGTCATAAAAGATGTGAGCGGCGGCAGGGTATGGCTCTCACACAAGGAGCTGCTGGGAACATGGGAGGAAAACGCCGCCCGCTTCAACTACGGAGAAACCGTTTCGGGAGTGATCCGAAGCGTTGAGGACTACGGCATTTTCGTTGAGCTTGCGCCCAATCTGGCAGGACTCGCCGAACCGAAAGAGGGCGTGTCCATAGGTCAGAACGCAAGCGTTTACATAAAGGCTCTCATTCCCGAAAAAATGAAAGTCAAGCTAATTATTGTGGACGTTTTCAGCGGCGCGGACATTCACCGTCCTCCTGAATATTTCATCACCGAGGGACGGATGTCATACTGGAAATATTCTCCCGATTCGTCAGCAAAACTGATCGAGAGCAGATTCTGACCGCAGAAAACAGTTTCATGTTCTGTAAAACTGCGCCCTGAAACAACGGGGCGAAAATATCCCGCCATCAAACTTTTAAGGATTACCGCCTTTTTTTATCTTCTGCCAGTACAGCTTCGCAGTCTGTTCGGTCTTGTTGTCGCCGTATTCATAGTATACCCTGTCCTAGATCGGGTCGGGAAGATACTGCTGATCAACGTAATGATTCGGAAAATTATGCGGGTACAGATAGTGCTGTCCCCTGACCGCCGCACCCTCGCCGTCATAATGCTTATTCTGCAAATGTCGTGGAAAATCCCCGCATTCTCTTGTGCGGACGTCCTCCAGAGCTGCGTCGATAGCGTTGATGCCCGAATTGGATTTGGGAGCCGTAGAAAGCAGTATGACCGCTTCCGCAAGCGGGAGCCGCGCTTCGGGCAGACCCAGCTGCATTGCGCTGTCCACGCAGGCTTTTACAATAGACATAGCCTGGGGATATGCAAGACCGATATCCTCGGAGGCTATAACAAGCAAACGGCGGGACAGCGAAATAATGTCCCCCGCCTCGATAAGCCGCGCCGCATAGTGGAGCGCGGCGTTTTCGTCGGAACCCCGTATGGACTTCTGCAATGCGGATAAAATATCATAATGTGAATCGCCGTCGCGGTCGTAGCGCATATTACTGCGCTGAGTCAGAGCCTCGGCGGTCTCTTTTTTTATGACTATCTCTCCCGCTCCGCTCGCCGCCGACAGAACACACAGCTCAGCGGTATTTATGGATTTCCGCACATCTCCCCCGCAGCCGCGGGCGATGTGCTCAACCGCTCCCTTTTCCACCTTTACCTTTATTCCAAGCTCGTCCGCCGCGATACTGAACGCTCTGCTGATTGCGGGCATAAGCTCTTCGGCGGTTATCGGCTTGAACTCGAATACCGTGGAGCGGCTGATTATGGCGTTATAGACATAAAAATACGGATTCTCCGTTGTGGAGGCGATAAGAGTTATCTGTCCGTTTTCGATGTATTCCAGCAGGGACTGCTGCTGCTTTTTGTTGAGGTACTGTATCTCGTCCAGATAAAGAAGCACGCCGTTAACGCCGTCCAGGGTGTTGGTGTCGGCTATAACGTCCTTGATATCGGAAATGGACGCGGAGGTACCGTTCAGCTTGTGAAGCTTCATATGGGTATTTTCGGCGATTATGCGTGCAACGGTTGTTTTACCCACTCCGGAACTGCCGTAAAATATCATGTTCGGTATCTGTCCGTTTTCGATTATACGGCGCAGGGGCTTTCCCTCGCCTAAAATGTGGGACTGTCCAACAACGTCGTCAAGAGTCTTCGGACGTATCCTGTCCGCAAGAGGGGCAGTCATAAGATCACGACCTTACTTAACAATTAAAGCTATGTACGCAGGCGACATACAGTTAAGCTCTTTATACATATCAAGAATAACTTTGACATTATTATTGTTATGTGCAAAAAAACGATCTATATATGCCAGACGGGTCTTAAACTCATGCTCTGAGTCCGTTTTGATCTTAAATGATATTTTCATGTTCCTGACCGCATCGGCAACCTTATCGCTGCCTGTGACCACGGGATTTACCATAGCTTGTGATTCGTTGTTTTTTACAAATATTGACGCCGCCGTAAGCTTTACCGCTGCAACAGCCGCAGCATAAAAACAGTAATTTTCAAAAATGCTGTAATTTTTGTCCCTGAACGGTATCTTAAGTTCAAGAAGCAGGTTCAAAGCAATATTTCTGAGCGCAAAGGGTCTTTCATAAAATTCCGCGTTGAATCTTCTCATTCCCTCATTAAATTTATCTGCACTCAGTACGCCATTTTCGCATAGCCCGTCTATCAGCTTTAATTTGATTACGACCTCGTCCAGCTTTTTCGCAAAGCCAAGCTTTACCGAATAATTAGGCTTTATATCTTCCAGTTTTTTTATCTGCTCAGGATTTTTAAGCTGTTTTTTCAACGAAGGAATAATATCAGGTATACGGTTTGTCTCCCCTGAGCGAACGATCTTATCTAAATTATTTGCAGCAAGAGCGCCAAGAGTTAACGCGGTTTCAAGGCTGTAGGATTCATCTGATATAATATCATAGAATAAATCAAACAGCTGATTCCGAAATTTGAGTTCAGGAGACTTCAAAACATCATTTGCACCGTCTATGTCTGTAGCCATCTCTTTTACCTTAGCCGACTTGGGTAGTAAGTTTTCAATTGCCATGCTATCCTTTTGTCTGCATAATGTATCCATAATATGGTAGCATGATATATTGCAGTAATTAATGGCGGTATTTCCGCTTATAATTGAATGCCTGGGGTAGATTATACAGGTCTTTGACATATACTCAACACCCAGTTCTTTTTGTACTCTGCACAATCCGTTCTCATCCAAAAGCGGACAAAATCCTTTTTCGTTGTACTTCACATTATACTTGCTTCCGTTTTCAACAAACGTTTTTTCAATAAGTGATTTTAATTCTTCAGAACATTCCGCGCATTTCAGCTTTTCTACCTCGTCCTTTGTCCAGTCGATGTTCCCCCACCCATAACAGCACGTCATAGGACAAGCGCCGCCTATACAATGAAAATCATTAAAATACCGCGGTTGCTTGCAAAACTGTACTTTAATTTTATTTCCGCTCATTAAAACTCTCCTAAAAAGCAAGAGGAACAGGTTTAGCTTTTACGCTTGACAATACCGGCCCAAACCTCTTGCTCTGTTTATTTTTCAGTTATTCATAAAGAGGATACTTAGCGCAAATTTCATTTACGCCCGCTCTTATCTCGTCAGCCTTACCCTCAAAATCCTTAGCGGTAAGATAGATATACTCGGCGATCTTTTCCATATCGTCAACACCCAGGCCGCGGCTCGTTACAGCGGGAGTGCCTATTCTCACACCGCTTGTGATAAAGGGACTCTGCGGATCGTTGGGGATAGCATTTTTGTTTACGGTGATGTAAACCTCGTCAAGGCGGCGTTCAAGCTCCTTGCCGGTAATATCGAAAGGACGGAGGTCAACAAGCATAAGGTGATTGTCTGTGCCGCCCGAAACAAGGTTGAAGCCTCTGTTCACAAGACCCTTTGCAAGCGCCTGAGCATTCTCAACTACCTTTTTGCCGTACTCCTTGAACTCCGGCTTGAGAGCCTCGCCAAAGCAAACGGCCTTTGAGGCGATAACGTGCATAAGGGGACCTCCCTGTATGCCGGGAAAAACAGCCTTGTTTATCTTCTTTGCAAGCTCCTCGTCGTTAGTGAGGATAAGCCCGCCTCGTGGACCTCTCAGAGTCTTATGGGTAGTAGTTGTCGTAACATGAGCATACGGTACGGGCGTAGGGTGTACTCCCGCGGCAACCAGTCCAGCAATATGAGCCATGTCCACCATAAGGTACGCGCCTACCGAATCGGCTATCTCGCGAAGCTTAGGGAAATCAATAATTCTCGGATACGCAGAAGCTCCCGCTACGATAAGCTTGGGTTTGTTAGCCTTTGCAAGAGCATCCACCTTATCGTAGTCAATAGTCTCATCGTCACCCAGACCGTAGGAAACAAAGTTGAAGTATTTACCGGAAAGGTTTACCGGAGAGCCGTGGGTAAGGTGTCCGCCGTGGGCAAGGCTCATGCCGAGGACAGTGTCTCCCGGTTCGAGGAGAGCAAAATACACGGCTGTGTTAGCCTGCGCTCCCGAATGTGCCTGAACGTTTGCAAAACCTGCTCCGAACAGCTTTTTGGCGCGGTCTATAGCAATATTTTCCACAATGTCAACGCACTGGCAGCCGCCGTAATAACGCTTTGATGGATATCCCTCGGCGTATTTATTTGTAAGGACAGACCCCATGGCCGCCATTACCGCAGGAGAAACAAGGTTCTCGCTTGCAATGAGCTCCAGATTCCTGCGCTGGCGTGCAAGCTCTTTCTTCATGCCTTCCCCCACTTCGGGATCGGCTGCGGCTACAAAGCCAATAGTATCCATAATATCGTTGTACATAAGGTTTGCTCCTTTACCAAAATATATTGTTTTTATTATACACTATTTTTCTGCGGATTTCAACCGTATTTTAATATTTTTACGGTGCCATGCAAAAAGCTGTGCTGCGGTCGAGGTCACGACTTCCTGTTATAATGCTGTACCGCTTCGTACGGCACTTATGTACAAAACGGCTTTTATACCGTAAGAATACTGATATCACGCCGGAAACAAATAAATCATTTGACTTGTTTTGCAATTACTGGTATAATAATGTTGGAAATACCGGCAAAAACAAAAATACTGTAAATTACATTAAAATACCGATCGTGAGATGATAAATTAGTATGAACTGCTGCGATATCCGGCAAACTCTTCAAAAATATTTTGGATACGCCTCCTTTCGTCCGGGTCAGGAGGAAATCACTGACAGCATACTTTCCGGCAGGGACACCCTCGGAGTAATGCCCACCGGCGCGGGAAAATCCATATGCTATCAGGTGCCCGCGCTATTGCAGACAGGCATATCTATCGTAATATCTCCGCTCATATCTCTTATGCAGGATCAGGTTACTTCTCTTGTCCAGTCGGGGATAAAGGCGGCTTACATAAACAGCTCTCTTACGGAAAATCAGATACGCACCGTTATTCAAAACGCAGAAAACGGTATGTACAAGCTGATTTACGCCGCTCCCGAACGGCTCGAAAGCGGCGCATTTTTAAGCTTTGCGGAAAATGCGGACATTTCAATGATAACAGTGGACGAAGCGCACTGCATCTCACAGTGGGGTCAGGATTTCCGCCCCAGCTACATGAATATCCCGCGGTTTATAGAAAGACTACCCAAACGTCCTGTTGTAACGGCGTTTACCGCCACCGCCACGGATCAGGTCAGGCAGGACATAGTAAGACTGCTGGAAATGAACGACCCGTACACGCTTGTTACGGGCTTTGACAGAAAAAATCTTTATTTCGAGGTGCGCAGTCCTGCTGACAGATACGCAGCATTAAAGCAGCTTGCGAAAAAATACTCCGCGGAGGGGAGGAGCGGGATAGTTTACTGTTCCACCAGAAAAAACGTTGAAAATATTACGGAACGGCTTTCGGGAGACGGATTTTCGGTGACGTCATATCACGGAGGCATGGGAGAAGCCGAAAGGTCATCAAATCAGGAGGATTTCATCTACGACAGAAAAAACATAATGGTAGCCACCAACGCATTCGGCATGGGTATCGACAAATCCAACGTATCATATGTTATCCACTACAATATGCCCAAGGATGTGGAAAGCTACTATCAGGAGGCGGGGCGTGCGGGGCGGGACGGTTCTCCTGCGGACTGTATCCTGCTGTACAACGGTTCGGACATACACACCGCGCAGTTTCTTATAAACAAGAGCCACGAACAGTCGGAGCTTTCTCCCGACGAGGTTCAGACCATGCGCAGCCGCGATATGAAGCGTCTTAAAGATATGATATTTTACTGCACCGGCGCGGAGTGTCTGCGCAGCTATATTCTCGGATACTTCGGAGAAAAATCCACTGGGAAATGCGGCAACTGTTCATGGTGCTGTTCCGACGAGCCGTATGAGGACATTACGATAGATTCCCAGAAGATAATGTCCTGTATTATCCGTTCGGGGCAAAAATACGGTGTAAAAATGGTATGCGATATGCTGCGGGGCAGTGAAAACGAAAAGATAACATCTGCGGGACTCGATTCCTTGTCCACCTACGGAATTATGAGAGACGCTTCCGAAAAGCGCATAAGAAGTATTATCGACAGGCTTATTATGCAGGAATACATTGAAAAAACGGACGGAGAATACCCGATACTGCGGGTGAGACCCTCTGCGGCGGAAGTACTGAAAGGAAATGCAGGTATTTCCGCAAGGCTTCCCAAGGAAAAAGAACCCAAACGCAGAAAAGCTTCGGCAGCCATGACAAACGCGGCAGAGCCGTTCAGCGCCGATCCCGGACTGCTGGCAGCTCTGAAGGCTCTGCGTTCAAGGATAGCTTCCGCTCAGGGCGTTCCTGCTTATGTGGTATTTGCCGATTCCGCGCTTCTTGATATGTGTGAAAAGCTGCCGCGTACAGACAGCGAGTTTCTTGAAGTATCAGGCGTAGGAGCGGTAAAGCTTGAAAAGTACGGCGCGGATTTTATTCAGGCAATATCTAACTATATTGAAACGGATACGGATAAAAAAGTCTACGACTCGAACACCTCTGCCAAAGTAAATACCGAACGGACGTCTAAAAAGGATATGTGCAGACTGCGCACTCCCGAAGAAATAAGACAAGTCTTTTCCGCAATTACGGGCGCAGGCGGCCAACTGTCACCCGATACTGAATCTCTCACTATATCAGCCTTTACGGACAGGATAATTTCCGCGGCGGAGATACGCGTTTCCTCCGCGGCGCTTAGGAAAACGTTAACAGGCTGGCTCAAAAACGTAGGGTTTATAAAAACCTATACCGATAACGACGGAAAAAGCCATATGGATATCACTTCGATATCGGACAGTATCGGTATATTTGCTGAAAACCGCAAATCAGCAAACGGAACGGAATATAAGTGCATAATGTACAAGCCGGAGGCTCAGCAGTGTATTATCGACAATCTCGATCCTGTCATGGAATACGCGGTTGAAAACCTGTCTGAATGAGGCGGGAAAATCTTCTTTAGCACTTACCTTACGGATATGTGCTTTCTTATACTAATAAACAATAAAAAGGAAAGGCAGCGTATATGCAGCCTTTCCTTTTTTCATGTTCAGCTTTCGCGTTCAAGCTTTTTAATTTTGTCAAATTCTTTCAAAAGTTCCTTATCCTTAAATGTGGCTGTACTCCTGATATAGTAGTCATCGGTAATGTCCCAAAGCACGGGGCACATTCCTCTTGTATACGCCGCTTCGCATACAGACGTCACGTAAAGCCGTTTCATTTCCTGAGTCTTGTTTTTTCCGCAGGCGCTGTACTCGCCGATAATAACAGGAACGCCCTTATCCACAAATGTGGTTTTCATCATATCCATATACTTGTTAAGCTCAGCAATATCGTTTTCGTCGCCCCATTCGGTACGCGCCTTACCCCAGCTTGCGTCCTTTTCAAGGATCGCAAAGGTTGACGGAACATAATAATGCACCGAGACTGCGCATCGTCCCGCAGGATCGTTCGGCATTTTATAAGCAGGATCGCAGGTAAGTTCTATATCGGTATTGTATCCTGCGATAAGCAGGTGGCGTTTTTCGTTGTTTCCGCCTGAACCGCGTACGATATTTACAAACCTCTGATTGATATCGTTAAGTATGCCAAAGGATTTTTCCTTGTCACCCTGATTGCTGTAACGGTTCCAGATATCCTCCCAGCCGCCCTCTTCGTTGAGAGACTCGAACATAAGCTTGTCGCCGTATTCGCCGAACTCCGCGCATAGCTGAGTCCAAATGCTTTCGTATTTTTCAAAGCATTTGTCGCGCTGATCGTCCTTGGCGAACCCGGTCCACCAGCCTCCGTCCCAGTGGATATTCATTATAACGTACATATCCGCGCCGATAGCCCAATTTATGATCTCCTTAACGCGCGCGATGTAATCGGGACTTATTTCATAAGTCTGCTTATTCATAAGATTGCTCCATGCCACGGGAACGCGCAGTACACCGAAGCCCGCGTCTGCATAGCCCTGTATCATCGGCTGCGTGATAACGGGACTTCCCCAGCCGGTCTCATATGCATAAACAGATCCAAGGCTCATTCCGCTGGACTCCATGGTATTGCCAAGATTGATACCCAGACCCATTTCCTGGACAACTTCCATAGTCGTCATTTCTCTCATGCTTTCCTTTGCGTCAACGGAGCAGCCGCACAATCCCGCTGTAAATGTGCATACTGCCGTCACTGCCGCAACGATTCTTTTCAGACGTGCAAACTTTAACATTTTACAAATCTCCTCACTTCATAAAAACGAACGACTTTAATTCAAAAAGACATCTGCTTCTGAATGATTCTCCCGACCAGTCGTGAGGATATTCGGTTGCCGCCTTAAAGAAAACGCTGTGTCTGCCTGTAACGGCTCTTACCCTTCCAGTAACTGCGCCGCCGTTTCTTCCTATCCTGATCTGTCCTATTTCGTCGCCGTCCTCGCTGTCGATAAGGACGTGCAGGATACTGTCGCAGCCAGTGCCGCACACGTTTACGGAAAGTTCCATGGTCTTGCTGCCGAAGTCGTCCCCGAAATCAAAATATTTATAGCCGATAACGCATTCCTCTGTAACATTGGTCACGACACGTTCAAACACGTTTTTCTCGGTAACTATAGCTCCGCCCTTCAGAACGCAGGCTATCTCGGCGGGCGTAATCTTATACGGATCAAGAGAATCCTCAAATCCAAGAGACGTCATTTCCACGGTAGGAATAGTGCCGTCGGGAAGGATCGTTATTTTTTCAGCGCAGCCGCGGCGGGACATTATAGTGCCGTTCGTCATGCGGTGGTAGAAAATGTACCACTGTCCGTTTATCTGAACGATAGAGCCGTGGTCGTTGCCGCCGGGATAATCGACTCCGTTGTCAACTATATAGCCGCGGTACTTGAATGGTCCCGTAGGCTTGTCTGAGGTGGCATACGCAAGTCTGCTTCCCTGCTTCGGAGAATATATCAGGTAATACGTATCCCCAACCTTCCGCGGGGAACAGGCTTCAAAGAACAAGCCTTCCTCATCCGGAAAATCCTCGGTTTTTTCTATAGGGATAATATGTTCGATACATGTTCCGTCAAGCACTTCATACATATTGCCGCTGTTTATTTCCGCCATAAAGGAACGTTCATATCCGCAGTATATGTATGTTCTGCCGTCGTCGTCAACAAGCACTCCTGGATCGATGAACCAGCCGTTGCAGCATATTTCGTCCGGAATAGTATATTTGTATTTCGACAGCAGTCTGAACGGTCCTTCTGGCCTATCGCTTACCGCAACGCAGCCGATGGAGTTGATTATGTAGGCGTAAAGGTAATATTTTCCGTCCTTTTCCACTACGTCGGGGGCATAAAGATAGTTTGACTCGTTTGTCCAGTCCGTGTCGGAGGGATAATCAAGCGTTTCGCGGGTACGGAAGATATCTCCGTGGCATACCCAGTTGTTAAGGTCATTGAGCGGCGCGCTCCAGCATTTAAGCACGTAGTCGCAGAACTTTACCGAACCGGCTCTATCGTGGGAACCGTAAACGTATATACGTTCTCCGAAAACTCTCGGTTCTCCGTCGGGGATATATTCCCAGGACGGTAAATATGGATTTGGCATATTAAGGCTCCTTTCATCTGTTTAAAACCATTATACATTACCATGTCAAATTATTCAAGGTGCGGAGAACATCATGACGGTTTTGTGCTAAAAAAAGCCATGTATGTCTTGAAAATGCTAATAAAATTTGGTACAATAATATGTGATGCGGGAGATGATATTTATGAAAAATAATTCTGTGGAAGCATACCTGAGCTGGTTTACGGATGATGTGGACTTTCCTTTTTTTATTCAGTACGGCTGGCATGAGCAGGATCTTTACGTACATTGCCATCGCGATTTCAACGAGCTGGTGATAGTTACGGAGGGCAGCGCCGTCCATGTGGTGAACAGCGAAGAGTACACGATAGAAAAGGGAGATGTTTTTGTTGTCGGCAACGATACGATCCACGGTTACAAAAATCCCGAAAATTTTCGCATATGCAATATAATGTACCGTCACAGCGAGATGTTTTCAGCTTTGCCTGACATCATGACCAGCGCAGGATATCAGGCGCTTTTCGTTCTTGAACCGCGCATTACCAAGGAGCAAAGCTTCAGGAGCAGACTCAGGCTGAAGCATGAGAATTACAAGGCGGTAAAGCTGCTTTTGGATGATATGATACATGAGTATAAAAGTGGGTCGGAATGCAGAAAGACTATGCTTATCTCCCAGTTTGCACGTCTTGCAGTAACTCTTTCAAGACTGTACAGCTTTGATAACGGCGATAACAGGCAGGACATGGTAAATATTGCAAAGGCTGTCTCGTACATGGAAAATAACTTTACGGAGGATATATCCGCCGGACAGCTCGCAGAGCTTTCACATTATTCCGAAAGGCATTTCATGCGTATTTTCAGGAAAACATATAACGCCTCTCCCCTTGAATATATAATAGACCTGAGGATAAATCACGCCTGTATGCTTTTAAAGAGTACTGACATGTCCATATCTGAAACGGCGGAAAAGTGCGGATTTGACAATGTGAACTATTTTAGCAGACTTTTCAAAAAGCGCATGGGAATAACTCCCTCCGGATACAGGAAAGAGGACTAAAAAATCATAACGCGGCGGAACGTATGCAGCGGTCTTTTATCATAATCACCAATTTAGCTATAGCACATCTCAAGTCTGCCAGCTGCAAACCTCATCCAAGCCATATGGACATTAGAAATTAAGTATACCAAACATTAATAAATATTACCCTGCTAACAGACTGGGATTTTTAAAATCAGTTTGTTATTATAAAAGCCGCAGATAAATAGTTATTGCTGCGGATTTATTATAAATAGCTTATTTGTTATCGAATATTTCTCCGTCAATAATATTAACAATTCTTTCTGCATATTTTGCAACATTCAGATCGTGGGTAATCATAACAATTGTATTGCCCGCCTTGTGCAGTTCGGTGAAAAGCTCCAAAACCTCTTTGCCTGTTGCGGAATCAAGCGCACCCGTCGGTTCGTCGGCGAGCAACAGCGAAGGCTTACCCACCAAAGCGCGGGCTATTGCCGCACGCTGCTGCTGACCGCCCGAAAGCTCGTTCGGCTTATGCATAAGCCTTCCGCCCATACCTAACTGTTCAAGCTTTTGAGCTGCTGCCTCGGAAGCTTCTTTTTGACTGTACCCACGCAGGAGCAGCGGTATTTCAACATTACGCAAAACGGAATATTTATTTATAAGATGATATTTCTGAAATATAAATCCAATCTTGCTGTTTCTTATTTTTGTCATTTTTGCGTCGTTCATTTTGTGTATCGCTTCGCCGTCGAGAAAATAATCGCCGCTGTCGAAGCCGTCCATACAGCCGATAACATTCATCAGGGTGGACTTTCCCGAACCGGACGGTCCCAGAACCGCAAGAAATTCTCCATTTTTTACAGTAAGTGAAATTCCTTTCAAAACTTCAAGCAAACTGTCGCCTATAGGATAAGACTTGCGTATATTTTTTATCTCAATTACATTTTCCATATGTATTTTTCCCTTTACAGAATTTCAGCCGATACCGTATATCCGTCGGAATTTAGCGTCAACCGAATTGTCATACCTGCCGAAATAGCCGAGTAATCGTTATTCCGCCCGCTTGCGCCGCTTACGTTCATTCCTACGGGAATTATATATGTGCCTGTTTCGCCGTTTTTCTTAACTGAAACGGAAGATTTTCTTCCGCCGCGTTTAAATTCAGGCCCCTCGCCGCTATCCATATTATGTAAATCTCTGCTATCAGGCATTTGCGGCATATCTCCGTCTTGGCTCATTTGAGGTGCTTCTCCGTTTTTTGTATCAAACTGTGGCTTTTCTTTGTTCTGCGGCATTTCCTGCATATCTTTTTCTGTGCTGTTTTCGACCGACTCTCCCAAAGCAAGAGTGACCTCGTTTCCGACGATCTGAGTTACCTCGCCGACGATCTGAGTATCGCCCTCCTGCATAATATATTCGGTAACGGCTGTATTATCGGTCATATTTTCCCGCGGAATGCCCGAATTTTTTCCGTCCTTTTCACAGCCTGACAAAACTGTAATACACGCAATAATAAGCGGCGTTAAAAATATTTTTTTCATAATATAATTCTCCTTTCAATCAGTCCTGCGAAAGCGCTTTTATGGGAGTAAGTCCCGACGCCTTGAACGCAGGGTAAAAACCGAAAATCGTTCCCGTAGCGACCGCAAAAATCAGCGCAAGTATCCCTCCGAGGACAACAGGCTCGCAGCGCATACCGAAAAACTCCACCGCGGGAATAAGTGCAAAACCAAGCGCTACCCCTACAATTCCGCCGAAAAGCGAAATGAAATTTGCCTCCATTAAAAATTCAAGCAATATTTCAACCTTGCGGCTTCCCAAAGCTTTCATCAGACCGATCTCCTGCGTGCGCTCTTTTACCGTTACAAAAAGCACGTTCATAATTCCTATGCCGCCGACTACGAAAACAATGGCGGCAACTGCGATAAGCAGCATTGACAAAGTGTTTGCCGATTTTGAAGCGGCTTCCATTTTGCTTCCGGCGTCGCTTATAGTGAACATCGCGTTCGGATGATTTTCATTGAGAAGCACTTCGATATTTGTCATAACGTTTTCCACCTCACCTACGTCGGAGGCGACAACGGTTATCTGCGGTGCAATATCGTTGCCGAATACGTATTTTTCAGCGGTACTGTAGGGCAGAAAGATCGCTTCATCAGGACTTATTCCGGACGATACCGTACCCATTGAGGATAGCACTCCCGCCACAGAGTAATTTTTGCCCTCTATAGTTATTATCTCGTCAGTTGCCAGATATGCAGAACCGAAAATATCCTGCGCTGTTTTATATCCGAGGACGGCTATCTTCTCCTTATCCTCAACATCATATTCAGTAAAAAAATCTCCGTAAAGAATTTCAAGATTGCTTATTGACGCATAATCAGGCTGAACGCCCGCTACCGTAAAGCTTGTTTCCTCGTCAAGCTCGCCGCCGTCCACAAGACCGCTGCCGCTTGCAAGCAGGGACGCGCTTTCAATGTTCGGTACAAGAGCAAGTATATCCTCCACATCATCTTCGGTCAAGGCTTCGCCCCCGGCAGCCATCTGCGGACCTCCCTTGCCCGATGCTCTTCCTCTTCCGAGTCCGCTCGGCATACCGCCGCCAAAATTCGGCGCGCCGCTGTTTCCTCCTCCCATAAACTGCTCCATCATCGAATCCGCGGACATACCCTCGGTTATCTCGATAGCTCCCGCGTTTAAATTTTTAAACTGGTCGGCAACGTCAAGCTTTCCGCCCTGTCCTATGGCGATTACCAGCACGATAGTGGCAGAGCCCACTACAATACCCAAAGATGTGAGCATACCCTTGGATTTGTTAGAAAGAATATTTATCAGAACCATTCTTAAAAGCTCGGTAAACCTCATTTGCTTTTCACCGCGCTTTCTGCAAGTACCTTGTCGCCTGCCGAAAGTCCGCTGATTATCTCAACGTATCTTCCGTCGGAAAATCCCGTAATAACTTCCTTTTCCGTTACCTCGCCGTCTGCTCCGTAAACAAGTACCGATGAAACGCCGCCGCTTTTATAATTTACTGCCTGCACGTTCACGTAGACAACATCGCTGACTCTTTTTTGCAAAAATGTAACGTCGCAGGTCATTCCCTCGTATATTTTAACGTTTTCGCTCGGATAGATTTTTACCGAAACAGCATATGAAACAGATCCGCTTGAACGGGACGGCTCTACGGCAATGGTGTCGATCTCTCCGTCAACGTTCATACCATCGTAAGCTGACAGCGATACCGACGAAGCCTGACCAACGGTCAGCGTGGAAATATCGTCCTCCGAAACCGAAACAGAAACGTAAACCTCAGATGAATCCATTAGTGAAGCAACGGTTTGATTTTCCATTATAGTGTCACCCGCGGAAATATTTAAAGACGAAACATAACCGCTGCAATCGGCATAAATAAAAATTCCATCGCCCATATCCTCAAGCAAGGTGTTATATTCTTTTTCAAGATTATTGCAATTCTCCCGCTTTTCTTCAATGTCGCTGTTGATTTGTTCAACAGTCTGATTATATATTTCCGCAGCGGTGGAAGCTCCAAGAACAGAGCCGTTCAGCGTCTGTTCCGCAGAAAGCATAGAGCCGTCCAAATTCGTTTCCAGCTTTTTAAGCTCGTATTCCGCGCTTTCTATTTGAGATTTCAAGTCGGATATCCTTTCCGAAATATCCTCGCTGTCCATATTGCCGTAAAGCTCGGTATAATCGGAATTATAGTCATCAAATTCGGTTTTATACTTACTCATTTCCTTTGAATATTCATCAATTTTTTCTGAATATTCCTCCATCATTTCCTTATATTCATTTACCTTGTTTTCTGCGGCTTTAACCTTATTTTCGCGTATTTCTTTCCTTTGCAGGATAGTCGCGTATTTTGATTTTGCCGAACTTTCGTAAGCGTTATACGCTTCATTATAAGCGTCAACTGCATCGTCGTATTTCTCCTGTGCGGATTTAAGAGTATTATTTGAATTCTGCGACGCTGTGCCTGACGAATTTTGATTATCTCCCTGCTGCGTACCTGTTTCCGTTGAATATATTTCCGAATTTGAAAAGGCTTGCCTGCTTTGCGCTTTTTCCAGAGCCTTTTTAGCTTCAGTCATGGCTTCCTGCGTCTGCTGTATATTTTCCTGCATTTTTACCAGTTCATTGTACTCGTCTTCAACGCTTTCAACGTAATCGTTATAATCCCCCGTAACATCTTCAAGCTCTTTTTCATATTCCTTAAGCGTTTTTTCGTATCCCTCATATGTATCTTTAAGGCTTTCGTACGTATCTTCGTATTCACTGTAGGTCTTATCGTATTCCGTATATTTTTTGTTATCGTCGGAGTATGTTTCTTCCAAAGCTTCATACTCCGAAAGTTCCTTTTTCAATGTCTCAATATTTTTTTTCGCGGCTGAAATATCGCTTTGTATCTTTGCTACAGACAAATTATATGTTTCTTGTGCGGAACTGCTTTCCAAAAGATTTGATTCATATGTATCTTTTGCCTGTGCAAGCTTTGTCCTGCTTTCGGTAACAGCCGATTCAAGCTCCAGTCTTGCCGCGGAAAGCTTTGTTTCATACTGCTTTTTTATTTCGTCAGTATCTTCTGTGGAAAGCTTCGCGATTTTATCGCCATTTTTGACCTCCGATCCGACTTTGACATAAACCTCCTCAACCTCTGCGCTTACGGGAAAAGAAAGATATGAACGCTTTACCGATGCGGTGCCGCTTTCGGAAATGCCTACGGTAATATCGTCTTCCACCGCTGTATATTCGCGGTAAGTCGACTCTCCGTCCCACATATCAGCATTTTTGCCGCCGATAGCAAAAGCAGCTCCGCAGCAAGCTCCCGCCGCCGCAATAATACATATTACCGAGATGATGACCTTTTTAACTTTAGACATTTTTTTCATATCAACAACTCCTATCAAAAATTAACCGTTTTATCAAAAAAATGATAATATATTAAAATTAACTCAACATTAACTTAGGGAGCATTCAAATGAAAGTCTTGTGAAAACTGTGACAAAACAGCAAAAATTACCGTAAAATTTTTGTACGGCAAACAAAAAAGGAGCTGCTGCGCTTCTGCAGCAGCTCCTTTTTCAAGCTGAGAGTACAACTTCAAATACTGTGCCGTTTTCTCCGCTTTCCAAAAGCTTGACTTTACCCTTATGAAGCTCCATTATTTCTTTGACAATGGACAAGCCCAGTCCGTTTCCCTTAGTTGTTCTGGAGAAGTCCCCCTGATAGAATTTCTCAAAAATATGCGGCGACTTATCAGGCGTAATATATGCTCCGTAATTTTTGACCTTTACCGAAACCTCCGCCTCGTTTTCATCTATCTGTATTGCTACCTTTCCTTTTTCACCGGAAAATTTAATCGCATTGTCAATAAGATTTATCCAAACCTGTTCAAGCATTTCCCTGTTTGCATTAATAAAAATATCTTTATCCTCAAAGGTAAAATCTATATTTTTCGTATGCCATTTGCTGTCAAGCATTGCAATTACAAGACGTATCTGCTCGCTTACATTGAAGCGCGTTTTATCCGTCAAGATCGTTTGCTGTTCCAATCTGGACAGATTGAGTATACTTGACGAAAGCTCCGCAAGCCTTTCCGATTCATCAATAATAATATTGAGATATTCACTTTTTTCCTCCGCAGTCAAATCATCATTTTTAAGCATTTTTGCAAAGCCGCGCAGGGAAACAATCGGCGTTTTAAATTCGTGTGAAAAATTATTTACAAAATCGCTTTTGAGCATTTCAACGCTGCCAAGTTCTTCTGCCATATGATTAAATCGTTCGCCAAGCTGTTTAAATTCTTCCATACCGTTTAAACTGACCCTTACCGAATAATCACCCTCTGCAATTTTATCAGCAGCTTTTTCAAGCGTTCGTATTGGTTTAATAAACATATAGCTAAACACAAAAGTAAATGCCGCGCCGATACTCAAACTTATAATGACAAGCATAAAAAGAGACGTTCTTTTATGATGTCCGGCTACAGGACGTATACCAAGTTCGTGCATTATGAAAAAATTTATAAACGAAAAGACCGTAGGTAAAATTAAAATGAAAAATACCACTATCGCAAATACAGCCGTAAGCCTGACTTTTTTTATGGATCTTTTAGTGTCTATCATTTTTTATCACCGCTTTATACCCTATTCCTCTTATTGAAATAATCTCAAATTCCTGCCATTCCCCAAATTTTTTTCGCAGTCTGTTTATGTGAACGTTTATAGTGGTGTCCGAACTTTCTGAATCCATACCCCAAATCTCGTCCATAAGCTGTATGCGTGTGAAAATTTTATCCGGATATGACAGCAGCTTATACAGCAGATAAAATTCCTTCTGCGGAAGCGTTTGAGTTATACCGTTTTTTAAAATCGTCAAAGAATCGTAATCCAGTGAAACACTGCCAATATTCAGCTTGTGCTCGTTTGCAATTTGAGAACGTCTGAGTAAAGCCTTTATTCGCAGTAACATTTCCTCTTCATTCACAGGTTTGACCATATAATCGTCAGTTCCAGCAATAAACCCCTTGCATTTTTCTTCGGGAAGCTGCTTTGCCGTGACCATTAAAATAGGCGTATTATTTTTAACGCTTCGCAGGTGTTCTGTAAATTCATAACCGTCCATAACCGGCATCATAACATCCAAAACGATCAGATCAATATGCTGCTTGTCTATAATTTCAAAAGCGTCCAAACCGTTTTCGGCCTGAAATGTTTTATATCCGCTGCGCGTCAGCACCGCTTTCATCAATCGCAGAGTGTTTTTATCATCCTCAACAATAAGTATCTGAAACATAACCGTCCCCATCCAATTTTAAAGTACATTTAATTATAACACAAAATAATAAACTGAAAATAAACTAAAAATTAAGGTTATTTCTTTTCAAAGGATAAGTAAATCAGTTATTTTTTTAGTTTTCCAGATAATATATACTAAAAATATTATTTTACAAAATTTTATCAAAACTAATTTTTAATTTATAGATTTACAATATAAGTGCAACAACAGAAAAAATAAAGACGGAAAATTACAGATAAAAGGCCGTATCTTCGCATTAGCTTCAGTACATTTGGGTTCTTTCCTGTCGCGACCTATCCGATGGCGTTTATGCAGCAGCGAAGATACGCCGTACGGCAATTGACAAGTTCTCTTTTTTTATGTATAATTAAAATAGATTTTTACTTGCAGAATCATATAAGAAAAGGAACATCATAAAATGGTCATTTCACTTGAAAATATAAGCAAATTCTATAACGGGAATCAGGTTCTGAAAAACATAGCTCTGACTATTGAGGATAACGACCGCATTGGTCTTATAGGCATAAACGGCTGCGGTAAATCGACACTATTAAAAATCATAACCGGACGAGAAGAACCCGAAACCCAACCTGAGCCTTATATTGCACGTATCGCAATTACCAAGGGAACAACAATCGGATTCTTGGAACAAAATTCGGGACTTGACAGAAGCAGTACCATCATTGAGGAAATGCGATCCGTTTTTTCAGAGCTGCTTAAAATTTCGGAACGTCTGCGGGAGCTTGAAAAGCTTATGGCAGAAAGCACCGAGCAGGACGGACACAACGAAGCGGCTGCTGCGGAGTACGCGCAAAAAACCGCATATTTTGAAGCAAACGACGGCTACCTTATAAACGTAAATATTACAAAGGTTTTGAACGGAATGGGCTTTCCGCCCGAAACCTACGGCAGAGTGATATCTACCCTCAGCGGCGGAGAAAAGACCCGCCTTGCTCTGGCTAAGCTGCTGCTGGAAAATCCGAAGCTGCTTATTCTCGACGAGCCGACAAATCACCTTGATTTCACTACGATAATGTGGCTTGAGGATTATTTGCAGGACTACAAGGGCGCTCTGCTTATCGTCTCACACGACAGGTACTTTCTGGATAAGCTCACGACTTCCACATGCGAGATAGAACGAGGCAATTTGAAACGCTACAAGGGAAATTATTCTGCATTTGCAGTACAAAAACAAGCAGACGTTACCCGCCAGCTTAAAGAATACGAAGCTCAGCAGGAAGAGATTGCCAAGCTTCAGGAATTTGTGGACAAAAATCTAGCACGCGCGTCCACGTCAAATATGGCAAAAAGCCGAATTAAAAAGCTTGAGGCTATGGAAATTATCGAAAAACCTGTGCTGTATGAAAAATCTGCAAAAATAAAGTTTGAGTACGACCTTACCCCTCCCATTGATCTGCTGACAGTAAAAAACATTGATGTTTCGGTAGGCAGCGGAACTGATCGAAAAACTCTTGTGGATTCTCTCTCGTTTGAGGTAAAACGCGGAGAAAAATTGGGCATTATCGGTTCCAACGGAATAGGCAAGTCAACTCTGCTGAAAATTATACAGCGTAAACTTCCCTGCTCTCACGGTCTAATAGAGTGGACAAAAAATGTGAGGATATCCTATTTCGATCAGGAAAACGCTCAGCTCGACCTGCGTAAAACAGTTATGGACGAAGTTCACTCCCGCTATAGGACAATGTCCGACAGGGAGATACGATCCCTTCTGGGATGCGTAAGACTTGTTGGGGAAAACGTATTTAAACAGGTAGGAGTGATAAGCGGCGGAGAACGCGCCAAGCTTTGCTTTGCGATCATGATGCTTGAGAGGGGCAACGTGCTTATTCTTGACGAACCCACGAACCACTTGGACATTGACACAAAAGAAGTTCTTGAGCAGGCTCTCTGCGAATTTGACGGCACCATAATTTTTGTTTCCCACGATCGATATCTGCTTAATAAGCTTGCAACGAGAATTATTGAAATTACTGAAAATTCCGTGGAGAGCTACAAAGGAGGATTTGACGATTATCTTGCGGCAAAGCATAAAAAAGAAGCCGCCGAACAGCAGCTTATTGAACTTGAAAAGCAAGAAAAGGCAAAGCAGCTTGCAGAGGAAAAAAACGTTAAAGCGTACCGCACCAAGGAACAACGGGCTGCTGACGCGAAAAAGCGAAACAGAATCAAAGAGCTTGAAAACGATATAGCACAATTTGAACGTGAAATGGAAATTATCCAGCAGGAACTTGCCGATCCAAACGTGTGTTCAGATTATCAGCTCATGCAGGAAAAATGCGCGGCTCTTGAAGATATGAAAAAGCTTTGCTCCGACTGTGAGGAAGAATGGCTCACTCTTTCAGAAGAATTGGGATAATTTTTATAACAGGAAAAGCACTGCAGCTGCACCGGCATATATTTTTTAAACAGCAAGTCTGATACTTCTTGCCGTTAGGGCGTGCTGACGTTATCCAAAATGTTCGGATAACGTCAGCACGCCCTAAGTTTATAATAAAACTATAAAACCGCTATTTAGCTTGAGAAAGTGTTATGCCGTTGCTGCCAAGAGGTATCTCATGATCAAGACCCACAAACTTGCCGTTCTGCTGCCATAAGACTTCTTTAACAAAGGCGTATTTATCCTCGTCCCACGTGGTAAAATCGTCAAGGACAAGTCCGCCGGTGTCTCCTGAATTGGAATTGAAGCACCAGAATGTATGGTTTATCCTGTTGTCTTTAATAAGCTTGCGGAGGTATTTCATCCACGTCAAATTGGGTTCTCTCATAAATCCGCCCCACTCGCCTATCAGCAGCGGCGCAATATTTTCCTCCTGAATGAAAAACCAGTTGTCGCGCCAGCAGTCTTTATAGAGACTGTCAAAGCTGTAGCCGCCTTTGAACCAGGGCTGCTCGTAAACTGTAGGTCCATAATCGTGGGGAGAATACACAAGCTTGTTTTGGTATTTGCCCAGATCGATGGGATTATCCTTTACGCCGCGGAGATTTCCGCCCCACCACGTGCAGTGATAGTCTCCCATATTCGACGAGGAAAAGTCTCCGTTAGACTTTATATCCTTCGGGTAAATTTCAATTCCCTCGACCATTATCAAAACGTTGGTATTTTTGTTGAGTACTGCTTTTGCGGCTTTCTCGGCTATGTATTTCCAGTTATCCGCGTCCTTGGAGCCGTCCCACTTGGCTCTTGGAGACTCTCCTGCCTTTCCGTGAGGTTCATTTTTAAGGTCATACGCAATAATGGTGTCGTCGTTTTTGTATCTTCCGGCCATCCAAGCAAGCGCGTCCAGAAAATCCTTTTCGGAGATATCGCTGTCTGTCCAAATATTTTTCATGTGTCCCATTGAATCGGTCTTTGCACTGTGAATGTCGATCATTATTTTAATGCCGTTGGCACGGCACTGTCCCACAACGTAATCAAATATTTCGAGACTGTTCATTCCGACAAGATAAGAATTGGTAGCCTGATTGAAATTTGCATTGGGATAACTGCCGTTTGACCAGTTTTTGATAAGCTCCGCAGATATGGGGATACGCAGCAAATTGAAACCCCTGTCGGCAATAGCAGATATCGATGTGTTAAGATCGCACGCCCATAAACCGTCAAATGTATTTGTACCAGTGTTGTAACCGAACCAGTTCACGCCTGTTAGCCAGACCTCTTTTCCTTCCTTGTCAACTATTTTGCTGCCGTCGGTAAAAAGCCAATCATCTGTAGTCGGAGGAGGAACGTCCTTTGCCTGCCTTACCGCAGGGTTATTGTTTCCCACAGAGCCGCTGTTATTATTGTTATTGCTATTATTATTTCCTCCAGAAGATGAACCCGAAACTGTTGACGCTCCGTACTTGACCGCGGCTTCTGAGGCATCCACCGAACCGGCGTTGCAAAGGATCATACCGAAAGTCCCCTCGCTTCCCGGGTCGATATTTGAATTATAGTCAACAGGAGTGACCGTCAGTTTTCCACCGCTGACAGAGATATCACAGTTCCACTTTTGATCGACTTTTACTCCGGAAGCTGCGGAGATCGTAACCGTCCAGCCGCCTATTGCCGACGGTGAGCCGTTCTTTACCGTCCCGTCTATCTGCGTAAACTTATCGCTGCCGTTTTCCCAGCTGTTGGAAGTATTAAGAAGCAGCGTCACTTCTGACAGCGAGCTCTCATTTTTTGTAGGCGAAGTCGCGGCAGGAGAATTTTCCTGTCTTGTGCCAGGTTCGGCGGCTTTCGGAGTTTCCGTTTGCTTTGGGGTTTGTGCAATCCCGCTTTCGGTTGCTTTAGTCTCGGCAGGAACAGGCTTTTCCTCTTGCTCTGTTTTCTCCGTCTGCTTTGTCTGTACCGTTTCATTGGTACTGCTTACTATGTCGTTCTTTTCCGCGCCTGCGGCAGCCTCAGTCTCTGGAGTATGCTTTGCCGCAGAGGCTCCGTTTCCTCCGTAGGGATCGTAATCATCGGCAAAAGGATCGTAATCCTCTCCGAAAAAGTTGTCAGCAATAGAAGCCTCCGTTTCAGACATTTCGCTTTCCTGCACCGAACCCGCCGAAGAAGTTACGTCAGCCTCGCCCGAACCGCCGTTTCCTCCGCAGGAAGCCAACATAACCGCCGCCATTGCAGCCGATACCAGAACAGAAATTTTTCTGTTGTTTTTCATGCCGATACCTCCGATGTAATTATTCTACCTGCCAGTCTATAGGTTCCATGCCGTTTGCCGCCAGGAACTCATTTGCCTTTGAAAAATGTCTGCACCCGAAAAATCCGTTGTATGCCGAAAGAGGACTTGGGTGTGCGGCTTTCAGTATCAAATGGTTAGGATTAGTTACAAGGCGAATTTTCTGTTTGGCGTTTCCTCCCCACAGCAGGAAAACTATAGGTTTTTCACGCTGATTAAGAAGCTCTATCACCCTGTCTGTAAATATCTCCCAACCCATACCCCTGTGGGAATTTGCCTGTCCCTCGCGTACTGTCAGCACCGTGTTCATAAGCAGCACACCGCTGTCCGCCCACTTTTTCAGATATCCGTGGGGAGCAGAAGGTATTCCAAGATCGGAGTACAGCTCCTTGTAAATGTTCTGGAGCGACGGCGGAATAGCCGTCCCTTTCTGCACAGAAAAGCAAAGTCCGTGAGCTTGACCCGCTCCGTGATAGGGATCCTGCCCGATAATGACAGCCTTTACGTCGGAATAAGACGTATATTTCAAAGAATTGAATATGTCGTACATATTAGGATATATCCTGCGCGTACCATATTCTGCCTTGAGAAACTCCCTCAATTTAAGGTAGTATTCCTTTTTAAATTCGTCTTTAAGAAGGTCGTCCCACTCGTTTCCTATATTAACCATTTTATACTCCCCCTCTGCTTCTTATTTCGGCAAACGCCGAATCGAGAAGCGAAATAGTTTCGTTCCATCTTATATCGGAAGCGGGCGCACCAAAGACAATACAAATAACGTCATGGTCGAACCGCCTTGCCGTAGCGACAACGCAGTACCCTGACTGGTCGGTCATGCCCGTTTTGAAGCCGTTTGCATACATATAGTAGCAGCCGCTGTCTTCGTGAATGAGCTTGTTGGAATTTATCCAGGATATCTGCTCCCCGGATTCAAATACGGCATACTCGCTGGGCTTTGCCGCCGAAGCGGCGATAAGCGGCTTCTGTCTTGCGTACAAGGTTATTTTCAGCATATCCAATACTGTTGTGTAGTGGTTATCGTCATGGAAACCGTCCGGGTCGGCAAAATGTGTGTTCTCCGCACCGAGGCGCTCAGCAGTGCGGTTCATCTCGTCCACAAAGGTCTTGACGGCATTTTCTGGAGTAACGATATCGCTGCCGGAAATCTTGCGTCCAACGTTTGCCGCAGCCATATAGGACGCGTCGTTTCCCGACGGGAGCATTATGGCGTCAAGCGTGGTTTCCAGATCGAGAACATTCCCCTTTTCTATGTAAGCGAGACTTGATTCGGGATTAACAAAGTCAAGCTCGTCCCCTGCCGTGAACATAAAATCCTCGTCCACATTATCAAGAATTACCGCAGACGTAAGGATTTTTGTGGTACTTGCGGGATAACACTTCTGATCGGCGTTTTTAGCGAAAAGAACTTCGTCCGCCTGAACATCGTAAACTATCGCATACTCCGACTGAAGCACAGTTTCTATGGGATATTCCCTCCTCAGCTTTGGCTGAGGTACAATAGGCTTTTGTATCTGCACATCGGCGGGGACGTACTCTTCAGTTTCCTCAAGCAGCTCGGAATCCTCCTGAACCGAAGTCATGCAGTAATAATTATCTGCGTTAACGACCAGCGGAACATCTATCGACTTGTTGATTTGCAGCAGTCCGAAAATCGTACCCGAGACAAGGGCAAGCACAAGAAACACCCTGAACAAAGCAATTCTGCGCTTACGGCGCTTTTTAATTTCATACGGATCTTTTCTTTTCCTTTTTTTACTCATTTCTACACCCTACAACAACATTTTTGAAAATTTAACAAACCTCACGGTTTTCAAAGTCTTTTATGCAACCGTAAACTGTTTACAATAATAATAACATATTTTTACTGTTATTTCAATAGAAATTTTTGGAATAACATTCAGGACGTATTGACACTGCCGCTAAACGCTCGTTTTGCAAGCATATTTTCCGTTTTTCTGCGTTAATTTTCCTTGAAATACGAAAAATTCGTTTGCGGTCCGAAGATTTAGTACAATGTCAGCACGCCCTGACTTATCACATAATAAGGATTGTAAAAATTATAAGCATTTAGCCATTTTGACATCCGCATCATGAAACCTTAGTATTCTTCCAAAACATACAAGCTGCGCAATGCAGAGCCCTACCCTTGCCGTGTTATTAAACGTTAAAGATAAGTCTCTGCCGCAGCGGTATACAAATTTTATACTAATAATGCCGGTTTACGCAGTCCATTTTGGTAATATTTTTAAACCATAAACTTGTCAGAACCCTGCGTGGAGAAGCTCAAAGTCAATACTGATAAGGTAAAGACCTGCCGCTCCGAAATGAAGCCTTACCGTATTATTCAGCGAGAACATCGGTATATCCATTGAAATTGGTACGGGTTTTCCTCCGGTACCGTTCCATGTAAACGTCCTGATAGCTCCCGAAAAGAGCGTAACGGGAAGCTGAGCAAGCTCACTCTGCTCCGAACTTGCCGTGATCGTTATTCTGTACATTCCCGTAGAGCTCAGATTAAGTATAAACTGATAATCAGAATTTCTCGCAGTTCTGACACCGGACAAATCGACCGTAAGCTTTTTATCCAGATCGTAGCTTGGAGCATTGCGGATAATTTCATCTATCTCGCTTTCGGGCTTGTTTATCACCTCAATTTTTTCTTCCGTACCCATAAGTCTGCGCATAACGTTGGTATCAATAAGAAAACGCAGAATATTTTCGGCGTTCCTCTGAAGCTCGCCGCGGGTAATGCCGCCTCGTGAAAGCTCCTGCATAACGTTGTCTCCGTGACTTTCACCGCTGGAACATACCATATAAACATCGTTCTGAGCCTTTGCCATTGCGGAAAAATCGCTTTTGTCAGCTTCATGTCCACGCACGTTGATATTTGCCCACCAGTCGGTCATTGTAAATCCCCTGAAGCCCCACTGATTCCGAAGTATCTCCGTGTTCAGATCAAAGCTTCCCGCCGTCCAGAGATCGTTGACCTTGCCGTATGTCGTCATTATTGACTTTGCTCCGCCCTGCTTTACAGCTATTTCAAAGCCTTTCAGATATATCTCACGCAAAGCTCTTTCCGACACGGCGGTATCCAGAAAATGTCTGTTAGTTTCCTGATTGTTTCCGCAGAAATGCTTTATAGTTCCCGTGACTCCGTGACGGTGCATACCTATAAGCTCGGCAGAAGCCATAGTTCCCGTAAGATAGGGATCCTCGGAAAAGTACTCAAAGTTACGTCCGTTAAGCGGGTGACGGTGAATATTCATACCGGGACCAAGCAGGCAGTCCACACCGTTTGCGGACATTTCCATACCGAGGTATTCAAACAGCTCGGTAATCAGCTTCTTGTTAAATGTAGCCGCTATAAGAGTGCCATTCGGCAGACTGAACGCCTTTGTACCGCAGTCGAGCCTCATGCCTGACGGACCGTCCGAACAGCAGCCGCAGGGTACTCCCAGCTCCTCAAGACGTTTTGAAACTCCGCCGAACGCAGCCGCAGTACCCGCCGTTACTCTCGGAGAGCACATTCCCTCGCCGCGGATAATGCAGTTCAGATCGTTGTCGGTAAGCTGTGAAACAAATTCGGAAAGCGTTTTCTCACCTTTTGCAACAGCTTCAAGCTTTATGCACGTATCTCCGCCAAACGGTATTTCCTTGGGAATATTATCCTCTCTGCGCTTGTCCTCGTCAATCTCGGAAAGCGGAACGGCTTCCATAACAGGCTTTAACGCTGCTCCCGAACCATTCGCCCTTATTCTCTCAAACGGCATTACCGGAGCAAGAGCTTGCTTTAGCTGCTCGACGATGATATCCTCGTCAGCCGTCCATGTCATTACCTTTTCCGCGCTTCTTACATCGGTACCCGCGTAAAAGCTATATTCGCCCCGTTCAATAATCCATGCGAAACGATGTCCCGTAACGCCCGAATCGTCGTAAGAAGCAATATCGGAAAGCTTTACGGAAATCGTAAGCTTTTGACTTTCCCCGGGAGCAAGACAACCGGTTTTTTCATATCCGCAGAGAACGCGTGAGGGTTTGCCAAGCTTGCCCTGAGGAGACTGACAGTACACCTGAATGACCTCCTTGCCGCTGAGGTCACCGATATTTTTTACCTTTGCGGAAATAATAAATTCACCGCCGTTTTTCTCCGCGGAAAAAGCAGTCTCAAATTTTGTGTAAGAAAGTCCGAAACCAAAAGGATAGCGCACGCGGTCTTTTGCAAAGGTCTCGAACCAGCGGTATCCCACATAGATATCCTCGGTGTAAAAGTTCCTTTCAGTGTTTCCGAAATATTTATGAGAGGGATAATCCGCGATGTCATAAGCAATAGTGTCGGGAAGCTTTCCGCAGGGAGATATCTCCCCCATGAGCACTTTTGCAGCTCCTGTGCCGCCTGTCATTCCTCCCTGCCATAAGTACAATACCGCGTCGGGAGAAAACTCGTCAACAAATCCCATATCTATGATATTTCCCGTGTTCAGGACAACTATCATTTTTTTAAAGCAGCGGCGGATTTTTTTCAGCATATCCTTTTCCCCTGCTGTAAGGAAATAGGAGCCCTCCTCTGCTTTATTATCGTGCTCCTCGCCCGCTGTTCTTCCTATCACAGCTATCGCCGTCTTGGAAGTCTCCGCAATTTTTGCAACGATATCGTCCGTAAGCTCAAATTCCTGCTGACACCAAGGCTCCTCGCTCCAGCCGTCTCCCAGATCAAACGGCTGCTTCTCCGCCTGTTTCTTGTAAAATTCCAGCAGTTCTTCGTTAAGCATCGCACCCGCCTCCAGCAGACCGTCCACAATGCCTGTTACCTTATGTACGTTTACCAGTCCTCCAGAGCCGGTTCCGCTTTTGTAATAGTCAAGCTGTATCCTGCCGAAAACGGCTATCTCCCCGTCCTTTGAAACAGGAAGCGCAGCATTGTCGTTTTTCAGCATAACAACACCCTCCGCGGCGGTCTCGGCTGCTTTTTCAAGATATTTGTTCCAGTCAAGAATTTTCAAAGCTATCCTCTCCTTGCATAAAATTTTATTAGCATACTCAGTAGTTTACATAGTGCAGAAAACATTTTCATAAATCTGAATTTCCTGCGCTTACTCATTTGGCAGAATAAATAGAAAGCGCGGCATTTTCACTTGACTAACGTCCGCTGCGATTATAATTTATCACACCCTGTAAAAAAATAATACCGCAATTTTGCTCTTTATGTCAAATTTTTGCTGATTTTATACTGATATATCCTGCTGTAATATTAGAATGTGCTGACACTACCGCTCATCGCTCACATTGCAGGCATATTTATTGCCCCACTTGATTATATCAGATTTATAACAAAAAATCCAGCCATACAGCTGGATTTTTCAACAGATTAAGGCAATACTGAAAAATCAGAACTGCATTAATTTATAAAATTTTTTATCCGAACGGACTCAGAAATCAACTTCCGTATCATAGTAGCAGCACTTGAGCAGCTTTTCCATTTCCTCAACAGAGGGCTGACGTGGATTAGAGCCTGTGCAGGCGTCTCCTATAGCGTTTACGGCAATATCGTGCAGTCTCTCAAGGAATACCTCCTCAGGAACAAAACCCTGATCGGCAGGATAGCTGTCAGCACCGTAATTCTTTATGCAGTGAGGAATATTCAAGTCATCGTTCATTTTGCGCAGATAAGCGATAAGAAGCTTTATCTTTTCTTCCGCCGTATTTCCGCCAAGCTTCATAAAGTCTGCGATCTCGGCATAGCGAGCCGCCGCCTCGGGATTTTTTGCGTTGAATGCGATAACTTTCGGTAAGTACATTGCATTTGCCGCACCGTGGATAATGTGCGCACCCTTATCTGCAAACGCCGCTCCGGTCTTATGAGCCATGGAGTGAACTATGCCAAGCAGAGCGTTGGAGAAAGCCATACCTGCAAGGCACTGAGCGTCGTGCATCTGAGCACGTTTTTCCATATCGCCATTGTAGGAATCCACAAGATCGTTCTGAATCATTTTGATCGCGTGAAGCGCAAGAGGATCGGTATAGCTGCAGTGCGCAGTTGAAACATAAGCTTCCACAGCATGAGTGATAGCGTCCATACCTGTATGTGCCACAAGCTTTTTAGGCATTGTTTCAGCAAGCTCGGGATCAACAATAGCAACGTCGGGAGTGATCTCGAAATCAGCGATAGGGTACTTGATACCCTTGTTATAATCTGTTATTATGGAGAAAGCAGTTACTTCGGTAGCTGTACCGGAAGTGGACGAAATTGCGCAGAACCTTGCCTTGCGGCGCAGACTGGGGATACCGAACACCTTGCACATATCTTCAAAAGTGATGTCGGGATACTCATATTTGATCCACATTGCTTTTGCAGCGTCGATAGGTGATCCGCCGCCGATAGCGACGATCCAATCGGGGCCAAATTTAAGCATAGCCTCCGCGCCTTTCATAACGGTATCAACGGACGGATCAGGCTCGATACCTTCGAACAGCTCGACCTCCATGCCTGCTTCCTTAAGGTAATTAACCGTTTTGTCAAGGAAACCGAATTTTTTCATTGAGCCTCCGCCCACGCATACCATAGCCTTTTTGCCCTCAAAGGTTTTAAGGGCTTCCAAAGCTCCTTTTCCGTGATAAAGATCGCGTGGAAGTGTAAAACGTGCCATAAAACATTACCTCCGTATAATATAAATTTAAATATAAATAATACCGTTTGAACGGCATTATCGCCCACATTGTGTTAAATATTTAACAATTATAATTATATCACCGTTTAATTGATTTGTCAATAGAAAAAGAAAAAAATTAACGTCTTTTGTGAAAATTATACAGATATTTATATAAAATCAACAAAAACGGACTTCCATTATTATTTCGGAAGTCCATGACCATTTAAGATAACAATAATACGGCAGCTTTTGCTGCCAACATCATGTTAAAATCGGCGCTCATTCTGTGAAAAAATGCAGCCGCAGTAATTCTGGCGGTAAAGCCCGTACTTTTCAGAAAGCTCTATGCTTCGCCTGTAACCGTCTTTTTTCTTAAAATCAGACGGCAGATGAGCGACTCCATATTTTTCCGCAAGTTCCTCACCTATTTCGTTGAGCTTTACGGCATTTTTGTACGGACTCACCGACAGAGTTGTTGTAAAATAACCGTATCCGCCCTCAGCGGCAAGCCGAGCTGTCTCCTCCAGCCGCAGACGATAACAGGCAAAGCATCTCTCGCCGCCCTCGCGTATTTCCTCCAGACCCCTTACCGCCGCATAGAAACGCTGCTGCTGCCAGCCGTGTTCCTCAAAGGACACCGGATTTTTGCAAGGCAGCTCCGCTATGAGCCGCTTTTGCTCGGCAATACGGTGCAGAAATTCCTCTTCCGGATAAATATTAGGATTAAAGTAAAGAACCGTTATCAAAAAATACTCCGAAAGATATTCCAATACCGCACTGGAACAAGGCGCACAGCAGCTGTGCAGAAGCAGACGCGGAGGATCGTTTGGGTCAAGCGTCCTCAGTATTTTTTCCTGTTTTATTCTGTAATTTATTTTCTGTTCCGTTTTTTCCATTTTCATTATTTTCCTTTTTATTCTGGCATTTTTCCGCAAAAGCACATCCGGAACACCCCGAACAGCAGCCTCCGCACCCTTTTTTTCTTCTTTTTTTAATGTACAGGACTGCCGAAATTACTGCGGCGGCTATTACCGCAAGAGCAATATAATCCTGTACGCCAAACGAAGCAATGATGCTGCCCATAAAAACCTCCGAAAATTTAAATTGACAGTTGTCTGTTATGCCTATGCGGTTCTGTGCAAAAATATTCTATCTGTAGTCATGAACGCTGGCGTCATAGTTGTACCGATTTATAAGAGAATCAATATCAACATAATACTTTTTGCGGTCGTTCTGGGCGGCATAAACGGTAACTGACATTCCTATAAGCGCGAAAATATCAAAAAACATAATTATTCCGACAGTCATTATTACTGCTCCTACGCCGAGGAAAATCAAACCCATAATGACCAAAACCGTTCCCACGCTGAATTTCAATGCGATCACCCTCCGCATCTTTTTATTGCATTATATCATACAGTATCGGAATTTGCAAGCAAAAAGCTCTTCATTTTCAAATTTATGATTTGCAATATTATCATCTGCCGTTTCAAAAAATTTTATGCTGTTTTGCATCGGTTTGGCAGAAAAGCAAGTACGCATAAACAATATACAGGCGGTTAAATTATATATTTGTTATTTTTTCAATAAATAATCGCCGCATTTCACGATTCTGATTTATTAAACGCCGGAGATCAGGAAAAAATATTTTATTTACGCTTCTTTCCGATCAGAATTGCGGCGGCTGCAATCATGCCGACTCCAGCTATTCCGGCAATTACGGGAAAAGCCTTTTTTGTTTTGGACACTTCCGCGCTGTTGCTTTCGGAAACATTTTCAGCAGGCTTTTTTACCACAAATTCCGTAACCGAAAGCGGCGGAATAACATAACCGAAGCTGTTGCCCTCTATCTTTTCCACAGCAGGCATAGCCCTGATCTCAGCGCTGTCGCCGTAAAGAGAATAAACCTCTGCGTTTTCGTATGCATTGTCCGAAGAAATACTTATTTCAACGGGCATTTCGTCATATAGCGACCGATTTGTGACGATAATTTTTACAGTACCGTCATTTTCACTATCTGTTGATGAATACACGGAAATATCCCCGTTTTCATATTCGCTTTTTACCAAAGTATCGCCGAAACCGCTGCCGTTTCCGTCGTAATTTGTGAACATATTTATTGCGGAAAGCTGATACTGATTATTTTCAAAAGACCATATAGCCGCAAAATACACCCCGTACTCCGCAAAGATACCAAGCATATCCGCTTCCGCGACTGCTCCTGAAATATGATCTCCTCCGCCGAAATTGTACTCGGTAAAGGCAAGCTTTGTGCCGGGATAATAATTATCTATGGACTGCTGAATATTCGGCAACATCGGGAAAAATTCCGCGCCGGTATCGGTTATCCAGCTGTTCTCGCGGTAATTTTCATCGTAAAGAGACCTTACGCTGTCAAGTCGGGCTTTGATACAGCCGTCGTTGTCGTAGTGGCTGCAGGAACGCTCTCCGCATTCTCCCTTGGCTTCGGTGTAGTAATGTATGTCAAGCACGTCCAAAAGCCGCTTTCCGCTGCTGTTCCCGGCTTTTTTCATTTCGTCCAGATAGTAATCTATAAACCAGCGGTAACCGTTGTCTGCTTTAAGCTTCTGCCAGTCTGGAGCTCCCGCGAAGCTGTCAAACGCGGAATATCCGAAAAGCGACGGACCGAAAACCTCTGCTCCGGGATCTGCTTCCTTTACGACGGAGGCAAGCTCCGCTGATTTTACAATAAGCTCCGAACAGGACAGGTCGCCGTGCTGAACAAGACTGTGAGTATGCTTCCAAAGAGCAGGCTCGTTGTCAAGAGCAAACGCCTTGATCCCCGTTGCGCTGTCCGATTTTCCGATCTTGTCAGAAAGATAATTCAGATATTCGTCTGTATAGACTGCTCCGTCATTTTTGTCAGGTTCGAGGGAAAGCTCACTGTCTTTTCGGTTCCTGACCTCTACCCAGTAATCCGACGGGGCGGCATTTTCCGCAGTCACTCTGCCCCGCTTGCTTGATGTGACATATCCCAGCATTTGCAGGGTAAGCAACGTATACGGAATATTATGCGTCTGAGCTTCACTTGAAAGCGCAAGTGCAGGACCGCCCGGAACACGCTTGAACTCGTCGGGAATGTCAGTTATCAGGTACATATCCGAAGTGTGGTAATAGTCAGAGCCGGCGTTGGACATATTGTTTTCCCAGTTATAGGCGGACATTCTGTTGCCGCCCAGTCGTATGGATTTTGCAGAAACAGAATTCAGATCGGCTCCGTTGTTCACGCCGTAAATATAGGGCGAAATTTTTCCGAGCTGCTCCGAGGGCGTTACCGTTATTTTTGAAACGGACGCTGGAGGCTGCTCTGCAAAGACGGATTGCCCCATTGAAAAGGCGGTCAGGACGACGGTTACCGCAGCTGATATTTTCTTAAAATCCATTTTGAAAACTCCTTCCGTTGATTTCTATACAGATATCCAGCTATACTGTAAAATTCCCGCCGCCTGAAAGCCTAATATACCAAGCACGCAGATCACACTTCCCGCGAGATTCCAGCCAGTGGGACGGGTACTTTTTTTTAGGAAATCAAGAATAAGCACCACAATCAGTATCATCGGCTGTATAAAGGAATAATTTGTAAGGCTTTGCGCCGCAACGGCGTTTTCCCCAAGAAGTCCTAATGCGTTGGGAAGCTTGCACAAAATTACAATAAACACGCCCTTTTTTCCCTCGGGGCTTCCCGCTGCGATAGACAGCGGCTTTGCGGACGGTATCATTATTACCGCAAGAATTATCAGCGCAAAGAACAAAGTAAGCGTTGAGGATATGTGCTTTTCGGCGGCTTTCATTACAAATCCGTATCCAAACTTTGCTGCAATATAAACTATCAGCGGAATGACTATTTTGGGGTAATTCACTTTTTTTCTTCCCGACCTTGCTATCATCACAAGTCCCGCGGCAGTAACGATTATGCACAGGATTTTCATTATGCTGACGTTCTGGCTGTACATGATTATATCCGTACCATATGACATGAACAGCGTAAGTCCCAGCCATGCCTTTAATTCAAACACAGACATTTCAGAAAGTATTTTCGCGCTCATTGAAAATTCAAGAAATTTACTTGCCGCGATAAGGATTATAAAAATAAACGTTGGAAATGAAAATGTGAACGTCCTTTCGGAAAAGGGCAGCAATAACGCAAGGAAAGGTATTGTTCCCGCAGCCATTAAAAACGTAAGCTGCGAACCGTTCAGCTTTGCTTTGCTGACTGCGTATTTATCGTTCAGCGAACATATCGTATACATTGCTACGACTGCTGTCATTGTAAGCATTTTAGTTTTCTCCCAACTTAGTCAATCTCTATTTTGAATACAATCGGATAATCTCCGTTTCGGTAATCGGTACTGATATGCAGACCGTCGGCGCGTCTTTCCCAGACGGGCTTTTTATCCGAACCCAGTACCGTTACGCCGTTGATAATACCGCTGAAATTGTCGCGGCTTGAAGCGTCCTGCATATCCAGCGAAGTAATGACATATTCGCCGTTTTCACTTGATTTTAATACTGCCGCATACAAATATCCGTTTGCCGTGGTAAAACGTATATCCTGCGGTGTGAAATTTTTCTTTATTCCGTCCGTGAACTGTCCCTCGGGAATTTCCGTGTGACCCTCACCCGATCTCCTCCATAAGTCGGAACCGTATACTGCCTCGCCGTTTATTTTCAGCCACTTTCCGATATCCAGCAGGATATTTTTATCCTCCTCCGGAATAGTGCCGTCCGCTTTGGGTCCGATATTCAGAAGAAGGCATCCGTTCTTGCTGACAATATCAACCAAATCGCATACTATTTCCTCGGCCCTGCGGTAAGAATTATTTTCCGTATAGCACCATGAATTAAGCGCCACAGCCGTATCTGTCTGCCAGAAAAAAGGCTTTCTTTCCGCAAACTGACCTCTTTCCACATCGGGCACAGCCGTGCCGAACATAAACCCGTCGTGCTTGTAATTTATAACGGCTTCCGTACCCCATTCGCTTGCGCGGTTGTAATAGTACGCCGCAAATTTTTTCAGATAGGGCTTGAACGCGCAGTGCTGTATCCACCAGTCGAAATAAACTATTTTCGGTCGGTATCTGTCAACGATTTCGCAGGTACGCACAAGCCAGTCCTGCAAATATTCCTCGGACGGTTCGGGCTTGCTGAAAATATCGTGCAGTTCAGCAGCCGGCATTGCAGGCCAGTACAGATCTCCTCGCTGCAAGGGTTCCTTGATATCGCTGTCAAAATCCTTTCCGCAGCCCATAAAAAACCAATGCTCCGCACGGTGGGAGGACGCTCCCACTTCCATTCCAAAGGCATTGCAGCAGCTTTTCAGTTCTCCCAGAACGTCGCGGCATGGACCATTTTCGTATGAATTCCAATGTGAAATCCCGCTTCTGTACATCTGGAAACCATCGTGGTGCTCTGCAACGGGGACAACATATTTTGCTCCTGAGGCAGCGAAAAGCTCCGCCCATTTTTGCGGGTCGAACTTCTCTGCCCTGAACATTGGAATAAAATCTTTGTAGCCAAATTCGGTATGCTTTCCGTATGTTTTAATATGGTGCAGATATTCGTTACTGCCCTTTATGTACATATTACGCGAGTACCATTCGTTTCCGAACGCGGGAACGCTGAATACTCCCCAGTGAATGAAGATACCGAACTTTGCCCGTCTGTACCATTCGGGAACTTTATATGCTGACAGGGAGCTCCAGTCGTCGCTGTAAGGACCTTTGCTTATTACATCGTCAATTTTTTTGAGATACAGTGACATATCGTACATAGTGATTACCTCCAAAAAGTTTTTCTAAAGTATATACTTTCACTGAAAATATTACAATAGCATCATACAAACGGTTTCTTTACATGACGCTTCAAATCCGTATAAACCAATACGGCGATCTTTATTCAATAGTTTTACAAATAAAGACCGCCGCAGTTCGGGCATTTAAAAAATTATAAGTTTGAATTGCACAAAATTATTATTACTCCGCTGCAAGAGCAAGCATTTTAAGTGTGTTCGGTTTAATACCGGCCAATTATGTTACAGGTACTAAAACGCAAACAACCCAAGACACAGTACAGTATTTTTATAACTCCACAGGCTCGCAGAAAACGCGGACTTTTGGTAGCTTCTTTACCGTATAATAGTAATTCTCCGCCCAGTCATCTCCCTGAGATGGATCGTTCTCTCCGCTCGCGGGAGGAGCAAAAAGCTTCAAAGTCATGTCTGCGGAACCCTCAAGAGGTTTTTCAAAAAATGCGCTCATCAGGTCAATAACCTTTGCTTTCGGGGACTTATAGAACCACATTCCGTTAAGCTCGATCATGTAGTTTCCTTCGTCGTCATCGTCAAAATAAAGTTCGCAGAAGTGTGGATTTTTCTCAAAATGCAGAGGTACGGCAATACCCTCTGCGTCTTCCGAACCGCCCCAGCGAAGAGTTACAGGCAGACTTATCTCGCTGTCTCCCTGCTTCAGTTCGGGAAGAAAACGCTCGCTGTGAAGTATTTCTTTATAGGTTTCCATAACAGGCTGTGGAATACCAACATCCTCGTTGTTGGGGTCTTGTATCTCTAGACCGAGACGTCCCCTGTCACGGAACTGATAGAATGTGAAGCCGCTGAACCAGTCTGCGTTGTCTTCCTCCATAATTTCGCAAAATTCCTTTACCATAGCCGCCTGATCGTAGGGACCGGTAACGTCTCCGTCAGCGTTGAACTCGGACATTACCATGGGCTTTGCTATGCCGCCGTTAAGCTCCTTGAAGCGGTTGAAACTGAGCTTTGTCAGGTTGTACACGTCCCTGACCCTGCTGCGGGAATGGCTGTTTCCGCCTCGTTCCGCAACGTCAAAGGGCCAGCCCCAGTGAAGAGCCATATATTTGTCCACCGACCATATATCCGCTTCAGGGATACACTGAGCAAACTCCTTTTCCATTTCTATCTCGTTGCCCTTTTCGGGGTGCTCAACGCCGCCGATACAAGCTATAGTCTTAACGTTGGGAGCGTACTCATGGATAATTTTGCTGAACCGTACAAAAAAGTCGGCAACGCCCTGATAAGTAGTACGTTTTGTAAAGGCGAACCAGTCGCCAGTCGCTTCGTGATTGATACGGAGTAGCATTCTGCCGAAAGGACGCAGGTCTTTTGCAATTGCAATAAGGTAATCGTCCGTAAGAGTCGGGTCAACAGTCAGTGTGAGAGTAACGTCCTGACCGTGACGTCGTACGTCTCTCATACAGGTAAAAGGCTCATCGTCGGTAGTACCGTTCAGACCGCCTTTATAAGTAAAGTAGTCATCATAGGGATAGTCCCACTGGAAAGACACGTTAGCGTCCTTCATGACCTCAGATATCCTGCCCGGCCACTCCTTGTCAAGGGGGTAGTAGCAGTACATCAAGCTAATACTGCGGTGAGGTCTGCCGAGGGTTCGGAGAATGTAGTCCTGATTAACATACTCGCCGCGCTCGGAGCCGTCTCCCAAATCGAGAGAGCATTTTGCCTTACCCATATGAATGCCGTAAATTTTCTCGCTCATAGTAAAAAGTCCTTTCATAAGTAATCGTTTCCATATGAATTAACTTTACCATATATTTTCACGAATGTCAATCACTTTTTGGATTTTTAAATTAAATTTATCCAATACCTTTGAATAGTCCCGCACTTTGTCAGCCCAACGGTGTCGGCAACCTCGTTTTCCAGTACGCCGCCGTTCCGGACTATCGTTTTCCTCGAAGACTCGTTATCACTGTCGCAGCAGACCAAAACGCGCTCATCTCCCGCCTCCCTGCACCGTGCGAGAATAAGCCCAAGCATTTCCTTTGCATAGCCCTTTCGCCGCTCGTCGGGACGGACGCTGTAGCCGATATTCCCGCCGAATTTAAACAGAAAATCCGAAAGCGGGTGGCGGTAATCAATTATACCGACCACCCTGCCGTCGTTTTCACGAACCGCCAAGTATACCTCCGAGGGTACGTAGCTTTCGCCGTATAGTTTTTTAAGACGTTCCTCAAAATTCAGCCATTCGCTGTAGTCTGCGACATTTTCAAGCCCCGCGCAGCCGTCGAAGCTGTCGCCGCTTGCAAGCATTTCCGTTCTGTAGGACATTACCTGATTTTCGTACTCTGCTGTCGGCGCAACAAGCTCCAGACTTTCTTCCATCATATCGACTGCTCCTTTTTATTAGTATTCGACGTCGCCGAAATATTTTTTTATCTCCTTTGCGGTAAGCTTCTCCACACCGGTAATATTACCGTTTTTGTCGCGTACTATTTTAATGCTGACATTGCCTTTGGGGTTAGTTTCCACCGTTGCAATTTTTGCAGAAGAATCACTGCGCTGCACGTCAAGGAAATAGCGGACAGGTTCTTTATTATAGAAATAATGCCCGTCCTTATAGGTAACGCCGTACTTCGCATAATCCGATGAATTTACGTAGTTTTCATAGCTGCTCCATTTATCGTTGAAATCATTCCAAGCATCGTCAAAGTCAGCCCAATAATCGTCAAAATCGTCCCAATAATCGTCAAAATCGGACGCAAAAGCAACCTTGCCGTCCTTGACCGCTCTGTCAAACCAAGCTCCAACGGTATCCCTGTCCATTCTGTCCGAAAGAACGGCAAAGAAAGCGAGAGGGCTGTCCTTGTAGGCTTTTTCGGCGTATGTATTTACCAGCGCACCGAAATCCTTATCGTTCAAAACGTCTTCAAGCTTGTCAAGACATATGGAAAAAAATGCAATTTGACCGTCCTTATAGGCTTTGCCCAGATATTTTTTTGTAAGTCCGGCATTTTCGAGAGTATCAAGAGATACAGTGAAAAACCCCGCGCTGTATTCGTCATAGGCTTTTTTCAGGTACGCTTGCTGGGTCTTGCTGTCTGCAAAAGGCAGTACGGCAGCATAGTATATAATATTTTCATCTTTATAGTACCGTTTTATCAGTTCCTCGGGAGAAGCGTCCCCCAAGTTTTTTATGTCCAGCACTGCCGGCTTTGAAAGCTCCGGACTGTCTGCTTTGATACTGTTCAGAACGTCCGAAAGCGCGGAAACAACGTTTTTATCTGACATATTGGTTTTCAGGTCATCACTGTACCAGACGTTCATTGATACCTTGTCCGAAAGAGCAATCTTTTTGCTGCTGTAAAGCTTCTCCGTTTGGTCTGAAATATTCCAAGCTATATCAAAAATATAGGGCTTACAGTAAAATGCATTTTGGGAATAGCTGTACTCTGTTCTGCTGCTTTTGTCGGTAATTGCACTTGCCGATATTGCAGGCAGAGCCGCTGTTACGGAAAAAATAAGTACAAAAAGCACCGCAAAAGCTTTTCTGAAATCCATTTTTTTCAAACTCATTATAACACAGCCTTTCATGGTAATTATTTTACTATATTATACTAAATATATTATTATTTGTCAATAGGTTATAAAAACTTTTATTTTAACTTTAAAACGGCTTTAGAAAAATAAAAATCCCGTTTGCAAAGCAAAACAGTTAAACTGCCTTACTGCGAACGGGATCAAAATCTTTTTATTCTATTGTCTTTGCCTTTTCAAAGATCGCTTTTACTTCGTCGGATGGTTCCTTGTCAATAAGTGAAACCACAACCGTAATAATTATCGAAAGTACAAACCCGGGCACTATCGAGTACATAACTCCGCCCAACTTGAGAATGTTGTCCCACAGCAAAACCGTACCCGCACCGGCAACTATTCCCGCCACGGTGCCTTTAAGGGTAAGGCGTTTCCAGTACAGCGAAAGAAGTATCGCAGGTCCAAAAGCCGCTCCAAATCCCGCCCATGCGTTGGAAACAATACCCATTATGGAATCCTTGGGATCGAGGGCAAGTATGCAAGCGATAACGGAGATCACCATAACGGAGCCTCGGCTTATCCACATGAGTGTCTTATCGGAAACTTCCTTTTTCACCACTACCTTGAAAAAGTCGTTTGCCACAGCAGAAGCCGTTACCAGAAGCTGGCTGTCTGCTGTACTCATTATCGAAGCAAGTACTGCCGACAGGAATATTCCCGCGATAAGTCCGGGGAAAAGCATTTTTACCGCGCGTATGAAAATAAGCTCCTGATCTGCGGCAG
This sequence comes from uncultured Oscillospiraceae bacterium, assembly GCA_910586535.1. Taxonomy (GTDB): domain Bacteria; phylum Bacillota; class Clostridia; order Oscillospirales; family Ruminococcaceae; genus RGIG8773. The sequence goes on from CAJUHS010000009.1 coordinate 69,181, forward strand.
AAAGGATGATTCCCTGTGAATCCAAATATAACCTGCCCAAAATACCTATAAGAACTGCCGCTCCGAGAGAAATTATTACCCAGATTATAGCGATTATTGCAGACTTCTTAACGCTCTTTGCATCCTTTATAGCCATAAAGCGCACAAGAATATGAGGCATTCCGAAATAGCCAAGCGCCCACGCAAGATCACTTATGATACTGTTTGCGCTGCGCCCCTGGAACATGGAAGCGAAGCCGCTGGCATCCGAGCCCTCGGCAACCATTTTTTGAGTGCTTGCAATCATTTCCGCGCTGAAGTTTTCCGTACCGCTGATAAGCGCGATGGGAAGCGCAACTATTGCAAAAAACATCAAGAGTCCCTGAACAAAATCCGTCCATGCAACTGCACTGAATCCTCCCATAAACGTGTAAGCAATAATGATAAGCGCGGAAATTATAACCGCAGCTTTAGTGTACAGCTCATTGCTGCTGTCTATATTGAATACGACCTGAAAGAGCTTTCCGCCGGAAACAAACGCTGACGTTGTATAGACCAAAAAGAAAATAAAAATTACCACAGCGCATACCAGACGGACTATCGGACTTTCGGTTTTAAAGCGATTCTGTAAATACTGGGGTATAGTAATAGAATCTCCCGCCGCCTCGGTAAACCGCCTCAGAGGCTTTGCCACAAACGCCCAATTAAGTATAGTACCAATGGCAAGGCCTATTGCGATCCAGTAGTTGCCCATACCTGTTGCGTAAGCCGCTCCTGGAAGTCCCATAAGAAGCCAGCCGCTCATATCCGAAGCCTGCGCTGACATTGCCGTTACCCAACTGTTCAGACCTCTTCCCGCAAGAAAATAGTCGCTCATTTTTTTGCTTTTATTAGAAAAATAAAAACCTATGCCGAGCATTACAAACAGGTACGCCGCAAAAGCGATCAGCACCGAAACGTCGGCATTCGCAAAAAATCCCATAATCATGCTCCTTTCATGAATAAAATACTTTTTTATTATACTATATTTTTCCTGTTAATGTATGAATATTCGGTTAATAATTGCATTGCCTTCTCTACTTAAAAATTTTTTATACATTTCGGCAGGTATATAACACATGTTATATTTAAAACTATTTTTATTTAAAATCTTTGCATACCTATTGACATAACATTACATATGTTATATAATATTAATAATATAGTGAAAGGAGCGCCTAATATGCCGCCGAAAACGAGAATAACAAAAGAAATGATTCTTGACGCCGCCTTTGAGATAACCCGCTGCAGCGGTATCTCAAACCTGAGCGCAAGAACCATTTCAAAAGCGCTGGATTGTTCCACCCAGCCTATAATGTACAATTACCCGTCCGTTGACGGCATACGCAGAGACATTCAGAGAAAAGCCGATGAGTTCCATATGAGATACATAATGAAGCCTTCGGGACGTTTCGGACAGCCGCTTCTTGAGATAGCCGCATCATATGTCAGGTTTGCCTCGGAGGAACCACACCTGTTCAGACTTCTGTTCCAAACGGAGAAGTTTTCCGTTCAGAGCGTTGAAGAACTGATCAACGAGGAGGCGTTCAGACCGGTTCTTGAAAACCTTGCAGCCTCTTTGAAATCGGATATAAAACGCGCTAAAGAGTACTTTTTTGCAAAGTACCTCATGATACACGGACTTGCAAGCCTTGTGGCAGACAAAGCCATAGGGTACGATGAAAAACTTATTCTGAATATTCTTCTCGGAACGGACTGAACCCTTTCAGCTCAAACTCAGACGTTAAATCTGAACAAAACCACGTCTCCGTCGTTCATAACGTACTCCTTACCCTCGGAACGAACAAGACCTTTTTCCTTTGCGGCGGTCATTGAGCCGCAATTCATAAGGTCATCGAAGCTGACGACCTCGGCGCGGATAAAACCCTTTTCAAAATCGGAATGTATCTTTCCCGCCGCCTGCGGAGCCTTTGTCCCCTTTTTGATAGTCCATGCACGAACCTCGGGCTGTCCCGCGGTAAGATAGGAAATAAGTCCCAGAAGAGCGTAACCCTCCTTGATTATACGGTCGAGACCCGACACCTCCAGACCAAGCTCTGAAAGGAACATTGCCTTGTCATCTCCGTCCATATCGGAAATTTCCGCTTCAAGCTGAGCGCAGATAGGCAGCACAGCGGCGTTTTCCCGCTTAGCAATATCGCACACCGTCTTGTAGTGTGCCGACGTTTCAATATTATTCTTGAAATCCTCCTCGCTGAGATTAGCGGCGTAGATAACGGGCTTTGCCGACAGCAGAGGCGTACTTTTTATAAGTTCCTCCTGCTCCTCAGTGAAGCCGTAGGAGCGCGCAGAATGCCCCTCCTCAAGATGCTTTTTCAGATCCTCAAGGAACTCTGCTTCCGCGAGGAATTTTTTATCGCCCTTCGCCGCTTTTTTAGCCCTGTCGATACGGCGTTCGATAAGTTCGATATCCGAAAAGATAAGCTCCAAATCAATAGTTTCGATATCGCGGGCGGGATTTATCTCACCGTCCACATGAATGATGTCTATGTCCTCAAAGCAGCGGACAACATGGACTATAGCGTCCACCTCGCGGATATCCGCAAGGAACTTGTTTCCAAGTCCCTCGCCTTTGGACGCCCCCTTGACGAGACCTGCAATGTCCACAAATTCAAGAGTAGCAGGGGTAAATTTTTCAGGCTTATACATATCCTTCAGCTTGTCCAGCCTTTCATCGGGAACCGAAACGATACCCACATTTGGCTCAATAGTGCAGAACGGATAATTTGCGGACTCTGCGCCCGCGTTTGTAAGCGCGTTGAAAAGAGTGCTTTTTCCCACGTTGGGAAGACCAACCATACCAAGCTTCATACTGTTGACGATCCTTTACCGATAAAATTTACTGCATTAACGTTTATGATCAGAACGAATACTCGAATCCCTCGTCATCCTCGTCGTCAAAATCGAGATCCTTTGAGTAATCCTCAGCCCTGAACGAGGATTTTTTTATCTTTCTAGACCTGGACGCCTTTGCGCCGGAAGCGCATACTATTCCTATTATGAGACCGGTCACAAAAGAAGCGACCGCAATAAGAACGATTATTCCCTGAGGCACGGATATGTCCTCTTTCGCTTTAGCGACGGCGGTTTCGGTAAATTCCTTAAACATAAAAATCGACCTTTCCCCGCCGTTAAAAATTAAAAGCGGACGCTTACGGCGGAAAGCTGCCCGTAACGGCGCAAAATTGCTAAACCACATAAAAATGTTCAACCGTATAAAAATACGGATACAAAAACGCCTGTAATTATTATACATTTTTTTTGAGAATAATGCAAGAGAAACGGCAATTTTTTTAAAAAAATCCGTTTTTTTCGGCTCCTATACCGATCAGTTATTATTGTACCGCTGTAAAAACTGCTTTGTACGTTCGTTTCGGGTCTCTCCGAAAAGTTGTTCGGGAGTGCCCTCTTCGACGATAACGCCTCCGTCCATGAAGATGACATGATCAGCGACGTCGCGGGCAAAAGCCATTTCGTGTGTAACTATCACCATTGTCATTTTTTCCTTTGCAAGCTCTTTTATAACTTTCAGTATCTCCCCTGTCAGTTCGGGGTCGAGAGCCGAGGTCGGTTCATCGAAAAACAGCACCTCGGGATTCAGAGCCAGAGCCCGGGCAATGGACACCCTTTGCTGCTGACCGCCTGAAAGCTCGCAGGGATAGGAGTCAGCCTTTCCCGAAAGGCCCATTTTCTCCAGCAGCTCAAGAGCCGTCTTTTCGGCTTCCTGTTTGGATTTTTTCAGTACGCACATAGGCGCTTCAGTTATATTGCGCATTACGCTCATGTGGGGAAACAAGTTAAAATTCTGGAAAACAAGTCCGATCTTCAAACGTATCGCCCTCAGCGTATCAGAAGAAGCATAAACGGGCTTTCCGTTCTTGTAGTCCTCGATAAGCTCCATTCCGCATACGCTGACCGTTCCGCCGCCCGCTCTTTCAAGCTGGTTCACACAGCGCAACAAAGTGGATTTTCCGCTTCCCGACGGACCTATTATAGCCGTCACGCAGCCTTTTTCCACGTCAAATGAAATATCCTTTAAAACCTCCAGTCCGCCGAAGCTTTTGGAGAGATTGCGCACTTCCAGTATTGCCATTTTAAAGCTCCTTTTTCAGAAATCAGAGGCAGACCGGCATAATACGGAAACAAACCGTAATACCGGACGATTATTTATAATAGTCAAGCTTTTTCTCTACCGCCGAGAAAATCACGGTCAGCAGCGCGTTCATAACAAAATAGAAAATTCCCGCAATGAAAAGAGGTGTGAGGTTGCTGTATGTGACCATCTGCTCCCTTGCCTTGCGGAATATTTCGGCGTAGGCTATTACGGAAGCAAGGGATGTATCCTTAACCAGTGTGATGACTTCGTTGGAACTGGCGGGAACAATCCTTTTCACCACCTGTGGCAGGATTATCCGGAAAAATGTCTGAAGCTTGGTAAAACCCAGAGTTGCAGCAGCTTCGTACTGTCCTCTCGAAATTGATTCAATACCGCCGCGGAAAATTTCCGCAAAATAGGCGGCATAGTTAAGTGCGAATGCGGTTATAAGAGCGGTAAACTGATAGCTGTCGCTCCGTGTGTCAACTCCGGCGAAAAGATTTTGCAAAAACGGAGAATCCGCCATTTTCAGCATGGGTATCGCGTAGTAGATCGTTATGATCTGGAGCATGAGCGGCGTACCTCGCATTATTAGTATGTATACGTTTATAAGCCATGACACCGGCTTGAAGCGGCACATTTTCAGCAGCGCCACAACCATGCCCAGCGGTATGGAAAAAATCAGAGTAAAGCCAAATATTTTAAGGGTAGGCAGAAGGTACCGCGCTATTATCTCGGTACACTGCAGGATTTCCTCCCAGCTCAAAGAATCACCTCATTGTCGATGGTTATGCTTCCGCTTCATTCAGGCAGCATGATACTATATCATTATACAGCAATTTTATGCAAATAGCAATAGACTTGCTTAAATTTGAATGTGAACATTTTCTTAATACGTTTTGCTTTAAAATATTCGCACATACTTTTAACCGCAATATAAAATATACTTGCATAAATCGGGATAATATGCTATAATTCAATAAGAAACTTCATGCTTTGCGGCTGAACACAATTGCTGAGACAGGAGGTTTAAAATGAACGAACTAAAAAATAATACCATACAGGATACGGAACAGGAACAGCCTGGTCCACGCTATTCTTCACCCGCGAAACCGCGGCGCAAAATGCTCCGTATGCCTTTCGGAACGGCAGCAACGGTTTTCTTTTCAATGCTTGGCGTTATAATAATCCTTGCGGTATCGGTCGCGGTATTGGCTTCAAAGCTTGAAAAAGCCGACGAGGAGCCTGTTGTCGAGCCATATGTCCCAGTCGTAAACGAGCGCATTTACGACTTTTATTCGGAAGACGACATCATACTTATGGACGACTACGATTACGGCAGGATATGGTTACAGGCGTTCACCAATGTTCCCAGACACGGATATGACTACAGCGGTTTAAAGCTTGAAGACAACGGCAGATATACATACAGTGAAAACGGCGAGCAGATATCAAGGACAGGCATTGACGTGTCCTACCATCAAGGAGACGTTGAATGGACTAAAGTCGCCGCCGACGGAATAGACTTTGTTATTATGAGGGTCGGATACCGCGGCTATGAAAGCGGTGTGCTCAATGTTGACGGACGGTTCCATGAGTACGTAAAAGGCGCGCTGGACGCAGGTCTTGACGTGGGCGTGTACTTCTTTTCACAGGCGGTAAATTCAGAGGAAGCCATTGAGGAAGCTAATTTCGTAATGGAACAGATACGCGGCTACGACATAACTTTTCCCGTTATATTTGACTGGGAATTTATGGACGATGAAAACGCCCGCACTCACGGTATCGAACCTTATACCGTTACCGAATGCGCTGCTGCTTTTTGCGATACGGTTGCCGACGGAGGCTATCGTCCCATGGTATACAGCAGCCGACGGTTTGCTTTGCTGAAACTTAACATGAGCAAGCTTGCAGATTTCGATTTCTGGTTCGCGGAATACAAAGACGGTCACAACGAGCCGTCTTATCCCTACAATTTCCAAATATGGCAGTACGCCAGCGACGGCAGAGTAGACGGCATCGAGGGCGAGGTTGACATGAACATATGCTTTGCAGATTACGGCAGAGAAGAACGATAAAATACTTTTGAAAGGACAGATTATTATGCGTATCACGATCACATCGGAAAAGGCGGGGGCTGTTATAGACAGCTTCGGCGCGGAACTTCATTCGCTGAAAGACAATTCGGGAACCGAATACCTCTGGCAGGCTGGCCCCGCCGTTTGGAAACGCCATGCTCCCGTACTGTTTCCATTTATCTGCAATACCGATTCAAAAAAATACACTTATGAAGGACAAGTATACAGTCTTGCAAACCACGGCTTTGCCCGCGACAGCGAGTTTGAGCTTGTTTCTTCCGATTGCAGCAGTGCAGAGTTTCTGCTCAGATCAAGCGCTGAGACTTTAAAGCTGTACCCCTTTGAGTTTGAACTGCGGATAGGCTACAAGCTGTCGGGAAACAAGCTTGACGTGTCCTATACCGTTAAAAATACCGATACCAAGGATATGTACTTTTTTATCGGAGGACACCCCGCATTTAACGTACCTATGGGCGGTGAAAGCTACAACGATTATTTTGTTGAGTACGAAAATCCGGAAACTATAGTACGTGAATTTAAAGGCAAAACCGAGATCATTGCCGACAATGCCGCAAAAGTGCCGCTGAGCCACGAAATTTTTGCGGATGACGTTTTCATGAAAGACGCTCCCGATTCATCGTGGATAGCTTTAGTCAGCAAAAAGTCGGGAAGAAAAATAAAGCTGAACTACGATCCAAAAGGCTGTATTGCGGTATGGTCGTCCTATTTTGAGGACAAAGCTATAACAGAACAGGCAAAATTTGTCTGTCTCGAGCCTTGGAGCAGCGTTCCCGTGTACTGCGACAAGGAGGATAACATAACGAAAATGCCACACGCTATAAGACTTTCCCCCGAAAATGAGTACGTTTTTGCGTACTCTATTGAGATAGGCTGATAACGTAGGGAATGCCGATGTACGAGCTTGAACAGGTTGGCGCAAATACTTACTATATAGACTGTCCCGCAAAAATAGGAGTATACCTTGACGGCGTGGACGCATACCTCATTGACAGCGGAAGCGACAAGGACGCCGGACGCAAGATACGCCAGATATTTGATAAAAACGGCTGGAATCTGAAAGCTGTTTTCAATACCCACTCCAACGCCGACCATATCGGCGGCAACAAATACCTGCAGGGACAGACAGACTGCAAGATCTACGCCCGAGGCATAGAGCGGGATTTTACAGAGCACCCTATACTGGAGCCGTCATTTCTCTACGGCGGGTATCCATGCAAGGAGCTTCGTCACAAGTTCCTGCTTGCTCATGAAAGTGAAGCAGATTACCTTGACGAAAGTGTACTTCCAGATGGCATAAAAATGCTGCCGCTTCCGGGACACTTTTTTGACATGGTCGGCTTCCGCACGGCAGACAACGTTGTTTTCCTTGCTGACTGCTTGTCCTCATCGGAAACTCTTGAAAAGTATAAAATAGGATTTATTTACGACGTCGGGGCGTATCTGAAAACCCTTGAAGCCGTTGAAAAAATGCAGGCTGAAATGTTCGTGCCTGCACACGCAGAAGCTACGGAAAATATTGCTCCGCTTGCACGGCTGAACATTGAAAAAGTTATGGAGGTTTCAGAAAAAATAACGGAGCTTTGCCGCGAACCAATGATTTTTGAGAAAATTCTGAAAAAGCTTTTCGATGATTTTGGTCTGAAAATGAATTTCGAGCAGTATGTCCTTGTGGGAAGTACGGTAAGGTCGTATTTAGCATGGCTCAAGGACGAGGGAAAGCTGTCCGCCGAATTTAAGGAAAACAGTCTTTTGTGGAGAACTATATAACTGAAAAATCCGCGGACGCTCTGTGTCCGCGGATTTTTTTATTTATGGTATTTCCCGCCGTTCAGTATCTGAAACGCGCGGTATATCTGTTCAAGAATCATGACCCTTGCAAGCATATGCGGAAATGTCATTTCCGACATTGACAGCCTGAATCCGCACATTTTCTTTATTTCCTCGTCTATTCCGAAAGAGCTGCCGATAACAAAGTTCAGCGTGCTTTTCCCCGAAACGGAAACGTCCTCGATTTTTTCAGCAAGATTTTCGGAGGAAAGCTTCGTTCCCTCGATACATAATGCAATATTAAAGCAGTCCTTGCCCGCAAGCAAATTCCGCATTGCTTTGGCTTCAGCGGAAAGAGCGGCTTTTATCTCCTTTTCGGAGGGATCATCGGGAAGCCTGCTTTCGGCAAGCTCAGTAACGGTCAGTTTACAAAAAGCTTTCAGACGTTTTGAATACTCTGCGCACGCCTCGCGGAAATAGCTTTCTTTAAGCTTTCCCACGACTATCAGATTAACGTTCATCATCAATATGATTCCTCACACAGCCACAAATCCGCCGCTTGTCTCAACAGGAGCTACAGAAAGCAGATAATCCGCATTCCTTCTGAATTGGCTCAAAAATGAAACAACGGTATTTTCGGCAATTTCAGGGCGGTTGTTTTCCTGAGAAAGATGTCCCAAAATAATTTTTTCCGTACCGCTGCTCACAAGCTTTTCGGCAAACCTACCGCTGTCAATATTTGAAAGATGCCCGTCTCCGCTTAAAATTCGCATTTTAAGATAATACGGATACGCACCGTTCCTAAGCATTTCCACATCGTAATTGGACTCTAAAAGCACGCAGCTCGTACCCAGCAAAGCCGCTTCTATCTCCTCGGTAACATGACCCAGATCGGTGCAGACAGCCGCCGTTTTCCCATCGGAAAAATATACCTTATAGCCGCAGGATTCCCGCGCATCGTGAGGAGTGCGGAAACACTCTATAGTCATTCCGCAAACCTCTTCGCCGTTCGCCATTTCACGTAATTCGCTGTTTACCGAACTTGACTTGAGAAGATACTCCAGCGTAAGACCTCTTGCAAAAACCGGTGCTTTAATTTTTTTCGTGAGTACCGGAAGTCCCTTTATATGGTCGCTGTGCTCGTGAGTAACAAATACGGCTTTTATTGAGTCCGCCGACAGACCGTTAAGCTCCAGCGCGTTTTTCAGTCTGCTGAACGAGACTCCGTCGTCAATAAGTATTCCCTCGGTTTTTGTGCCTATGTATATACTGTTCCCTTTGCTTGATGAAAACAGCGGATATATCCTTGCCAATTCAAAACTCCTCGGTATGCGGTATGCCGCATACGACGGCGCGCGCTTTTTTAAATAATGTACTTATGATTTTGAGTTAACGTCGGAAAGCTTGAGCAGCTCTTCTTCGTCAACGATAAGTATTTCCATATCTATTTTGTCGTTCTGGACAACTCTTTTAAAGAACCTTGACTGGGACAGCAGGTTCATGTTTCCGCCGCCGATGACAGGTTCAACCTTGTCGACTGCCAGTACCTCGTCCACCAGAAGACCCAGCATCTGTTTTTCATCTGAAAGAACAACAACGGTCTCACGGTATGTACTTCTGTACACAGCCTTTACCTCGTCAAGAACAGCGATAACTCGGGGGTAATATTCATTCTTCAGCTTTTTGAAAAGAGCCTCCGCTTTTTTGTTCTCGCCGCGGTTCATCGAGTTTATGATCTCTGCTGCGCTCTCATGGAGAAGCTTGTGGGGCTCCTCTATCTTTTTGATATGGAAAGTAATAGAATGTGTTCCCTTGCTGAACTGGTCGTACCACTTGCCGAATGCGCACTTGTGGGGATCTACCGCAAGATTAAACTTTTCCCCGGTATTATAGCAGCGTTCAAAAGCATCTATCCATTTTATATGGTCGTTTTTGCGCTGTTCTATCATTTTACCGAACGTTTCCGACTCATCGTCTACCGACGGGAAATGGAACGTTTTGCGCATATTGAGGAGAGGATACACCTCACCCCTGCGCTCAACAAGTCCGCAGTATATATCGGGCGCGTCGGGAAGCGCAGTAACCGTATCTGGTCTCATTTCGATACCGTTTACGTATTTGCTGTTAACAGCATAAGCCTGTTCGTTAAGCGTAAAGATAAGCCAAGGCAAATCAGCGCGCTCCTCCGCGGCGGGGGTATAATTTTCACTCATAATAATCCTCCTGTAATAACCACGGTATTGCACCGTTTTTAAATCTACCAAATGGCACATTTTGGAAAGCAGCATTCATTAAAAGTAACCACACTACTCCATAAAACATTATAACATATTTATTTTAAATTTTCAAGATACTTTTTACATTTTTAAAATTATATGGTTTTCGGAACTTAGATTTTGTGCAAAAAGACGAAATCATAATTGAGAAAATACTATTAGCAGACACCTTACAAATTTTTTTCGCTCCACTCCTGCATTTTCAGCAGTATCGGTACAAAGCTTTCTCCGGTTTCAGTCAATGAATATTCCACACGAGGCGGCACCTGAGGGTAAATTTTACGCGAAATAAACCCATCCGATTCAAGCTCTCGGAGCTGTTTTGTCAGAGTGGACTGGGTTATTCCGCCAAGCCGCCTTTGCAGTTCACCAAACCGCTGAACTTTGTACACGGATATATACCAGATTATCAGTATTTTCCATTTACCGCTTATTACCGATTGCAGCCTGCTCATTGATTCGCATCTGGCAAGCTGTTCCTTTTGATTGTGTTTATTTTCCGACACACGAAACCATTCCTTTTTATTTTATTATAACACTGCCTCATTTTATCGTCAAGGGTACTAAGTATTAAAAATAATAGTACATATTAAAAAAAATCCTAATTGCAAAATAATACTAAGTAAGTTATAATAAAACCGGACGAAAAAGTCCGCAGAAAAATATCGGAGGTTATGATATGCACTTTACAGGAACTATCTGGAGACCGCCCTATGAAGCGTGGTCGGCTCTGCTGCAGGTCACAGAAGGCTGCACGCACAACAAATGCAAATTCTGTACTCTATATAACGGCGTTCCCAATTTTCGGGTTTCGCCTGTAACGGAAATTGAAGATGATCTGCGTGAGCTGTACACAGCCGCTCCGGACGTAACAAGGCTGTTTCTTGTAGGAGCAAATCCGTTTGCTTTAAGCGCCGAAAGGCTGAAACAGATCGCCAATCTTTCAAAGCAATATCTGCAAAGACTTGACTCTATCGGCTGCTTTGCGCGGATAACGGACGTATCCTCAAAAAGCATCGGCGAACTGAAAGACCTGCGCGCTCTCGGCTTCAACAGAATCACAATAGGAGTTGAGACCGGAGATGACGCCGCGCTGAAGTTTATGCGCAAGGGCTACAGCGCGAAGGACATTATCGCCGAGTGCAGAAAGCTTGACGCTGCAAATATAGAATATAATTTTTTCTATCTTACAGGTATAAGCGGTTCAGGAAACGGCTTGGCGGGAGCCGAAAAAACCGCTGAGGTATTCAATAAACTGAATCCGAAGATAGTGGGAGCTTCCATGCTGACGGTTTTTCCCGATTCCGACTTATACAGAGAAATACAGGCGGAAAAATGGTGCGAAGAAAGCGAAACTGAAAAGCTGCTTGAAATGAAAAAACTTATAGAAAAACTTGAGATACGCACACATTTTGCAGCCCTCGGAGCTTCAAATATGTTTAATCTTCACGGTGAGCTTCCCTGCGAAAGAGAGGAGCTGACAAAACAAATAGACGACATTTTAAATGTACTCAGCGAAACTGAACTGAGAAGCTACAGATTGAACCTGGAACACTTATAAAAGCCAAGACATCACAATAAACAAAAGTATTTTTTCCAAAACCCTGCATATACTAAATACTAATTCACGATAAAAATGCGGAAAAAATCTGCGCAAAAATAATATACTCAAATTTTTAGCTGGTTTTTATACACTTTTTAATCATGAATCAGTATAATCAAAACTTTTTCGAAAGGATTGTACAAAATGGAAAAAATAGCATTCTTCGATACAAAGCAGTATGACAAAATATGGTTCAACAAGCTGAACACAAATTACGACATAAAGTATATAAGCTACAAGCTTACGCCGGACACCGCCTCGGCGGCAAGAGGATGCAAGGCTGCGGTGGCTTTTGTTAACGACACTATCACTGCCGAAACTATTGACGAGCTTTGCGCTGTTGGAGTAAAAATTCTTGCAATGCGTTGTTCTGGTTACAACAACATTGACCTTAAATACGCCAAGGACAAGCTCCATGTGGTGAGGGTACCGACTTATTCCCCGTATGCCGTGGCGGAGCATACTATGGCTCTGCTGCTGACATTAAACAGAAAGATACACAAAGCGTTCATCAGGACGCGCGACTTCAATTTCAGCCTCAGCGGACTTACCGGCTTCGACCTTTACGGCAAGACCGCGGGCGTTATTGGCACTGGACAAATCGGAAGAATTTTTATTGACATATGCAAAGGATTTGGAATGAAAGTCATTGCATATGACCCATACCCTGTCGACGGATACGGAATAGACTACGTTCCCCTTGACAAGCTTTTCGAGGAAAGCGACATAATCTCTCTGCACTGTCCCCTTACAGAGGATACGGAGTATATCGTAAACGAAGCCGCTATCGCTAAAATGAAGGACGGTGCGGTGATACTGAACACCTCCCGAGGAAAGCTTATTGAAAGTGACGCGCTTCTGCAGGCGCTAAAGGATAAAAAGCTGGGCGGCGCGTGTCTCGATGTTTACGAAGACGAAAACGCTATCTTTTTTGAGGACTATTCCAGCACTGTTGTAAACGACGACGTGCTGTCTTTGCTGCTGTCTCTGCCAAACGTTATCGTTACTTCGCACCAGGCGTTCCTTACGAACGAAGCGTTGCAGAAAATTGCCGAGGTAACACTGTTCAACCTCGACCAGTTCTTCAAGGGTGAATCCCTGAAAAATGCGGTCATATATCAGGAACAGGAATAAAACATCTGCTGTATTAAGCAATATATTGTTTCCCAAGCCGCAGATAAACCTATATCCTTTAAAAAATAAAACGCAGGATTTGCCGCTCAGCACAATCCTGCGTTTTATTTTTTTAATGTTTTCCGTTATCTCTTTGTCATTTGACAAGCAACATACAGGACAAATTATCCGATAAACATCTGAGTCCAGTAGTTTCCGTTTGCAACGTGACCCATTCCAATCTCCTTGAAAGAACCGTTAAGAATGTTTGCTCTGTGTCCCTCGGAATTCATCCAGCCGTCAACAACTTCCTCGGGAGTACGGTAACCCATTGCAATATTTTCACCTGCGGTTCTGTAGCTGATACCGAAGCTCTTTATCATATCGAACGGACTTCCGTATGTAGGGGACGTGTGGCTGAAATAGTTGTTGTCTTTCATGTCCTGAGATTTTGCTTTTGCAACGGCGCAAAGCTTTGTGTTAAGCTTGAGCTCGGAAAGACCGTAGTCTTTTCTGATCTCGTTTACAAGCTCAACTACCTTTTTTTCATAATCGGAAACTGAAGAATCTACGCTTGTATCGGGGGGCTCTGGCTTCTGAACAGTATCGTTATCACCGGGCTTCTGAACCGTGTCGTTATCGCCGGGCTTCTGAACAGTATCATTGTCGCCTGGCTTCTGGGTACAGTCGCCTCCGGGACAGTCGTCGCCGGGCTTCTGGGTGCAGTCGCCTCCGGGACAGTTATCGCCGGGCTTCTGGGTGCAGTCGCCTCCGGGACAGTTGTCGCCGGGCTTCTGAGTGCAGTCGCCTCCGGGAAATTTTATTCCGTAATTTTTCAGAAAGTCAAGGCATGAAGGGTATTTCTTTAACAGACTGTCAAGGTTTGCGCCTCCGACATTTCCGCATGAGCCCGAATTCGACGTAATGTATGTCTTGAAGTTCACAGCGCTGGCGGGAACAGCTGTTCCAACAGCAATTGCTGCTGCTCCTATCGCTGCTATAGCGCATTTTAAAGTCCTTTTCATTTTGTTATACCTCCTAAAACAAGTTTTCCTGAAAATCATTGGATTGCCGCAAATATTTTGTATCCTCCGACTCGTCAGACAGAGGTTCGTCTGAAACAGCGCTTTTTCAAAGTATGTTAATTAACGGCGGAAATGTACGGGATTTCCTTATTTTCAGATAAGTCCTAAAATCTTTGTCAGCATTTCAATGTTTTTCAGTGATTTGAAAGCCATTTAATTTCTCTGCTTTCTGTATATATTATATCTTGTATTTAGGAGAATTTCAACCCACAATATATGGGAATGTTATTGGAATTTCCTTTATCGGAAGCAATTTTCTCAAAAGCGCAGGATTGCCTGAATAAAGACTGTATAAACGGTATCTGCGGATATAATTGCTGTTTTGCAAGGCTTTTAAGCAGGTATTTTTCAGGAAACTCCGAACAATTAAAGCAGGAATTGCATTAGTTTAATTATTACTCCTGACAGACGCTCTGCCCGCCGCGTCAAGCTCGTAAAACATACGCACAAGAAAAATTACTGCTGCAATCGCAAGTATAAGCTCTGCGACAAACTGAGCGTAAGCCAGTCCGTAAAGCGGGAATAAATAATTAAGAATATAGAGCGCAGGTATTTCCAGTACTATCTTTCTCATTACCGCAAATATAAACGATTTTTTTCCCATGCCGCACGCCTGAAAAACTCCGACCGCAAGAAAATCCACTGCAAGAAACGGCGTAGCTATGCAAAAGCCCCTTAAAAAACTTGAACCGTATTCGACGATCACATCATTTTCCATAAACATGGATATAAGACCCTCAGATCCGATGTAGTAACCAATCGATGTGACAGCCAGAAATATCACTGAAAGCTTTGCCGAAAAACTAATCGTTTTTTTCATGCGTCCGCAATTTCCAGAAGCATAGTTATAGCTTATCAGCGGCATAATTCCCTGCGATAATCCCATAGCGGCATACATCGGTATCATGCTTATTTTTTGTGATATACCCATTGCCGCAACTGCTTCGGAGGAAAAATCCGCCGTAAAATTATTCAGTATAGTCATTCCTGTCACGTTCAAAAGATTCTGTATCGCAGCAGGGATCCCAACTCCGCATATCCCGAAAATTATTTTCTTGCTTACATTCACATACTTAGGGCTTACGCTTACATAAGTGCGTTTTCTTTTTATGTACAAAAGTACAAAGAAATACGCACATGCAGCACAGTTTGAAATAAATGTTGCGCAGCCGGCGCCTGCCGCCCCCATATTCAATCCCCACGGTAAAATAAACATCGGATCGAGAATAATATTGAGTATGCAGCCGCTCATGGTGCCTATACTGGCGTGAAAAGCAGAGCCCTCCGCACGTACAAGATATGCCATGACAACGTTAAGGATAGCCGGCGCAGCTCCGCAGGTGACAGTCCAAAACATATATGAATCGGTCTGCACGGTATTTTCCGGTGACGTTCCGAGAAGCGCCATCAGCGGCGTTTTAAATACCGTACAAAAAAATGAAAACAATATCCCGCACAAAAGCGCGCTGTAAAATCCAAACGCGGAGCTTTTTCTTGCGGTATCAAAATCTTTTATTCCCAAGGCGCGGCTCATCATGCTTGAAGCTCCAACGCCGAAAAGATTATTTACCGCGTTGAAAGCAAGCAGAACAGGCGCGGAAAGAGTCACGGCAGCGTTTTGTATCGGATCGTTCAGCATTCCCACAAAATAGGTGTCCGCAAGGTTATACAGCATAGTCACAAGACAGCCGATTATTGTCGGGACAGCAAGCTTCATTACCGCTTTCGGGACTGGCATTTCTTCAAACAGCCGTATTTTGTTTACATCTTCCATATGAAAATTTCCTTATCAGTATAATTTTGTTTAAAAATATTATACCATATTTTTCTCCGGAATACAACTTTATATTCTTAATATTCAACATTTCCGCAGTATGCAGTATATCGGATAACCTTTAAAACATACTTTACATATTGTAAAACCTGTGCTATAATATTTCCATAAACACTTAATATCGGAAAGGACTATATATTATGATAAAGGATATCCAGCAGGAAATACTTCGTATAAAAAAAGAAAAACATATAACTATCCTTGCCCACAGCTATCAGGCTGAGGAGATACAGGAGATAGCAGATCATACCGGAGACAGCTTCCGCTTGTCGGAACTTGCCGCAAAGGATCCGAACGATACTCTGATAATGTGCGGAGTACACTTTATGGCGGAGACCTGCAAGCTTCTTTCTCCCGATAAAAAGGTTATTCTTGCCAAGGAAGGCTGCGGCTGCCCCATGGCTGAGCAGCTCTCAGCCGACGAGCTTAGGCAGCTTAAAAAGCAGTATCCCGGTCATACGGTGGTTGCGTACATAAATACTACAGCGGCTCTGAAAACCGAATGCGACGTTTGCGTTACGTCCGCGTCGGCTGTGGAAATATGCAGAAAAATTGAAAACGACAAGATACTGTTTATCCCTGACTGCAACCTCGGAGCATTTGTTGCCGGTCAGCTTCCCGAAAAGCAAATCAGACTTATTAAGGGAGGCTGTCCCGTCCACGCGGCAGTTACCGAAGAAGAGGCTCTAACCGCTAAAAAACAGCACCCCGGCGCACTTTTGCTTGTACACCCCGAATGCGTTCCAGCCGTGGCAAAGCACGCCGACTATATCGGCTCCACAAGCGGAATAGTAAGCTTTGCAAAAAAATCCGAAGCAAATAAATTCATTATCGGCACGGAAATATCAATTGCAGAGCACTTGCAGTTTGAATGTCCCGAAAAGGAATTTTATACACTGTCAAAAAGGCTTATATGCCCCGATATGAAGCGCACAACGCTTATGGACGTCTATAAGGCGCTGCAGGGCGGCGGCCTTGAGATAAAGATGTCGGAAGAGGTAATAAAAAAAGCCTCCATGTGCATCGAACGTATGCTTGAGCTTGGCTGATATTAAAATAAAGTACAAAATTTCCGCAGTATTCAGAAGATCGGAATTATACCGCTGAAACTACAGATACTATTCCAGAAAACTGTTTCGGAGGCTTTTCTGTGAAAAAAAGTATCTTTCTGATATGCATTCTGTACGGGATCATTGCCGCCTATAGATCCTCGCTTTTCTATATTGAAGCGCAGGCTTATATCCCGCCTTCGGCTGAAAAGCGGGATATAAGCCTTTTAGCGTTAAAATCTGCGGATGAATACTCCGAAAGCGATTATGAGCTTATTCGTTCCCAAACCGGTCTGGGACGTTCGGCAGTTATGTCTTTAACGGATACGGGACAGCTTCTGGAATATCAAAACAGATATTTCGGAGGCGTGGATTTTATCTGTCATATGAATTCTCCTGTATCCTTTGAGGAGCGTATCTGCGGCGCTCCTGCACTGCTATCCCCTTTGGAGGACGGTGATATACTTGTTACCAATTCGTCCCATGTTTTAAGCTGGAGGAACGGTCATGCCGCAATTGTTGTGGACGCCGAAAACGGCATTACACTTGAAGCGGTGGTCATAGGATCAAATTCGCGTACCCAAGACATAAGCAAATGGATGCGATACCCCAATTTTGCTGTGCTTCGTCTGAAAGACGCGGACGAAAAAGAACGCGCCGAAATAGCGCGTTCCGCACTTGAAAATCTCAATGACATTCCTTACAAAGTCACCATTGGACTTTTTTCCGCAAAATATTCCGACATAAGCCTTGCTTCAGGGACTCAATGCGCTCATCTTGTGTGGCTTGCATACGCCGCAAACGGATATGACATAGATTCTGACAACGGCTTGATAGTTACCCCAGATGACATTCTCGGAAGCGACCTGTTCGAGCGTGTTCAAGTGTTCGGAATGGGCTGAGCCTAAAAGGTTAAAAACCGGGTCTTGTGTCTTTTATATTGTGATAATTACGTTTAAATTTTTTTGTAATATTAAAATTGCAGTACTTCAGAAATTCCACGCAGCATACCGTTTTTAAATCAGAACTTTTTTTAAGAGGACATACTCATACTCAAAATCTATCAGCTGAGCCATATAGTCTTTGTTGATATTTCCGCTTCGTATAAGTGCGCCTACGGACGGTACGCACCGCTTTTTCAGTTCCATGCGCACGGACTCGGCAAGAGCCTTGCCGAGTCCGCAGTGTTCCCTGTCGACTCCCATATATAGCATCACATAGGAACGCGGCTTCCTTTTTCCAGAAAGAATATTAAGAAGCTTCCACGGATAAAGTTTTCCGTAAACGGAGTTTCCGTAATCGGGAATTGAAATAAAAAAACCAACAGCTTTTTTATTATAGTAAGCCATTTTTACCATACTATAATCAAGAATTGATTTTAAATAACCGAACATCGCGCAAAATTCGCTTTCGGAAATTCTTTTATATGCGGGAAAACTGCTGTACAGCTCAATAAGAAGCGAATATACCTCGCGCAGGGTCTTGTCAAAGCTTTTGGGAGACGGACTTTTTATTTCATATCCTGCGCTGATCGCTCCGGCAAGGCGCTCCTCATATTTTTCGCAGCCATTGTCATTTTCAACAGCAATATAATGATTTGAAAAATATTTTTGGTACTCTTTAAAACCGTTTTCTTCCCAAAGCTTTAAATAATAATCTTTGTTGTACGGTTCACCGGTGTAGGGACTGCCGAAGCGGTTGGTTTTAAGTCTGTATCTCAGCCAAAACGAGCAATCCACGGGGCCTATCATTTCCTCAGCTGAATTTTCTTTCGCGACCCGAACGGCAGTATCGAACAAAAGCTTTGCGGCGGCGCTGTCATCCTCGCTTTCAAATAAACCGATATAAGCGGTATTGTCATCGTTATATATCGTAACAGCCGCACGGCTGACCGCTTTTTTTCCGCGGTAGACCAATATCGGAGTCACCTTAAAATATTTGCTGAGAATATGAGTTCCGCCCAAAAGTGCAGCCTCGTCTGTACGGTTCTGCATTAATTCTCCCGAACCGTAAATTTGTTTGGGAAAACCCAGAAAATCGTTCATACGCTTTTTGTCGTCAGAATGAAAAACAACTGCTTTAAGACTCATTTTAACCGTCCCCCAAAAGCTTCAGATTTAACGTACACATTTTTTATTCTTTTAAATTTCGGCAGATTTTCATTTACCTTTTCAATATATTTTCTCGCGTCCGTCTCCGAAAGATCGGTATAAATACGCACGGCGGGGTGAAAATTCTCTTCAAAAACAGCTGCTGCTCTTATTTCGGGATTCTTCAAAATAAGCGCCTCAAGTTCGTCAGCATAAATATTTTTTCCGTTCGCAGTAATTATCACTCGCTTCTTTCTGCCCCTCAGGAACAGCCTGCCGTCACCGTCTATGCAGCCCAAATCTCCGGTATGGTAAAACCCCTCGCTGTCAAAATCACTGTAGTTGTCGTTTCGGGAAATATATCCCGACGAAACGCTTCCTCCGCTTACAATGATCTCGCCGACACCGTCTGGATCGGGATCAATTATTCGCACATCTAAACCGTCAAGAATAACGCCGTTACATTCAATATTTTTGTCTCCCGGCTTTGCCAGAGCGATTACCGAGGAGGTTTCTGTTGTTCCGTACGCTTCAAGAAGCTGTACATTGTTATCAATAAAATATTTTTTTACTTTCGGATCGGTAAAGCTCCCTCCGCAGTACAAAAAACGAATATTTCTGAGCATTTCCACAATGTTTTCGTCCGCAGAGTCATATATTCTTTTCAAGATAAGCGGAACTGTACATACTACGGTAGGTCTGACCTCCAGCATTTCCTCCAGCATTTTTGAACGGTCCGAACAAAGGTAAATTCTCATTCCCGAAATTATCGTATAGAGAAAATTTGCCACTCCCGCGTACACATGGTTAAGCGGCAGAAAAATGTATGAAATATCCGATTCCGTCATGGGAGTACGCGCGTATAAGGCGTCCCAGTTATGCAGCAGATTCGTCTGCGTAAGCGGTATCGCTTTCGGACGGTTTGTTGTTCCCGACGTAAACAAAATCATCGCAGTCTCGCCCATATCCGTTTTCCCGCAAAGCGGAGTATCTATAGTTTTTCCTTTTTCCAACAATTCCGGAAAGCTTTCGTCAATGCATAAAAAACGTATTTCCGGGTGCTGACCGCGAAGCTCATTAATGACTCCGCGCTTTGATTTTTCGTACAGAACCGTATTTATCTCAATAACCGAAAGCGTGTTTAAAATGTCGAAGGCAGTCCATTCGCTGTCAATAGGAACGCACACTCCAACATACCCCATAACGGCAAGATCAGCAACTGCCCAATCATAGCTGTTCGGAGAGTACAGCATAACATTGCCGCAAACGCCCTCGGATACAAGAGCACGTGCAAGAGCCTGAACATCTCCGATCACTTCACCGAATGTGCGCGAAACAAAGCCTCCGTTTTTCTTCACGCTTATGTACGGAAGTTCACCCCATTTTTTTCTGTCCTCTTCAAGATATTCGCAAATGCATTTCATTTTTCTTTTCTCCACGTTACCGTTATCTTTCCGGACGTTCCGTCAATTTCCACAATATCTCCGTTTTTAAGGAGCTGCGACGCCCCCTCGGCTCCCACAACGGCAGGTTTTCCAAGCTCCCGCGAAATGATCGCTGTGTGAGAAAGCAAAGAGCCTTTTTCGGAAATTATTCCCGCTGCTCCGACCAAAAGAAATACCCAGCCGGGATCGGTCATTTTAGCCACAATAATTTTTCCTGACGTATCGGGACATGCTGTTGGGTCGTCAACGATCAGAACCTCTCCCCTCGCCTTTCCTCCGGAGCAAGGTATACCCTCAAGCGCTTTGGCTCCGGAACGGTTTTCCATTCCACCTACATTTTTAGGAGACTTGTCAAAAACTTCCCCCGCAAAAATCAGCCGCGAATATGCGGGAAGCTTTTCAAACCGACTGTACGTTTCACGGCGTTCACTGACTATCTCCTGCATATTTTCACCGTTTTTTACTGCGCGCTCTGCCTCGTCATAATACAGATAAAATATGTCCCTCGGAGCTGATATCCGTCCGTACGCCGCAAGCTCAGCCCCTGTTTTAAGCATCATAGACCTCATCATTCCGTAAAGACGACTGCGGTCAAGACGGGATTTCTCACGTTTTTTTATACCCTCCGCAGCCTTTTCCGCAAACAATTTGCATAATCCTTTAAGTGGTTTTATATCTTCGCCTGTTCTCTGTACTGTCTCGAAAATTCCGGTTTCAGCATACGCAATTATCTTTTGTACCAAAAACTCCGGATCGGTACGGAAAGTCCTGCTTTCAAGCTTTAATTCCTCGGCATTTCTGTCCCCGTAATTTTCGATATATTCCTCGATCATAACCGCCGCCGCGCTTTTTTTCGACGCATATACACGATAGTCCGCGGCAGTCTTTATCGCCTTTAACTCCGACACTTCGTCCGCACCGCGCGCCTTAACAAATTCGGCAATTTTAATAAGCTCCGATACAGGCTTCATGCTTTCCACTCCGTTAAGTCCCGAAATATAATAGCTTGCAGCGGAATCGGCGTCGGCAAATTTTTTAGATTTGAGCCTTGATTTCAGAAGTCCCGTAAAAATAAACGAATACATATCGTTTACAAGAGTAATGTCCCACTTTTCCGTTACCTTATCAAGAAGCGCCTTGTAGTGTTTGAGTATCTCTTCGCCGCCTGCATTTTCAAGATCCATTGAATTAAAAAAACATATCATTTCGCCAAATTCTCTGTCGAGCTTCTTCATAAGCCTCGGACAGGAAATTATCAGATAAATAAATGAAAAAGTCACTTTCAGGTGAGTAATAAAACCAATTTTGCTCTCAATATGAGAAGTTACGATTTTATTTTTTACCCCGAGCATTTCCTGCCATACGGGAATTATTTTTTTACTGAACGGCAGAAATAAAATTATATCGTACCAGTTGCTGATACGGTAATATATCCTGCCGTTTGCCGCGTCAACCATGTTCCGGAGTATACCGTCAGCCGCACCGACCGTTTTCGTCTCGTGAGTAAGTCTCAGCAGAACAGAACGAAAAACGCGGTAATAAGCAGTCCTGATAAAGCTTTGGGTAAGAGGGAGCGTTATTCCGGGATAGCTTTCAACAATGTTGCTGTTGTCAAGAACTATCTGTGAATCTGCATTAGAAAGCGTTGTTATCGGACGCGCCTGTAAAATAAAAATTTCACTGTCCTTTATTGAAAATTCAATATCATATTCGTTTTCCGAACCGAAAAGTTCCTTTATTTTTTCAGCATGTTCAAGCAAGGCTCTCAGCGTTTTCTCGGAAATGAGCGGAGAATCTTCGCTTTGCTCGCTATAGTAAATCCCGTCCGAATTATTAAAATAATAAACGGTAGAGCAGGATTTGTCACCGACTATGTTGTCGCCTGTTCCCCTGCCTACCGCAACGACGGATTCATTTAAAATTCCCTGAGGATTGGCAGTAAAAATAATTCCCGAAAGGTCGGCGTCTATCATTTTCTGAACTATGGCGCAGACGTTTATTTTTTCGGGGTCTATGCCGTTTATTTTGCAGTATTCCGCAAATCCTGCGCTTTTCGGAACGGAACATACCCGCTTCACAGCTTCTTCGATACCGTTTAAGATAACGTTTAATTCCGTGCGGAACTGTCCCGCAAAGGAAGCGTTTTTTCTGTCCTCGGAGGAAGCGGATGATCGAACGGAAACACAGCCGGAGTCATCAAAAAATGCATGAGCATACTTCTCAGCTTCTTCAGAATTTTCTCCGAAAACACAGAAAAACGGCGGTACATTAAAGCCGTTTTCCCGCATTATAAAAAGATTATGCGCCTTTGCTCCAACATGGGCAGACCTGTAGCTTTTGTCCGTAATTATCATTGCGCTATACCTTTCCAAATATTATAAATGCAGCTATTGTAACAAGCATCATGGACTCCTGAATATAGGTATACCTCTCAACCTTTTCTACTATCTTAAACCGCGTCGGGTCTTTTATAAACTGCGCAAACTTCAGCGTCATCCAGCCTGTGTTCAGAAGCAGGGCGGCAACGGAAATTTTGTTTAAATTCCATACAAGGAGCACATTTGTGAGAATATCCGCCCAAGTAAGTACCAAAACAAATAAAGTAGATTTTTTGTAGCCGAACAGCTTTGAATAAGTAACATATTCAGTCTCATCTTTCGGAGCGCGTATCTTTCGTGAAATTTCCCAGATAAGAGCGGGAAAATACAGCGTCCAAGCCGCAAGAAAATTGGTCAGGGTAAAAGCTTTCAGTCCGTATTTTATGCAGGTGAATGAAATAATGTAAACGTTCATTATCATCTGCACGGGATTATGGGTAACAAGCGCAAGCGGCAGACTTTTCTGTATTTTTTTCTTGCTGAAAAACCAAAGCGACATCAGCGTCCCGTAAACATACAGGAATAAAAAGAACCAGAAGTTGTTCATAAAAACAATATTCAGCGTAACCGTTACGACTATCAGGATAGTCACAAAAATTGCAAGATCGCTTTTTTTTACACGTCCCGACGGAAGCGGTCTGCTCGAAAATAAACGGCAGTCCAGCTCGTAGTCCTTGAAGTCATCCGCGATCCTCAGCCAGAGCAGAAAGCTGAACACAGTAAATCCGCCGATAAATTCCTGACAGGTTATATTAAATTCCGTCACGCCGTTATTCAGCAGCACTATAAAATATATCTCTCCGAATATAATAATACCCAGTACCATTCGGGGGATTATCGGGTACATTTCCTTGAAGTAAGCATTCAGTCTTTTAAGCATTTTGTCCTCCTTGCGATGCGCTCTCCCGTTTTTACCAGTACCTCAACTCCGCATTCGGAGTACTTTTTTATATCCTCGTCAACCGAAACAACCGACTTTTTAAAAAGCTGGATTATTGTAGATCCACCGAAGCTGAAAAAACCCTTTTCATCTAACCGAGAAAAATCCGTGACGTCATGATTTGTAATTTTTCCGACCTGAAGCGCTCCCACTTCAATTTGAATAACATCACCGAATCGCTTTGTCCTCAGCAGTGTGCAGACCCTGTGATTCCGTGAAAACACGCGGAAGTTCTCCGAAACAGGGCGTACCGTATGCAAAACGCCCTTTATCTCCTCGGAACGCACAACTTCACCGTCATCAAAAAAAATATATCTGTGGCAGTCCTCCACCGCCAAACGGTACAAAAAGCACACGCCTCCGCCATAATCCGAAAGCTCAAAGTTTCCGCCTGTAAGCTCGGTCAGGGTGTAAACACTCCCCTTTATTTTCAGCGCAAGCTTTTCATCTACAGCGTATACCGTAAGCCTGCCGCAACACGACGATATAAGCCCGTCCTCCGAACAGCTTGCTTCAACAGCACATTTCCTCGTAAAAAAATCGTCAAAGCTTTTAAAATCCGTCCGTCCGCATCGAGATAGATCAATACCGTACTTTTTAATAAACGGACGAATCTTATAAACCGAAAGCGGACTTTTCATAAACGCTCCGTTTAGTTTCGAGTATATACCGCGGCAAAAAAATATTTTCAGCAGTACTCTTCCCGCTGCTGTACCGTAGAGAAATTTAAGGCTTTTCCAGCCGTACTCCTTTTCCTCACGGTACTGCCCCGCGGCTCTGTCATAAATTTTCATAGGATATCCCTTACTATGATCAACACGGTAATACCGGCCGCCAGCACGCCGAAAATTCCGTACCATACCCCGCGCGGCTTAGGTATTTTAACATTGAGAATAAACATTACAGCCGTAACTGCATAAAACGCTGCCCATATCCAAGGAGCAGCTTGTAATTCTCCGAAAAATCCCAATACTGTCCACAGAACGGGAAATATCAGCGCGGAATATGTTACGGGAAGTCCGTCATAATGCGTGCGCATTCCCTCTTCTGCTGCGAAAGTATTGAACCATGCAAGACGTATGATACCGCAAAGTATGTAACCTAAAATCACAGGATATTTTATAAATCCAGCTCCATCTATGAGTCCCAGTCCCAGAACTGCCGGAAGCGCGAGAAATCCGATAACGTCTGCAAGGGAATCAATCTGTACTCCAAATTCCTTTTCAGCTTCATCTCGTTTGCACTTCCGCGCTATTACGCCGTCGAACAGATCGCATATTCCCGCAGCCGCAAGAAATATCATCGCTGCCGCAAATTTTTCCCCAAAAGCCGCCGCAATACCCGAAAATGCAAACGCGACGCCGATATATGTAAGAATGACCGATATGTTGTACTTTCCTATAAACATTTTTATCTATTTACCTCACAGATTTCTGCGTATTTTTGCCGCGTACAAAATTGAATTTATCCATATGTGCGTAACCGCGCCCAGCAGAATATATAAAATATACTGCCAAAACGGCATTGGGTACAGAGCCGCATAAACCGCCGCCACCCCGAAAAGAGAATCGACCTGGTCTATTAAAAAGAAAATGCAGCCCTTTGCTCCGCCGACTGTTTTTCCGCTTGGAATATCCAATCTGCGTTTTATGAAGCTGTTCGGCAGTTCAAACAGCACATATGCCAGTCCCATAGCCGCTCCTGCGGCAAGATTAAACAGCGGCGTATTGTCAAAATAAAAATAAATATAACAGATTTCGGGAATTTTTAAACAAACAAATCCCCATAAAAACTGCGACAAAGCTCCCGACAGTATCATTCCGAAAAAGCCCGCCCACGTTTTGTTTTCACCTAAAAAACGCTTGCCGTCGCGAAACTTCTTTCCGCCGTCAATGGGAAATTTTATCTTTGAATACAGCTTTGTTTTAACGAAAAGCATATTCATTATTCCCGCCAAAATTACGGGAAACATTGTAACATACATTTTAAGGATCATCATAGCTTATATAATATTTGAAACAAGCACCGCTCCTTCTGCTGTGAAAAAAGCGATACCCATGACAATAACCGAGGCTGCGGCTACGTCCTTGATAAATCCCGCATTTTCATCCTTTTCGGGACAAAAGCTGTCGCAAAGCTTTTCTGCCGCGGTATTCAGATATTCCGCCGAAAAAACCCCGCAGGTCATAGCCAAAAGAATAATATAATCATATAAACCTGAGGAAGTAATAATATTTAGCACAAGAAAAACCAAAGCAATGCAAATATATATTTTAAAGTTTCGTTCCGAACGGAAACCGCTTATAATTCCCCTGAAAGCGCATTTTACGCTTTGCAGGAAATTTTTATTTTTCATTCCAATAACATTTTCCCGAAAGAGAAAACGTGTCCTCCTCCCAATATTCTGCGGTCATACCTTACAGCAGCTGAAAAACGGTAAAATTATTTCCGCTTTTTATTATAACATAGCGTGTAATTAATGTCAATATTTTTACAAAATATTGTGTAAAATTTATAATTAATATTTATAAATCATTAAGCCGCTTTTTGTCCTGCAATATAATTATCTCTTTGAAAAAGATAATCTGTCTGCGGTCAGCTAACCGAACCTGCTTACCGCAAACAGATTTAGGCATAGGAATAACATCCGAACAGCTTAAATATCAATATAAAAACGCTGTTATAAGGAATGAAGTTATTATGCCATACGCAATGTACCTTAGAAAATCCAGAGCAGATATTGAAGCAGAAAACCATGGTCAGGGGGAGACACTGCTGCGGCACGAAAATATCCTCCGCGAGCTGGCAGAAAAAATGGAACTTACTGTAACTGAGATTTTCCGCGAAGTTGTGTCAGGAGAAACAATTGACGCACGCCCAGAGATTCAGCGGCTTCTCCGCAGAATAGAAGCAAATGCGTACGACGGCGTGCTTGTGGTGGATATTGACCGTCTTGCGAGAGGGGACACTGTTGATCAGGGTATTATAGCAAGGACATTCAGACTTTCCGGTACAAAAATAATCACGCCGAAAAAGGTGTACGACCCTTACTCAGAGTTCGATGAAGAATATTTTGAATTTGAGCTTTTCATGGCGCGGCGCGAATACAAGCTGATATCACGACGCATTCAGCGCGGACGCCTCGCCTCTGTAAGAGACGGTAAGTTTGTCGGATCAACGCCTCCGTACGGCTATAACAGGGTAAAAATAAAAAACGGAAAAGGCTATACTCTTGAACCTAACGGAGAAGCCGACACTGTAAAGCTGATATTTAAAACGTATATTGACGGCAGCGGCGCGTCCGTTATTGCAGAAAAGCTAAACTCGCTCGGAATAAAAACCCGCTCGGGAAAACCATGGTCAAGGTCAAGCATAGCAGATATTATTGGAAACCCTGTTTACACGGGAAAAATACGCTGGGCGCACCGTCCCGGAGTAAAAACGATAGAGAACGGATCTATTCGTACAAAGCGGATAACAAGCAGCAAATGTGTTATTTCGGAGGGTATCCATGAGCATTTGATAAGCGAAGATGATTTTTTCCGCGCCCGCAGACTTTCGGAAAAAAACAGAAAAGCTCCAGTCAAAGCCGATACGTCTTTAAAAAATCCTTTTGCAGGACTTATCCGCTGCGGAAAATGCGGTTCGGCAATGACCCGTCTCGGAGGAAACAAGCATACTCCTTACGACACAATAAGATGTAAAAACCGTTCCTGCGGCTGCGTTTCCGCTCCAATATACCTTGTGGAGGAATCTGTCACCGAAGCGTTAGAGCAATGGCTGTCCCGATATGAAATAGTTATAAATGCCATCGAAGAGACAGCGGAAAAAGCGTCTGAAGAAATTTCAGCCAAAATGTCGGAGCTTTCCGATATTGCTGAAGAATCCGAAAAACTGCGGCAGCAGACAGAAAATGCTTACGACCTGCTTGAGCAGGAAATCTATACAGCCGAGGTTTTCAGGCAGAGACTTATCCGTCTTTCCGAAAGAAAAAAACAGGCGGAAGAACAAGCCTCACGCCTTAATACTGAAATATCCGAAATAAAAAAGCTTATTGATTTCGGAAAGACAATATCTCCCGAAATCTTATCAGTAATGGAATGTTACCGTAAATGTGAAAACGCATGGGAAAAAAACGCCATGCTTAAAACCATACTGGAAAAAATAGAATACGTCAAGGACGTTCCCAACCGCAGAGGAAACCGTGAGAACGCCGGCTTTGCCCTGAAACTGTACCCGATAGTCCCGAAGGAGTACGAACCGTAAACATATATACCCATAACAAAGATAATGAACGTTACATGGCTATACTGCACAAAAATAAAATGCACCGCCTCAAATTGTACAGACAGCACAAAAAATACCCATTATGGTACAAAATTAATACTAAGCAACAAACTGACTTTCGGTATCTGTAACGGATTCATTTATTATCTTCTTTTCGGGAGGTTTTGAGCCGTCAAAAGGCTTCTTTCCATGTTTTTCTCTGTCTTCGTTCATACGAGCCTCTTTAGCTGTTCGGCGAAGAGATGGTATGCCGAATATATACTGTATCAAGGTCATTTTGAACAGCACAACAGGGTCTATGCTTGGGTCTTGACGTTATCGGCGCAGTACATGTCCTTTACAAATTCATATATCTTGTTAAAATCTACCGCTTCGTATATTTTCATCAGCAGATGTTCTTTCGGTACCAATTCTTCTGTACTTACAAATTCTAACCGGTTTCTTTCTTTTTTATTTTTTTGCAACATTTTATCACACTTTTTATTATACCATATCATGAATGAAAAAACAGCCTTTCTGCTGGCTTTTTCGACAGATTTAGCGGCGCAGATAAATAAATTTACCTGCGCCGCTAAGTGTGTTTATTTTCCGTATCTGAATGCGCTTATCATCTTGAATATAAACTTCATATCAATAGGGTTTTGTTTTATGTAGGCTTCTATTTCGGCTTTGCGGTCTGCAATATATTCCTCCGCTGTCATAGTTTCTGCTTTTTGAGTTTTCATACTGAACCCTGCGGGGGTCAGGTTTCTCGTAATACTCCAAGAAGCCTCTGTACGCTTGCATTTATCTGCAAGCTTAACAGCATAATCGTCAAGGCTTTTGTTTAATTCGTTGTATTCGGCTTCGGTAAATTTACCCGCCTTGTACGCCTCATCAAGACGTTTGCCAATTCCGCCAACGTGTTCGGCAATTTCATTGTCACTCATTCCAAGACCGGACTTTATGTACATAAACGATGACGGCGAATTAAGCCCCATAAGGCTTTCAATGCTGTCAACGCCGCTGCTTTCAAATCGGTCAAATTTTTTGAGTTCTCTGGCTGTGTCATCAGGAGTGGAAAATTCTGTTTTCACCCGTGTTGGATCAGCAAGGGTTTTATACATTTCCACCGCGTTCATACTTGTAATATTCATACAAAAGTCACTCCTTAGCTAATATCTGGTTCGTTAATTCCACGCGCAATAAGTGGATTTAAAATTGAAAGGAAATCAACAATTTTTCTCGAACTTGGATCATAAACAACATATATAAGTTCTTCATCTTCCAAGAGCGTATTTATTTCTCCAAGTGTAAGATTACGTGGTGATTTTTCACCAAAATATAAATCATAAAAATCTCGACTATAATAATCCTGATTTGGAATGGCCCAAGCCTCATAGCTCATAAATTGTGTGTCAGGCGCAATAACATAAGCAACAACATTATAGTATGTACCCCTATTGTTTGTATACTTGTTAAATTTGATTGCTTTGTCCCTATACACGTGAACATTACTCAATGAACTGGATACAGTATGTCTTGACCTACTTGGTCTTGTATTCGTCCAGATTGTCACACTATCTTGCCAAGAACCGCTTAAAGTCATAATTGGGTCAACGTAAACTGGCTCATCAGGAGTTACGACAGGTTTGTTTATTACATTAATTCTTCCGATTGCCCAATTAGACCACGCATTCTTACTGTCGCTCAATGAAATCCAAATTTCGTATATCCCAGTATCAGGGAATGTTAATGTTATTCCGTAATTATTCATTGATGAGTAATATCTGCTATTTGCAGTAATTTTCTCATAGCCGCCATTGTGATAAACTTTAACCTCTGCACCAGTAATTTGATCACCGTCAGCATCAGATGATGTAGACCAATCAAAAAACACATTATCATTTTTATATGGTGTTTGTGTTGCTGTAATAATATGGCAAACAGGTCTTGTATTTCCGTCAGACGGTTCTACCTCAAGAACAAGGTCCAATTCCTCCGAAAAATTGCCGTTCTCATCTACAACTTGAAAATACAAATCATGTTCGGCTGCTTTAGTTATTTGTGTCGCAAAACCAATTATCTCATCTTCAAGCGTGACCTGACCTATAATATACGGATCAATCCCACCAAGAAAGTAATCAACAATCTCATAACCGTCTGGGTGATATGAATATCTTGTTTCGCCGTCATACCATAACCAGTACACAACAGTTTCAGTTGTAGATTTTCCATTCAACATTGTTTCTGGATTAACAACCATATTAGTCAATCCGGCAACAGGTGCACTGTTTTCAGCATATGTAGCTATTCCACTATCACTGTTGCTTTTAGGAACAACATTGATATGACTTGTTTGCTGGGATATATCCTCATAGCGGAATGTTGTACTTAATCCTTTTATACTCGAAAAAGACTTCTCACTATAGTTATCCGCTAATGTAAGAGCGGTTTCCGCGGGAGAATAATCAATCTCGTTGTCTGCGCTTACATTTGTGGCAAACATTGAGAAACACATCGCGGCACTGATAACCGCACTCAAAATTTTTTTGACTTTCATAACATTTTCCTTTCCACCGATACACGGTATATACTTTTTACATTTTGTAAGAGCAGAGGCAGTATGTTATTATAATTTTTATTTGCTGGGGCAAGTCTTGGTACTGCTGACCAAAACGCTTCTAAAATAAATAAATTGCCGGTGTATGTTTTTTATTTGACTAATCACTCACTATATTTCCCTTACTGTCTGTCAAAGTAAGCTGTCCGTCCGTAATACTTGTTGTGTCGTCAGCACCCGACACATTTACTGAACAATATGCGGTCGTACCGCTTAATATGAGACTTACTACAACAGGGTTTGTATCCGAATATATTGGTTCAACAGCAGAAACAGCTGTTGCTAATCCAATTACTGCAGCAAGCGACAAAAGAATTGAAATGAAATAAAACATCTAAATTTGTTATGCATAAAATTCCTCCTCTTACACATACAACCTCTATATATAAAACCACGCAGAAAGGAAAATCACGTCAAAAAATTTTTATTTCTTTAAATTTTCAGCAATTTTAACAAATTCTCTCTTAGGCAAATGTGCAGAAATGCTAAAACCATACCCATCTGTATACTACACAAACGTGTTATAAAAATCGTCATCCATACTTTTGCAGTAGTGGTATTCTATTTTGTTATTATAAAACGTACCATATGTGTTATTGTCAGTATCATAATATGCAACTAATCCATTAGCAATTCCATACATAAAACTTATATTCTCATATTTATTTTTATAAGTGAGTTTTACCAGTATTTATGAAAAATTCCATTCCGACAGATAAAAACCATCAGGCACATATCCTAATCTAATGTTATCATCAAAATTATCAACTGTTAGTTTATCACCGTTATATTTATCATACTTGTCAAAAACTTTTCTAAAAAGATTTTGAACAGAAGCCAAAACCTCCGGCTGTACAAGTAGACTACCAGATACAAGATTGAACATAACCACAATCGGCGCAGCGGACTTTACGGCAATGCGCTTAATTTTTTTCATTCTTTCTTTTCTGCCAACAGAATTTATAAGTTTTCTCATTTTCTTTTCAAATTCCGGCAAAAATTCGTATGTTTCTGCCTCTGTTAATTTGTCAACCTCTTCAAACTTTCTTTAAGTGCGTCTGCTAAAATCAAGTCAAATATTTTTTCTTTAGTTGCGTCATTCATCATACATTTCCTTCAGTCTATCTTTTAACTTCTTTCTTGCTCGAAAAATACGAGTTTCTACCGTTCTGTAAGGAAGATCAAGTTTTTCTGATATTTCATTGACGCTTAAACCGTTCACGAGCCTCATTACAAGAACTTCTCTGTATTGTTGTTCAAGAGTATTTACCATTTCAATAAGTTCTTTATACCTCAAAGCAGAAGAAATATCAGACATAACAGTATCAGGTATTTGGTTTTCGTCCATTGGCTCCACTTTATCATAATGTTCTGCTTTTAAATTGTTTCTTGCTTTATTTTTAACCATAGATATGATTAGTGCC
Organism: uncultured Oscillospiraceae bacterium; assembly: GCA_910586535.1. Taxonomy (GTDB): domain Bacteria; phylum Bacillota; class Clostridia; order Oscillospirales; family Ruminococcaceae; genus RGIG8773. The sequence goes on from CAJUHS010000009.1 coordinate 101,308, forward strand.
TTTGCACTTTCACTTGGAATATTTGGTAACTCTGTTATTGATTTGGCAAGCTTTAACATACAATCCTGTACGGTTTCATCTGCAAGTGAGACATTGCAGAGTATATAATTTGCAATTTCAAACATCATTTTATTGTATGTATAGTACAGTCGTTCAAATTTCTCTTTATCACATTCTTCGATAAGAGACATATACATCGCGAGCATACAAACACTTCCTTATAATGTATAATGTTTTTAACATTATACAACATTATAATAAAAATTACAATACTTTTCCAAAAATTTCTTGCTTAACCAGTACAAATTTACTGCTTTTTTTGTTATTTTAAAACTTATTCCTTGTTGAAGAATGATTTCCGATTCACTACCAAACGAAGATTGTGTTTTATATCCGTCCCACGATTTACCGGAACCATTACCAAAAGCTGAAAAATGCGTTATTTTTTATTATATTTCGAGTTTCGTCAAATCCGATTGAACTTTTGAGATTTCCGTTTCAATCTTATCTTATATGATGATGGCTTTTGCGTTAATGTGTAGTGCGGGGGGTTCTACCTTTTTCAGTTTATTCTCTGGTCAGAACGAACCGGAAAAAATGAATCAGTCTTTTGGTAATGCTATGGTGCTTGTTTGTGTGTTTGAAATCGTACTAAGTGCTTTGCTGCTCATATTTCCTAATCCGATTTTAAAGGTTTTCGGAGTTACGGAAATCGCATATCCAGATGCAATTTTATATTATCAGATTGTGGCTTTAGGGTGTGTTTTTCAAGGACTATCACAGTTATTTGGTGATTTTGTCCGTGTGTCGGGAAAACCAGTTTTAGGAATGTGCGTAACGGGCATAGGAGCAGTCACAAATATTATTTTGGACGCTGTTTTCATCATTGTTTTCGATTGGGGTGTGATAGGAGCTGCAAGCGCTACTGTAATAGGACAGATTTTTTCAGCTCTTTTCGGGACGTATTTAGTATTTGGAAACCGAACACAGGTTAAAATCTCAAAGGATATTTTTCATTTGAACAAAGAATTATGTTTGCAAATTATTTCCTGCGGTTTTGCTTTTGGGGTTGCACAGATGGCTATGAGATTTATCAGCCTTGTTTATAACAGTCAATTCGTGCAGATTTTGGCGTACTGGTTCGCAACTATCGAGAGAACAAACATTACTCCCGAGAAGCTCTTGCGGAGTTGTGCGGTATCAGCGACAGGTGTATCAGCAACATCGAGCGTGGAATTTCAAATCCCAAACTTGACACGGTCGTAAATCTATGCAGCGTGTGCGGCATAGATATCGGCTTGCTTAATTTCCTGAAAGACGATGACGTACATAGTGATGACTCCGTATTTCTGACTCGTTGATCCGAGAAATTTTCTTTCCCCCCAAACCCCACGTCACAGGCTTCTCCGGAAGCTTGCGGCGGGGGTTACTTTTTATTCTTTATTGGTGTTTTCACTGCGGCTTTTTTGTATTTTGCTTGTCATTTTTTTGTGTTTTGCTTGGCAAATAACATTCATGAAACGCACAAACACCGCAAAATGGATCGAAAGCGCGGGACGTTGGCAAATCAACGTGAAAAAGGACGGTATCCGAAAAACCTTTGTATCTTCCAAACCCGGGCGCACGGGACAAGCCGAAGCAAACCGCAAGGCTGACCGCTGGCTTGACGACGGTATTTCCAATGCCAAAATCAAAGTAAAGCAAGCCTCGGATCAGTATATTGAAAGCCTGAAGCTCTCCACATCTAAAAGCCACTGGATTAAATATGAAAGCGCATTTCGCAACCATATAAACCCATATATCGGTACAATCCGTATCGAAAGCATTACAGAGCAGCACTTGCAAGACGTTATCGACCGCGCTTACGGAAAAGGGCTTGCAAAAAAATCCCTGATGAATCTCCGCGCCTGCCTTGTATCCTTTATAAAATATTGCCGAAAGAATAAGCTAACATCACTTCTCCCCGAGGGATTGACAATACCCCGTGAAGCAAAAGTGTGTGATAAGCACATATTACAGCCCAACGATCTCAAAATCCTATTTTCAGAGGATACTACCATGTACCGCGGCAAGGTTGTACAAGACCCACTTATTTATGCATATCGTTTTCATGTTCTTACTGGGCTTCGTCCTGGCGAACTTGCAGGACTGATGTGGTCTGATATCAAAGACGGCACTGTGTACCTCCGTCGCTCTATAAACGTTCTGGGTGAAACTACTGCGGGCAAAAATCAAAACGCACGTCGTAATTTTGCGCTCAATATTTTTACATCAGCAATAATTGAAGAACAGAAAAAACAGCTTGAAGAACAAGGAATCAATTCAAAATATGTTTTCTGCGACAAATGGGGCGATCCGTTGAAAAGTGTTAACTATTATAAGCGTTGGAGCGCATACCGCAATCATCACAATATGCCGCCCGTTACACCCTACGAACTGCGGCACACGTTTGTTTCAGCAGTTAAGTCTTTGCCCGAGGGCTATTTGAAAAACCTTGTAGGACATTCAAAGGACATGGATACATACGGCGTATACTCTCATGAAATGGACGGGGATATGTCCGAAACCGCCGCGCTGGTTCAAGGAATTTTCGTCCAAATTTTGGTGGGATAAAAATAAATTTCACCCTGTAAAATAAAAAGTGTGTACTGCTCAAAGTGAAAAGCCTTGCAAACGGCGTGTTTACAAGGCTTTTCTTTGGTGGAGATAAGGGGATTCTAAATGTAACGGTTACTTATTGTAACTTGCTGTAACTTGCGAAAAAGCCCGATTTTACGCCATTTTTTTGAGAATCAGTTGTTGTAACTTTTAGTATCTTTTCGTAACTTTTTGAAAAAAATAATGGGCAAATAATGGGTCAGATTTATGACGCTTTTCATTATCATAGCAGCCCATAATACTCAAAATTGATAAACCCGCAATCCCCAACTAATGAAAAAGTAGTTGGGGATTTTTTTGTTTGTCGAAAAAAATAAAAATTAACGCAAGCGTTCTGATGAAAGTCGGAACGCTTTTTTGCATTTTACGGAGGTAATCTTATGTCAAATAATTATGAAAACAAATACAGCCTATCTGCGATAATCCACTTCTAAATCCCGACAACACTATCTCGGCGCACAGAATGTTGGCTCATGCGATTGGTATGACGGAAACCATAATTTATTCCGCCCTTATTTCCAAGCAGACATATTATCTGAATAACAATATGCTGCACGAAGAAGGTTGGTTTTTCTCCACCATTGCCGACTTGCAGTAAAGTACAACTTTCGGAGTAAAAGCGCAGAAAACAGCTATCGGAAATCTTATGAAACACGGTCTGATTGAATGCGAGTGCAAAAGTATGCCTGCAAAAAGGTATTTCAGAATTACAAATGATATGGAAATTCTTATGAAGCTCATTGATGAGGGTACAGAGATTTGCAAAAAAATATCTGCAAAAGCAAATAAAAATTCCTGTGAAAATGATGAAATCTCAAATGAAAGCTCTTATGAAAAATCAGAAATTCTTGAAGATGTTAAAAGTGTGGAAAACGTTGAAAATTCATTAGAAAAAGCCGTCCAAACTGCGGAAAAGTTACAGTATCTGCCCAAGGCAGTAACTGACGATGGCGCACAAAGTTCCTGCCCCTCGGCGGTATCTTGTACCCGCCCTGCGGACAACCATACTATTAAACCTAAGATAAATAATCTTAAGTTAAATCAATCTATCAATTCAAGCAAAATCGCAGAAAATCGAAATGTGGAAAATGTTGAAAAGATTGATAGATTGAACTCTGCACCGCTTAATTTTTCTGAAATCATGGAAAGCCTTGGACTTGATTGGTACACTTTTACCGCAAACGAGCCGATGTCGGAAAAGCATTTTTTGTACCAATAAAGATGGAACATTATTCGATATGGTTATTTACAAATCTAATAATACCAATACTTACGGTGATATAATTGGCGGCGACTGGTATGTCGATTCCTGCTATGTTTGCAACTATTTAACACCGTATTATGACCCCGAAGTCATTACAAAAAACACAAAAAGAATGTTAAGGAATAACAATGAAACAGATAAAGATGTAAAATTGGTATTCTTTGAATTGGACAGGTTAAACGGTATTGACTGTGCTGTCGTATTTGTTAATAATTATGCAAAATATATTTATTCTTACGGAATGGATTTTCCTGCTTATAAATTAAGTAACGAGACACCGCAGGAAATACGTGACGTTATTTCAAGAACAAACAGTGCAATATGTAATAACAGTGATAACCAAAATACAA
>CAJUHS010000010.1 GCA_910586535.1 uncultured Oscillospiraceae bacterium
AATCGGATAATTGGTTATACTGTAATCGTACATTTTTCTTTGCCGCGTTCGCGATTAATCGCTGCGCGGTTCTTTTTTATAGTCGGTCATATCTGCCTTTGCAAACAGCTCCAACGCTTCGGGGACGTCTATAGTGTAATTTATGAACGTTTTAAAATAGTCATCCAGCCAGCCTAATACTTTTTCGCTTATGTGTTCGTCCCGCGGAAGCTCTTTCGGGAGCATTCGTGCGTATTTCGGTTCGTATTTCATGTAACGGCTCCGCAGGAATTTCCAGAGAGTATTTTCCCATGCCGCACGCTGCGAGTCGCTGAACGGAGGGTGTCCCAGCTTGTGACGCTTTATGGTGTCCTTATAAAATGCGTTGATAACTGTATTATTTATGTTGAGGTGATAGTGGTGTTTCAGGGTGTACGGCGATACGCCTGTGTATAGCTCCGTCGCGCGTTTCTGCGCTTCATAGGCTATTTCCGCCGCGGTTTTTTGTGGCATTTGGCACCTCCTTTATTTGAGATGTATGTTCAGTCCGCTGTACCTGTCCGCTTCCTGCCTGTTGGCGAGTATGGCAGGAAACCCTGACAGGTAAAAGTATAGCAAGTATGCTGCTTGTCCGTAAGGGGGACGGACAAGTACAGCGGACCGACTTTAGTTCATTCAGAACGGCAGATCCGATTCGTCAATGATCGCTTCGCTCGTTTCCTCCGGAAGGTATTCGGCGCAGCGTATCAGATCAGTTGCCTTTAACCGCGCGGCAACGAGTATACTCTTGATGTCCTCAAGCGAATATTTTTCACGCAGACCCGCGATAATGCTGTTAACCTCTTTCGCCTTTTCTTCATTTGTAAGGCTCCGATCGTCGGCGGGTACCTCTCTGTCAACGGAGCATACAACCTCTACGCTGCCAATCATTTTTTCGTAATAATCTTCTGTATCAGTTGACCTGCACACGAAGCCTTCGGACACAAGTTCGTCTATGGTAACACCATTCTCTTTCGCCGAAAACTGGATACGTACGCACTTGACGGTCTGATCCTTTTCGTCCCATAAATCGGAAGCGTAATTTTCGGGACAAGCCTCGGCGCGCTTCCGGGTGTACTCGCCGCAAAGAGCCTTGAGCTTTTCTTTGAACTCGTTAAGTACCATAGTGCCCGCGTAAATGTCTTTCATAATACGTCCGATATTTGACGCGTTATCTTCTGCAATGGGGTTACTCTTAATGCAGCAGGTAACATTGATACCGTTGATTTGCTTTTCATAATGATCGCCGAAGTCGTATCTTCTTTTATACACAAAGCCTTCGGATACAAGTTCGTCTAATGTGACGTGATGGTCTTCCGCCACAAACAGAATCTTTATGAATCTGACAGACTGACAGCATTCGTCCCATAATCCGGCGATATTTTCCGGGCAAGCCTCATTGAGCTTTTGGGTATATTCGCCGCAAAGAGCTTTGAGCTTATCTTTGAACTCGCTAAGTACCATGGCACCCGCGTAAAGGTTTTTGTAATTTATCATATTGAACTTCCTTTCTGATTTTTATTAGGAGCTTCCGGTCTGCTCCATTTTCTCCTCGGCGGCACGCTTGTCTAAATAGCTCTGATGATATTTACGCCATGCCACGGCGTTTTCCGGATGAACAGTAAAGTAATTGTTTACTATCTTTTCAATCTCCTTTGCTTTGGCTGCGCTCCACTGTCGGCGCTGCTCGTCGGGAAGTGAATCAAGCGGTACGCAAGTATTTTCGTCAATGTAGATTTTTGACGGTAATACCGTCAGCTTTTCGTTTCGTTTAGCCATTTGTCAGCACCTCCAGCAAATTATATGTCTGGCGCGGATTGTCCTATTCTGTACCATGGTTCGCTGCATACTCCCCATCGCTTTATGACGTCCCGTCGCGAAAATCGTCCATTGTACATTCAAGAACGTTGGCTATTCGTGACATTACCTCAAAGCCAGGTATCTTTATATCCTTTTCTAGGTAAGAAATTGCCGCCTGCGTTACATATACACGATCTGCAAGTTCCTGTTGAGTAAGACCCTTTGCCTTGCGGAGTTTCTCAACATTTTTTCCTATTTGCATTAAAAAGCCTCCTTTGCATAACTTTGTTATAAAATTCTTTCAAAAAATACGCAATATATTGACAGATACGCCGATTTGTGCTATACTGTAATCACCACAAAAACAAAATACCACATAAACTCCTAAATTTTTACATTTTGGGGTTCATATCATTATACCCGTCAATCGTTATTGCGTTATGGTTATATTATATTCGAAAATATTTCGAAAGTCAATATTAAATCGAAATATTTTCGAATATTGTTAATGATTACAAATATTTTTTATAAAATATGTAGAAAATAAACAAAAATCGCCTCGGATAGCCGAGACGAGGAAAGAAAGGATTGATTAAATGCTAACTAAAAAAAGAAAAGAAAGTTTTAGATTACATTAACGAACATTATATGGTTGTAACCGATGTTGATACTGCTGATATAAGAGAAAAAACAAAATTGCACCCTCATGTATTTGATATGACTTGTCAAAATCTCGCTAAAAAAGGATATTTTGAGGGATTTTTCAATAATCTTGCCCGTGCAAGCTATTGTTTTATAACTACATATAAATCATCAAATTATCGCGAAATTGAAAAATTAGAGCAATGTGAATTTATTGTTAAATCAATACTTGTTCCTATAATTATCGGGGTTCTTTCGTCTATTTTGGCTACTCTTGTTGCTTTGAACTTAGGTCTTCAATAAGCTCCATCTGCATTTTTTCCTTATAGTCAATGTATTTGTTGATAAATATTCTTAAATTTTCAGCACATATAGCAGTTCGCTTTTTTTCGACCGTGTCCGGTAATTTCCCAACCGGAAGCATTATTTGTGCAAATTCAGCGTCAATAATTGACATAATTTGGTTTAATGCCATTATTCTGCTCACCACCTTTTTCATGAGTTTAATTATATTATATTCGAAAACATTTCGAATATAATAGGAAGGAGAAAATTTATGGAACCTTTAAAACGTATTTTAGATTTATCAAATTCAAAATTTAATAAAGACACAGAATTTGAAAAAGCACTAAATCTTAAACCTAAAACAGTGGATAGTTGGAAAAGAGGGAACTCAAAAGGATACTACCAGATACTACCCTCAATATGTTCATTATTGGAAGTATCAGCAGACTACCTACTCGGACTTGATGATGTACCGAACAGAAACATACAACTTTCGGAGGACAAGTGGCGGCTTCTTAAAATGTATGACCTACTTACCGATATGGAAAAAGGCGAAATATTAGGAGAATTAAAGATGCTAACCAGAGATATTCCCATGGCTGCTGCAGCACGCAGCACTGATAATTCAATACCAACAAAGCCTAACATAGACAATTTAGACAATATACCTACAATGGACGAAGAATAGTAAGTATCAAGCAAGTTCTATTTCCTCAATGAAAATTATACAAGAAAATCGTTCTATATATAATTTGCCTCATAGGTTTATAATATCCTTGGATAGCCGAGGCGGGAAAGAAAGGATTAATATTATGGTTACATATCATAATGCGCAGATATGTAAAAACGGTCATGTAATTGCCTACTATGACAAATATTTTACGTCAGATAACCATTGTAGCATATGTGGTTCACAAATAATAGAAAACTGTTTAGAATGCGGTAAACCTATTCATGGAAGCGAGTATAATGAACTTTCTTATTTGTTTGAATATGTTCGTCCAAATTATTGTTACTTTTGTGGGAAAGCGTATCCATGGACAAAATCAGCTATTGAAGCTACTGCTGAATTGATAAAAATGGAACAAAATATAACAGATGAGGAAAAAGAAAATACTATATCAGATTTATCCGATATAGTATGTGAAACGCCTCGTACAGCTTTGGCAGTAACTCGCGCTAAAGTTATTGCGTCAAAATCGGGAAAATTTATCGCTGATGGTATTAGACAGTTTGCGATTGATTTCGGTTGCGAACTTGCTAAAAAGATGTTTGGTCTTGATTAGCCTCTATTATCCTTAATCGGTAACCGGGGCATACTTTTTGTTTGCAATTGTAAGGTTTTCCTTTTACCCAGCAATTGCATACTTCTGATAATTTTGTTGAACATTTGCCACAAAAATTATCATTGTCGGACCACTTTGCTCCGCATTCTTTACATGTTTTCATACTCCTTTACCACCTTTCATGGGTTTAAATTATATTATATATCGAATTTACGATAACGTCAATAGAAAGGAGCAAAAATATGAATAAGATACCTATTTTATTTGAATTAATGAAAAATAATAACATTAAACAGCAGCAACTATCTGAAGCTGTAGGTGTTTCACAAGGTAATGTAAGCGACTGGAAAAGTGGTCGCAGTTCACCGAGTATTGAAGTACTGCCTAAAATCGCTGAATTTTTTAATGTATCAACAGACTACCTGCTCGGACTTGATGATGTATTGAACAGAAACACCTCATTGTCAGATGACATTCAAGAGCTTATAGATCTGTACAACAGTTTGCCGGAACGCAAACAGGGAGAAGTAAAAGGCTTTATCAGAGCCTTGATCGAACCCAGCCGCAAGACTGCCAACGATGCTGACAATGACATCATCGAACTTTCATGGGTTTAATTATATTATAATTCATCTAAAGATGACTGTCAAGAGGAGCTGTGAAAATTATGAGTTTTTTGGAAAGACTGTATTTACTTATGAAAGACAGAGATATTAAGAAAAACGCTTTATGCAAAACTCTTGAAATTAATGGGAACTCATTTGTAAATTGGGAAAATCGTGGAACCTTGCCAAGTGCTGAAATATTAATTAAGCTTGCAAATTATTTTGGTGTAACATCTGATTACCTACTCGGACTTGATGATGTACCGAACAGAAACATACAACTTTCGGAGGACAAGTGGCGGCTTCTTAAAATGTATGACCTACTTACCGATATGGAAAAAGGCGAAATATTAGGAGAATTAAAGATGCTAACCAGAGATATTCCCATGGCTGCTGCAGCACGCAGCACTGATAATTCAATACCAACAAAGCCTAACATAGACAATTTAGACGATATACCTACAATGGACGAAGAATAGTAAGCTCTAAACAAATTTTATTGTCTTGGTGTAATTCATACACGGAAACCGTTATATGCATAATCCCCCCCATAGGTTATAATATCTATGAGGTGGTTTATAATGGTATATGGCAAGTACAGGGAGTCAAGAAATGCAAGTTGGGAAACTTTGATAGAACTCGGAGTAAACTCACTTCCCGTAATGCCGCTTGACCTATGTAAACAAGTGGGAATAAAAGTCTATAAAAATTCAGATATAGGGCTTCTTTCGGAAACACAGATAGGTCTTTCTTTCTATCATAACGGAAGCTTCCGTATCATAATTGATGATAAACAAATCGTTACACGCAGACGATTTACCCTTGCTCACGAATTGGGACACATTGTCCTCGGGCACCTGCTCGTTGATACTCCGCAAGGGCGTACTTTTGATATCTCAAAGACTGAAACAGAACATCAAGCAAATGTTTTTGCTTCTCGATTGCTTGCTCCTGCCTGTGTGCTGTGGGGGATAAATGCACATACAACGGAACAGATTGCTTCGGTGTGCAATATAAGCTATGAAGCCGCTAAAATTCGTTCTGAACGCATGGAGATACTTTACAAGCGAGGAAAATTTTTGACATCTCCGTTGGAACAGCAGGTGTACAAGCAGTTTGAAAATTATATAAAAAATAACCGCCTGTAACAAGGCAGTTAAATAAAATATATTTACGGAGGAATATAAAATGGATTTTATCGACGAAATCAAACAATTCAGCAAAAGGGTTGACGGCTTAAAAGATAATCTCACTACCGAGGAAGCTACTAAGACATCGCTTATAATGCCATTTTTTGCTCTGTTGGGTTATGATGTATTTAATCCCGATGAATTTGTTCCCGAATATACTGCTGACGTTGGTATAAAAAAAGGAGAGAAAGTCGATTATGCCATTTTAAACAACGGTGAACCTGTTATTCTTATTGAGGCAAAGTGGGTAAAGGAAGAACTTCAAAAGCACGATTCACAGTTATTTCGCTATTTTGGCACGTCCAAAGCTAAGTTTGCTATACTCACAAACGGCATTACATATCGCTTCTATACAGACCTTGAAGAAACCAACAAAATGGACGAAAAGCCGTTCCTTGAAATAAATATGCTTGACATTAAGGAAGCGCAAGTCGCTGAACTTAAAAAATTCAAAAAATCGGCGTTTAGCATTGATGAAATCTTTAATACAGCCTCGCAGCTCAAATATTCTAATGAAATAAAGAATGTTTTTGCACAGGATTTGCAGAATCCAAGCGACCAGCTTATAAAATACTTTCTGTCTTCCGTATACAGCGGTCAGAGGACACAAAACGCCATTGAAAAGTTTCGTCCGATCGTTAAGCAATCACTTAATCAGTTTATAAGCGAGATGATGAACGACAAGATCAAGACCGCCCTTGGAGCTGAAGAAACAAAACAGGTTCAAAATGTTGCTGCTAATGAATCCGAAGCTGCTTCACAAATCATGCAAGTCAAGGATACTCCTAAAATCGTAACAACAGAGGAAGAATTGGAAGCATATTTTGTAATTAAGAATATTCTTAAAGATATTGTACCCATAAACGAGATTACATACAAAGATAATGAACGTTACATGGCTATACTGCACAAAAATAAAACTACTCGCTGGATATGCAGACTGTATTTTAACAGTTCCAAAAAGTTTATTACCGTTCCCGACGATAATAAAAAAGACGTTCGTATCGATATTGATTCGGTATACGATATTGAAAAACATAAAGATGAGCTTATTGCCGCTTTGAATAGGTATTTATAAAGTCAAATCTTAACGCCAACTAAGAATCGGAGAAATTTAAAATGAAAAAAACGAATATTTTAATTACAACCGCATTGACAATAATGCTTTTGTTTACCTCATGTTCATCGAACGGCTCTGAAAAGAAGTTGATCGAAGACATTGATTTCGGTACTACAATAAATCAAGTAATTGAAGCATTGGATTATTCGGATGATTATTACAATAAATTTGACGATTTATTAGAATATAAAGACATTAAGCTTTTTGGTCAATATTGTGAAAGAGCATCATTTAATTTTAAAAATAATGAATTGGATTATATTATTATTTATTATCCAAGCGGAGCTGATTCAAAAGTTATTATTAAATCGCTTGAAAAGTCATATGGAAAGAATGAAGATAGCTTTGACGATCACAAATCTTTTTCGTGGTACTGTAATGGTGCGTCTATTTCTCTAATTAAAAGCGATGAGGACGGACCATGTATTTTAATAAGTAAAGATAAAAGCGCAAATTGAATATTTTCAAATGAAAGGATCCCCGCCATGAAAACAGGAGCGGCATACATCCGCGTATCAACCGATATGCAGCTTGAGCTTTCGCCCGAAAGTCAGCTCAAAGCAATAAAAGAATACGCACAGCGAAACGATATTATCCTGTCAAACGAGTTCATTTTCAAGGACGAGGGTATAAGCGGCAGGAAAGCCGAGAAGCGTCCTGCATTCATGCAGATGATAGCTGTTGCCAAAAGCAAGCCTAAACCGTTCGACGTTATACTTATCTGGAAATTTTCCCGTTTCGCCCGCAATCGTGAGGACAGTATCGTCTACAAATCCATGCTCCGCAAGCAGTGTGGCATAGACGTTGTGTCGATTTCTGAACAGCTCGGCGAGGATAAAACGTCCATACTTATAGAGGCTTTGTTGGAAGCCATGGACGAATACTATTCTATCAATCTCGCCGAAGAGGTAAAACGCGGCATGACCGAAAAAGCACGCCGCGGAGGAGTAGTTTCCGTGCCGCCGTTCGGATATGTAATGGGTAAGGATCGTTTCGAGATCGACACCGAACGCGCGGAAATAGTCCGTCAGATTTTTGATAAATATATAGCGGAACAAAAAACGCTCCCTATTGCAAAGTGGCTCAACGACAGTGGTATAAGTACCAGAAGCGGCAAGCCTTTTGCAAACAGAAGCGTTAAGTATATATTGACCAATCCGGTCTATATAGGTAAAATGCGCTGGAGTACCGACGGCAAAGCAACAGGTACATCTGTCTATATCCCGACCGAAAACACCATGATAATTGACGGAAAGCATGATCCTATCATATCTGAAGAAAAATTTAACGAGGTACAAAAGTTTATTTCACAAATGTCTGAAAAATACGCCAAGGGAGCACATCAAACACCATCTGAATATATGCTCCGTGGGCTTGTGAAATGCAGTAGCTGCGGTGCGACCATGTGTATGTCGTCTAAAAGGGGTTTACAATGCTCAAAGTATATACACGGACAATGTGCTGTTTCCCATTATATTATGCTTGAAAAGCTTAATCAATCTGTTATTGAAGCTTTAAGGGCAGATATGTCTCGAGATAATTTTTGGGTAAAATCTAAACCTAAAACCGATGCCGCCGAAACAGAACGTCTGAAAGCACAGATAAAAAGAGAATGTTTAAAGTTAGACCGCATAAAAGCTGCCTACGAAAACGGCGCGGACACCTTAGAGGAATACACGGCAAATAAACAGCGTATCACCGCTTCAATAAATAAACTGGAAGAACAGCTTGCGGCTCAAAGTGCCGGTGAAGAAAAACTTATAGATATAAAAAGCGAAATTACAGAAGCATATGAAGTTGCTACAAATCCAGAAATTGCCGAAGAGCTTAAAAACCAAATTTTACGTTCCCTGCTTAAAAAAATTGTCTTTGACCGTTCTACAAACAGTGTGGAAATTTTTTATAACTTTTAATTATCTATTTTTACAGTTAGGCGGTCCTGACGGAGAATTGGCAGCTTCGCTCCGTTATCTTAACCAGCGTTATGCCGCTCCTTATGCGCAGGTCAAAGGCGTGCTTACAGATATCGGCACAGAAGAACTTGCTCACCTTGAAATGATATCGGCTATCCTGTATCAGCTTACAAGAAACCTCACAATGGAACAGATAAAGGAAAGCGGCTTTGACACCTATTTTGTTGACCATACTACGGGAATATATCCTATAGCAGCATCAGGCGCGCCGTTTACAGCATCGTATTTTCAGTCTAAAGGCGACCCCATAACAGACCTTGTGGAGGATCTTGCCGCTGAGCAAAAAGCTCGCACGACATATGACAATATACTGCGGCTAACAGACGACCCTGATGTCCGCGATCCGATTAAATTCCTTCGCGAACGCGAAATAGTCCATTTCCAACGCTTCGGCGAGGCCAAACGTACAAACTTACACAAAACAATACCCGTCATATCTTCCAGATGATTTCAATTTTATCAGAATACACTATAATTTTTTCAATCAACAGTTCAACTACGTCCCTCTTTTCGTCAAAAGAAAGGTTGTCCCATTGAGAGATTACATTATGTAATATTTTGAAATCAATTGGATCGTTTGACTTATTTTGAAGTTCCGTTATTCTGTCTGATAAATCTCTCTTTTCTTTATCAAGTTCGTTGATAGTTTTGTTGATATATTCAACAGTAGTTTTATCAGCATCTATAAGTCTGTCTACAAGAGCTTTGATTTTTTCGTCTTTGAAGTTAATTTCTGTTCTTAACGACTGTATTTGAATGTCAGTTTCGCTAACAGTACCAATTTTAGGTTTTATACTTAAATTATCCAGCTTGTCCCCTATGCGGATTTTTATTTCTTCTTCAAACAAATCCGCATATATAGTAGGAACATCAGTGTCACACAATTTATTTACCCTGCCTGTGCATATAAAATACCGTCCTGCTTTTGTGGGTGACTTTTTTATTGTTAAAGCATATCCACAATGACCGCATTTGACCTTGCCTGAAAGCCAACTGTTTTTAGGCTTACAATATTTGATTTGGTGGTTGGACAATAATTTTTTACGGCACGTTAACCAAAGGCTGGAAGAAATAAACCCTTGGTGCGGAGCAATAACTAAATTTTGACCTTGCAAATCCCATGTTTTACGATTGGTGTTAGTCCCCGAAAACAAATAGCAACTATGTTCACCGTTAAACTCATCAGGCTGACTGCAAATATTCGCTTTCTGTTGTTTAAAAAACGTGTAAACATTTTGGTCGGCTATAACATAAGCAGGATTTCGCATAAGATCGGAAATTCTGGCTGTACACCAATGGTTGCCTCTTTTGTTTGTGTTTCCATTTTTGGTGATTTCTCTTAAAACATCACCCAATGTGGCAGAAGGCTTAGAGTACAGTTGATAAATCAATTTAATGTCTTCGGCTTCCTCGTGGTTGATCTGGTACATAGAGGTATTAACTCCATCAATTGTTGTGGATATTTTAGAATACCCATATGGGATTCTTCCACCCATATAAAACCCTTTTTTGCTTCTTGCCGAATAAGCGTCTGTAACTCTCTGCTGAATAGTTTCTCGTTCAAGCTGAGCAAAAACTATACATATGTTAAGCATAGCTCGTCCCATAGGTGAAGACGTATCAAACTTTTCGGTAGCTGAAACAAAATCGACGCTATACTTTTGAAATATACACATCATTTCGGAGAAATCCAGAATAGAACGACTGATTCTGTCAAGTTTGTAGACAATTACTTTGCTTACCTTGTTTGATTTTATGTCGTTCATCATTCTTTTAAAATCTGGTCTGTCAGTATTTTTGCCGCTAAATCCGTTATCCTGATAAATAACACACGCCTCTCCCCGTGCTTCGTACCTACACATTTCAATTTGTGACTCAATTGAAATGGAATCCTCACGGAATACCGATTTTCTGGCATATATAGCAATATTTGACAATAAACATCAACCTTTCTTATAACAAAAGGCTAATGGTGGTTTAAGTAATTATATCACCATTAGCCTTTTTTGTCAATCTTGACAATATTTTTGAAAAATTTTATACAATTCGTTTTCTATCATTTCTTTTTCTTCCGGCAATATATCTTCTTTTTTTATTTCAACAACATCCCAATCTCCAAATTTTTTATACGATTTTGATGTATTGTTAATTATAATCATCTCCCTTACGTAAAATAAATTCAGTACATTTAATATTATGATTTGCTTTATACAATTATGTAATATAGAAAACTTTATTTTCTACTACTTCCCAAAGCTCCCATTCCTCTCTTAGACGGTATCTCTTTAAGTTCCTCATATGTATACTCTTCAACATCCGCTGTAGGAACCGGTACCAACAAAAGCTGGGCTATTGCTTTTTCATACGGATAAATTTGCATAAGTTCTTCGGGAATACCTGGTAAAGTAATTCTTGTGTCTTTCTTTGCAATATAAATATTTATGTTTGTAGTATTTGTTATAGGAACAAATATTTCGTTTCTATATCCGCTGTCGATTACGCCGCACCTCTGTGCCATTCCTTTTGTGCCTGTACTTCCCCTCTCTTTAACAATAAAACAGTAATCTATACCACAAGCACAAGCAATTCCCGTTGGTATCATTACAGTTCCATGTGGAGGTATTGTCATATAATCCTCGTCAAAGTTAGCGTAAATATCATAACCCGCATCCTCGTCTCTTTTACTTGGAATAATTGCTGTCGGTCTGACCTTGGCAAACTTGATTGTTGTGTGCATTAAACATATCCCCTTATCTTTTTTACATTATTTTTTATAGACTTAATAACATAATTTATTTGTTCATTAGTTATACTTTCGTCCCAACTTAATCTTATACTATTGTAAATATATTCTTCGGGAGTTCCCATAACTTTTAAAACGTGGGATGACTCAAGACTTCTGCTGTTACAAGCCGATCCCGAAGAAACACATATACCGTTACTGTCAAGAAGCAGCATAAGGCTTTCGGATTCTGCGTTTTTAAATGCAAGATTTAAGGTAGTAGGTATAGAGTTGCTGATATTTGTGTTGAACCACACATCGGTCATATCTTTAAACGCAGAATAAAATTTACCTTGAATAGTGCGGCATATACCGTCCTTTTCTTTGGAAAAATTATATAATTCAACGGCTTTGCCTATAGCTGCAATTCCTGCAACATTTTCTGTTCCTGCGCGAAGATTCTTTTCCTGCTGTCCTCCGTAAAACAAAGGTTTGTATTTAGAGGGGTCTTTCAGATAAAGTATACCCACACCTTTCGGAGCATGAAACTTATGTCCTGACAAAGAAAGACTGTCAACAGCAAGTTCCTTAACGTCAATCGGAATGTGTCCAAAAGCTTGTGTCGCATCTGTATGAAACATGATTCCCATTTTATGAGATATTTCAACCAAAGATTTTATATCAAATATCTGCCCTGTCTCGTTGTTAACAAGCATATATGTAACAAGATCGGCATTATTTTTGCGTATCTTTCTTTCTAATTCCGAAAAATCTGATTGGTGACACTTAGGGTTATTTAGGATTGAGTGATGTTCTATCTTGGAACATATAACATAATCAAAATTTGAAATGACCCAATTGTTGCTTTCCGTTGCTCCGCTTGTGAAAAATATCTGTTCAGGTTTTGCGTTGATTGCTTTGGCGACCTGTTCTCTTGCTGTCTCAATGACTCTTTTGGACTTTCGACCAAGAAAATATAATGACGAAGGATTTCCATAGCTCTCCTTGAGATATGACAACATAACTTCAAGTATAGGTTCTGTAACCCGAGTGGTCGCAGCGTTATCCAAATATATCAATATTTTCCCTCCTTTTAGGCTCTGTCTGATTTTAGGCAGAGCCTATTTTTTTCGGTTTTATTTATTTCCCCACAAAACTACACTGTCTGTTTCAAGCGATTTTTTAACATCTATGACCCGCTGATTTGAACTGCCTCTGAATGGCAGCGTTATATCACGCAGTTCATCTATATAGCGACCGTCAACAATAATGTCAACCAAAGAAATAATTTCGTTAATGAGATGATCTGCCTGAGTGGAAATGTAAATATCTTCCCAAGCATAACCTGTGTAAAGCCACATCGTCTTTTGAGGAAATCTTTCTTTTACTTTTCGAGCTATAACTGCCACCGTTTCGATATTTACGGGTTCAAGAGGATGTCCTCCTGAAAATGTAATTCCCGATATATACGGTTTACTTAAGCAATCAAGTATTTCTTGCATAGCCTCGTTTGTAAATGGGATTCCGCTATTAAAATCCCATGTTTGAGGGTTCTGACAGTTTTTACATTCTAAGGAGCAACCCGACACCCAAAGAACAACTCTTACACCTTGACCATTAGACAAGGAACACTTCTCAATTTTTTGATAATTCATTCGTGTTTCACCCTCATTTCAACCTCTTGCTGTTTCCCTATATTAAATGCTGTTGTGTAGTCACCTGTTAAATAACCTGTGACGCGTCTCAATCTTCTGATATTCGGACATTCGCACATAGGACAACTTTTATTTATCTCATCGGTATATCCGCAGCTTTGGCACATATCATTTGGAACATTAATAGCAAAATAAGGAATATCTTTATCCATCGCATAATTTACAATTGCTTCAAGACCGTTTATATTGTTTTTAACAGATGACTCTAATTCTATATATGTGATACAACCTGCGTTGGAATAGCCCGTAAGCTGAGATTCTATGTCTATCTTATCAAATGGTGTCATCTTTTTCCAAACAGGAACGTGTATGCTATTAGTAAAAAATTCTTTATCTGAGACATTAGGAATTATACCATACTTTTCTTTAAATTTTTGCATTGCTGTATAGCAGAGATTTTCTGCCGTTTTGGACTATATTTTATCCCTTTTTCTCAAAGGGTTTCACTCTTTCGCTTTCGCTACTCTACTCTTCTACTTGAATTTCGATAGTCTCTTCACATTTATTGTTGCTAATTTTTTTAAAGTACACATTTGACAATTTTCTGCTTGGTTTGCCATTTTTACATTGCGTAAGGATAGTGCTATCACTAATACCAGTCTGAAGTGAAGCATCCCCAGAATTATAAAATGTTTTTATTAAGTTATCTGTGTCATAATCAAACATTCCAATCAAATTTACACAACTACAGTCTATATCGTCACAATATCTAAAATAAAATGGTTTCCTTACAGGTCTTTTATATTTTGCTTGTCTTGATATTGTATTTTTAGATATTCCCGTTGTTTTAGATGCCTCGCATATGCTCCCAAAAGTATTTATTAACTGATTGGTGTAAGTGTTATACATATTTACAGGATTACTTTGATTATCATCAAAACCTCTGTCATTTTTTGCTAACCCATCATCAAAAGCTTTTTGGGTATTTTCTTGTACTGTAGTCCAATATAAGTTCTCTACTCTGTTATCGCATTTAATATTATTTTTATGTCCAACAACATTATAATTATTAGGATTAGGTAAAAAAGCTTCGGCAACAAGTCTGTGCACTCTTTTACTTACATTTTTCCCAACTTCATATGTTATCCCACAATACTTATAGCCATGAACAATATGCTGTGATTTTCTTATTATATGATTATGGTTGTTTCTTTTGTCTATACAATATACGCTTCCATCAATATCAATCCAATGATCTATTGCATTTTTTATTTTTACTGCCGTATTCGGTATTATCATTTTGTTTCACCTCCTTAATTATTTATATATTTAACAATTAGCAACAAATTTAGCACAGGATTCTTTCGTTCCCTGTTAGCCAATCAATTAGTCGTCATTTCCTACGATTACTATTCGTTTGATTAACACCTTACAATCAATAAGTTAAGCGATTTTTTCATTGTACATTACTGTACAAGCCCCCACAGAAACCTCAGGGGTAAAGTATACACCAAAATTAAGTTTATATTTCTCCTTAAACTCTGCACACTTGGTTTTAAATAATTCCTCGATTTTCTTTGCAAGTTCCATACCCTTTTTCTCGGTATGGTCGCAGCCTATAAGTATTTGGAGCGTTTCCGCAAGACCGAGTTGTCCTAACGCCAGAGTACCGTGTTTCAATGCACTACGAATATCTTTGCCGTCATATCCAGCCATAAGATTGTTTTCATACATGAACTTAGCTGAGTCGGGATTTTGAGAACATATCCTTTCAAAACGTTCAATCAGCATATCTTTAGCTTCGTGTATTTTTTTATCAAGGATACGCATAAAAGTTTCTATTGTATCTTCATCAGTCTCCTCTCCGTAAATTGATTCCTTTGCTTCCATTGCAAGTGTAGGCATAATAATTGTTACGGGACAAATGTTTCCTCTGCCGTCTTTAAGCTGCCCAAAACCATTAATATCCCAACCATTAGCTGTCCGGCAGCCCATAGTTGAAAAATATGTTTTTGGATCATTTCGGTCATATCCCGCATTTCCGCTCCAATCCACATTAGCATAATTAGGATAAAGTCTTAATGAAGTTGATTTCAATGCCAATCTATAAAGATCATAATTAGGATCATCCTTCTGACGATTAATTCCTTTCATACACTGAAAAATACCACAAGGAAAAATACTTGTTTTATGAAGTTTGCCTATTCCTCTAATTGACACGTCAAGTAAAGCTTTTGTAATCAATCTGCCCTCCGGAAGTGTGCAGGTTCCATAGTTAATTGAAGTAAATGGTAATTGGTTTCCTGACCTTGATTGCAATGTATTCAGATTATGATACATACCCTCAACTGCCTGATATACTTCTTTTTCTGTCATATCATATGCATATTTATAAATTTGTTTGTTTTGTTTGCAATTAGCTTCAGGATCATTAAAAGACATTTCATTTGGAATTGTATTAACATAATCTTTGTCATTTTTAATATGTCTTACGCCGTCCTTAAAATGTTTTGCAAAACTTTTTCTTACATAAGGAACCATTGTCCAGTCAAGATGAGTGGCTGAGACTCCTCCAAATTGCTGTAACGATTGCAATTGAAATATTACTGCTATAAGCTGGAATGCCGTACTAACCGATTGTGCCGGTCTGACATCTGTTTGACGAGTGTTAAATCCGTTAACAAGTAAATCATCAAACGGTATTGAAAGACAATTATGGTCTCCCACCGCATAATGAGACAAGTCGTGAATATATATTTTATTATTTAGGTGATTATTTTTTGATATTTCAGACATACAATAATCCAATGAATAACGTTTCATAACTAAATCTGTAGTCTCTCCCATTCTGCCACCAAAAGAATGTTCATCAAGATTTGCGTTTTGGTTTTGAACATTTTCACCTGACAACTTTTCTTGAACATCTTTCATTAACAGTTTATATCTATCTCTGGCAAGCGCACGTTTATATCTGTATGTAATATATGCTTTTGCAACAATTTTATCTGTTTCCATCAGAAACTTTTCTACTTCATCTTGTATATCTTCAATATCAACATCAGTATCGTCCAAAGTATTAAAATTGTTTTTATTAACAATATTATTAACAGCATAGTTGGCAAAACTCTTAACCAATGTTTCGGCGTTGTTAGGATATATTTCTTTATATGCTTTCATAACAGCATTAACAATTTTATTTGTATCAAAAGGCACTTTTTGACCATTTCTTTTAATAACTTGAAGCATTTAACATTCTCCCTCTTCGTTATTTTTATTGTCCTCGATATATTGTTTATACAATATCTTGGCGGCAATATCACACTCATTGTTGTTTTCAATTATTTCGTTTCCCGCTCCACTTACGGGTGTAATAGTAAAATGTATTAAATTCTTATTTACACAGATTTTAACAGCGTTCTTCAAACATATAATGATTGTTTCCTCAGATAAAACTTCTGTTGTTTGCTTTAAAAATTCTGTGAAAATGTGTTTGTTTACATCGGCTATATCAAATTCTTTATAATACGCTTTAGTTATATATCTTAATAAAATAAATAATATAAGACACAGTACCAAAAGAATTACAGAAACGGTAATTAAAAATAGAACCGTTATACTATCACCTCCTGTTGTTCATCTTCCGACGGTTGTTCACAGGATACAATATACAAATACAGCTCATTTACCGCAGTATTTATATCCGTATCAACTCCGTTTTGAAGAATATAATCGACTTGCGCGACATGATGTATGTAATCATAAAACTCATTAACATCATTGGTAATACGCTTTAAAGAATAATCTACCGCTTCTAAATAAGAGGCACCGTTATCCTCGGCGCGTTTCTTCATACACTCGTACCGCGTTGTAAGGTCGCTTTCAATATAAATTATTTTGATTTGTTTACTTCCCCTATAAGACTTTTTAAAATATTCTACTCCTTTGGGGTCGATCACATACAAATCGTTTTCTTCAACTTGCTGTGCCGTGGCACAATACCGATTACCCGCAAATTCCGTAAAAGCTACTATATCTGTAAGTTTATCAAAATCTTTGTCTGATACAAATATGTGCCCTGTTTCGCCGTCGTACCTTGGCGGTCTTGTCGTATAGGACTGTATTGATTTGAATCCATAGTTAGTTTCTAAAAGTTCTGTTACAGTTGTTTTTCCGGCTCCCGAAGGGGCTACTATAAGATAGATATTTTTCAATTACTCCACCTCTATATCATCAAAAATAATCGAAATACGCTGTTTTAATTGTTTTAACAACGGTATGGTTACTTCCCTCATTGAAGGGTGAGCAGAATAAGGCGTTCTTAACTTAAAAAAGTTTCTCCATTCTCGGTAATTGGCGGTAATTGTGATTTCTGTTTTTGTAGAGTTTGGCAAAACAGAACGAGCTATTTGCGGCGCAGCACCTATTTCTATCATCTTAAAATAATGCCGTTCAGCGTCTTCCATTGCCTCCGTCCACTCATTAATTAATTTACTTATGTCATTACCGGACAATGAATTTGTTTTGTTATCAAGTAAAATGCCTCCCATTGGACAAATAACGGATATTTCATTTCCAAATTTGTCTTTGGAATAGTTACAGTATCTTGTACTTTCTTGTGCAAATGAGGCGATTCTATGACGTACTAATTCGTGGCTGACTCCCCTGTCTACCGTAAATTTTATGGATAAACAAGAATGTTCGATAATGGCTTCATGAGTTTTTTCTATCAGCATTTTTACAAACTTTTTTGCCGATTCTCCGTCGTTTGTAATTCTGTCCTCGGACTTATAACATACCCTTCCTATTTTTTCAATATGCTGAAGTTCTTTTATTCCACCTTCCGATATTTCCGACAATATTTCAAATGTTGGATTTATAATTTTCATCAACATTCCTCCTCAATTTCTTTAAAATAAGCGTAAAAGCTTTCGTTGATTTGCTCAACCGTTTCAAACACAATATGACTTTTACTACCGTTCGGAAAAATCAATCTGCCATTTTTAACCTCATATACTTCTCCTTGTTTGAAACCTTTTGTATCAACTAATGAATATACATGAGTACATTTAATTTTAGTATTCAGCATTCTTATACCCTGACCCATAAAACCTTGCCCTTTCCTTGGCTGCAAGTTTACGCTTATATTTATCCTGTTCTAAAAGCTTGGTATAATATTTGTTTTCTTCCTGCGTCGCAGTTCGTGTGATGGTTTCAACTTGTGCATTATGTAGTTCACATCTTTCTACCATTCTTTTATATTTTTCTTCGTCCCGTTCTCTTTTACTTTTACTGTTCACCATTATTCATTCCTCCACTATCCATTGATTTAATGTTTTTCTAATTTCCTTTTCATTGTACTCGCCTGTTTCCGAAATGCTAACTTCAACAATGCCGTTCGTACTTAAATTAAGTACACCCAAAATACCTTTACCGTCTGCAACACTGTTGCTATGCCTCACTTTTACTTGAACGTTTTTTGGCAATGCACTTATCGCAAAAACAAAATCTTTAACGTCCCGCGTGGAACACAGCTTTATTTTTTCAATAACCGTATTCATAATTTACATCTCCTTCCATATAACAATTTTCACAATAGGACTTTCCGTCCATAGTTGTTACATATGCTCCTATAACATATTCGCCACAGCAATCGCATTTCTTAGTTAAAACAACTATTGCTGAACTTTTACATTTAGGGCAAACCTTTGAAACTTCGGTGTATCCACTGCCCCAAAATTCTCCCCGTTCCTTATATTCAGAAAGTTCGTCCTCATTCTCTATTACCGTACCGCAGTCTGTACAATAAAGCATTGCTGTTACTCTCCCATTTTCTGTGAATTTAATATTCGACTTACTATGTAATCCCACATTATGTTTTCTTTTATCTGAGTGTTACATAGCGCGTTAACCTCGTTTTGGACGTACTCTGCGGGAACATCATAGATATATGCGATAAGCTTTATTTTTTCTTGCCAATGCCCCGCCCCGTCATTAAATCTTTTATCTAATTCAAACATCTTTTACTTTTCATTTACCTCCTTTCTCTTGTTATTTAAAAAATCTTGTTGTATATTCTATCCCCCAATCCTCTTCAGTGTACTCAAATAAAAATTCAACATCTCCGCTACACTCAAACCAAATTATAGCTTTATAATCTGACAAATCGGGATTGTAGTAATAAAGTGCGCTGTGTGAAGTCTCCTCTTTTAAAAAGACTTCCTTTACTATCTGTTTGGTATTTTCATCTACCTCAAAATTGGGAGCATACCAATACTCTATACCGCAAAATTGATTTTCCTGATAAAGTATGTCGGTAATATTATCTGGAAATTCATCCGATATAAGACGGTTATATATTAATTCTGCGATAAGAGTTTTGTAGTTATCGGAAAAACTTCCAACCTCATGCTGTACAGTAACTTCAATTAAATTTTTCTCTTTATCCGTTAATGTGTCATAAATTGTGATAGGCTTCTGAGGAAGTTCAACAAACTGTACCCGTTCATATTCCGTTTGACTCAAACTAAAACACTGAGAACAGTTATTTGTGCTTATCTTATTTCCCTCTATTTTACACATCGGTGATACATTCATGGCGCACAATATACTTGTAATTATTATTGTTGATATCTTCATTGTTTCAACCTCCGTTGTTAAAATAAAATGCGAATTTTATTAGTATATGTTAAATAATTTATTTTTACTTATTTACTATATTAGGATTTTCGTGAATACCTCCAGAAACTTTGTGTTTGTGAATATTTCCCACGACTTCTATGTTTTTGGATTCATACAAATCAAATTTATCTGGAGCATTGTTAAATAACTCAAGACCAACTAAATCAACTCCTGCAAACAATGGAGACGTAATTATACGCACAGAACACAATCTTCCGTATTTGGTTTTAACAATATCTCCCTCAAATATTCTATCACCATTTTTGTCTGTTAGCCATGTATACCGTCCAATAGTTTCAGGAATAACCTCATAAGCGTTAAGCCAATCAAAATCCTCATAACCTTCTTCGTTAACTTTTCTATACGGGTGGCAACAACTATCCACTATATATGGTTTTTGCTCTACGGCTGTTGTAAGAATTAGAGTTCCCTCACACCATTCATCGTTATCAATTCTTTTGCCATTGAATAAAAATTCACGCATTTTTAATTTTCTCCAATCAATTCGGGATTGTCGTAAATATTACCAATAATCTCAATTTTCTTGAAATCATTATCATAAAGCCAGTAATAACGATTTTCAACCTTTACATATATCATAAATGCACAATATTCTAACATATAAGAAACTCTACCAACATTCCCATTTTCAATATTTTGTATAATGTCTCCATCGAAGATTTTCTTGTCATTCTTATCTGTTCGCTCTGTATACTGTCCGACAGTTTCAGAAATAACAACCCGTTTACTACAATGGTCTGCCATAATGCAATCGCCCTCGTGGTCAATATATGAAACACCAAAATACCAACCTTCTCCGTATTTAGGGTCTCTTTTACCTCTGAACAAAATCTCTCTCATATCTTATAAATTCCTCCAATCGGGATTGTCAAAGTTGTTGTCAATAACCTCAAAGTTATTACCTTCATGGGATATTACTTGATAAATTGGTGTTTTACGACCAGTTTTTAAATTATAACATCCCCAAGTATATTGACTACTAAGCCAACAAATTAAATATATTCTCTCTCCGTTTTGACAAATGTCGCCCTCAAAAATCTTTTTGTTGTTTTTATCTTTTAAACCAATATATCGTGTTATAGTATCGGAAATTATTTCGTGTATAACACAATCATTTTTACCCTCATATGCTATATAACTTTTCTTCCCATCTGAATACGGATAGCCATATACCCAAGTATTATCACAAGTCTGTTTCCCCTCGTACTAAAAATTTATTATCTATAAAATCATCTCCTAAACTTTATTTTTGCTTTTACTGTAATTATATTATAACACATACCTTGCAATAAAATCAATCATAAAAATTTGATTTTCCTTATTAATTAAAATTTGTTGATAAATTTCTCAAACATTGTTGTAAATGTGTTTGTTTTTTACTAACTCCCTCTTTACTTACTGCTGTTCTTAACGCTCCAGTCTGCACAATCAAGTCACATTTCTTTTTTGCTCTTGTTATGCCCGTATACAACAATTCTCTTGTTAACAACGAATATGAAGAAAAATCCACTCCTAAAATCACATAATCAAACTGTGAACCCTGCGACTTATGTACTGTAATAGCATATCCCAATTCAATACTGCTGACTTGTTTTTTATCAATATACACATCTCCAATACCCACAAACGATACTATCAGCGATTCCTCGCTCGGAAATACTTCTTTGATAATGCCGAGATTTCCGTTAAAAATCGGTGGTTCTGTTTTATAGGTATTCTGTGTATTGATTACCTTATCTCCCTTACGGAGTGCGACAATCTTTCCTTGTGATGTAATTTCAATTTCGGGTTTTGAACTTGATTTAGGATTGTACAACTCTTGTATTGCTGTGTTAATTCTGTATGTACAAGCGTCTCCTGCGCTCTTTACAGGAACTAAAATCTGTGTTTCCATAATATCAAAATTATCTCTACGCATTGCTTCTGTAAACCTTTTCATTATCTTGCCGAAAGTATGAGATTTATCGGAATAACAATCAAGATACAGGTCTTGAAGTTCTCCACGGGTTTCTGTACCTGTGTAGCTGTTATTAACAATTTGTGTTCCCTGCCTAATTTTTCTCGCCTCGATAACAATTGCAGAGGAAGCAGCTTGCCTATGAATTTGGCTCAAATACACTGTTGCAATTTCGGGCGAGTGTATCATATCATATGCTATGTTACCACAACCGATAGACTCTAACTGCCCCATATCTCCGAGACAAATCAACTTTGCTCCAGACGGTATCGCCCTAATTAAATGATAGAACAGAAAAGCGTCAATCATTGAAATTTCGTCAACTATAACTATATCAACATCTAATGGATTATCATCGTGAAATGTAAACCCGTCCTTATTTAATGGATTTTGCGGAGCATAACCCAAAAGTCTGTGTATAGTATAACTTTCTCTGCCTGTTATTTCTGTCATTCTTGAACTTGCTCTGCCTGACAATGCACATTGTACCGAAACGCAGTCTTTAAGTATTTTAAGAAACGCCGACACAGATGAACTTTTGCCTGTCCCAGCTTCGCCGTGAATAACGGTTACATTGTTTTCTAATGCGGTTTTTACTCCTAATTTCTGTTCGTCTGTAAACTGCCAGCCGTTCTGTTCTTCAACATTTTTTACGGTATTCTCCCAATTGTTGAATGAAACAGTTGATTTAGCATTTCTTAACCGCATTAATTCTTTGGCAATTTTATTTTCAATGTTAAAATATTTTTTTAGACCGATTTGAGACTTATCACTGCTATGCCAAAGATACTTTTCAGATTTAGAGACTGCTTCAGAAATTATTTCATCTGTAACTTCATTTCCAATATTATCTTTAATGTTGTTTTTTAATTCATCAACAGTTATCCAAGAGCAGCCATTCTGACCCGCTTCTTCAAGGCAATAATAAATATATGCTCCTATGCGGTTATGACTTAACTTATCGATACCTCTACATAAGGCTATTTTGTCTGCTGTCTTCCAACCGATACCGCTTACCTCGGTACAGAGTATATATGGATTGCTTTTTACTTTTGAAATAACAACATCTGGAGTACCATATGTATCAAGCAGTTTGGAGACAATGTTGTTAGTTAAATTGTATTCTTCTAACTCTGAAAAAATCTTTGCCATATAAACATTATCACTAAACCGTTGAATCCACCTTTTAGCTGTTTCGTTTCCGCAACCTCGCACTTTAATCAACTCATCAGCATTGCCATTCTCCAAACATTTAAACGGATCGTCAAGTGCTTTGTACATATTTTCAACCTGATTTGGCGTAAATATAGAGGAT
The DNA here is from genome assembly GCA_910586535.1 of uncultured Oscillospiraceae bacterium. Classification (GTDB taxonomy): domain Bacteria; phylum Bacillota; class Clostridia; order Oscillospirales; family Ruminococcaceae; genus RGIG8773. Next base: position 23,268 of record CAJUHS010000010.1, read on the forward strand.
AAAAACCTTTTTTGTCCTTGCTTATTGCCTTGACTAAAATCAACCGTATTAAACATTGAAATAACATTGTACTGACCGCCCCATTTGGGGTCGTTTACATACTCTGCTGTAAGATTGTAGTAGTTACCCTCCTTAAGCTTCGGCATAACACCTTTTACGGTAATACATTTTTTATCATCCATAACGGGTTTGCCGTGCTTGATAGTATTAATTGAAGCAACTATAATTCCAAAATCGCTCTTATAATACCTTATAGTTTCAAGAGTGCAAACCACTTTAATTCGATTATCTATAATGACTCCTCCGTTCAATCAAAAATTTTTTCATAGTCAACAAGATACCAATACCCTGCTTGATTTTTATTTACAGACTTTGCGTAAACAATATCCAATTCCTTTATAGGATCGCTTTCAAAAGTTTTTGCTCTTACGGTAAGTCTGGAATTTTTGCCTGACCCTACGGACTTTGTTAAAACCGCATATCCCCACGCCTTTTTAGTTTCTTTATTAAGTAATGGAATTACCTTAGTGACAAGGAGTTTTCTGCGGTCGGCTTCACAATTTGTTGTTAAATTAATAAATCCCAAATACTGTTTATGGTCTGCTATTTTTTCTTTATAAGTAAAATCATTTGTCGGCACAGACATTATCAGTGACACGCAGTCATTTAGAATATTATCCATTATTGATTTATGTTCTGTGGCAACGATTTCTCTGTAGTTATCAAGAATATCCGTGTACTTTTCGGCAAGGTCGCCATTTTTGATTTTCTTGTTTATCATCTGAATAAGTTTTTGAGTTTCTTTAATTTTACTGTTGGTTATTGTATAAGTCTTTTCGGTAGTCTTACAATATTTAGACAGGATTTCATCAAAAGCCCCCGCTTTAGTTTTGTCTATTGATTTGGCTTCTCCGTTTTTAAACTTCTCATACAATCTCATCAAGGACAACAAATGCTTGCTGTTACCAAACTCGGAGAAAAATCCAAGTTTAATAAAAATTTCTATCTGATTTTTTGTTACGCCTTTTGAAATCAAATCGGACAACAACTCTATAAAGTTTTTGTATACTCTATCAGAACACTCATACATTGCATTTGCTGAAAGTTCGGAGCAATCCTTGATTAGTGGTATTCCATATAGAATTTTACCGTCTTTTACGAAACATCTGCGGTGGTCGTTGCGAAAGTTAAACGGCTCAATTTTTACGTTGTGTTCTTCAAGGTCTGTAATGATTTCTTCTGCATTATCCTTAACAAAGGAACTTTTGCCGATATATGAATTACACAGTCCTGCGTAAAATTCTGCGGGGTAGTATGCCTTTTGTTTTGCGGTCATATATGCTATTATGGCATAAGCGGAAGAATGTGCTTTATTAAAGCTGTATTTAGCAAATTCAAGCATTTGCGACCATAGGCTATCAAATTGTTCGCTATTCCAACCTATTTGTTTGAGTTTTTGTTCAAGTTCGGGTTTAACTTGTACCAAAAGCTTTGGATTTTTCTTGCCCGTAGCCTTACGCAGCAGGTCGGGATTGTGTATCTTAGCAAGTCTGCCTATCTCTATAAGCTGCTCCTGAAAGACCATTATCCCATACGTAAAATTCAAAATATGTTCAAGGTCGGGGTGTAGATATTCAAAATCTTCTTCTCCTGTTCGTCTTTTGCAAAAGTTGTCAATATATTTGAGAGAACCGGGACGAAACAATGCATTTGCAATTGATAAGTCGTTAATTCCTTTAACGTTCATCTTCTTAATTGTCTGCTTCATTCCATTTGATGAGAATTGGAAAACACCAACTGTATCTCCGTTTCTGAAAATATCAAGGACTTTTTTATCATTGAAATTTTGCGCGGGGTCAATAAAATCTTCTGTTTCGCCACTCATTTCAAGAGTGTCATATTCTTGGTCTAATGTACGCAGACCCAAAACATCAACCTTAACAAGTCCCACGTCTTCTACGTCGTGCATATCTCCCTGTAAGTATCTTATACCATTAGAGTCGTAGCAGGACGGCAAGAAATCGTCCAAGTCCCTTGTGGAAATAATTTTACCGCAAGCGTGAAGTCCAAATGACTTTGGTAGTCCGTTAAGCTTTTTGACATAATCAAAAAGTTCTGGATATTTCTGCACATTTTTTATCGCTTCTTGCGCAGATACTTCCTGCGGTATGTCGCCGTTTATCATTGAAAGAATTTCATCAAGTTCGTATTCTCCAAAGGATTTGGCTATTTTGTCAGCGTCCTCCAGCGAAATATCAAGGACTTTACACATATCTCTGATTGTGCCTTTGGTCTGATTAGTGCCAAATTTACCGATTGAAGCAACTCTGTTTTCGCCGTACTGTTCATACATCCACCTAAGAACTTCGGTGCAGCTCTCGTTACTGAAATCCAAATCAATATCGGGGACTTTCAATTCTTTCTCTGTTATCTCGCCATTTTCAAGCAAGTCTAACGCACCTACGTCAATAAATCTTTCAAAATACAGTCCGTGAACTATGGGATCGATTTTTGTAATGTCTGTAAGATAATTGATAAGAGAACCACCACCGCTTCCACGGGCTATTCCTCGGCGTTTACCTACACTGGAATAAGAGTATACCAAAAGAATATAATCAACAAAACCCATTCTTACGAGCTTATCAAGTTCATATTCAAAACGATTAACATATACATCTTTCTCTTCTTTAGAATATATAAGCGGTTCTTCCCTGAGAAATTCTCCTGTGTTTTCGTCGTAAATCTTTCTTGTTTTGTTTGTGTCAACTGTTTCATATGTATCAAAATCAAAATTAAGCTTTTTTCTTGCTCCCTGCTTACAGAGAGATACAAGCCATTCTGTATTATCTTTAAACTCTTTCGGAGTAGGTACTTCGGGCATAATCGGAGCGGAGATAGGCATTTCAACATTGCACTTACCCGCTATAACGTCTGTATTGTTTATCGCTTCATCAACAATGTCTGCCGGCAAGTATGTAAGACGTTCCCTAACCTCGGCTTCTGACTGAACAAAACAATCTGTATAGGCTTCACCGTCCTCCTTATAACTTCCTCCGAAAGCGTATTTATTCTGATATTTTTTATCGGACTCATAGACATAATGAGCGTCACAAGTCACTACAATAGGAATATTAAGCTCTCTGCTAAGTTTGACTGTCTTTTTATTGATAATAATTTGCTCCTCGTCATTGTGTGCTTGGATTTCAAGATAGTAGTCCTCCCCAAAAACGCTGCGGTATTTTTGAGCAATAGACTTTGCTTTTTCATAATCGGTAAGAATGTATCTGCTGATTTCTCCTGCCATACAAGCGCTTGTAATCAGCAGACCTTCTTTATATTTACATAATAAATCAAAATCGATCCTCGGTTTATAATAAAAGTTTTCGGGTTTACCCGATTCACTAATAAGCCTATTAAGATTAATTCGTCCCATATCGTTCTTGCAAAGCACAACAAGATGATAATATCGGTTATCCTTATTTTTTTCGGACAAATTATCACAAGTATACACTTCACAGCCGTGAATATACTTAATTCCATTCTTTTTAAGGAGTTGGTATATACTCACTCCGCCCAATGATGTCCCGTGGTCTGTAACTGCTACTGCGGTTTGTCCTATTTCTTTAATTCTGTTTACAAGTTCCTGTGGTCGGATAATGCTGTCCCGCAAAGAATACATTGAGTGTAAATGCGTATGTACCAATGTTTACTCCTCCGTTATTATTGATGTTCCCCAAAAACCTCCTCGTCCTGTTTACTGTATAGTTGTTTAGGAGGAAAAGGCAACTGGGTACTATATTGTTTGTTGTCCCAAGAATATTTATAATCAAGGTCAAACTCTGTTGTGAAAAACCTCCTTGACGGTCGGTCATAAAACAATCCCACAGAGTTCCCCTCGTAGCCAAGCATACGGTCTTTTAAAATATCTACCAAAACATCATATTTAATAGGTTCTTTTACCCAGCCCTTACCGTTCTTTTTTGGCACACCTTTTTTGTCGTCTTTAGAAACCCTGTAGAGACTGATTATTCGGTGTGCCAAGTCGATGATTGCCGATATTCCTTGAACATCCATTTTTGTAAGTCTTCGCATTGTCTCAATTTTATGTGGATGACACACCAAAACTACGGCTACATTATATTTTTTTGCAACATCAATACATTGTACAATAAACTCTTCTTGTTTGCTGTATTTATTGTTTTCATTACACTCAAGATTAACAGATGTTAAGTTGTCAATAATGATAAGCTTCGCACCGTATTTACGTATAGAATCAACCATTGATTGTATCAAATCGGACACTTTATGGGAATATCCGTCCTTATATATATAAAGTTTACCTTGATAATATTTATTCATTTGGATTTGTGCTTGCTCCGTAACTTTCCAAAAAGGAGTGTCATTAACATTTTTTTCAACAAGATTCCGTTGTCCTGCCAATATGTAATTTATCCAGTTTTTACTCTGAAAATTAGGTAGCTCGCCCGAATACATCCAGACGTTTTTGTTTTGCTCTAACGACTGACACACAAGTTGTGACAAAAATGAACTTTTACCGCTCCCGTTTATTCCTGTTACAATATTAAACGAACCATAAAACAGTTTCATCAATTTTCTGTCAAGGTCTTTAAACCCTGTGTTTATACCATCTATATTGTCAAGGTCGATATTTTTTATGTCGGAGTAGTCGAAAACGCTGTCTACCAGTGTATCTGCTGCGTTTACAATAATTTCAATTACATTTTCTTTCCCCAAATAATACAATACTTCATTGAGGTCTTTTACTCTGACTTTTTGTTTGTCCGCTTGTTCGTAAAACAGTGGGATATTTACTATTTTACAACGCCATGAGCCGAGACGATAAACAACCTCCTTTTGCATTTTTATTCCCGCTTCATCATTGTCTGAGCAGATTATAATGCTGTCAAACTGTTCAAGCCAGTCCCAACACTCTTCTATCCAGTGAAAGTTTCCTGCCCCTAACGGAACAGACACGGTATTTGTATAACCGCTTTCAATCGCTGCCATTGCGTCAGGTTCTCCCTCAGTTATCAGCAATGGTTTTGATGTATTTATTCTGTTCATATTAAAAAGCAGAGGGGTAGTATCCGCTCCTTTTTGACACCAAGTTTTATTTTCTCCCTTAGTGATTTTGCGAGACGGACGGTATTTTACCATAGTTAAAACGTCATTTGAATCATAATAATTAAACACTACATTACCCTGTTCGTCCTGACGTACATCACAATAATCAACAGTTGCAGGAGATATTTTGCGAAGCATAAAATATTCATAAACTTTATCCTTATTTTCACATTCAACAGGAGTTGGATATTTATAAGAGTATTTTGTTTTGATATTTTTCTCTCCAAAACTGTAACTTATCCCTGCCAAATCAAATAACTTTTCAACAGCTTCAATATATGTAGAACCCTTTTCCATAAAAACATCTATAATGTCAACATTTTTATGACAGCCAAAGCAATGGAAATTATAATTTTTACTGTTATAAATAAAGCTCGGAGTATTTTCATTGTGGTACGGGCAACAAGCTTTGCGATTTTTAGTGTCGTAATTGATCAGATTCAATTCCTCTGCTATAATTTCAGCGTTGCGGTCGCCAAGCTTTGCCTTGGCTTCCGCAACCTTATCTTTACTTACAATCAATAATTATTCACACTCTTTTTTGCAGATTTCTCGTACTCCGCAAAGATTGTTGCAGAAAAAATCATCCTTGTTTTTAGGGAATACATTGTCTGAATAAATCATATCAATGTTAAATGTAAACCATGATATAGATTTTTTTAGTTTTTCTTCGCTAAACAACTCTGTTTCCCATTTCTGAGTACGGAACATATTAAATTTCAATTCTTTGGGATATTCGCCGTATTGCTCTTTTACATAAAGAGAATACAGATAGAGCTGAAGCAAAAAATGCTCCTTTTCTTTTTTACTTTTGAATTTGCTTTTACTTTTGTGGTCAATAATAATATATCTGCCATCTATAATATCCTGCAAAATTAAATCTATATATCCTATAAACGGCTCGCCGTCTATATCTAATCTGATTTCCTGCTCCACTCCTATGGTTTTATAATTATCCTCCAAACCGTCAAACGAATTAAAATATTTCAGTCCGTCATTATAGTATTTTTCGGTCAAATCACAAAATTCACAGGAAGGAAATTCGTGCAGCACATTAATATTATATTCGTTTTCGTACATTTGAGAGAGTTCAAAAAATTCAACTTCACCCTTAAAGTATTTCTCTAAAAGACTATGAGCAAAACTGCCGTATTCCGCAAACGCATTATCGATCTGCGGTACCTTATCTATGTATGTAAGCTTAAAGCCGTGTGGGCAACGATTATAGTTATTTACCTTTGAAAAACTCCACACAAGGTTATCAAGCTTATCATTGTTTTTATTGTCGGCACTCATAGATATTAAAATGGGAGGTCGTCGGCGTTGGTTTCGGGTACGGTTTCCGTTGTTTTGGCGGGTTGCGCAGTCTCCTGCTGTCCTGTCTGGCTACTGTTTTTGCTTTCTACAAAATCAACCGTACTAACAAGTATTTCTGTAACCTTGAACTTTGTGCCGTCTTTTTCATAGGTACGAGTCTGGAGACTTCCGGCAATGCCTACCTTACTGCCTTTTTTAAAGTATTTTGCGAGAAATTCTGCGGTTTTCTCCCAAGCAATACAGTCTATCCAGTTCGCTTCGGGGTGGTCATTGTCTTTGTTATACGGCTTATCTACTGCCACGGTAAAATTAGTCACGGTCTTGCCCGTTGGTGTTTGTTTCAGCTCAATATCCTTTGCAAGTCTGCCTACAATTACAACTGTATTCAATGCCATCTACATTTCCTCCAAATTAAAGTTTATTAGGCGTTATTCCACCGATTTCATTTATCGCATTGTTAAGAACATCTATATCCCTAACATTGTTCGGATTTTTACTTCCAACAAGTTTTTCAACAAGGTCAAACAATTTGTTTTTATCGCAACCCTCTGCAACCTTTGCTTTAAGCAACTCAAGAAGTTTTGTCTGTGTCTCTCTCAAAGGCTTTTCGTCCTCGTCCTTTTTTTTCTTGGCATTGTCCGAAAGCTCCTCTCCGTTCCAAAGAGAAAGTCCCAATCCAAAAAGAGCAAGATTTTTTACAAGACAACGCTTGATTGATTTGTTCACATCGGAACTTGTAACTTTATCGTAACCAATAGCTTGATTTCTATAATCAAGTACAGGAAGTATTTCTGTTTGGGTTTCGCCAGCAATGGTCATAGAGGTTTCAACCCAACAAGTTCTGCCATCGTTATGGTAAATGCAACCCTCTTCGGTTTTGACAACACTATATGTAGCTGTTGGATATTTGTTTTTAACAAAGTCCCACGCGCTTGACCACGGCAAATAGTCCATTTTGTTTTTTTGCTTAATTTTGGGTGAAATATCAATCTCACTTAGTGTTTGAAAAATTGTTTTATCCAATTACTTGTCTTCCTCCTTTATCGAACCTTTGTTATGATTTTTAATTGATTTCTCTGCTTTAATAATAGGGTAAGCATTCATTATTAGCAATAATAATCCAACAAAACTATAGGTTACTTGTAATGAAAAATTACTGCCAAATATCCAAACATAAATTAATAAGAACACATCAATCAATACCAAAATGAGTTCCTCTAAATTCCTTTTAACAAAATCAACAAATTTCTTCAATAGTGTCCTCTGTTCGTCTTGATGTGTCGTAGGAGATATAAATTTGTACATAACCGTCCTTATGACTTTCATTCTGACTTACGGTATATCCACTATTCAAAAGCGTCTTTACAAATTCTCCTAAACTATAATCGTACTTCATTGTGAGGACAACAATTTTGTTATGTAAAAAACTAATCATTCAGTGCCTCCTATAGTTTTAATCAAATCTTCTGCCACCTTAATATCAGTAATAGAATTAGGATTTTTGTTACCGTTGTTCTTTTCGGAAATAATCTTATAAAGCTCATCTCTGTCTGCACCGTTCGCAATTTTAGATGTACACAGCTTTATAAGCTCGGCAATTCTACTCTTAAGGTTAGATGCTTCTTCTTTCGCTATGTAATCATTAGGATTATAAGAATTATCAAACTCGTAAACCAAATACTTTCGGCTTGCGAGATAATCACATTCGTGAACAAACATCTCCATGGGAGTTGACGGTTTCGGCATAATCTCTGCCTTGGAACGATAGTCTGTATTCCACTCGCCCATATGTGACCTAATGTTGTCGGCGATAACTTTAGCAAAAGATTTCTCGCTGTCATCAGCAAGCTCTAAAACGTGATCTGCTGCTACAACAGGGTGCGCGGATATTACATATTGGCTTTTCTCATCTCCGTGTTTCCAGCCGTCGTGACATATAAGAGCTGCGATTATACAATCCCGTTCATCTGGATTGAACATTTGCGAGTTGTGTTCAAGTTTCAAAAGGTCTGCTGCTATTCCGACTGCTGCCTTAGTATGCCTTACAAGTCCACCACCACCCAAAGCATATGTAGGGTGGTATTTACCTGTAGAACTTGCTGCGACCTCAAAGAAATAGTCGGGAATATTGGAAATTATCTTTTCTGCTAATGAACGTATCTCTAAATTTTGTATATACCCAAGTTCGGTGCTAAACACCTTAATTTTGTCGTATTTTATTTTAATCATCCTCCACTTTATTACATTTTATAGGTAATCTTTCAACCGTATCTTTCCCCGGATATGCAATTCTAAAATAATGAAAATTTTCAACAATAATCTTTCCCACATCAAAATCCGGAACTGCTGAACATATTACAAAAGATTTATTTATATCAAAGTCACAAGGAGTTTTGATAAAATCCTGCATTGTTTGTAGGAAATATTTAGCATTTGCTTGTTTTAAACGAAATTCTATCGGAACAAACGGCTCTATACCTATATAAGATTTATAGTGTTTGAAATAATCAGCTTGAAATGCCATATAACAACCAACATCAATAATCGTAAAATCAAGAGGCACAATACTTGGTATATCTTTATAATTATAAAGAAAACCAAGAAACTCAAAATCAACTTCTATCTCTTCATATGTAAAAAGTCTTTTTATTTCGTTACGTCCAATGGATTTTATTAGAGCTTTACACTCGTTGATATATTCTTCATCAGTCATTTAATGCCGCTTCCTAACATTATTCTGCACTATATATAGTAAATTAAAAGCAATATTTATCTATATATTGTATGCAATTACTTAATAAAATATCTTTTTTATGATATAAACTTTACGGTTTAAGTTTTAAGCTTTTCGTCAAATTATATAATCATCTTTAGATAACTATTAGCATTAAGCTTATTTAATATAAGTTAAGACGCTATACAAATCCGCTTGTAAAAATCATTTTGCCGTTCTCCTTTATGTATTCCTTTAATTTTTCTATCGGCTAAAGGTCAACCGATCAGTTTTACTTACGCCTCAATCCTCCGAAAACTGTTAAGCAGGGTGAGAGATGATTTTACCGCCAATCAACAAGGTTAGGCTGTTTCCTTTTTCAATCAATTTTACTGCATTTGCAGCAATGCAAACCATGGTATTGATTTTAGCCTTACCGGACATTTAACCGTTATGCAAAAACGGCACCAATTCAAACTACACTTTAGTATTTATACTTCTGATTTCATCAATATTATCATTGATAAGTTTAAGTCCGTCTTCGGTTATTCCTATCTGATTATGTATTCCATCACTTGAATACACTTTAAAAAATTTTTCTCCGGCTTTGTTTACCTCAGTAAGGCATTGATGGAGAAACCCTTTGCCTTTGCCCATTTCGTTATGTATCCTTTTTTTAGGTTCAGACTTTGAGTTGCGTCGGTTATTGAAAGACAACCTTTTTTGTCAAGTCTTTTATCTGCAAGGGCAACTTTAGGTTCATCCTCTTTTATTTTAGACTCAAGTGCTCTGCGTGCCTCCGCTTCCTCTATCCAGCGTTTGGCTCTTTCTATAGGGTCGTCAATGGTATAGCTGTCGGATTTGTTTTGGATGCTGTAGCTGCCTGTTTTTCTGATTGACGGTAGCACTTCGCTTGTGACCCAACGCTTGAATTTTTTTGCGGTCGGGAGCTTGCTTCCGAGGATAAGGCTGTACATTCCGCTTTCATTGATGATGGTTGTTTTCTGTGTTCTACCCATACCATCTATGACTCCCTGTTTTAGGGTATCATCTTCGTCAACGTGCGTAGCTACTGCATTTTCGGGTTTTGCATATCCCAATATCCCCGCCACGTCCTTGCCGACAAAATACGGCTCTCCGTCCATCAGCATTGTTCTAATCTTTCCAAATTCGGGATTCTCAAAAATTGTTACCTCATTCAATAAATATCAAACCTTTCCGATAAAATTTTGTCGCTTACAATATTCATAATAAGCTTCTGGTGCGCCATTGCGGATTCGAACCGCAGACCCTACGATTAAAAGTCGTATGCTCTGACCGACTGAGCTAATGGAGCATATCCGACTTTTACGGTAAGTCGGCAACCGTATATTTTAAAGAGGTTCTATTATGACAGCTTTTAGGCTGTTGGCTGGGACGGTGAGACTCGAACTCACGAAATGCTTGAGTCAAATTCAAGTGCCTTACCGCTTGGCTACGTCCCAATATTTTAAGCAAGTAATTATTTTTTTCTTATTTAACTGCTATGTTATTAACTTTTTAGGGGCTTTAATTATATGATACAGTATCATTTTTAATTTATCAAGCAAAAATAATTATATTTTCCTTTAATATGTATCGGAGACATTTTGTCTCCTTACTATTCACCAATGCTGTCAATCTCAATCCGAAACGTTCTCAAGATAACCTTGTTTATAAAGTCTGTAGCTTCTGAGAATTATATTACATAACTGCACCGTGCATTGTTTATTGAACAGACGGTTTATTATATCCTGTGTCCATTTGTTGCTGCCCGAAAAAAGTTTTCCCGAACCCTGTTCTATTTTAAGCATTTCATAATATCTTCCCGCGTTATACACACGCTTTTTTTCAAAACGCTTATCGAGATTTATTTTTTGAAAAATGCTTTTAATATTATAAAACGTTTTTAGTGTTACCGGGCGATCTGAAGTATTGCGGTAAAATGTATTTTGAGTATATGGCAGCTCGTCTTTGTTTTTATACCTCTTATAGCCTGTTCGTTTTTTGTACTCCGAAAAATAAGTTGCAACGGCGGTGTCGTCAATTTGAACCGTTCTTTTTTCTGCGGGAACATAAACCGTCCTGCCGTCGTCCGAAACGTCGGTCAATTTTATTGACATTGCAGCGTCATTCGGTACTCCATACCATTCCAGAAAAAACACAGCCTTTAATCCGTTGAAATCGTTATTCCGAGGGCTTTCAAGGTTTTCACTTTCCAATTCCTGAAGCTTTGTTTCAATGGCTTGTTTTAACTCTGTCAAGGTATAAAATCCGATATACGTTCCATCGTCATTGCTGATAAGCATTTGCAGGTTGTAATTAAGATCGCTTAATTTATCAGCGTCTATATCCGCACGGTGATTATCAAAAAGCCACTTTATATAATTGCAAAGAGCGGTTTTCTGGAACATTGCGGAGATCACTCCGTTGCGATTGATATGTTCCATTATATCCTTCGCGGTCATCTCATGAAGATACTCGGGCAACGTTTCATAATAATGCAGATACTTTCCGTAAATTTCCTGCACCGATTCATACTCTTCTTGATAAAGAACCATATTATATCACCTTTATAATTTTATTTTACTGATTATTATACTGTTATTATATCATATTATATTGGATTGTCAAGCATTTATTTAATTTTTCTATAATATATTTATTGCTGATGTGTCCGCTCTTATCTAAAATACGGGATTTATCTATAGGTCTCGCCTGTTCGCACATGGCTACCGACTCGCGTTTTATTCCCGTTACTCCGCTTTCTTCGGGCGAGATAAGAACATGCGTTGGGAGATACGCTTTACTGTCCCTTTTATATTTTGATGATGAAATAGGTACAATATTCACAATAGGAGAGTGTAAATTATTCTTATCATTGGAAATTATCAGCGCAGGTCGGGTGCCGCCCTGCTCCGATCCGCAGACTTCTCCCAAGTCTACCCACACAACATCTCCATAGCGGATATTATCCGGTTTGTTTTTAATAAAATTTGTTGTCATATGCTTGTCTCCTTTCTTATATTCTACACATTTATATAGTTTTTCTTTCTATCTTTTATAATAATACTATATTACAAGAAAAATTAAAATATAGTCTGCGTTAAATTAATATGAAGTTTTTGTAAACCGTTTAACGCAGACTATGTTTTTGCTTAAATGATTTTAGACGTTAAGAGCAACAAAAACATTGCCTTTGCCGTTATCTATATCCGCCCACTGCACAGTACCTTTTAACAAATGCCTGTGCCACTCATAAATGATATAAACAATTCTCCTGTCGTCAATATTACGTCTGTGCATATATGTATCTCTTACGATATCGTCATGAATAAATTCCCCTGCTATGTCATTTCCGAAAAGCCTGTTTCTGATTTTTTCTTTTATAATTTCTTTTGCTCTTTCCGCAAATTTGTTTATACGCTTTCCGTATTGTTTATAATTACTTTTATCAAAATCATTAAGCCACTTCATTGTTGTTCTTATAAAGTCAGTTTTAGGTTCCATCGGTATTTTATTATGGATTATCATAAATGTCACAGACGGAGCTTTTGCTGACTGATCATATACTATATAATACTCGTCGTTTCCGTTTGGAAGCACGCGTCTCTCGGATTTCTTATCATTACCGCATATCTTTTCCTTAATACATCCGTAATTAAACGTCAGATCGAAAAGAGTTTTTTCGAGAAGCGTTTTCGGATCAGGACACTCCACTGGACATTCGGGAAGCTTGCTTATGTCTATCCTAAACATCGTTTCTCCCGACGGAGACACATAGGATTTTTCAAGGTCTGTACACCTTATGTCGATAAGGTCAAGCAGATAAAATTTTACCGCTTTGCTTAACAATAAATTAACGTTTGACATCTATTACACGCTCCTGATATTTTATTTTAAACCGCACTAAACACTGAATTTATACTTTAAGGGCTTTGCGCCTCTGCCTTTATTATAATAATTCGTTACCATAATACGGGCAATCTTTGTCGCCATATTTGCTTTGGTTGCAAGGTCGCTTTTGGCTTCCGAAATTATCTTTGACGGGTCTGCTTTTGATAATTTTTTCACCCACAGATCGTCCCGAACTTCGTCTCCGTACAGCGACAGCACTACCCCCATTGCTAAGATTATGCGCTGTGAAAATCCTTCGGCGTTGCCGTCCCAAGTATCGTTAAGAAGCTTTACGAGATGCTCCGTCTGCTTTTCGCCGAGTGTATCGTATGTATCTGCCAATGCTTTTATTGCAATGATACGCCCGTCCTTTTTGCCCCTGTTGTCGTTTTCAAAGCCCAGCTCTATGCCGTTGCGATTGCAGATGTCCGCCAGAACCACATACTTTTCGTCCTTTGCATAGTACAATCCTTTGACCTTATCTGCATAACTAAGAGATTTACGCTTTTCGTTTATATCTACAAAAAGTTTCGCTTCTTCAGTCGATGTAAGACCAGTTATTACTTTGCACATTACCTTACATTTATCGCCGAATAATTTTTTGACCGCATACAACCTATTCTGACCGTCGATAACATAATATGCTCCTCCGCGGTGCGATACTATAAGCGGTTCAAACAGCAGTTCGTTAAAATCCTTGGCAATATCCTCCGCGTGACGCTTTTTCATCAATCTTTGAGAAGTCAAGGTTACTTTCAATTCTGATACCGATATCGACTCGATAGGATAATCCGACCCAACAATATGGTTAGACTTGTTCTTTTCGGCACGGGTCTGTTTCAAATATTCTCTCACCGTTTGATTTTTGTTTACGCTTGCATTTGTTTCCATAAATAAAAGCCTCCTATGTTTTATTGTTATTTTTACGTCAGCAGTGACGTTATAACCACATTGATTTTATTTAAGCGGTCACAACATTTTGTTATAACCGCTTTGGAATCATCGTCGTTTTCGTCAAAAGTATGCAAATACTTGTCCGAAAGAATTTTTTCTACAACATTTTCTAAAGAATCCACAGCAAAACCAAATATATCCGCCGTGTCTGACAAATGCATTTCCTTAATTGCCGAAACGTCTTTCATTTCGGCATATATTTCTTCAAAAGAAAGCTGTCCTTTATCGGGAGATTCGTATGCTTTGTCGCGCAGTTCCTTTGGAGTTATTTTGCCGTCCAGCAGAGCTTTTTTATCTTTGTCCGTACAATACCGAAGCTTACAGGCGGTTTTACATATTTGCGATACGGAAGCCTTGCACAGAAGCATTTTTTCTATACAGGCGTTGTTAAGCTTGTCGTTCTGCTTGTACACATTTATAAAAGTGTTAATATCCTGTATGGAGTGGGAAGGCAGTTCTAATCTGCAAGCTGTCGCCCTGTAGGACTTCCGTTTCTCGGTATTCTTCTTCGCTTTCAAGTCTATCTCCGCCTGAACGTCCGCTATCTTCACTATCTCCATACAGATCGGTATCGTCAATGTCCCATTCTTCGTCATTTTCTGCCTCAATGTTTCTATCCTCGTACTCAGTTTCTCCTGAGAACTTTTCGTCTGCTGTTTCGTTTTGGTCGGCATTATCATTCACCTCTGTATCATTTATATTATCTGTAAGGGGAGCATCGAGAAAATCATCGAGAAAATCGCTGATCGCTGTTTCTCTCTCGTCGATACTTTCAGCGGAATACTGTGTTCCTCCACTTCCGGTCTGCTTATCATTTTTATCTTCGTCTTTTTTGGGCGCTCTGTAGGCAAAAAATTTCTTAGCCTCTTTGCTTTTAAGAAATGCTCCGACAAATTCAGTAAATGTTTTGTTGAGGATATTTTTCTTATTGGTGAAGTTCTTAAAGGCTGAAATAAAGTGAGGTATACTGCAAGCGTCCAATGCATTCAGATATTCGTCTGGCATACTCTGTTTTACCTCCGTGAACTGTTCTATCAAAGCCTTTGTTTTGATTATAAAATCGTCGCTTACATTGTCGTCAAATTCTTCGATAAAGTCATTCATAGCTTTTGTGCTGAATCCGCTGTTTGTATTATAGGAAAGAAGCATGAAGATACGTATAACGCACCCTAAAATACTGTCGTTTTTGGCGTTAAGCTTAGGAATATCTTCCCACAGAGGACTTTCACACACAGGCTGGATTTTACGCATATTTTTAGAACCGAGAGCAAAACGCATTTTCTGATAGGGAGTCGGGGCTTTACCGTTGTTTACGCAGAACATTATTTCGTCAAGCTCGTCATATGTAAAATTCTCATAGGAATAGCAGGTTATTGTATAATCCAAAATTTTTTCCTGTAAAACCTTAGGTAGATTCTTGAACTTTTTACCCGCGATAGAGAACGAGGTTTCTATTATATCGCCTGTTTCCTCGTCTGTAAGTACACAGGCTACAGGCGGCGTTTTCTTACCAATCGAGTATTTGTTTTCAATAAAATTTACGATAGCGGTAGTACGCTGTAACCCGTCAATAAGAGATTTTACAGTATAATCCACATCTTCACCGCGTCCTGTGGCAGTTATAAACGAGCCTATAGGTCTGTTCATCAGTATCGCATAAATCAGCATGGAGTTCTGCTTACTGCTCCATTGTCCTTCCATACGCTGGACATACTTATCGGGCGTTATTACTCCCTCAAGATATTTGCGGTGAAGGGCTTCTATGGTAAGAGCTATAGGAACGATCCTTGAAACTCTCTCAACGGTATTGACAAACGAATATGTACGACCATTGAGCACCACCTTATTATTGTCTTTTCTTGTCTTTGCCATAGCAATATCCTCCTTAAAAATTTTTTTTGCGAAATATTCGTAAAAATACTCCAAAAAATCAAAAGCCGTATAACTTACAAATAGATTTTTGCGAAAAATAGCTAAACTCTTGACTTTTTGAAATATTTTTGTTATAATTTTGGTGTATTAAAATATTCGGTAAACTTAGTATGCTATAATTATAAGTCATTTAAATATTACTTGTCAATATGTTTGGTAATATTTTTATGACTTCTATGTTTTACACAATAATAACGAGGTGTTTTTGTGCTTTTTTATGATCATTTAAAAAATATATGCGATTTAAAAGGATTCAAAATTACTCCAACAGTAATGCATTGCGGCGGAACTAAGGGAATGATAAGCGGCTGGAAAAAAGGTACTTCACCTAATAGTGATATGATCATAAAGCTTTCGGAATATCTCAATGTAACTATTGACTATTTATTGACTGGAAAAACCAATGAACTTACTTCAGAGCAATATGAATTATTAAATAACTTTAATGCTCTTTCTTCCGAAAATAAAATTTTTGCCTCTAACTTTATTAAAACAGTATTGGAAATGCAAACCTCCAATACTATAAATATAAATTCCAGCAATGACACGCAAAGCAACATGATAAGTATGCAGCACAGCATATATAAAGTTTCTGCGGGTATAGGCTATAACTTAGACGATGGTGATCAGTGGGATACTATTGATGTTCCGAATACTTCTGAAGCAAACAAGGCGGATTTTGCTCTTACTATTTCAGGAAACAGCATGGAGCCTATATTCCATAACGGAGACATTGTTCTTGTAAAAAAACAACCCTCCGTTGAACAAGGACAGGTTGGCATATTTATTATTGAGAACTCTGGTTATATAAAAAAATACGGCGGGGACAGACTTATTTCTCTCAATGAAGAATTTGACGATATTATGTTTTCAGACTATGATCCCGATGATATTCGGTGCGTTGGGCTTGTTATCGGTCGAGTTTAAATTTCTGACTGTATAAATAAAAAATCCACACTTAATTGGGTGTGGATTTTTTATGAATGATTCTCTTTCAACTACGTTTCCATTTGTTATAGTTGTGCTGATCCTTAACGTTATATCCCAAACACAGCACCCTCATTTATCAATAACCGTTAGCCTCTGCGCCGTATACCGCTTGAGAATGGGTATAACCCTCAAATTCTAACTGTTCAATAAGTTCTTGACGTGAGAATGGCATAAGGGCAAGATAATTTGCTGCCTGTTTCTCAGCTTGCTTATTCCAGTCTGCTCCGCAGTTATCTGCACCGTACACCGCTTCAGAATGGCTATAGCCCTCAAACTCTAATTGCTCGACTAATCCGCTGTATGAAAACGGCATAATATCAATATAATTTTTTGCCATTGATAATGCGTTTTTCTCGCCCATTGACGCGGAGCCATATGAATCGGACGATGATTTTGTAGAATCAAGCAGCATATTAATAAGTTCTTCCAGTTCGTCATAATGCTCTTTACAGTAATATTCTGTCTGTCCGCTTATGCCAGTTATTGATTTATCAGCTTCTTTGTAACAGCCTTCGGCAATACAACAATTTTTTTGTGATTGTGTTGTCTGCACTTTTGCAGTGGTAGTAGTTATCTCGGTTTTAACTTCGGCTATGTTCTGTTCGGTTGTTTCGCTTATTGTTTCCGAAACATCTGTCAGTGCTTCGCTTTCTTGCGTTTGTTCTGTATTTTCAGCAGTTTGATTATCTGAATCAGTACAAGAACAAAACAATATAGCAGATATTAACACAATCATGACTGATTTAATTATTATTTTCACACAAATCTCTCCCGCGTTGTTTTAATTTTGGCATTCCCGCCATTAAAGACGGGAATGCTTTTTATGCAAAATCAAACACACACTCCTTATTCGTTAAACAAAGCCTCAAGCTCTTTGATCTGTTTTTCGGTTTCCCTGAGAATCTTATTAGCGTCTTTTTTATATTTTTTAACTTCGTCAATTTCTTTTACGCAATCATCAAGCTTTTCCTGATAAGCATCTATATACTTTTGATAGTTAGTCGCACTTGATTCGGATTTATAAGAAACTGATCCGTCACTACCGTAAGTCATTCTTGTTCTGCCTCCGGACGAGACTTTGTCTTGCTTTAACTGATAATCCAACACAGTCCTTCTGAGTTCGGTTCTGCTGTCTTCAAGTTCTTTCAAAACATTGTCGCACTTTTTTATGTAGTCGTCAATCTCTTTTTTGTAATCTTTGAGGTCTCTGAGCTCGCTGCGCTTTTCATCTGTATTGTCCACTATAGAATATATTTCACCGTCTGAACCTATATACAATGTTGAAAGCTTATACTCCACATTTTTGCCTGTAACCAGTCTACCATTTTCATCAAAGTAATATTGACCCTTATTTCCGTATTCATCGGTTATTGTTACAATGCCCTTTTGTATTTTACCCTTTATGCAGTAATATGTTCCTTTTGTAAATTCTATCCAACCATCAGCCTTTTTCTTAAATTTACCGTCTTTGCCAAAGGTATAGATGTTCTTGTTATTGATAATTTTTGTTCCTGTCTGCATTATTCCGTTTTTGTCGAAATAATAATATGTGCCTTCAATTTTCTTGAGTCCTGTTGCTTTTTCGCCGGATTCGTCCGTGTAGACCGTATTGCCGTTTTTGTCCTTAGAAAAATCCGCCGACACAGAAATTGCAGTGGCTGAAATTGCAAGACACGCTGTCATTACCAATGCTGCGATAGTTTTTACCGATTTTTTCATAAAAAATCTCTCCTTAGTTAATTTTTTATATTGTACTATAAATTATTACACAATTATATATAACGTGAACAAAATATCAACCAAGCATTTTCTTCAAAAGCTCATCGGGCAGACAATCACTGCACGGGTCGTAATAACCGCTTTCAAATTCTTCATTTGTCATACGACTTTTACTCTCCTTGTTATCTATATAGCGACAGTCCTTGGTATGATATTTTGTTCCGGTTGCTGTAATATAGTAATCTCCGTAGTACTTGTTATCTCTATATCTGTTTATCGCGAATGCAGTCAATATAGAAAACATTGCCAGCAAAGCCATGCAAAAAAATATTTTTAATCTGTTCCTTTTAATAAAATCTTTTAAAGTATCAGCGACGGTGGGAATAAGAATATAATGAGCAAATTCATTAGCTTCAAACTCGTCCGTAACATCTTTGCCGATAATCGAAGCTTTCCCGAAATGCTCACAGAAAATATGCCCCGTTTCATGAGTGAGGACGATTCTTTTTTCGTCCTCCGACAGATTTTCGTCTATAAAAACAATTCTGTAATTGCTGTCCGCATATGTAAAGCCTCTGGAACTATCTGCATAATTCTTCAGCTTTAGTTCGCTGATAAGCGTATCGGATTCGGAACTGCTGCCAAATTCGACTGTAGTATACCCCTTTTCTTCAAGTATATCTTTAAATCTCTCGGATGAATACTCGGATGTTCCGTATATCCCGAGAAACTCTTTAGCTTTTACTTTACCCTTGTTAGTTTTTCTCATTGATTTTCCCTTTTATCTTTCTTAATGCATTTTCAATTTTGTCGTTGCGTTGAGGCGATTTCATAAAATTCATACCATTGAACGATCTTACAACAGCTTCACCCGACTGATTTGTACACCTGGCATATTCTATCATTATCATTGTCCTTATGGAATTTATTGCTTGTTCGTCCAACTTGCCAAATACATCGGGATACAGTATGGAAAGCTCCGATACGGTTTCATCAGAGCTTTTGTCCGGATTTATATTACCCACAAACTTGTGTGGGAACGCTTTGCTACGCCTTATTTCGTCATGAGTACTTTCGTTATTGTCAAGAAAAAATATTAGAGACAAATAGGTATTCCATCCCATTACCCTGTCCTTTCTCTCTATAGCTCCGTAGGTCTGGCGGGAAACGCCTATCAAAGCCGAAAGCTCATCCTGTGATATCCCAGCTTTCATTCTCAAAAGCGGAAGTTCTTCTGTCAACACGGCTATATATTCGTTTTTCTCTTCCTCGGAAATAATATTTTTTAACGCTTGCTTTTCCACTTTTATTTCCTTTCATATTTACCGTTTCTTGCTTTCTTCGCTCATAATTATACATCAAGTAACGTTATTTGTCAATACTTGCTTTTGCAATTTACATAAAGTTCATAAATTTATTGCTGTTTAAACCAGACATAAAACTATTTACCGTTTTCGTCCCCTGCTTTAAAGTTATATATTGGCTTGATGATATTCAAAATTTCTGCGGTATCTCCGATATTATTTACAATATCATTCATATTTTTATACGCCATAGGACATTCATCAAGTGTACCACTGTTTATCGAGGTACTGTATATCCCTTTCATCTGCTTTTTGAACTCGCTTACGGTAAAGCTTTCTTTTGCTGCGCTTCTGCTCATCAGTCTTCCCGCTCCGTGAGGTGCGGAACAGTTCCAGTCGGGGTTTCCCTTGCCCATACAGATAAGACTTCCGTCACGCATATTAATTGGGATTATCAGCTTTTCACCCTGCTGCGCGGATACTGAACCCTTTCGCAGTATCATATTTTCGGTGTCGATATAGTTGTGTATCGTAGTAAACTGTTCTTCGACTTTAAGACCCGTTCCCTTTAATATTTCGTCCATTATTGCTTTGCGGTTAAGCTCGGCAAACTGCTGTACTATACGCATATCGTGTATATAGTCCTTAAAAAGCTCTCCGCTTACGTAAGCAAGATGTTTGGGTACGGGGATAGTTTTACTGCTCCGCAATTTTATTATCTCGTCTTGTATTTCCTGTTGTCTGCCCTGCGATTTAAGCTCTTCGATAAGTTTATTTTCGTCTCTTTTGTTTGTTACGTATTCGGAAACAAGCTTCTTATAGCCCATTTCCTGATAATATTTTGCCACCTCTACTCCAAGATGACGGCTTCCCGAATGTACCACTATATAAATATTATTGTCGTTGTCCTTGTCTGCTTCGATAAAATGGTTCCCTCCTCCGAGAGTTCCAAGGGACTTTTTCGCGCGATCGAGATTAACGTATTTAGCGCATTTAAGTTCGGTCAGATTGATCTGCTCCGAATATCTGTGCGGTGTATCGCGTACATCAAAGCCCGACGGAATATTACGGTATATAAACTTGTCAAGCTGCATAAGCTCTATATGCTTTCCTTTGATCTTTACCGTCTCCATACCGCATCCGATGTCCACGCCCACAAGATTAGGGACGATCTTGTCTGTTATTG
This sequence comes from uncultured Oscillospiraceae bacterium, assembly GCA_910586535.1. Classification (GTDB taxonomy): domain Bacteria; phylum Bacillota; class Clostridia; order Oscillospirales; family Ruminococcaceae; genus RGIG8773. Next base: position 44,443 of record CAJUHS010000010.1, read on the forward strand.
TCATTGTGGTACCGATAACACAGCCCGCTCCGGCGTGTGCGTCGGGCATTATTCTGATTTTTTCATTCCGCACAAACTCTTGGTCGCAGAGTTCCTTTATTTGCGCTGTCGCGCTTTCTTCTATAACGTCGGTGAACACCTTTGCGGAATTATAGTTTCCTTTTATTTCTATCATATTTTCCTCCTTGTCGTAAAAACATAGCGGAGAATTTGTGTTCTCCGCTGAAATATCAAGCAGACAAAACAGTAAAATTATCAAAGCTTTTCCGCTTCATAAGCGTTATAGCCCTCATAATTATAGCTGTTGTCGATACCTTTAATATACACGTACCTATCGTTTATTTTATCTGTTAAAGCATTTCCGAGCAAAACTTTTATTTCGGTATTCCTTACGGGACTTCGCTCCATTGCAAGCAGATAATCCTCTTTGTTTACTCTGTCCCAGCCGATTACCCTTTGTATCTCGGTTTTAAGCATATTGTCAAGCCATATTCTCATGCTTCTACCGTTTCCCTCTCTGAAAGGGTGTGCCACGTTCATTTCAACATATTTTTCTATGATCTCGTCAAAATTACTTTGAGGCATTCTCTCAATACTTTTAATGGAATCAGCTAAATATATGACGGGTACAAACCTAAAACTGCCTTTTGCTATATTTACGTTTCTCATTTTTCCCGCAAATTCATATATATCCTCAAATAAGGCGCGGTGTATCTCCGACAGAGTATAAAATGTTCCGGATGTCAGCTTATCGAGATACCCGCTTTCAAACAGTTCTACCGCTTTTTTCTTGCTTATTCTTTCCTCTGTTTCGGCGAGCACTGCTGAGTTTGTTATCCCGAGCTTATTTTCTATCATTCCGCCTCTCCTTTATTTGGCAGAAATTTCTCTACGGAATCCTTTATGACCTCAACCCTTGCTCTGATGTGCCGTAAGCTTGTAGTCTGCTGGGTGCTTGCTTCAAGGTATTTTTCGGGCATATTCTTATAAAACTGCAATATCCATTCCGCAAGCTGTTTTGAGCTTTCAAATTGTTCTGTAAATGCAATATATGACAGGAAATGAGTTTTCTTCATCATTGTATCGGCACATTCCTTATCGGAAATCAGAACAGTTTTATATGCTCCCAAAGTCTTATCATATGCGTTTATTATCTGAGTTTTATCCTGCTCAGTAATATCAAGCGTTTCCATAAGCTCCTGAAAATGCTTTGCAGAATAGTCAGGCTCGGTTTCGTTAAAAGCCTGCCATGTTTTAACTATTACTTCATCCTGCGGAAGCTTTTTCAGTATATTTTGAGAGAACATAACCTTGAAGATTTCGTGCTCTGCTATCTCTTTGACGGTATTGATAGACATATTTCTGCTTCTGGCAAGGTCTACCTTTGCCATTGCTTTACCGCTGTTGGAACGTTCAAAGAACAGAGCTTCGATTTCCACGGGAGCTTCCTCCAGCACTGCCATATCAATCTGGAAGTCAAGGATTTTCATTTGCAAATCTTCGTCAAGCTGTTTAAATTTTTTGCCGTTTAACAGATATAACTTACCGTCCAAGGTCAAGGGAGGTTCTTTTTCTAATCCTGTCAGAGCAAAATCGTTGTTGATATAATTAATAAGAGTATTTCCTCTTTGTTTGCCGTCAAGAACGTCCCAGCCGTTTTTCTTTTTACTTACCAAAAAAGGCTTTTGGTATATCAATATATCGTACAAAAGGCTATGGATATATAGGGAACTCATTTTTTTGTTCCAAACTATACCTCTTTGTATGGGATTATCAAAGTTGATTTCTCCCTTTTCATAACGCTTTTTGAATGAATTAACAGACCAACTGTCTTTAAATGCACGGTATTGTGCCATTTTGACTGCTCTCCCTTCGGATTTAATATGTATAATTATATCACAGTTCATTCAAAAAGTAAAGAGAAAAATTAAATATTTTTTAATTTTTAAGCATTCTTTTTAATTTTTGGATATATTCTTCACTATTTTCTATTAAATAAGTTTCCAAATAACTGTCCTTGGCGGGTAAATATTCTTCGGGAACTTCAGACAAAGTCATTTTAATGACTATATCATCTGTAATATATCTACCGTCTTTAACATAATAAACTGTCTGTGCCATTTCAATATGCTCTCTTAATTTTATTTCTCCGCTTAATAATTGAATTAGATTTTGTGCAGATATAAGAACAACAAGATTCAATCCTTCAAAAAAATCAATTAAAAACACCAAATAATAATTATTTTCTTCATTTTGATAAGCAAAAAGAATTGGCACATAAAGGGTAACTATATTAAAATCTCTGCAAATATATTGCCAATTAATCTTAAACAATGGCGATTTTGTTACTTGTAGCATTAATTTCCCTTCTTTTCTTCTCTGATTTTTCTAAATCTCTCCGACGCTGCTTTTCGCTGTTCCTCGGATATTTCGCGTTTGGCAGGATTGGCGTTTCTGATACTGACAGCCTTTGCGGGAGCGGTAAATTCCGCGCATACAAACGCACCGTCTGTATGCCGTGTTTCGCTTATCTGTGTCCACCCTTGCTTTTTACAGCGGTTTGCGTATTTTTCTGCACAAGTATACAGAAATGCCGTCCACTCGCCGTTCTCATTAGGGTATATATTGATCGTTACCTCACGTTCCTCTGCGGTTACTTTACTGTTGGTAGTACGTTTTAAAATTTTCATAAATTTCAACCTCTCTATTCAAATAATGATGTGAGTTTTCGCGGATTATATGTACGATTATGTAAATGGTCGTTGCAATCGGATAATTTTTCTACATTACAGTTTTTGTATAACGACTGTGCTGCAGCAATAGTGTCCTTGATTTTTCTGCGATCCTGCAATGTGTCTCTAAGCATTTTATAGGCGCGATAAGCCTCGCAAGCATTAAGCTTACTAAACTCTATATAATGCTCTAAGTCCACTATTTTCTGACTTATATCGGACAACTTTGTATTCAGACCTGTCATACAGCCTTTTTTAGCGTCCTTTAGTATTGATACGGAATCGAGAAGATTTAAATAATCTATTTCCGGTACGCTAACTGTGTTATTTATTGCTGTCTCTTTTACTTGGGTTTGCGGTGGTTTGTTTTCTTGATATTCTGTTTGCTTATCTTCGGACAAATCTTGAAATTCTTTGACCTCCCACTTCGTACTGATGTTATATAGTTTTCGCGGGAGGGACACAAGAAACTGTCCTGCTTTCTGCTTATTTGCGAAAAATTTTGCGTCCGAGAAATTCATCGTGGCGATTGCCTGACCGTTTTTGTCTACTCTTATAAAGGTTTTATCTGTTCCTATATAATACATTTTTTTATACACTTCCCCTCTATACAATGGAACTTATATTTTGTTAAACAATATTAAAACTTCCTAAAAAATTATTTATTTCTTCTAAACCAATATTAAGATTTTTTGAAATTTTCTCAAAGGCTTTTTCGTTTATCTTATTGTAGCAGCTTGTTATGCTTCCGCTGCTGTGCATCATTTTCGCTACAAGGAGTTCCCATGATGTTTGGTCAATGTCAATTTCTCCTGCTTCGTGAAGCATTTTCCCGACGGCGTAAAAGCTTTCGGAAAATACTTTTCTTAAGCTGTGAGTATTATATTTTTCCTTGATGTTGACTGTTTCCATTTTGTTTTTACGGTTGATAGGAACTATTCCGATTTCTTCTAAGGTGTCTTTGATTATGTTTTCCGCTGCGGTTGATGAGATTGGAGTCTGCACATAAATTTGTTCATCTGGATTTTCGGCGGTGCTTTTTATTTCGGAGTTGATTTTCTTCAAAGACTGTTCTGCTTTGGATTTTTCTATTATGATACGCTCCTTCATATTTGAAAATTCTTCCTCTGTGATTGCCTGATTGGCGTACAGTTTAAGAAGTCCGTCGATACGTTTATCTGCGCTCTCAATAATTTTTGTAAGGTTTTTTATCTCCTTACCGCTGCGTTCACCCGCTTCGATCTCCGATAATTTAACTGCTTTACTATTGCCGGATTCGCTTGTAAAAAGATAATCATAAATTTTCTTGTAAGGATTTTTTGAGAGATACAGTCTGATGATTGCTTTTGTAGCCTCGTTATTATAGTAAATATTGTTTTTGCCCGTCTTTTTCTCCCCGTTTGGGAGTTTGAAATTTTCCCTGAATACAAGTTCGCTGTTTTTCGTCCGTTCAAGAATATGACAAAAGCGAACTCTTACCGCGTCGGAATAACGCATACCCCAATTTGCCATGCACACAAAAAACATTGCGTTACGGAGTTTTCCGTTTGTAAGCATATGGTTAAGCATTGTGTTGTATACCTCAATGGGGAAAGCGTTCATGCCCCCGCCCTTGGTCTGGAGAGCGTCTATATAGTCCATAAACTTTTCCGAAGCTTCACCTGTGTTTATAGGGACGGTTGCCTTCGGTAAAGTAAGTTTGTTTGTATCAATAAACACTATCTGATATGAATTTTCTTGAATTGTGTTCATAATATCAAATCTCCTATTTAGTTAATATGTCTTATTAATCAATAATTTATTTGCTTTTGCTTTTAATAAAATGTGACTTTTATTCAAGATAAAGTCACATAAAATACCTGCACTTTTCCGCATAAAATTCCTGTTCTTTCTTCAAAAGCGCGGTCAGTTTTTCTGCAGTTTTCTCCTCCCTGTACTGCTTCAGGCTGTCTATATATTCCTCTCTGTTTTCATCTCTGATAACGGCAGGAACAATCTTCAGCTTAAGGCACTCTCTGAACAGTATCATTCTTCCTGTTCTTCCGTTGCCGTCCTGGAACGGGTGAATGCTTTCATATTCCGCATGAAATTCCGCAAGTATGGAAATATCTGCTGTTCGTTCGCAGTACCAATTTAAAAGCTGTTCCATTTCCTTTTCAACGTCCTGCGGTTTTGTTGTCTCATACATTCCAACGATATTCGGACGCTGTTTATAGTCGCCTATGGCGTATCCGTTCGCCCTATCCTCGAATACTCCCGATTTAAGCTCGTAATGCAGCTTTTTTATAAGCTCCTGTGACAGCGGTTCTTCAAACGTATCGAGCATTTTATTGAACATAAGAAAGTGTCCGTTCATTTCTTCAACGTCTTTGGCACGGTAATAACTGTCCGATCTTGGAAGAGTACCATTATCGAAAAGAGACGCTGTTTGCTCTTCGGTCAGGGTACTCCCTTCGATTTTATTTGAGTTATAGGCAAGCAGTCGCTGGGTATAGGCATATATTCCGCTTCTGTCAAATTTTGCGCGTTCCGCTTTAAATCTTTCCAAAAGAAAACTTATAATTTTCTGAGTGTCTTTCAAAACAGCTTCCTCCTCTTTTAATTATAATTATATCATGTGTTTTTTTTCTCGTCAAGTGAATTGGTTGATTTTAAACCGCTCTGTGAGTTTCCCAAGTGTTCCGCAGCTTACACATATACGCTTGACGGCTTAACTGTTGACGGTCATATTCCGACTGTATATCAATGTCAAATGCGGTGTTGTATTCTCCTATTAAAATCTCCGCTGCTTGTCTGGACTGTCCGCTGTTGCCTCCTGTGGCGGTCGTTAATAGGGTTTCCAATACTTGTTTGAATATTGTATCCATGGTTTTATCCTCCTGTATTGGTTTGAGATTTACTAAGGTTTGTTATTAATGCGATCTTCTGCTCTGCCGATAGGTTTTTGGCTTCTGCGATACGCTTTATAAGCAAGGCTATTGTTTGGGTTGACATAGTATTTTCTCCTCATAAATCATACATTTTATTTGTTATTTTTGCCCTAACAAATACTGCAGTTGTCTATTTGATTTTTCCTTATCTGATATACCGTTTGTAAGGTTAAGACATAAGCCTAACCCTCCATCTACTTTAGGTATACGCGCTCTAATTGCTCCTTTACCATAAAAATAGCATTCTGTTCTTTGACAATCCGGACATAGCATTGTTTATATTCCTCATATGTCATATTCCATGTTTTGGGTGGGCGTTCAAATACTTCTTTTGGCATTATTCTCGGTCGTATACAACCAATAAACCTATTGATTTCTGATTCCGTTACATTTAACAACACTGTAAAATCGTCATCATCTCTTCTTACTGAAGTAATGCTTCCGTCTGGTTCTTTTATTTTAATAAAGTTTTTGTTGATACCAACCACATCAAAAATACTTTTTGAATATCTTTGAATAGCAACACTTTTTATACTCATAAAAGTCCTCATCAAACGATTTCCACATAGTTGCCTATGACAGACAAGGCTTCGTCATAACTGCCGGAAGCGTAGACCTTTGACCGCATTTCCTCCGCTTCGGTTTCTTTTCCGTTATTTTTTAACGTTCTTGACGCTATTCCCACAAGATTAAAAATATTGCCGTCCTCACCTATCAATTTGCACTGCGGTTTATTGTTTTTCATAATAAATCCTCCATAAATATATTTTTACTTACTGAATATTGCTATCAGTCCCATAAGGAACATCATTACCATTGCTGTTCCGTCTCCCGTCAGCTTTGCCGAAAGTATTCCGACGGCTATCAGGGACGTGCCTAACATCTTGTTTTTGACGGTTTCCGCTGTTATATGGGTACTTCTCCGCTTGTGTCTTGCAAGCGGTTTAACGGGTGTTTCTGTGCGTCCTGTGGGGCGTGTTGATATGTATATTGTTTGTTCCCGTAACATTTTTATTTTCTCCTTTATTCTTTTACAGATTTATTACCATTTACTTAAAACTAAATCATTTTCAGTAATAATCTCTCCGTGAAATATTTGTTTTCAAGGTTATTATCTCTTATGTAATCAATTGCTTCATCTTCTGTTTTAAAATTTAACGGAATATTTATAAAATCCTCGTTATGTTTATTGCATACTCTTATGCAACAATTATTTGTACGTTTCAATGCTTCCTCTGCATAATACATTCCGCTTTTAATATTATTTTCTCCATTAAAAGCATAAGTCTTTGTCATGCCTGTGTCCTTGTGTGCGTTTCATCATTTTGGCGTATGACATTTTAATTTACCTCCTCATAACTATCTATCACTCCTAACAGATACATATCTTTTTTACCGTTCCAAAAATGCGGAGCTAAATCTTCAAGTGTTTTTTCTCCGCTTTTCAATGACTCAAAATCGGATTTTACATCATCATTACTATAGTTGAAGTATTTGTTTGCGGAAATACCTACTCTAAATTTGTTTCCTGCTTCTATCCATTTGTATTTTGATGAATTTTTTGCTGTTGGATATGCTCCGATAGTCAATCCGTACAAGTCGGGGCATTCTGCTGTGTTTGCGTCGCTCCAATCTTCCAATTGGATTTCAGTACCGTTTGGCATTGTTGCTTTCTCTAATATTTTCATAATAAATTTCCTCCATATGATTTATTAAGCCTCTCGGCGTGGGGCGGTAATTTTCGGCGTACCGCTAATGCCTTGAAATAGTTGTTTTATTTCTTCTTCCAGATGTCATAACGACTTTCCATTCCACCCGACGCTTTCCACTTATTGTAGTCGTTCTGGTCTTTAATGTTTTCCGCTGCTCCCAGCAGTAAGGCGATAATAATTACTATGATTGACATTTTAAGTCCTCCATTCGGTTATATTTCTGCGTATGCAGATATTAAATATATGTAGTTTATAAGGTCGTTTACACGTCCATCCCATGCGGGATCGAGTTCGGATACTATGCTTCCCGCGGTGTCGTCCTCGGTGTTTTCCTCGTAGTAGCAATTGCAGTTTTCGAGAATGTCCGCCACCCACACCTGCGGGTCGTTATAGCTCCAGCCGGCTAACTCGCTGCCGTCCATATCGTTAAACAAAATATTTATGTAGTCGTTGGCAAGCGTCCGCATATCCGCATAGGCTCTTGTATAGGCGTAAATTTCGCCCTCAAAACGGGCGGTAACAAGTCCGTTCTTTGGGAATACTATTGTTATTTTCATATTGTTCAACCTCCTTTTATGATGATATTTTCAACAACTCACTATGTCCCGAAATGGGATCGTAAGTTGAGATTTTTTGAAATACGCTTGCTTTTCGCTTTTCATCAAGTACCGTAAAAAAGGTCCCGCAGCCATACCAAAACATCATACCTCTGACTGCCATTTCGGCGGTAGTTGCCTTGGTTTTATGCTCCTTGCCATTTATGATTATTGTGTACTTTTCCATAACTCCTCCATAAGTTCAAATAAGATTTTTATTAGTCTATAATATCTTCATCAATATTAACATTCAATGTAAGCGGTTCGCCGTCGTAAATGTTGTCTATTGATGTAATTTCCAAATCCAGATACTCCTTATCTTCCGGAATGTCTTCTATACAGCCATCAAATACAATTTCTTCCTTACCATTATCCCAAAGTCTAAATTGTTGATCCTCGGGGATTATAAACATATCTAAAAATTCCTTTACCTGCATATTCATTTTAATTTTCCTCCCCAAAACAAATTTCACACACGATTTTGTTGTGGTTGTTTTCTATTGCCTCTGGATATGCTCCATAATAGCAGCGTTCTCCGCACTTGCTACAATAAGCGTATTCATACGGGATATATTTATCGGCGTTTTCCTCTGACAAATCCGATTTGTTATCATTGTTCATAACATACGCTGTCATGCATTCGTTGAAATATTCGTCTAAATTATCCTCCCAACGCATCGGCAAACGTAAATTACTCCCCGCTTGTTCTCCCATTTCGTCTAGATCGGACAACAAAGAGTGTAGCAAGCTGTAACATGTTTCGTAGCGTTCTATGTCAGCATTAATACCGTCTCCGTTGATGTTGATTTGTAGGTAAAAATATTCCTCAAATATTTCTAATAACATTGTGTTTTCCTCCTCAAATTATATCGTTGTATAATCGACTACCGTGTGACTGCCCGTGTATATTTCTACTTCCAGATCGTCCGCATTACAGCCGTACATTTCAGCAAGATAATTTTTCAACTTGTCTCCCGATTCCCATCTTATGGTGTCAAGAACATAAAAACCGTAACAGCCATCTATACAAAATTCTGTTCCACAACCTAAATATATTTTACCTATCATTTCAATATCTTCATCTCTGTATGTTTTCTCACAATAAACAACCTCGCAGTAGTCGCCCTGACAATATCCATAAAAAGAGCTACAATTATATTTTTTGCCTGTTGTTATTGTTAAAAATTCCGCCATATCGTCAGTATTAGAAGTGTCTGCCTTTTTTGCCCATTTTTTCAAATCGGCGCATTTTTTGGAAGTATACTTTATACCATAATCCTCAATAGCCTCTTTGTAGCTTTTATAATAATTGCCCACATCATCGAATGCGTCTACAATATTATCTGCCAATGCTACAATGTCATTATATTCATCAGCGTTAAAACCCTTTGTGTTTTTTGTTTCGGGGATATACACGGCGCAATTCTCGCCTCCTGCCGATTTTATCCCATCATCATCAAAAAAGAATGAAAAATCAACAACTTCAGGCGGTACCTCACGGGCGATTATTTTTGTATTATTCATAATAAATACCTCCATAATTATTTTAGGCTTGGTATCCCTTGTAAGCTCGTGCGCTTGTTTGGGATATATAAGGGCGGGTAATAGGGTTTGTAAGGACTTTCTGCCGTAGCAGTAGACGTCACTCTTCCTCCACTATCAACGTCTCTTTCCCTATACGGATTATCTTTTACAATTTAATCTACCCGCCATATAGAATATCACTAATGCCTTAATGTTGGTTTTCTTTAGATGTTTCAAGGAGTTTTACATATTCCTGTCTCACTTCCTTATTTGTCAACACTTTAAAAATAGTATAATTTCCGTGTCTGTAGCAGTCTTTAAAATCGCGTCTCGCCTCCCCTACTGTGCTTGAATCAAACGCATCAAAAAAAGTTTCCCACTTTCGTCTTTAAAAAATACCGTATATGTCATTGTTTTACCTCCTTGAAATTATCATTTTATTGATACCGTGCAATAAATTCGGCGATTTGCAAATATACGCTCAGATAGCCGTTAATGTTGGGTATCATTAATCTTGCTATAAATTCCGCTGTGTTTTTCGCTCCCTGAACAGCATTTTCTTCTAAGCCGTGCCAACTGGCAGCAAGTAACGCTCCGTAAATAAGATTTGTTAAAATTTCCTTTTCGCTTTCCGTTGTTTGTCTTTTTGTATCATCAGAATTGCCGTTGTTATATGTGCGAATATAAAGTGTGTTTGATACGCTTTCGGCGTACTCTTTCGCCTCTTGCTCGGTGTAGGTTTTCTTTTCGTTCATGACTGAAGTCCTCCGTTTAATATGTATTTGTGTTTCCACATGGTGTAGGGTTGATTAAGGCGCAACCCTCAAAAAGCCGTTGAATTAATATTTAACATATATTACTTCATAGGAATATTTATATCTATCTCCAATATACGATATAGCTTCACCGTCTTTTGACGGTTTTAGTTCCCATCCCTTTTTTCTCATTTGAATTATATGTTTTTCGGCTTCCTCTTTTGTTTTAAAATTATACGCTTTTAATGTGTAGAATAATTTCATAATTTATCTCCTAAAAATATTGACGTATAAGGCTTTCTTTATATGTATTGATGTTGTTTTGCTTTTAAAAAGCTTTTCTATAAATCAAGCTAAATGCTTGTTTTAATGCTCTTGTTTGTACGTCAAGCCAGGTCTCATAACGGTTAGGCTGTAATTCTCCGCCCTTCTTGCGTTTAAGCTCCGAAGGCGTGCAAATGGTTTCCGCTATATCTGTATCATAAATCAAAGCGCATCCGCCATATGAATAGTGATACCACGAGTCCGCCCCATTAAGCAATATCTTTTTAAGTTCTTCACGACTTGATACATCTTTTAAATCGTCATCATTAAAACCTTCTATTATCATGATAGCATAGTCTTTAACCCCCTTAGCCCATGCGCTCCGCGCGTTCTCGTTGTTGATGGCTTCAATGATTTCATTAATAGTTTTCATAATATTATACCTCCATAATTTAATTTTACTTAAGTTGTTTGTGTTTGTCAAGCGGTTTTTATACCGTTTGGAATGGTAGTGGTAATTATACGGCGTACCACTAATGCCCCATACATATTTTTATCAATCTCCATAAAGACTCCACTAATAATTCTGTGTTATTAGCATCCGCCGATATTGGGAGCAGTGGGAAATTATACCCGCACGTTTTAGGCGTTGTTCTTTCACGCTCGGACAAGTCAACAAGCGCACAACCTTTTAGTTTTTATACTGCATTTCGGCAGTTCTACAACTTGAAACGTTCTGTATTACGTCATTAACAGAACGAGTGTTATTTAATTGTGGTTTGCTTTTGGTTTAACCTCACACGGTTTAGTCAATATGTTTAATCGGGCTGCATATCCTAAAGAGGACGGCGCAAAGTCTGACTAATGATTTTGACTATGTTGTGGGAGTTTAACCCGACGCCCCTTGTGGGCGTTTCGTCTTAATTTTCAAAGACTCGTCAGGGGTTTTATATGATTTTACTTCAGTATGCATTCTATTAAAAATTCAGTATCGCAGAAAACAAATGATTCAACAATGTATTCTGATTTTTGACCGTAATTAAGGATTGTAAAACATTCATTTTGTGCGTTCTCTAATGTACAAGCATACACTTCTTCACCGTCAACACTTACGATAACATTTGTATTTTCATCTTGTGCAAAGTCAATCAACATTATAAAATCTGTTAAATTCATACTTTTTTACTTCCTTTTCTTTAAATTTACCGCTTGACTTTTTCGGTTCAGTGCGGTATAATGTTTTTAAGATTTTTGTTTGTGGGTTTTGTTTTCCCTTATCTTGTCTATATTATATCACACTTACTTCAGTGTTTCAATGGATAAATTGTATTTACTTTGTGAATTATTTATTAACATTAGGAGAGATATTTTGAATAAGAATAATATTGAACGTCCGAAAAAGTTTGACCAAAAGGAATATGACAGAATTCATTTTAAATCATTTACTTCTAAAATCAAGCCTGAATTATGGAACGAGATTGATGATTATTGTAAAGATTTGAATATCAGCAAATCCGAATTTCTGCGCCGTGCTATTGAGGCGTTAAAAAACCAATAAAAAAGGTGTAAAGCCTATTTTGTTTTTAGGGTTCTTTGTGTCGTGTCCTTTGTTGTGTCTATATTATAACATACGAATTCGTGCCTTGTCAATGTATATTTTGTATTTATATTATGAATTATTTATTAAGAATGGAGATGTAAATAAATGGATAGAAAAAACATAGAGCGACCGAAAACATTTGATAAAAGAGCATACAACGACAAATATCAGAAAGAGCATTATATTAGTATTGCTGCACGCGTAAAGCCTGATGTTGCAGAGCGTATAAACAACTACTGTACCGATAAATGTATTAGTAAAGCTGACTTTTTAAAGCTTGCTATTGATATTATAGAGGATAAAAGGTAAACTATAATGCAGATAGTTGTAAACGCTGCTGTAATGCCCCACAATGGACGTTATACTATATCATAATACAACTACACTATTAAATTAAACCCCTTGTAACGAGCCGCATAGAAGCCAATACAAGGGTTATTATTTAGAGGTATAAAGTTATTTAAATTTATAGGTTTAATTGATGTTTGTTAGTATAATATATGTCAAAATATTGATATAAAAGACAAAATTATGATATTTTAGTTTGCACCTATATAAGAACAATGAATGTAGCCGAACCATAGTTATATTTACAATATACCAATAGCAAATTGTATTGCTACTATAATACAATAACACAACAACAATATGGTAATTAATGCTAATTAAATGTTAAATATATTTTAATAAATAGTAAATGTAGTTGAGATTTTAGTTAGCATAGTATATACTACTTGCAAATACATTATAAATGCAAGTAAAACACTTATGTTTATGGTATGATAGAGGGGGTATGTTTACATTTTTTAACAAGGTAAAAAGCACCAATTTATACATAGTTGGTCACTCTCACTCACACTACAAAATTTCAACTCACCGATACCTGCACCAATTATAAATTATCACCAAACATTACACAAAAACACATTAAAACATTCGGGAAGTCATTCGGGAAAACTTCGATAAACACAAGTAAAATCCTAAGATTTTTTAAATCTTATACAAACCTAAAATATCATTTTTATGCAATTTTTATATAAAAACAGTTCTTTTGTAACCATAAACAATAGTAAAAACCTTATGTTTCTCCGAATAGAACAAAAATTGTTCTAAAGAACCAGTAAAACAAATAGAAAACCTGTTTGTTTTAAGGATTCAACATTATGGGAGATTCATTTAAACATAAGTAAAACACTTATGTTTATTTGATTAATTATAAGATAAAACCTCCTCTCTCCGAATGCAACAAAAATATTTTACCAAAATATTCAAAATAAACAAATTGTTTTATAAGTAAAAAAAATAATTATAGAATCCTCTTGACAAATTAAGAATATGTGTTATAATAATAATTAATAGTATTATTTTGCTTATACTGACGATTGTCCATACTATGCCCTGCCGGGCGGGCTGGCTCCCGTTGGTCGCCATTATTATCTTTATAGGATTGAGATTTAAAGGAAGATAAGTAAAATACTATGCTTCAAAGAAAGTTTCCCCCTGTATAGGGATATAAGTAAAAAATATGTTATACGCATATACACGGGGAAACTTTCTATAAAGACAAGTAAAATACTAATGAAAACGGAATTTTTACATATGGATTTATCTATTACGGATTCTCGTTTCCTGAGTAGTGAGAATTATATACACACGTCAGTATACATGGAGAAGTACAATTATTAGAAAAGGTTGGTATTATGGGGTTTAAAGATGTAGTCGACGTTTCAAAATTACAGAAAGGTACAACGGCTAAAAATTATAAGGATATGTGCAATCTATTAGGTTGTGAACCCTGTAAGGGTAACGGAAATGATAGAGAATATCAAATAAAAAATTGGCAGCGTTACTTTAATTTTAAGAAGGAAGGATATAAATTTATCGTTACGGAAGTATATGATACTCCCCTACCACAATTAGACGCTCGGAGAACTAAAGAGGGCAAGTATAACAAATACATAGAACTGCTACTATTACGGTACGTGTCAGTTTGTGAGGATAATATGCTTGAGATTACCAAAAGAGGACTGTATAAGGTGCTTGGTATGGTTAATGAAAATTATGACAAGGTGACATATGATAACTGTGTGGAAGCTATACAAGATGATATGGGACATAAAATCTCAAAGTTCAACATTAACCATTTTCATCAGAGAGTAGAGAACAAATTCTCTAAAATATTATACAATACATTGGACAGTATGGAGAAGCGAAAGCTTATACACTATCGCAAGAAAATTATAATAACAGCTGACGATGGATATGATTTAGAGAATGGCGGTAGTATTACTGCTCTCCCTTATCAGGAAGGTATTATTGAAGATATGTTTCAAAAAGTATTGGATGAGTGGGGCTATAATAATATTGCACAAGTAAACCTGCGGTATAAAACCAAAGAATTTTATGATGAAGTTAACAAACGTCTTAATGATGAGTATGAGTGGAAGGGATTTTATACGCATATATTAATATCTGTGTTGGACTGTGAGGACGCACAACATTTGTCGGCAGAGGATATTAGAGGGTTATCTCCGAGTATGCAGCGAGAACAGTTTAACAAGCTGCTTATTGAGGATATTAACGGTCAAGTTGATTCTAAGTATGAGAAGTATCAGGGCGAGACTGTGGGGGATATTTGTAATGGTAAGGTTAAGGGGTTTCGGTATGACGAGAGTTACCTTGAAGCACAAAAGGAACTGGCTGATTACTTATTAAGTCTTAAATACGAGGACAAGTACAAAAGCTTTTGGTTAAGTGTTGACAAGTAAAAATAAATGTGTTATAATAAAAGAAAAATAATATTATTAATACAAAATTTAAGAAAAAAGGATTTATAGTATGAACAATCTTAAACTTATTACCACAGAAAATTTTGAGGACGGCGTTGTCGAGAACGGTATACCCTGCGATTTCTGGAAAGATGTAAACGAGGAGTATTTTATTACAAGAGAACAGATAGGTAGGGCGTTAGGGTATAGTAATCCTCAAAAGGCTATTCCAAAAATCCATTTAAAACATAAGGATAGATTGGATAGATTTAGTTGTATTATTAAAAGTGAAATAAGTCGCTCCTCTCAAAATGAAGATAGTTTTGAAAGTCGCCACCCCCAAACTGGGGGTATCGACTCAAATGGCAGTATTCAAGAACGTACATTCTACTCTCACAAAGGAGTAATGGAAATCTGCCGTTGGTCGCGTCAGCCTGTTGCCGACAAGTTTATGGATTGGGTGTGGGGAGTTATTGACGATCTGATTGCAGAATCTATTCAGAATAGCAGCAATACTATATCAAAGGAGGTAGTTGATACTGTAAATGAAATCTCTGCGTCGGTTAAAGAAATAGAACGCGCGGTTGCACAGCGGTCAAGATGTTCTTTTCATTATTCGAGGTGGAGAGCTAAAACAGCGAAAAAAGCTAAAGTTCTTGCTTACATACATAATTTAAATACAATGCAAAATTTAGATACAAACGAAGGTATTAAAAAGATTTACGGTCAAATCTATTTTGATATGAAATTAATATATGGTAAGAATATTGCCGATTACAAAGAAGAATATTTAAATCAATTCCCTGATATTGACGGTGTTCCATCTGGGATTGAAATTGTTGAATATTTCGGGGAACTGAGAGAGTTGTTTGATAATATAATCAACGAGCGGTTGATTAGAAGTTTAGGATTGGAAAAGGGTGGTGCAGATGATGTAGAGTGATAAAGATAGTGTGTTAAAAGTAAATATAAACTATTATTAAAAACTGGAGGTACTTAAAGTAAAATGTTAATTGATGTCGAAAAAATTAAAGTGACAGACCGTATTCGTAAAGACTTCGGAAACATTCAGGAACTATCAGACGATATTAAGGCAAACGGATTGATAAATCCGCCTGTAGTTACTCCTGAAAATGATGGGACTTTTACATTACTTACGGGAGAAAGACGATTAAGAGCTATGCGTTCACTTGGGTATAAGCAAATTGAGGTGCGGACGTGGAGTTCTTTGAGTGATGAACAGAAGTTGAATATCGAGATAAGTGAGAATGAAGTCCGCAAAGACTTCTCTAAGGCAGAGAGGATTGAATATGCGCGTCGGCTTGAAAAGGTTGAGAGTTTAAAAGCAGAAGAGCGTATGAAATGTGGTAAATCAGACCCTGTGGAGAATTCTCCACAGGGTGGAAAGACAAGAGATATTGTTGCTGAAAAAGTTGGTATAGGAAGTAGTAATACATATCGTAAGGAAAAATACATAGTTGATAATCAATCGCAACTTACTCCCGAGGACTTCGCCAACTGGGACGAGGGAAAGCTCTCTACTAATAAGGCGTATCAAAAAATCAAAAGTCAGCTAATGGAAAAAGATAATCAAATTGCGGGATATGAATTGAAACTCAAAAAAGTTGATGAGCTTAACGCACAAATAACAGAACTTAAAACTGAGTTAAATAATCGTCCGAAAATTGAGGTAGAGGTCAAACCTGATGATTATGATAAATTGGTTAAGCTTAAACAAGAAAACGAAAAAGATAATCGGAGGTTAAGAGATGAATATAATTCTAAGTGTGAAGAATTGAATGAATTAAAGGCTCAGATTAAATTTGAAAAAGAACGGAGTATACAAAAACAAGCACAAAACAAAATTATAGATGACGCTATTTTCTTTTGTGGTAAAATTGATTTGTTTATTAAGGATGTTGGCGGATTAGCTTATTTGGGAGATAAACTTGAACAACTTCCCGACAATGAAAAGAAAGCTTATATAAAGGCTGTGTCTATAGTGAAAGCTTGGGCTGACAACATTCTTACAAATATTGAATAAGATAGGAGTAAACATAAATTATGAAAAATTTCTTGGATAAAAACAATAATAATATCAATGACAATTACGATATGCAAACACTTATAAATATCGTATGGCAAGGTGCAGCCACTACCAATCAAGTATCGCAGCAGCTTGGTCTTGTAGTAAATTCGGTTAATGTTTTACAGTCTGATATGCGTGGAATTAAAGATGATATAAACCAATTGAAATTAAATGAAGAGGTTACAACAACCCAACAGGAAAATATTATAGAAACCGCACGGCGTAGAGTCTGTGAGATATTAGATTTTGATAACGATGAAATACATAAATATATGAAAACTTTTATTTCACGGTTGTATACAAACGCTCGTACATATACAGGATTAGGAAGTAAAATATCTCGTACAAAGAAAGGCGACTATCAAAGGGTTATTGATTTCATAGAGGCGTGGGAACCCAAAGAGGGTTGCGGAGGACTTAAAAATATAGCAGATGAAAGAGCGGAGAGTCGGAGAAGAGCAAAAGAACAAGAATATGATTGCTAAATAGTGCGGGTGGTTGGGTGGGATAAATATATTTGAATAGTAGGAGTGTGATAAATTGTATTCACCGCCATTATACACAGTGAGAAAATTTTCCCTCAAATTCATTATTGACAATGAGTTTGATATTCGGTTATCCCCTGATGATGAGAAGCAATATTATATTAATCAACAAGATAATATGCTGTTTAGGCAGATACGTCTAATTACAGGAAACACGGATAAATTTAATAAGTATGTTGTATTTGTTGATTGTAAAGGAGGTAAAAGTTACGAATCGGAATTAAGGTCTATAGTTATCAATGGTTTTAATATAGGTAATAGCCATTTTGTGTTTGGAGAACGGTCGGCTTCAATGGTTAGGACTTCTATTTTGAGCTTCGTTGACGAAAGTATTTATGAATATCTTGATGAGAAAGTAACAATGGGGGTTGAGTTTGATACTACGGTTCTTTCTAAATACTATGCGTACAGAGGACTTATGTTAAGCTCTTGTCATTGTGTTGAAAATTGGATACCCAAGATAGTTGTAGTTCCGGACTGCTATCGTATTATACCTAATCAACGTATAAAATATGTTTATGACAAGGAAACGGAATTTATAGATAAGTCGGGGAATAACCGAAAATGGGTACAGAAAGATATTGCCGAAACTACTAAAGATATAGAGATAAATGCTTTTGACGGTTGTGGCATTGCTCACCCTATTATAATGCAAACTATAAGAGAGTGTCTTAATGTGTCGGGGGGGTTGACATCTGTAATAATTCGTGCGCCGTATATAAAGGGTGTTATCCACGAAATGGATTACGTTGAGTTTTTTAAAGAACGTGGGGTTGCTAATATAACTGATATATGGGGTATAGACCATAATGTTGCTGAAAATGCCGAGCCTATGATAATTATGTGTGAAAGTATGTATAAAGGATATAAATACTTTAAGCGCTATGGAGACATACGTGATTGGGAACATTATTGGGAAATGTTTAAAAGATACAAGCATTGCATAGGTATTGCTAAGTGGAATTATTCGATTGACGAGGAACCGCTGTATACTCGTGGTAACTATCAGATATTGCAGGATTTGAATTTGCCGTATGAGAAGTTTGCATTATTGGCACACGATTCTATAGAATGGGCGCAAAAAATAATTGACAACGATATTTTTTATACATATTGCTTCTTGGGTTTATTTTGCGATAGTCACAATACGACTGACATTTATATTAAGGCACTGTTAAAAAATCCCGATATGCTTAAAGAGTATGGAGTAAGAAATCACTTGATTTCTTTGGTTAAAAAGAAAATTAACGAAATGAAGTGCGGTAAACTTTTGTTAAACGCCTCGTTTAAATTCCTTGCTCCCGATCTAATAATGCTTATGGAACATATCGGAGGACTTGAACTTAACGGGTGTCTTAAAGAAGATGAATTTTTCAGTTTTAATTCCAACGGAGTTTTTGAGGGGGACAGACTTATTGAACGTAATCCGCACATATGTAAGTCTGAACACGTTATCTTAAAAGCTGTACATAATAATTTGACAGATAAATATTGCGGACATCTTGCTAATGTGTGTATGATAAACTGTAAAAGTATTACCCCACAAAGGCTTAATGGTGCCGATCATGACGGGGATTTGGCTTTAGTGGTAGATAATGAAATAATGATGGGTGGAGTTGATAAAAATACTGCTATTGTTATTGATATTGAAGATAAAATAACAGCTCTTGCGGAAGCAGATACACAAGAAAATAAGGTTAATGTAGTTTTACGGGGTATGAATAGCCTTATAGGAGAAACGAGTAACTGCGCCACGGGTTATCATAATAAATGCCCAAAATCACAAGAGCAAAAAGAACTTTATGAAAAATATGTAGGATTGTTGTCTGTAATAAACGGCAAGGCTATAGATTCGGCTAAGACGGGGGTTGTTTTTAATATTCCTCGTAATATTGCTAAGTACGGCAAGCCACTCCCCTATTTTATGAAGTATGCGGGAGACTATTACAGCAAGATGAAAAAATTCTCTAAAGCACATAGTAATATGAATAGACTGTGTTGGGAAATCGAAAAGTGGGAACGCGAATTTCGTTGGAAGCGTACATATAAAGAATTTGATTATAATATTATGGTTGATTCTTCAATTCCGTACTCTAAAGAAAATTATAATCAAATAAAAAATGTTTATCTTAATTTCTGTAAAGAGATGAAGGAACTTAAACTAAACGAGTATGAATTAAAACAAGAACAAGGATTGGAGATAAATTGGGAATATTATTATAACTTATATAGAAACAAATGTTTAAAGATTTGTCCCGTAAGAGAAGCTGCAAATTACGCTGTTCTGTTATGTTATAGAGACTATCCTAATAAGAGTAAGAAATTTATGTGGAAGATTACGGGAAGTGGTGTTGTTGAAAATATTAAACAGATACCCATTAAGCTGCCTTGCAGAAATCCAAATGGAGAATTTGAATACTTAGGTCGAAAATACAGCATGTTATCTTCAGTCCATATCGGGAACTGAACATAAAAATGGAGGAATGTTAAATTGATTAATGAAATTTTAGAGGTTCAGGAATATCTTGACGGCAAAAATATCAACAAGAAATGTTTATACAGGACTTGCTTTATGCTTGCAAAGTGGTACAAACAACAAGGATTGAGTAATGTTGAAATTCGCGAAAAAATTTTTGAATGGGGACAGAAATACAATATATACATAAAATATAATGTAAACAGCATTATATATCAGGCTCTTGAAGATAAGCATAGATTGCGCGGAGATGAATCTGTAGTAAAAATCAGTCAGGGTGATATTGATGAAATTGTTCGTAGATTTGATAGCGTTCAGTGTCGAAAAGTCGCATTAGCAATACTTTGTTACGCTAAATTATCTGCTGATAGAGATAACGAATTTAATGTTTCGGCATTGGCGTTATCAAATTGGCTCAATATTAATCGCGGTAATATGAGTGGCAGATATATTAAAGAACTAATTGATTTTGAGTACATAAAAAAAGTCGAAACATCTAAAACTTACTCTTGGGATAGCAATGTAAAAAGTAATACTATGAATTTGAAAATTTTAGTGCCAATTGAAAATAAGGGTGACTACGTCCTTGTTAAAAATAATATTGAAAATTTGTATAATGAAATTTTTGAAAAAGCAAAATTATAATATATGAATACTAATAATGTGTTTCATTTGAGATTTTCATTTGAAGTTTTCATTTTAGATTTTCACAAAGATAAATTACGGACTGTGTAAAAGCAGTCCGTTTTTATAATTTTAAATTAAAGGAGCGATCAAGTAATTGATTCAAATTACTAAGGACGAAGCAGAATACTTACGCGCAAATTTAAAAAAAGCAAAAGTACAGAGAACTTGCCTGTTAAAAAACAACGGTAAATCAAGAGGGAAATATTATGTTGAGGAAACACATAAGGTATTAAAGGCTTTAGACGATTTTCGTAAAAAATATAATTAATGAATGGAGAGATATATTTGGCAAAGAAAACCATTTCTATTAAATTTAGCAAGGCAACTCTTACAAAAGAGGATGGCAAGTATACTATTACAGAGATAATTAAAGACGAGAGTAAGGATTATGATTTATCTGAAATCCTTGACGGTCTTGACGGTAGTTCCGACTTGTCTATAAGTATATCCTCGGAAGACACGGTTGAACCCATTAGCGAGGAGTGAACTGATTGTCGGAATACAAAAGATTAGCGGGCGAGAGCGACCAAGCTCTTATTGTAAGGATATGTAACCAAAAAGATATTATTGGAAGTTGGGATGATGTTTGCAGGGTTTTAAATGAAATAACCGGTTACAACTACAGACCAAACACGTACAGAAATATGTTTCAGTCTTATAATAAGATGTTCAACGGAACATTAGATAGGACTAATACTTCACTGCTTGATGAGATAAAAGAGCAGCGCAGAGAACTCGAAAAAGAGAAAATTAAGCTTAGAGATGAACGTAACGAGTATAACCGCACTATCAGACAGGAGGCACGGAAAGAGTCTTATGTTGATTTAGTTAAGAGAATATTTTCTGAATATGCTCCTAAAGGCTTAGAGTACGTTCCCGCCAATACATATGAGTCCGATACCGATATGGTATTACTCGTGTCGGATTTACACTGTGGAACAGAGGTTGAACATTGGCTTAACTTTTTTAACGAAGATGTTCTCGCGGAACGTTTTAAGAGATGTTTGAATAAAGTTATACAAATTCAAGACAGGCACCGTTCCGAAAATATAAATGTGATACTGTCGGAAGTTGTGAGCGGTCTTATACACGAAAATCTGCGGTGTGAGAATAATCAGAATATTATTGAGCAGTTTCTCACTGTGTCTAAGATGATTTGTGATTTTATTACAGAGTTGTCAAAACATTTTAATAAGGTTAATGTGTATGTTACGCCTGGTAATCATAGTAGAATAGTTGCTAAAAAAGAAGCAAGCTTAAAGGGTGAAAATCTTGATAACTTGCTTATTCCATATATTGGGGCGGTCTTACAAAATGTTGAGAATGTGTACTGTTGTAAAAATACAATTGATGAGAGTGTTGCAATGTTTACCGTTAAGCATAATACTGTTTTTGCAGTACACGGAGATAAGCATACTCCTCAAAATGTAGTGCAAAAACTAACAATGCAGTACGGAGTGTGTCCAAAATTAGTATATTTAGGGCACCGCCATACAAACTCTATGGAAACTGTCTATAAAACAAAAGTTATTTCGGCAGGGTGTTGGTCTGGAGTGGACAACTACGCTATTGACAAGGGGTTCAATACATCGCCTGAAACTGTTTTGTCTGTCATAGATGAAAATGGTTTGGTTTGTAATTATGATATAAATTTAACGTAAAGGATTGATATTATTGAATACAGCCGAATTTATTGAATACTGGTCTAAAATAAACGGCACGTCAAATGCTGAGTCCGAATATCAAATAAAACAGTTTATAAACACATTTAAGTCTGCGGTTTCAGAACACGGTAAGTTGGATATTCGGGGTTTCGCCAGCGCGGAGATAATAACTCGTATTGGCGGAGAACGGCGTAACCCGCGTAATCAGCAGAAAATTAAAACAAAAGATAAACGATTGGTGAGAATAAAAATATCGCCAAAATTTAAAAATATGCTGGAGGAATAATTACGGACTTATTTAAAAAAGAATATAAATTCGTCTCCTTGGAGGAACTTGTATACGATATTACCAAAAGTTTTGACGATGGAAACAAAGATATTGATTTTGTACTTACTGTAGACGAGGTTCAAGATTTTTTAACCGTGTTTTTATCTACGGGTAAATTTAAGCCTGTTTCTATTGAATGGGCGAAACCCAATATAAGCGGGTATGACAGAGAATATTATTTTAGTTTGTGTCGATTTGATGAAAACGAGATATTGGTTTCACCTGCATATAATGACGATCGGCTTATAAGTATAGGCGATGACAGTATTGTGCTTGTTTCTGCGGGAGTAAAGGTTGATACATATTCAAAATTTGTCAAGAGTTATGACAATGTGGTATTGTTTGATATTGAAGATTAATTAGAATAAAACCTCGCGCACCTCTGTTTACAAGTGACCCAGTGAGGGTGTTATAATGCCGTTGGCTGCAATAGTGGCTGACTAATATTACCGTCTGCCTTAGTGGACGGTTATTGCGGAGTAGAGCAAAAGTAGCTCACAAGCCCCATAAGCTTGAGGTTGGAAGTGCAAGTCTTCCCTCTCGCAACCAACTGAGGGTGTAACGCCCGACTATATGATTTTATAGAGTGTAACGCTTGACGGGTATGGTTTAAGGGATTTTGTAGCCCCGTAAAAAAACAAAATCCACATTTTATTGCATAAAACGAAAGGAGCGATACGAGTGGCAAGAAGTAGAGGTGTTTATAACAGAATTTACACCCCAGAACTGTGGGAACAAGTCAATCAAGAAAATAAAGACATTCTCGAAGATTTTTTGGCTGAATACAGACAGCAAAAGAAGGCAAAATCTACTATTAATGCGTATTTTCAGGACGCTCGTATTGTTTTTATTTACATATTAAAACATCACAAAAATAAATCAATCCTTGAAATGTCAAAAAAGGACTTTAGAAATTTTAGTCTTTGGCTTACGGAAGACTGCCAAATGTCTCCTAATCGTGCAAACCGCATGAAAGCTACTGTTAATTCTATGTTGGATTATTGCGAAAATGATGACGAATATGACTACGAAATTAACACCGCTAAAAAAGTCAAAGGCATACCAAGGACTAAAATAAAAACTAATGAGGATAACTTTTTCTTTACATTTGATGAGTTTATTGCTGTAAGGAATAAGCTTGTTGAAATGGGGGATTTGCAGACCGCTGTACTCTGGAGTATTTCTTTTGATAGTGCAGGACGGCGTAATGAGATATATCAGATTGAAAAAGAAGGGCTGCTTGATGGGAATAAAACCAATATTGTAATTGGTAAAAGAGGCAAGCGGTTTCCTCTAATATATCTTGATGACACTAAGGAACTTATACGTCAGTATCTTGAAAAGCGCAGAGAGGACGATATAAAAAGTCTGTGGTATAAAGAGGTGAATGGTGTAAAGTCTGAAATAGACAAGGATACACTGTATAATCGAATTGTAAAATGTTCTAAAATTTTATCTGAAATACGTGGGGAGACTGTGGAGATATTTCCTCACTCAATTCGTCATTCTCGTTTAGAGGTGCTTATTAGTGGACAGGACACGAGAATAGTAGATGATAATGGTAATGTTAAGAAATTTGATATTGAAGCATGTAAACTTGTGGCACACCATAGCGAGATAAATACAACGTCTGGGTATCTTAAAAACCACGATGAGGATATGATTGATGAAATGTTTGGTTTCACTAAGTAAAAATTTTACATAAAAGCCGATAAAAAGAAAATCGGAGAGAATAAAGATAAGTTTAAATTCTAATGGAAGTGGGTGATTTCAACGGGTAGGACAAATTCTAATAAAGGTGCTGCATTAAATAAAAAAATAGATTCTGAATCTCCTATGGAATACAGATGTACCCGTTGCGGAAAAACTTTAAGTGATGCTAAAGGTTATTTTTTCACATCTAAAACAAGCCCCCTATTTATTGCTAATAATCTATATACTCATATTTGTGCTGATTGTGCAAATGAGCTTTTTTTTGACCTAAGAACAAAATATAAAGATTTAAAAATTGCAATGATTATGATTTGTCATTATCTTGATGTATACTTTAGCGAGACCCTTTTTGAACAAGTTAAAAATAATGCTAACTTTTCATTAGGCAATTATCTAAAACTTCTTAATGGGAATCAATACAAAGCAAAATCTTTTAATAATTCATTGTTGGAAATAATAAAAAACGGAGTAAAAAATCAATCGGAAGTACGCAAAGAAATAGAAACAAACTGGAGTAAATCTGACTTAAAAAATAGGAACTATGTCATATCTTCAATTGGGTATGATTGCTTTGAAGATGAAAACTATTCTGAGAACAACCGAAAGTTTCTGTTTAATACACTGGCTGATTATTTAACTGATGATGTACTAGAAGATCAACATAAGTCACAACAAGTAATTATAATGGTTAAAACCACATTACAAGTTGAGTATATTGATAAAATGGTAAACGATGAATTAAAAAAAGGAGCACCCGACTATAAGCTTATTGATACATTGTCTGGAATAAAAAGTAAATTCATAAGTGATATTAATAAAATTGCTAATGAGAATGGAATATCGGCTAAATCGTCAGGAAAATCAAACAAAGGTTCTAATACATTGACTAATATAATGAAAGAAATGCAAGAGCATGGTTTTGAAGAGATAAAAGTAAATGTTGTTAGTGCAAAGCTTTCAACTTCATATCAAGAAATAGCAAAATTAAATGCAAAAGCATTAATTGATGAACTGAACTTTACTTCCGATGAATATGCACAAATGGTAGCACAACAATCAGAAATAGTTAGCAGTTTACAAATCAGAGTAGAGCAACTAACAGAAGAAGCACGTCTGTTAAGTATAAAAAATAAACAATTACAGGATAAATTAAATGATAATTCGGGCGGTAATAAATGAGTTTGACAATAATAAATAAACAGTCAAACAAAGAAATTTCTCAGCGTAAACTTGAAACATATGAAAAATATATGCAAATTATTAATTGGGGACGTGCTTACCCTGTTGAATTTTGTTCAAGATTTATGGGAGTAGAACTTCTTGACTTGCAAAAATATGCTATTTATAATGCTTGGTTTAGTGAGTTTATTGCTTGGCTTGAAAGCAGAAATGCTGGAAAATCGACGAAGTTAGCTATATATACAATGTTGCGTAGTTTGCTTATTCCTTTTCATGCTACATATTTTTTGGGAAATACTGGAGAACAGGCAAAAGAAACTTTTAAGAAGATTGAAAAATTAGCAAAAAAAGAAATAGAATCTTTTGCTGGTTGTACAGATATATTCTTCAATGAGTTGGTTAGAAATGGTTCTACAAGCGATGGGTTTGTTCATAACCCTGCGTCTTTTGTATGTCAATTATTTAATGGAGCCAATATTAATACGCTTAATTCTGACGTAATAAATATTAAAGGAAAACGCGCAAATTTGGTTTGCTTTGATGAGGCTGGATGGTTTCCTGATGAACTTTTTGTTCAAGCTGAGAATTTTGTAAACCAAGATGAAAACTTTAAATTAGGTGGAAATATTGATATTAAACTTGAACCCAAGGGATTTCCGAGACAACTTATGTATGCATCCTCTGCTTCGGACACAAGTTCAGAATTTTATAAAAAATTGAAATTATTTTCACAACAAATGATTATGGGAAACCGTAAATATTTTTGTTGTAATTTTACTATTGACATGGTAATGTCAGCAAAATTTAACGGAGAACCTTATCCTCCCTTGATAAGCAAAGATAAAGTAGACAAGGCTTTATCTGATAACCACGATAAAGCTATGCGAGAACTATATAATAAATTTTCAGCAGATAGTCATGAGGGACAAATTTTAACTCGCCGTGATTTGTTGACACATACCCAAAATAGACCACCACTACTGTGCAACGATACTGGAAATCGAATTTTTGTATTTGCTTGGGACTCTGCAAGACTAAATGATAACAGTGTTATTGAAATTGCTGAATTTATTCAAGACAAAGAAATCGGTTGGACAATGAATTTACACAATGTGATAAGTTTAGTTGATATATCTACCAAAAAGAAGACACCTAAAAGGATACCAGAACAAGTAAATGATTTTAAAAGCTTGCTTTTAAAATATAACGGTTCAGAAAAAGGTAAACTTGATTATGAAAATATTAAGGCTGTTATATGTGATAGTGGTGCGGGTGGTCAAATGGTAGGAGGAGTATCTGATTATCTTGTAGAAGATTGGGTAGGTAGCGATAGTAGAAAACATAAAGGAATTATTGACCGTAAACATAAGGCTAACGAAACCGCTAAAAACAAATATCCTGATGCGGTGGACATAATGAAACTTATAGACCCCAAAGGAAATAGAAATGCTATTTTTGATTCAATTGAAAAAATGGTTAAACTTGGCGTTGTTACATTTCCAGCGGAATATGATGGCAGGGATTATTTGTATTATATCAATGATGACGGCACAGAAGAAAAGTATGATTTGAATACAGAAGAAAAAATTTCTTTAACTCAAATTGAACTTTTAAAAACTGAAATAATTACAATGTGCAAGTATGAAAATACAGGAAATGTAACTTATAATTTCCCACCTGACAAACGAAATACAATGCATGACGATAGAGTATTTGCTTTTGGGTTGTTATGTTATTATTTGGCACAGTTAAGACATGGAGATGTAATAAATAAACCAAATAAACCTACAGATTATAAAAAAATGCCTTCATTTGTTTCTAATATTTCGTTTTAAAAGAAAGGCAGGTGAGAAAATTGTCAGAAGAAACCAAGGAGAATTTTGAAATATCTATATCGGATATTCCAGAGGATAATATTACCATAATCACTACCCAAGATAAGTATAAGCATATCATAGAAAAGGTTGTTGCTGATTATGATCCTAGAAATTCTGCATATTCGACTTATCTAAATGAAATAAGCGGAAATCCGCCACAGATCACACCAAAGCTTTTAGATAGTTTGGCGCTAAATGCTCAAAGTACACTTAACAATATTATGCAAATAAACTCTATTGTTAGGAAACAAGTTAATAAAAATGACATTATTGGCAAGGTAGAAGAGATTATAAGTGCCAATACAAATACGGATTACAGAATATCATATAAAGAATGTATAGAAGAAAATGATGTTGATAAGCTTAAAGAAAGCAAACAAATTATTAGCGACTTTAATGATGAAATTAATTTGAAGTCATTGATTAGAAATGCAACATCAACTGCTCATATGGAAGGAAATTATATTTGTTATTGTCGAAATGTAAATGGTAGATATATTGTAAACTGGTATCCTCTTGGATTGGTCGAGGTTTCTGATTATGATGTAAATGGTGAGCCTGTTATTCTTATTAACATGAAAATACTTCTTGATAAAATAAAAAAGCTTTATTTTATGAGAAGTTAGAAAAGGAAATAAAAGATAATTACCCGATAGAGGTTTTACAAGCTTATCAAGCAAAAGATGATTATGCTAAGTTGGATCATAGGTGGACAGGTGTTGTAAGAATCAATAATCAAAATAGAAAATATGGATTGACTCCTATTTTTAGAGCATTATACCCTGCTTTGATGATAGAACAATTTGATGATACTAATATGGTCAATGCTAAAGTAAAAGCCAAGAAATTTATTGTTCAATTAATGAGAAGTCAATTAATATCTGGTGATAATACTAAGACTAATTATTTTGAGGAACAAGCATATAATCACAATAATCTTTTAGAGGCTTTTAGTCAAAAGACTGTTTTGGTAACTTGTAATCCAACTGTAGAAGATATAAAATATGTGTCTTGCAGCGATACTGGAACCATTGATATTAATACTGTAAATAATTACCGTGAGAGAATATTAAGCTCATTAGGAGTAGGTTTTTTAATGAGTTCTAATAGCACTGGGGCAAGTACAGCTTCTATTTCGTTGTCTGAATTACTTAAAACAATTAATAGTATTACTTCGCAAATAGAGGTGTTTGTTGAAAAATGGTATAAAAATATCATATGGGAACATAAGCTTGAAACTAAGTTTGCTCCTAAAATTAATATTCTTGATTCCGAGTTGTTGTCTCCCGAAGAACGCAGGGAATTAGCAACGGTGTTACTTTCGTCTTTTGGTGCTTCAAGAGAAACCTGTTTTGGAATGGTAGGATTAAATCTTGAGGATGAAACAAATAAGAGAAGTTCTGAAAATGAACGGAATCTTGATAAAATATTCGCTCCCTATCAAACTTCTTTTACTTATACAAATGAAGACGGGTCGGGTAGACCTGAATCAAATAATGTTGATACAAAAGCAAAGAGAGATTATGATAAAGAATATAATAACAACGCAAGAACTTGACTGTCCTTGTTGTGGAGAAAAAATTACTATTAAAGTAACAGAGAGCGGTAATGTTATTGTTACTCCTTTTGTTTCATTTAAACCAGATAAATCTATTTCTGAATTTGGATATGAATTTGGTGTTATGAAGGGTGGTGAGAAAAATGAATAATTTTGAGATGTCTTCAAATGTTTTTGAATTAGCTGAGCATAAAACATATTTAGAACTTACCAGACGTTTATGTTGGTATGGGCAACCTAACTATAATAATGTTGAGCTCCCTGTAGAAAACGCCGAAGAAAAGGCTCAAACACTTGTGGGACAACCTGTAGTAGCCAAATACAAGAGAATAAATAAAAAGGACGACATGGGCGGACATGAGTGTTCTATAAATCAAGATGGAGAATTGATATTTAATACAACCCCTATTGGAGTTAATACTGCCGTTGAAATAAAGAACGACAATGTTGAAATTAATGGTGAAATTGTTAATATTCCTTGTTTGTTTGCTACTAGTAGGATTTGGAAAAGAAATAAAAATATCTGTTCTGCAATAAAAAGATTGTTTTCTGAAAAACTTTTACACTCTTCTTGGGAAATTGCTATTGACCAGTATGAGGTTATAGGAAGCAAGAAAATATTAAAAGAATATGAGTTTGAGGCTGATTGTTTACTTGGCAGTAAAACAAAACCTGCATATGGAAATTGTGCTTCTACTATTGCAATAGCTCAAGAAAATGTTGACCCTAATATATTAATGGCGGAAGCTATTCAAAAGGATTTTAAAGACGAAAGTAAGGAGGAAAATTTTAAAGATATGGAAAATAGCCCTATTAATTCTACTGTAGCGGATACAGGCACGAAAATAACTAATGTTTCTGATAGTGTAACTAATCCTGTTGTATCTGACTTGACCGACAGAGACCTTAGACGTGGAATAGAAAAAGCGTATAGAGATAAGTACAATCAGTGGGTTTGGCTGTCTTATATGTTTCCTAATGAAAAATATGCGTTGTTAGAAGCTGAAGACAGAGCAAGTGAACTAGAGTATATAAAGGTTTCTTATTCTGTTGAGAACAACAATATTAGCATTGGTGATTCTGAAACTATTAATCTTGTGGTTGGTGTTGCAAGTATTAACGATGAGTTTGATAAGAAGAATTCTGAAATCAATGATAAAAATGATGCTTTAGTAAAGGCAAGTGAGGAGATTAAGGCACTAAAAGCAGAAATTGAAGGTCTTTCCGAATATAAGGAAATGTACGAGAAATCTGAAAAAGAAAAACGAGACAAGGAACTTGCTGAAAAACAAGAAACGCTTAAAAATTATGCAGTTAAGTCTGGATATATTTCTGCGGAGGAAATTGAAAGCTCTGAAGAAATTAAATCAATGATTGCAAGTGTTGATACTAATGCGATTAAGGCAATTATTGCGGATAGATTTATGTCAGAAAAAAATAACAGTGTTAATAATGCGGAAAAACTTATTAATACAGATGATGTGGTTACTTCTAGTTTGGTTAATGATATTAACGATTCAGAAGTCGATTATAAATCTGTTATCCAAGACTTTTTAAAAAAATAAATAGGAGGCAAAGAAAAATGTTTAAATATCTTCAGAATGTAACAAATGCACCTGCAAACGCTATGTGCGTGGCTGAGTCTAAAATGACGCAGGGTATGGGTGTTGTTAAAACAACAGATACTACTGTTGACTTTCCCGATGCTGCAACTGCAAATGATGTGTATTTTGTAATAAAGGGAGTTGTACATACAGGCGACGAAATGATTGAAATTCCCGAATATGATGTTAAGTCTGAAACAATTAATGAGGGTGAACACGTTGTACTTATAAAACCCAGAGTTGGTGAGAGGTTTTTTGATAACCAGATTGATCTGTCAACTGTTGCCGAGGGTGACTATGTGGTTGTAGGAATTGATGGTAAACTTGTTAAAGCAAGCACAGGAGCATCTTCTAATCTTCAGATTAAAGATGTCAATTACAAGGATTGTGGAAAATACAAAGGTGTCAAGGTCGAGGTAGTCGACTGGAAGACAGTTTCTTAATGATTGGGGGTATAAAATATGTCTAATATTAGAACAGAAATTGCAGAGTTTATGGAAGAGCCTAATCGTCTTTATGATATGGCAGAAAGATATACGGTAAATAAATATAATTCCTCTGTATTTACCAAGGAGGAAAAAGAGGTTTCCGAGGTAGTTGATGCGTGGGCAAAGGAAATTGGCGAGACAGGCAGCGACGAAGGTCGTGAAATTGCACAGTTTATTAAGAGAGTAGTTACTGATAGTGTAGATAATAAGCCTGACGCTTTAATTTCTACTATGTTTGACGAGGGTTCAATTGGTGAATTTGATGACGAAATCATAGAAAAGACACCTAAGAACACTCTTGTTGCTTATGACGCTGCTAAGGGCGGTACAGTAGATAAGTCTTATATTGACCATGAACTGCTTAAACCTACATGGAAGCACAATCAAATTGAGACTGAAATCAAGTATGTTGACCTCCGTAGAAATGGTTACAGAACTATTGCAAACCTTTCTGTGATGGCGAAGGAAGCACTGGCAAATAAGAAGATTAAAGAAGTCTTTTCTGAACTTGACAAGGCGATTACAGGCGGAAATCAGGTGTTTAATGTAACTGGCGGAGCAAATGCTCTTACAAAGCTTGTACTTGACCAGCTTTCTTTGTATTGTCTTGATTGGACTGGAGACGGTGATACTCCTTTTACATTTAGTCTTAACAAATACGCGCAGCAGATTGCTAATATGGCAGGTTATACTTCCTATATGTCTGATTCTATGAAGAATGACTATAATCGTTATGGTCTTGTTAAAGAGTATGGTGGTATGCTCATTGCTGGTTATTCGGGTGCTAAAAAGGCTGCTGACGGAGAACTTATGGTTCCCGACAAGAGAATCTTTGGTGTTGCAGGTAAGGTAGGAACACTTACTGATAGAGGAGAACTTCGTGTATATGAAACTCCTGATAATAAGAGAGAAGTAATTGAACTTAAATTCACAGGTTATGAGTACGGAATCAATATCACAAAGCCTGAAAAGGTTGCTAAGATTGTGTTCTCTGCTTGATTTTTACTTGTGGGAGTAATTTAAAAAGTTACTCCCAAAATATTTTAAATTGGAAGGAAGAAAATAAATAGTTATGTCAATTAGAGAGAATATGGCTGTTCCAGTATATAACTACAACAATAGTTATGTTTATGCTGTATCAAACATTCAAACATATGAATTTATTCCTGCAAAAGATGAAATTCCAACTGTTTGTTATATTTCGTTTCCTGAAATTGTTTACATTAACAGTATAAGTGATTGTTTTAGGACTGGATTGCTTATGTTTTCTGAAGAAATGCAGGAAGAAGCTTATAAGGAGATACAGTTTGCTGATTGGAAATCTATTATTACTAATCAACAAATAAAAGATACTTTACTTAATCCCACTAAAGATGGTCTTGAGAAATTGATAAGTATTACTAATGAATCAATTTTCAATAGAGTAAAATCTATTTTGGTAGAATTAAAAAATAGCAATGCTGATGATATTTCTAATCGAGTAATCAAAGTCATTGACGCACGTTGGAATGAAATTAGACGTGGTATTTTCAAATCTCAAATTCATATCAATTTCAAAAACGACAATGTTACAAATAATTCAGACAAAGTTGAATTAGAGGATGTTAAATCTCAAAATGCTATGCTGTTGAAAGAAATTGCTGATATGAAAAAAATAATTGAGCAATTAAGTAATAAACAGGCGGAAACCACCAAAACAACTAATGAAGAACCAAAAAAGGTCGAGAGACCACCAAAAAATAAATAGCGGAGGAAATGTCTTTGGAACAAAATACGTCTTTTGATACTGTTTATAAACGATTTTTTGACAGGGTTGAAAAAGACCCTGATTTCTTTAAATACTACAATATTTCGGAAGACAAGGCAATGGAAATTGCTGTTTTGAGAGCAGAAAGTCTATTAAAAGATGCTATTGATGTTCTAATGACAAAATGCTCTCCTGATGTAAATTTCCACAACTATGATGATGAATTGGAATGTTTTAATTTTAAAATCACTTCAATAGAAATAAAACTATTGTGTGATATTATGTATGAATTATATCTGAAAAAAGATATTGTTAATCTTAAACCTATACTTAATGTTTTAACTGCTTCGGATATAAAAGCATTATATTCTCCAAATAGTGAAAGAAAAACATTTCAGGACTTGTGTAAATTTCTTGAAGCTGAAAACGAAAAGAGCATTTCTAAATACATTGCAAAAGACAGATTGACTAACAAGTGGAAAAGTATTTACGATAGGCGGTAGTTATGGAGAAGAATTTAAACTATTATCGTGCTATACAAAACTCTATTGGTTGTTCTGATAAGTCTGATTGGATAAGGGAAAATACTATACGTCGCCTTGAACAAGATTTTGAAAATCCTGTTGATGTGGAAACATTTATGTTTTGGAATTTTGGAAAGGAAATGCAAACCCCAGTTCGTTTGGAGGTTGTTGACGAAAAATATTCTGATGTAAACGGAGATGTTTTAAAAGCCACATCTTTATTGTCTACTCCATTGAAAGTTGGAAATATTTTATATCGACCAGACATAGACGAATATTACTTGTGTAAGGAATCCTATAAAAAAAGCAGAATGTTCTACAAGTGTGCTTTAGTTCGTTGTAACTACTGGATGAAGTGGCAGGACAAAAACGCAAAGATATATGAATACCCTGTATTTGAGATTAATTCTACACAGTATAACAGCGGTGAGTCGGGAGATAAAACCATAACACTTGGTTCGTCACAGCACTTGGTAACTATTACCGCCGATGAAAATACTATTTTATTGGATCATGGTCAAAGGGTTTTCTGGGATAGAAATGCTGTTAATCCAACTGTTTTTAAAATTACACAAAATGATACAACAGCTATGAATTATGATAAAGGACTGTTGAAAATCACAATTGCAGAAGATGAACGTAACCCCAACAGAGATTCTATTGAAAATTGGCTTTGTGATTACTATGAGGTTTCCGAGGTTACTATTCTTTATGACGGTCAATCTACTATTCGTGCAGGTGGTACTAAAACTCTAATGGTAGATACCGACAAAACAGTTGTGTGGTCTGTCGAAGGTGATATTGCGGCGGAAATTATACCTGATGGCAATTCTGCTAAGATAAAATGTCCAAATAATCACAGTTATATAGACAAGGAAATTATTGTTAAAGCTGTTGTCGAGGAAGCAGAAGATATATGTCAATTAACAGTTACAGGAGGTGTATAGTATAGGAATAAATGACAATCTTATAGAAGATTACCGCAACGTTGTAACCAATGCAATATTATTAGATGAAACTATTGTCAAAATTTTAAGCGATGATAAGCTTGACCTTGAATCGGCAGATGAATTATTATGGGTACATTTAATTCCACAGCAGTACGTCCCATACACTATTACTGAAACGGGTTCTTATATTACGTATGATATTGATGAAAATGTTGTTATTCCGCATAATGGCACACGCAGCACATATACCGAACTGACATTATATTTTTGGATATTTACGCACAAACAAGATGCTTTATACAAGGGTAGATTAAGAAATGATATTCTGAACAGAGAATTGAAATTGCTGTTTAATGATAACAAGAATATAGGTATCGCTAAAAATCATCTTCTGTACAGTAAGGTGTATAGTTCAGGAAATTATGATTATATGGGACGACATATGGCGTTTAAGATTACTGATTGGGCTGACGAGGTGAGATATGGTAAAAAGTAAATTCAGCCTGTTAGGCAAAAAAGAATATAAATTAACTGAAAATTTGACAATACATATCCCATTGGTTTCGGAAATAAGAAATTGTTTTGAAGATGAACTTTTGTATTTTCAATTAGTATCGATATTTACTTCAACTCCATGCGACGCTATGGTTGAACTTGACGATTGTAATATTGATTATACAAAGGTAACAGAATATGTTTTTTTCATAATGAAGTTTCTTGGGTTGGTTAATAATCCTGATTCAGTTAGCCTGATACACTGGCATATGATATTTCCGTATATAGATATACATGATTTGTCTGTGGAACAAAAAAACGATATGCCTGTTGTTATTGACAATGACAATAATATTGTTATTGATGAAAAAATCTATTTGCAGCTTGCTGATTTATTAAGACAAATGCTGAATACATCTAAAAATATGGAATATTACAAAGTGCCTGAAGAGGAAACAAGACGTTATATTATTGACCGCCAGCGTCTGAAACGCAAACGTCAATTTGAACGAAACAAAAATCAAGGGAATTCAATGTCGTCTTCGTTGGACGGTGTAATTCTTTTATTGGTTAATAACAGTAATTTTAAATATAATTTCAAAGCCGTTGAAAAATTAACCATTTATGATTTATACGCTTGTCTTCAGCAAATATATACTGACCGTGAGATCGACGGAATTATGTCGAGTTATTGGTCGGGAAATATTGATTTAAAGAAACTTGATAATTCTAAATTAAATAGAATTATTTTGTAAAAATGTAAAAAAAGAAAGGTAGGAATTTTTTATGAAAACAATTGCAATGCTTGAAGGTTGGACTATCACATCGGTAGAGACTATCGAAAATTATTCGCGTGAGGACGATACTTGTTTGTCAATTCTTGATGAAATTAAAAATGTATCTCTCGCTAATACTGAGGATAGCGCAGACGTAACAGGCAAGAACGGTCAAGCCCTCTTTACAATAAAAAAGGGCAAGGCTGTAACAGGTTCGGGTTCTTCCGGTTATATTTCCGGAAATCTTATGGCACTCCAGACAGGCGCTGAACCCACAGAAGGAAAGATTAAGTTCAGAAAAAGAGAAATTGTTAAATTTGGAAAAGACGATACAAGCATAAATCTTTCTGAGACTGCCGTTGGCACAGAGGGTAACGAAATTCTCAACCTGATTGTTACTGTGACAGACGAGAACGGAGATGTAAGCACACAGTATGAGCAGGCTACCGCCGCTGATACAAGCAAATTTGCTTATGCTGATAATGTCGTTACTCTTCCTACTGCAACAAATGGCAAGAACGGTACAGTTGAAGTGATCTATGAGTACGAAAAGGACGGTGCTTCCGTAGGCAATAAGTCCGGTACATACGGCAAGACAACTCATACATTTATCAATTGTCTTGGTACAAATACTTGCGATGAAACATATTTTATACAGATTGAAGTTTATCGCTGTGACTGGAATTCAAACTTTACATTTGAACTTGGCGGCGATGGGGTAGAGCACCCGTTTGAATTCAAGAGCCTTGTAGATAAGTGTTCCGGTGAAGATCGCTTCTGGGACTTCAAGGTTTATAAGAAGTCCGTATAATGAGGTATTACCATGGCAGAACAGTATCGTGACTGTCTTGTTTGTGGCAAATCCTTTAAAGTGTGCAATATCTGTCAAAAAGATATTGATGAGATGTTTCAGTGGCGCAGAATAGTCTGTTGCCCTGAACATTTTTCATATCATATGCCAATTATTCAGTATTCTCGCGGTAAGCTAGATAAAGATACGGCTTGTAATGAGCTGAAGTCTGCTATTAATACTTATGGAAATATTGAATTTTGTGATAACGTAAAAGGTATTGTTAATGAAATCCTCTCAGAAAATAATGTACAATAAGATATAAATAAAGACCTATTAAAAATAACATTTATATATAAAGCAAAAATAAATAATAAAATTGGGGCGATATTACAACATCACAAAATGACAAAATATCGCCCTATTTTTTACGGAAGTGATTTAAAAATAGAAAGAACAAAATTCAATGTTGACAAGGATAAATCAAAACGCACATACAACGGAATAGTTTTCGATTCTGTCTTAGAAATGAAATATTATCGTGATTACATTTTACCCAAAGTGGAGAGTGGCGATATTACTGATGTAAAATTACAGGTCAAATATGAGTTACAACCAAAGTTTATTCATGATAATAAAACAGTACAACCAATAAATTATATAGCTGATTTTGTGGTGACATATTCAAATGGAAATATTGAAGTAATTGATACTAAAGGATGTCCTGATTCAATAGCAATACTTAAAAGAAAATTATTTTGGTACGTTTACCCTGGTCTTGTTTACAAATGGATTTGTTATTCAAAGATAGACGGAGGTTGGGTAGAATATGAACGCATCAAAAAACAACGAGTAATCAGAAATAAAAAAAGTCGTAAAACAAACAGGTATTGATGAAAAAGGTATTTCGGAAGTGGGTAGATGTAAACAAAAACACATGAGAATATTTATAGCTAAACAAGGGCAAATACAAAAATACATTTAAGAAATGGTTTGCATTAAATTTAAAAGGAATAAACAACCATCCTTTACATAATGCAAAAGACGGTTCTTATCAACTATATTGCTGAATAATTAAATTTTCTATTACATCTTTAATATGTATAGGAGATACTTGAAAATTATTTAATTTTTTAATAATTTTGTCAGCAAAAATTTTGTCACTGGTTACGTCTTCAATGAGAATATTATTTTCTAGTATAATACCATAAGCAGTATATTCTCCAATATTTTCATTTGTAAATTGTTGTTCTACACGTTCATACTTATACATTGTGTGTCTCCTTTTATTTTTATTAAAGGTATGATATATTATCCTTATTTAATTATGGTTTATTAATATGTAACATTTTATTAAATCAAGTAATTTATTAAAGTTATTTTTACATAATTATATCATCTCCATTTTTGAGTTTGGGTAATAAACCTGTATCAATATCACAACTTTCGCAAAGTTTTAGAACCGTACTGAGTTTTGGATCGGATATTCCGCGTTCTATATTACTTATACACCTATCACTAATATCACAAATTTCAGCAAGATACTCACGAGTATAATTTTTATTTTCTCTATATTTCCGAAGTATTATGCCAAATTTCACACAAACATTCATAAATATCTACCTCTTATTTCCAGTATAACTTATAATAACAAAATTTTACAGGAATTGCACTTCCAGTTTGTAAATTTTTTGTTATGTTCTACAAAAAAATAGGCTTTATGAATAAAATTTTTGCAAACTTATTGCGAACGCTAAAAACAATTTAAAATAGGAGATTTTTAAATATATGTCATATACAATTAAAAACAACATTTCATTTGATGAATATAACGCTATTATAAATAAGGTAATTGAAGACTGTTTTGTAGACGGGGTGTACTCCCCTGCTCTGTATGAGCTTTCACTTAGAGTATCTCTAATTAGTGCTTTTGTTCCTGCTTATGATTTGAGTGACTGCAAGGATAACAATGCTCTTTGGAAAAGGGTAACGAGTGAAGAGTGCAAAGATATTCTTGATGAGATTATGTATGAAACAATGGAATGCAATAATATTTGTGTTGCTATTAAGAATGGTATTAATCATCGTCTGAGGGCCATTGAAGCAAGTCCTATGTCTCTGTCTGATATTGCCCTTTCCAAACTGATAGGTGTTGTTACTGAAAAGATAGACAGCATTGATAATGAGATACTTAATAGTGACACCATCTCTGCACTTATTAATGCTGAAAAACAGACAAATAAAGAAGATTTTGAGGCTAAACTTGTTGATGAAATGATTGCTCGTGATCTTATATCTAAACCCAATAGAGCTACACGCAGAAAATCCACAAAGAACAATAAAAACATTACTGTTAAAACAAATGTAGTTCCTGTGAATACAGAGAGCGAATCAAATTCCGATACAGATAAATAATAACCAAATGGGGTGGGTGACAGTAATGTCACTCATATTATTATGAGAGTAAATAATTTAAAAGAACTCGAAAAAGAATTGAAGAAACGAATTAACAACGCTCTTACAAATGAAGTCAGCAATGGTGTTAAAGACGTTATGACAGACCATATTATTAGTGATGTTTATGATAAATATGATCCGATTGCATACACGCGTAGACTTAACGACGGAGGGTTATTGGATAGAGATAATATGTTGTCGGATTTAAAATGCGACAGTGTACTGTCTGTAAAAAATATTACCCTTGGAGATAAATATTACACTTTTGCAGGGGAGCAGCGTGTTAGTCAGAATTATAACAAACCCATTGCAGATGTCGTTGAAACTGGTGAAGGATACGATGTTAGCGGTTGGGAATACGATGGGGTGGAGCGTCCGTTTATGAAAAATACAGCACAAGATATAAAGGATAATCATTATCACACTATTGCAATGAAACAAGGCCTTGAACGTCAGGGATTGGAGGTTAAAATAAAACGTGGATGAATTAGAAATACTTATACAAGCCATATTAAGCTTAAAAAATATTAACAAAAGCAAACATCAGATTTTGAGTGAACTTCCTAAATTGGAACAGCGGCTCCAATCTGATAAAAATGCGAGAGTTAAAATTGTTGCGGGATTGGATATTCAAAAATCTAAAACACTTATACAGGCGCAGCTAAATACATTGTCGTCTAAAATAAAATCTCCTACTATAAAAATTGGCATCAACACAGGCACCACAAATAATAATTCTTCTAAAATAAACACAATATCTGAACAACAGAAAGTCAATGCATACCTTGCTCAACAAGTTAAACTTCAAAACGAAATATACAATATTCAGATTAAGCAAAGTCAAATCGAAGAGAGCAAACGTTCTTCCTCTAAAACTTATTTAACACTTAGTAAACAACTTGAAACCCGCCAAAAAGAATTGTCATTATTACAAAGTGAAAATTCAGAAATGGCAAAATTAATTTCTGTTGAATGTCAAAAAGAGAAGGTTGCTGAACAGACTGTTCGTAAACGAGAAGCATATGAATTAGCTATTGCTAAGTCTAAGGATAGAGAATTGTCGTTATCCCAAAATATTAATCAGCAATCTAAAAACTCTCTTGAAAATGAAATTAAAAAAGGCAACCAACTTGAACGTCAGATTGCTACACTTAAATCTCAAATTGCAACATATCAGTCAACTAATACCCGATCTTCAAAGTTTTATGAAAGCGACTTTGGTTCTTTAATTCAAGAATTAGACTTAGCAAAAACACCCGAAGATGTTGCTAAGGTCAGAGCAGAGTTTAACACATTAAAATCAGAAATTAAAATAGCTGGCAAAGAAGGTAAGACCTTTTGGCAAACAATGCAAGAGGGTGCGTCAAAATTTAGTAGTTGGATGACCTTAACTTCTATTATTTCTGCTGTTGCTCGTGATATAAAGAAAATGGTAACTAATGTCATTGAACTTGACTCGGCAATGACAAATCTTAAAAAGGTTACTGATGAGACAGATTCTACATATGAAAGATTCCTAAAAAACACAACCCAACAAGCCAAAGAATTAAAAATTGGATTATCCGATTTAATTAATCAAACTGCCGAATGGGCTAAAAAGGGATATAATATATCAGAATCTTCTATTGCAAGTAAAGCTTCGGGTATTTATTCGGTTGTTGGAGAAGTAGATAATACTACGGCCGTTCAGGATTTAACTACAGTTATTAAAAGCTATGATATGGCTATTGAAGATTCTATTGACATTGTAGATAAATTTAACAATATCTCCAATAAGTATAGTGTAAATGCTGCTGATATTGGAAAAATGTTATCAAATTCTGTATCGTCTCTTAGCATAGCTGGTAATTCACTTGATCAAGCAATTGCAATGGGTACAACAATCACCGAGATTACTGGAGATGCTTCAGAAGCGGGTAAAATGATTGCCCGTGCAGCATAGTAATATGTTGCAAAGATAGTAGCTATAACGGTTAAAATCCAGAGATGGACAAGACCGTGCAAAGATTATAATGTTTTATTATATTAGTTAGGAATAATATAATAGGAGAAATTTAAATTGAATATTGAGTATTTTAACGTATCATCTGTAGTCCTATTAAGTTTCCAAATAAAATATGTTTATCGCAATTTAATAAAATAGCTAAAGATAAAGCTAAACATACATATATAAAAACATATTATAATATTGAGGTAATTTATTTATGGGAAACAGATATTAATAATAAACCCTGTTTGTGTAAAAAGTTAATACAAGAATATGTTAATAACAATGGTAAACTATCAAATTATCATTTGTTTAATTATTCTATCGTTGGTGAAAAATTATGTTTAAATGAGAATATTATAATTCCATATCAAGATATGGATGTAAATGATTATAAACATTTACTTATAAAAGTGTCCTAACCGCTTAATAATAAAACATTATAAAATGCGTAACGACTGTAATACTGTTTATGGTAACGTAAACAGTTTCGCTACTCCCCTATTATAATAACAGGGTGAATATACAGTCTGAACTCACAATATAATCTAATAATAAAATGTGAGAATATGCCAGAAATGACATATCGCTATACAATTTTGTATAGTCAGTACCATAAATCTTATGGGAAAGTAACAGATTGAATACTCTGAAAGTGTTATCTATGAGGCTTAGAGGCGCTTCAACTGAAATAGAACAAATTGGTGAGTCTACTGACGGAATGGCTGAATCTACTTCCAAACTGCGTGAAAAAATCCTTGCACTCACAAATGTAACTGGCAAGGGCGGTTTCGATATTATGGCTGATGCTGATAATTTTAAGTCTACATATCAAATAATGGAAGGCATTAGTAAAGTTTGGGAAGATATGTCAAACGTAAATCAAGCAGCCCTCATAGAAGTAATCGCAGGCAAGCAGCGCGGAAACACAGTGGCTGCTTTGCTAACTAATATGTCACAAGCCAACAATATCCTGAACGACTCTTTAAATTCGTCTGGTAGTGCAATGGAAGAATATTCATTGTATTTAGAATCGATCGAAGGCAGAGTTCAAGGTATGAAGACATCCTTTGAATCACTTTCAAGTACAGTAGTCAACAGCGATTTTATAAAAGGTGGAGTTGACTTTTTAACTGGATGTATAAATCTTCTTGATACTTTGATAGACAAACTTGGAGTAATACCGACATTAATTTCTACAATAACATTAGGGACATCATTAAAAAACGTAGGTGAACTAAAAACAAACACGCCTTTTTACGTACCATTGCCTTGTTGTGCGTAGGTATAACACGTTTTAAAATAATGTGGTTCTCAAAATGCGGGAAATGGCTAAAGTCATACTGACTACAACGCAGAGATGAAATATGCTCAATCGTGAATGTTGCGAAAGCAGAAAAAACAGTATGAATGGTGCAAGCTGAGATAAAAACCTATAAAATAGGTGCTAAACACCGAAGACTATCTTTTGATAGCAATGCAGTATCCGCAGCAAAGCCCCGAATAGGGGTAAGTTCATCGACTATACGGGAACCGTTGGCAATGCAACGATGATATAGTCAACCCACAGGTAACACTTGTGGACGGTAAGCGTACATACCATAGTTCCATTTTGGACAAAATACTTCTTGCCCATTGTACGTGTTTTGCCTTACGGTAGTTAAGGTGGAGTATTACTACCAAAATATTTTATAAAATTTTAGCGAAAATAAAAGCCTGATTTTATTGGAGGTTGATTTTACATACAATGTTAGAAATCTTACAGTTTACTTTTAGTAGTTTTTGGATTTGGGCGGGTACAGTTTTGCTTATAATTTATCTCGGAAAAGCCATCGGCTGTATTGTATTAAGTTTTTTCAATGCTCTCCCGTGGACTTTTAGCGGAATGGAGAGAAAAGCGGTGTGAGATGTATTCGAAGATAGTGTTTTAAAAAATCAATTATATACCAGTAGAGAAAAAATATT
Organism: uncultured Oscillospiraceae bacterium; assembly: GCA_910586535.1. Lineage (GTDB taxonomy): Bacteria > Bacillota > Clostridia > Oscillospirales > Ruminococcaceae > RGIG8773. The sequence continues at coordinate 87,223 of CAJUHS010000010.1, forward strand.
TAAATCTATTGTGCTTCTGCAATACAATCGTAAAATCAGAAAAACGAAGCTTGCCGATAAAGAAATTAAGAAAATGATGGATGCTTATTTTAATTGATTTGTTTTAAAATTTGTGGTATAATTTAAATAAGATAAGTCTTATTTTATAATCTTAGAGTGGCTATACCCTATCCAGTTTAAGACTTGTCCGCAACAATCACAGAACTTCATGTATTCACGCTCTATAAAGCTATAACAATGAGGGCATATTAGAAACGCGTCACGATTCGGCAAAACACGACTTTCTGTAACGAGCATAGGAGTACGGCAAGTAATAGCCAAGTTGATTTTCTTTAAGGATAAATTTCAAGAGACACACTCGTATATCTCGTCGAAACTATTCCTTAAATCTTCAAGAAAGTCATTATAATTATCTGTACACAACAATAAAAATAGTATAAGTGTTATTGTGCTACAGCAAGAATGACCGCTTTCTAAACTTGCATAGGCTCTTTCACTTATATTCAGTTTTTCTGACATTTGGGTTTGCGTTAATCCAAGTTCGCTACGTGTTTGCAATAGATATGAACGAAAATACTGTTTAAAAATTGTTATGTAAACCTCTCTCATATAGTAAATACCGCCTTTCGACATAATTCACTATAATTGTACAACTCATAATTGTTGTTGGATATGAAGTATACATCATAAAATTTCTACATAAACACATTTGGATAATTGCACAGTATATCATTACAATAATTAGTAATATCAACCAAAATTATTTGAAATTAAGCTTTATTAACAATTTATATTTTATACAAACAAAGCACTCTACTTTTGTGTAAAGTGCTTTAAATATTTTTAGAAAGGTTGTCGGTATTTATGAATGGAATTAATGTTATTAAAAATTCAAATACATTTTATTATTTATTATTATTCGATACTAATATCTCATTTTCCTCAATATAAAAATAATCGTTAATAACCTTTTTATGATTTGCCCACAATTCAATTTTATGTTTTCCTTTATTTAATTGTTCAAAGTCATTTTCACATATAAATAATTTAGGGGTAAATATGTTTTGGAGAGATAGAACTATTGGATGTGGTTGTCTTGATTTTAAAATCTTTTTATGACCAATTCGTATCTCTATTTTTACCTTTTTACGTTCTTTATTGTCGTTTCTAAAAATAAGTATTAACCCAAAATGATTTATTGTATGTATATTAAAATTTAAAGTAAATTCTATTATTTCTTGATCTAAAGCAGAAAATATTTCATAACCTAATAAATAGATACCACTCTTTAAATTTTTTAGTTTTTTTATCGGACGAGATGAAGATATTAGTAATTTTGCGGTGTGGCTATTGTCATTCGCCAGATACTCGTTATACCTTTCAACAGTATCTTCATAGTGCTTTTTCTTTTCATGATAATATAATATAATTCTTAAAATAATTAGTAGTAATAAAATAACACACATAAGTGAATGTGAAGTAATCGCTTCAACTAAAACACCCGCTATAACTTGAGAAATTATACTAGCTATTTCTTTCATTTTTATACCCCTTATTATTGGATTTATTTACGTTATATTATAATACAAATATAGACAATAATCAATAAAATTCTATAAAATTTGACAAACTTTGTAATTTCTTATAGATTTTTGATACAACATTAATGTGTTTTACACAATAGTATTTTTAAATGATAATAAAGAAATCTACTTTTCAAACAAAGATATTTGATTATTTATGTAGATATTATATAAAATTTTAACAAATATTTGTGTATTATGGCAATGGTAATGCGGGAAATAATATGGTACAATGTTTTATTTTCTACAATTATTATATCATATTAGATTGAAGTTGGTTAGTTTGGCAAATAAAAGACCTTATAATTTTTTTAAATAAGAGACAGTATTTTTATCTGTTGTTATTTTCTTTTTGTCTCTTGTGGCCGTTTTTATTTTAAGTTTAAAAATTAATGAGATGGAAGAAATTGTAATCCCTGCATATATAAATTCGGATAAGTCTGATAAAGGTACTAATATATTACAAAATTATTTTATCGGATGCGAAACCGCTTTACGACACGCTTATTCAAAATCTTTTGGATCGGAATATTCTCTACGCCAATGAAACGTTACTGGAGGTCTTGAATTTACCCGACAGGAACAAACTTTTGGATGCGTATATGTGGGACTACCGCACAAGCAGGTTTGAGGAACGTCCCGTATTTTTGTACGACTATAATAAAGGGCTATCGAGGACTACGCAAGAAATTTTATGAAATGGTTTTCAGGTTACCTCCATTGCGACAACTGGGGCAGTTTTTGTTATATTTATTGTTAAAGTATAAAAATAGTATTTGACATTTTTTTAATATTGTAGTATAATCATTATATAGTATAAAATTGAAAGTATGTGAGTCTATGATTAACAACCCTTTGGAACAATTGTCTAAAAACACCTTAAGTAATTTATTAAAGGAAATTGAAGATAAGCTAAATGCGGATGTTTTTACTTATTATGGCGAATTCCTTGATGGTGTTGATCAGGAAGTAAAAAGTATGATAGAGGATTTGTCGAAAGATTCTAACAAAAAAGACACTTTATATGTTATTTTAACTACAACAGGAGGCAGTTTAAACCCTGTACAAAGAATGGTTACCATTTTTAGACATTTTTATAAAGAAGTAAATTTTATTGTGCCAGATTATGCTTATAGTGCAGGGACTATTCTTTGTATGAGTGGAGATAATATTTATATGAATTATTATTCTGTACTCGGTCCTATTGATCCTCAGGTAAGAAATAAGGATGGAAAATTTGTTGCTGCATTGGGTTATTTGGATAAAATAAACGAGTTATTACAAAAAGCAAAAGATAATACTATAACACAAGCAGAATTTCTAATATTAAGAGATTTTGATTTAGCAGAATTAAGATCGTACGAACAGTCTAAAGAGTTAGCGATTGATATGCTTAAAATATGGTTAACTAAATATAAATTTAAAGATTGGACAACACATAGTGATACTGGAATCCAAGTGACAGATATGGAAAGAAATAAACGAGCTATTGAAATTGCAGAAAAACTTAGTAACAATAATATCTGGAAATCACATAGTAGACCAATAGACGCAGAAACTCTAAGGAATGAACTTCATTTAAAAATTAATGATTTGGCAGACGATGTAGAAATAAATGATTTAATTGACAAATACTATAAATGTCTATGTGAATATGTAATGAGACATAAATATACAGGTTTTTTCCAAACGAGACTATTTATTTGAAAGAGGTTGTTTTTTTATGAAGAAAATGTTTGAACAAATAGAAGAATTACTACTCGATATGGAGCCAACACTTCATAATGAACATTTAGCAAAAGCATTAGATGATTATCATAATATGATTTCCGAGGGAAAACTAATACCCCGTGGTAATACATTATCATCATTACAAAATAATATTTTTAGTTATAATACTTCTAATACTAATATGCCTTGAAAGTATACACAAAACCACTCATATAAAGCAACTCCGTCTACCACAATAGATAGACGGAGTTGCTTTATATGAGTGGGAATTATTTGACGCTTATGCTTATGGTTACATTTATTGTCTTATCAATTCTAATGAGATAATTCTTAATATATTGTACTGTTGAAAGTCAGATGCGCGAATTACGAAACAAAATTCTTTTACCTTATGCCATTCTTGTAGTTCGGCCGTTATATCGTTAAGTTGTAAAAAGACATCATTTTCAGGTTTGTCTAAAATGATTTCTTCTTTTACCAATTCAACATTACGAGTTTTAATTTCAACCCATACTGTTTGGGGATAATTTTCTATTTTATAATGAAAATGTAATGCAAATTTTTATGTTAAATATTGATACCAATCACGGGTTATTTCGTCCATTCTGACGAAGCATCCTGCAAATTCATCTAAATATCCAACTTCTTGTCTTTTCCCCATGTTGACTTCAAGTTCAATGATATTCCCGTCAAATTTATGCTTTAACGAATTATTAGAAACATCATTGAAATATGTGCCAACATTTTTTAATGTGTCAGGGATTAGTTTAAAGACATCTTTTGTTATTATTCGCTTTTCAATGGTGGTATATATATCATCCTGATTTACATGAATCCAACATGTTTTAGATGGATATTGGTTGATTACCACGCTAATGCTTGTGGCAATACTTTGAGTAAGGTCCATATTATTCTTCCACATCTTTACTAACTTATCAGATAGTAATTTTGAGCGAAAGCGTTCATATTTTTTACGAGAACGATCAGTATTTTCCCTTAAAGAAGAATGTAAATTTTCTGGGTCTTCGTGTACAAATGCGATGATTCTTTTTCCTTGCTCTACAGCATAATCAAATTCCATTTCTGTATAACTCAAACCACTTTGTTTATTTATAGAACCATATTTACCTCCAAGGATAATGAGGTAGTAATCAGATTCATCAATAATCGGTTTAATTGTTTCTAATTGAGAGGTGCCCGTAGCAGAGAACATTTCCATCCCTGCGGGAATATGACCTAATTGCATAATAGTATTTATAGCGATACTTCTTTCTTCAATTAAATCCTTGTATGTTGAACTTACAAATATTTGGTATTTTTTCATATATAACTCCCAAAATCATAGTCGTTGTATTTTAACTATAGGTTCCACTATTAATTGATAGTCATTAAATGGTTTAATTTCAATGTTTTTAAGAAAATCAATATTGTTATAACATATAAACAAAAGATATTCTTTAAAAATCTCTCTCGCTTTTCTTTTTAATGGTTCCTGTGCAAATTGCATACTTTTCATCTGTTTATGAGATTTCATAAAATTCACTCTTTCGATAAAAATAGTAGGTCAAAATGACTAAAAAAGAATTTGAATTAAAATTAAAAGAAAGTAAACATCATACCTGCGGAGACATGGATAAAAAATCATATTATGATTGCTTAAATAAAATATATGATAATTACTTCTCTGCAACTGAAACGTCAAATTACCATTTAGCCTTACAGTTCAAACACTCGTAGTCCCCTACCCTTTCGGTTTCCATTTATGACCGCAGTTTCCGCATCTATTCACGGTCTGCCCTGACCCTATAAACCCTGTGATAATGCTAAATCCTCTCGCTCCTGTTGATACGGCGGTCGAGCCGCACTTGGGCATTTGAGAATATTGTTGTCAGGAATTGCGCCCATATTTTGTAATGCACTTGTTTCTTCGTTGGTCATAGAACTGTGTCTTTTTTGGCGTGCTTGATTTTCACGAGCATAAAAAAGTTCTTCGTTAAATGTAGCTTAACGCGCAAAAACACAAAAATGCAAAAACGCGGAAAAGATGTGAAAAATATAAAAATGCTATAAAAACCGTGTAAAATCGCCATTTAACAAATGCAAAATTTTGTAATTGTTGAAATAGTGAAAATTATGGTGTCAAAAAAATAAAGATATTTTCAACTGATTTAAAAAATCAGCTGAAAATCTCTTTTGGTTGTTTTGGGAGTTAAAATAGCGTTTTAGTAAAAATTGCTATGCCGTTCAAATGGCTTACTTGCGTTGTTTTATATTTAAAACAGTATTAAAACCAAAAATAAATAACAGTAATTTTCGCCATTAAAATTAAAAAAATTTTAATGAAAATATGGGAACCAGTTCCCATTAACCTATTATACTACTTTTTGTGTTTTTTTATAAACTCCTCAAACTGTTTATACACTTGTCTTTCGAGAGGGTGTAAAAGAAATTTTCCTCGCGCATAGAGGACTTTCATACGTTCTGCGCGTATCTTTGCAGAGGTAATGGAAATATTACACACCACGGATATATCTTCGGGTGTATGCAAATCCAATCCCCACAAAACACACGCAGGAGCAAGCAGATCAATTGCAAATCGTTCCGTCTCGTCCTCATCACTGCGGGTTATATTTTCCGTATGATTATGTCCCAACAAAATATGCCCTATTTCGTGTGCAATTGAGTATCTTTGAATAGGTAAGCTGTCTGTATCCCGTACTATTATAAAGGTACTGCTGTCTGTAATCACGTTTCTCCCACGTTCGTTTGGTTTAAGTGTAAACTCAGAATCCGTCGGCAGCGTACTGTTTTTTATTACCGTGTACCCGTAATGTTTGCAAACTTTTGATAGTGATACGGGCAAGGTTTGAACGCCGCTGTCGGAAAGACAAATCCAACTCATGTCTCTGGCTGATTTGTAGCTGTCATAATTCATAAAAAATCACCTCTATTAAGAGTATACCCTTAATAGAGATGATTTTTACTTAATACTCGTCTGTAGCGTCCGGAGCTTCGAGAAGCGGCGTTATGTCGGCTTCAATAACCGTGGGAATAGGTTCGCGGTTGTATGTTCTGGCAGCTTGATAGACTCTTTGTATGTTCGGCTTTTTGATCTGCTCTGCGTTAGCCGCGCGGCGTTTTATATCGCCTAAAACCTCTCCTTTTTCAAAATCCGATAGTTTTCTGTAGCTTTCTAATAGTTCCTGTTCGGTAGTATTTTCAAGTGTCCCTGATGTTTTTTCTTCACCTGTAAGTAAGTAATCTAAAGATACTCCTAAACAATCTGATATATTAGATAATTTATCTGCGGGTGGTAATGAGTTATTCCTTTTCCATGCAGATACAGTTTTCTCGTTTACATCTATTTGGGTTGCAAAATCCTTTTGTGCAATATCCTTTTGGGATAATTCCATAAAAATACGCTCTGTAATCGTCACAATCCCATCTCCTTTTTGTGCAAAATACCAAAATCCAATATATTAGATAAAATTGCTTGACATATCCAATATTTTAGATTATAATTTATATATGATAAACCAAATAGGCACAGCAATCCATTGGTTTACCATGACGGTACAAGCCAATTGTACCACAGGAAACTTGAAAAAACAATAGAAACGGAGGAAATTTTTATGAATGACATAAAAATTTTCAGCAATACCGAGTTCGGAGAGCTCATCATAATGATCATAGGCGATAAGGAGTATTTTCCTGCTACACAATGCGCAAGACTTCTCGTATATAAGAATCCCCAAAGGGTCAACTATATAACCGAAGGCGACCTTTACCGCTTAATCGTAAGTAGTAAACTCCCCACCGCCGACAAGTTTGAGCGTTGGGTATTTGATACTGTACTCCCCACAATCTGCAAAACAGGAGGTTACGTAAACAACGACGAACTTTTCATCAACACCTATCTCTCCTACGCGAACGAGAATACTAAGAAATTATTCCGTTTACAACTTAACACGATTACACAGCTTAACACCAAGATTGAACAGAATAAGCCTTTAGTAGATTTTGCAAAACAAATTTCAAGCACTACAGACTTAATTGACATAGGAGCGTTGTCAAAGCTATTACGTAAACATGGATTGAATATAGGCATGAATAAATTGTTTGAATGGCTTCGTGATAATAAATTCTTACGCCCCAACAATGAGCCGTATCAACAGTACATAAATCAAGGTTATTTCAAAACAAAAGAGCCCACCTATTTTGTCGGGTCTGAGCCTAAAATTACCATTAAGACTTTCGTCACGGGCAAGGATCAGCAGTATATATTCGATAAATTATCGAGTGCAACTATTGAATAGGAGGATTTTGAAGATGAATAAAATTACATCAAAAACAGGAGCTAACAATCAAAATAAGGTACAGATTAATTCTGACCAAATGTCACTGTGGAGCATTGCAAATGACCTTGATTGTGAGAACGACAATATCAATGGTATTGCTAATCTGTTATTCTGCGCGGGTAACAGCGTAGACGAGTTAAATGCAGAGGCGTTGTATGCTCTCGGCAATAACTTGTTTGACATTTGCGAGAAGCTTAAGGAACTTTCAAAGAGTATGACGGAGTTATGTAATAATAAAGTGTAAAAATAATATAAAATATTTAGGTAATATAATTTAAGCAGTTCAAACTTTATATTGAACTGCTTAAAACCTAACATAATCACGAAATGATTATTAAATATGAAAAATGAAACCAGCGAAATTAGGAATATTGCTGTTGAGATGGCAGAAGTCCTTAAAAAATACAATATAACTTATAAGGATGCAAGAGAAGTTTTAATTATGTTAAGTAAGATTATTGATAGAACAATAATTAATTCTGATTCTTTGAATATCAAAATGGAATGTGATACGCCGATTCGTGGGCATTGGCTTTCGGAACAGGCATCATCAAAAAATTAACTTGTTCAATGTGCTGTATAACTTGACAATCAACGTTATCTACATTATCTATTGTCCCTTTAAAATAAGTAAGATATGTACTTAAAAGTCCAATAGCTTTTAAACGAAGCGTAACCGATTGACCGAGGTTGGCAATCAATAAAGCTACTTCTTCGTTATGATTAATATTGTTTTGAAACATTTTTATTTCTTCACAGATTGATTTCCAAATGCGGTTTGCATTTTCTTCACTGTAATTCATTTATTACCTCCCCAATATACTTTAATATTATTATAGTATGTTTTGACAGAACACAAGAAAAATCTATATATTCTGAAAAATTCATCACTCCGCACAATCTTCTTGTGCATTCTTTATAAAAACCACAAAAACATTTGTCTAAATATCATCTTCTTCATTATAAACTCCCACTACTTTTCCCAATATAACCACTTTATCATATTTATTTGGTTTTCTTGGCGGAAACCCAGCTTCTTCATTTATAGAGTAGTAAATTTTATTTTCAAAAATTTTACATAATGGTTCTCCATTAATAATAACAATAACTACATCTCCATCTCTTATATCCCGCCTACGCTGCACCCATACAATACTTCCGTCAGGATAATCAGGTTCCATACTGATTCCATTTATAGGAACACCGCAATCTGCCGAATCAGGCACATCATCATAATTAAACTCTTGGGTTGTAAATTTATCATCAATTTCGAGTGGTAAAGATACACCAGCTCCTGCCGCAAAGTCGGCAACAGGCAATTTAATCCTTGTAATTTTTGTGATTATTGGCTTTAAGTTTTGTCTCTTACAAGCTGATGCAAATTCTTCTATTATACCAATAAGCTGTTGTTGCTTTTCCAGTGATAGCTCTTTAAAATATTTGAGTATTTTTTGTTCATCTTCGGATAGCTGTTTCGAGGATAAAATTTTTTCTTTGCCTGTGAAAAGATAATCTAAAGAAGTGTTAAGTCTTAATACTAATTTTGGAATTATATTTGTGTTTATATTTCCCTTTTTCCAAGTATCTAATTTACTCGTACTTGTTGTAAGTTCTTTAGCAATTGCCGTTACAGACGTATTATTTCGCTCACACAACTCTATGAGCCTATTGAAAATTTCAGAGTATGCGTCAGATTGTTTGTATTTAGGCGGCATATTTCTTGCTCCTTTAGTCCAAATTTAGAATTAATAAAGCTTGACAAATTCTAAATTTAGGTTTATAATAATATTAAAGCCTATAATATTATAGGCGATTTACTTAAATTTTATCATAAAAGAACCGATATGTCAATAATTTGGGATTTCGTGCAAATATGACAAAAGGTTCGGCATCTTTATGGTATAATTGATGAAAAATTATAAAAATATTGAACTAATGAAAAAATAATGCTATAATAAGGAGAAGTATATGTTTTTACATCAAATTATTCTTAAAGGAACTTTTAATCACGATGGATTTATTCCAACATCATTCTCTATTATTGATGGTGAAGAGTATTATATTTCCAGTTTAAAATATACAGAGTATTGGAAATATGGCTTAGAAAAATATGTATGCACTATAAAAAACAGATCGAAATGTCAAGAAATACTGTATGATAAACATCGTGAAAAATGGTTTGTTAAAATTGAAACCGCTATTGATGAAAAGGATATACAAATTAACGATTAGTAGGTGTTGTTATGCGTATATTAATGGTGCAATTATCTGATATTCATTTAACAGAAAAAAATGATGAAATTAAAGAAAAATTTATTGGTATTGCAAAAGCTTGTCTTAGTTTGGTAAAAAAAGATACTATAATTGTATTTGTCTTATCTGGTGATATAGCATACTCTGGAACGGAAGAACAATATAAAATATTTTTAGATTATTTTGAAACTACTCAAAAGACTATAACGGAAGAACATGATATTAAAATATATACAGTATGTGTTCCTGGTAATCACGATTGTTTTTTTAACGAAGAGGAAAAAAAAGAAGAAAATGTTAGAAGTTTAATTATAAATAAACTGAATTCACAAATCAATAATACTGTACCTCAAGATTATTTTAATGTTCTTTTATCTGCACAAAATAATTTTAACAATTTTAAAAAAAGTTTTTCTTCAAAATCAATTAATGCTCTTATTGATACTTTTTCTTTAAATACTTCAATGGGAAACGTCGTTTTTATTCTATTAAATTCTGCATGGATTTCGCAATATCACGAAAAGCCCGGTGAATTATTATTTCCCAGTGAAATGTTAGAGGCAATTGACAACCAGATTACGAGCACGGGTATAAAAAACGAAACTTTTGTAGTAACAGTTTATCATCATCCAAGTCATTGGTTTCATCCAGATAACAAATTTGAATTTGATAAAAAGGTTCGTTCCTTTTCTAATTTTATTTTAGTAGGACATGAACATCGGAATGAATATGTTAATATAAGTTGCAACAATTTTAGCACAAATGAATTTACCGCATCTGCTTTTTATAGTCAAAATTCAGACGAGAGTAGATTTAAAGTATTTTGTTTTGATAAAAATTTTGAACAAGTAAAAAAAATAGAATATAAATGGGAAAAAGATATATATATACGTCATAGTGAAGATACTATTAATTTAGAAATACTTAAAGCTGTTTCTTTTACTTGCCCAAACTCAGAAACAAATGCGTGGTTAAACGATTTAGAATTGCCTTTACCTCATTACAAACTATTAAAACCGCTAACATTACCCATGATTTATTGTTGGCCTGAATTAGAGCATTTATACTATGGCACTGAAGATGAAAAAATTGTACGCCAAACTGAAAAAATAAAGACCAATATTTTTGATACGATTACTCAATGTGGATTGAACATAATTATAGGAGACACCTACTCAGGTAAAACTTCTCTTTCAAAAAGAATTTATAAGACTGCTGGAAAATATGATAAGAATTGCATTTATATTAATGGTGTAACTTTTTCTTCGTATAAAGAAGATAAAATTGAAGAAATAATTGAAGAAAAATATATAGAACAATATAATAAAGATACTTTAGAATATTTTCGTCAATTATCATTGAAACAAAAAATGTTAATTTTAGACAATTTTTTAGATATAAAAATTAATAATAGAAGAATTGGGACTTTTTTGAATTATTTATGTAGTAGGTTTGCTTCAGTAATAATCCTTGTTAATTCTACACTTGAAGTATCTATGATTATATCTCAATTTTCTGAAATTAATAAGGACGCTATTGTACGAACATATAGAATATTACCTATGGGGAACGTAAAAAGAAATGAAATGATAACTAAGTGGTATAGTTTAGCAGAAGACTATGCACAACCAATTGATGATATATCATCAAAAATTGATAAAGCTACAATGTGTATTGACAATTTATTATCATCTCAACGTGCAACTACTCCTGCATACCCTTTGTATATGTTATTTTGGCTACAATCAATAGATAGCGGGAACATTGATGTTAATCATGCCAATAATTATATATTTTTTTATAATATAATAATTAGGCAAAGTATATTGAAATCAATAACGACCAATTCTAACAATTCTTTGCAAGGAAGTATTAATATATATGAAAATATACTTTCCAATATAGCATATAAGATGCTTTGTAATACTGAAAAGCCGCTCGGTTATATAGACTGTAAAACTATTATTGAAAAATTTGCCGCTGATATGCAAATTCCACTAAATCCTGATAATGTTATTAAACTTATGAAAGACGCAAATATAATTTTAACCGATAACAATAATAATGTTAGATTTAAATATCCATATATGTATTATTATTTTGTTGGAAATTATATAGAACAAAATTATAAAAATCAAGAAATTCGCAATTTAGTACAATATATGAGTCAAAATTTACATAATGAATCATATGGTAATATAATGATATTTGTATGTAGTTTTTCTATAAACGATAATATTATTGATGATATTTTACTTAATGCACTATCAGTATTTGACAATGTACCTCTGTTTGATTTTACTGAGACGCCCCCAATAATGACTACTGCTGAAAAACGGATACAAGAATTGTACAATAGTGTCATTGTTGGTAATGAAAATGATGTAGTTTCTGCACAAGAAAAAAAGAGAGAATTGTCTGATAATGCCCAAATATGCGATGGTCAAGTATACGACATCAACACTTCGCAAATTCAAAAAGATGAAGATGATGTAGATTCAAAATACTTTAAAGATTTTTATGCTGCTCAAAAAATTATTGTAGTATTAGGTCAAATAATACGTAATTATCCTGGACAGATAAAAGGTGAACGTAAAGAAGAAATTATTAGCGAAATACATAACCTTGGTATGCGATTAGTTAATATGTTTCATATGATGTTATCGCAATCATTAGATGAACTTCTAAAATTTATTGAAAAACGAATAAAGTCTTCAGCCAAATTCAAAAAACGAAACATTAAACGGCAGGAGTTTTGGGAAAATATGACAGCAATATTTGCATTAATACTGTTAGATTTTACTAATGTTGTTTTGTCGTTGGAAGCTTCTTCCTTTGGAGACAGAAATTCCTGGATAACCGCTGAAAAGGTTCTATCAAATACATTATCTGGACAATTAGTATTATATCATTTAAACACAGATGTTTTAAAAAACTTGCCAGTCGATAAAGCAATTAACGATCACAAACGATTAAGAGATGAGGGTTACGAGTTTGCGTGTATGGAATTAAAGACTTTGGTTACAGTTTATTTAAAATATAATCAATGCGGAAAAATAGAGCGTGATAGATTATGTGCCGACTTTAATCTTTTGAAAAATGAAATTTTAATTGATGAACAACAATATACAGAAGAAAACAATTCTAACTGTAACAAGACAAAAAACTAACCTCATATTTTGTTCGTTGAGTAATTTGTTTGACATAATCTAAAAGACATATTAAAAAACTCTCTCTTTTCTTAAACAGTAAGAGAGAGTTTTATTATATAAAAAATAAAAGGAAGTGATAAATATGTTTTTGGTGGGTTTTACATAGCAAACACTTAAAATTTGCTACCGCAGTTATTGCATTTCCACGTCTTGCCGTTATCGCCCATTCCGAAAATACCAAACATTAATATCTTTCCTGCTTTATGAATAGATGATATTGGGGATAAATCGGTAGATTGACAAATAGGACATTTGGGAATATTTACATTTAAGTCTTCTACTTTAGGTTCTAGTCTTGTGGGTATAGCCGATTTACTTATTGTTACTTTAGATTCTTCATAGTATTCTTGCCTTATTTTTTGTATTTTTTCTTGAGCTTCCAAATATATTCTACATTCTTCGGGGTATTTTTTTTGAAGTTTTTTGTTTTCAATTCCGTAATAATTTATTTCATTCGCAATTTTATTATCTATTAACGGCACTTTATAAGTGTTGTGGGTGTTGGGGTCATCTGGGTATTTTGACTGAAACCACTCTGTAATTTTTGTGCTGCAAGTGTTGCAAGTATCAAAGTCGTCTGGATATCTTGAACCGCAAGTCGGGCATCGCTTCATGTTTTTTATCCTCCTCTTGGTTTTCAAATTATATATCAAAACTATATGATTTGAATATGGTGTTTAAAACAATCGAGAGTGATATAACAAAATCTGGACAAGCTTTGTCTTTATTCGGTAAACAAGTAAACTATATATTCCGAGATATTGGTACTGCAATCAATGGAATAAAGACCAATGGACTTTCAAAACAAAGCCTTTCTTTATTTTCTCCAAGTAGAATATTTGGAACTGGGTTATCAGAACAAGATATTCAAGCATTGAGAAATTATAATAAAGCTTTAATAAATTGCCAAGATGCAGAAGGAAATTTATTATCAACAAATACTGTATTTTATAAGCATTTAAGAAACGCCTCATCAGCAGCACAAGAGCTTGCAAGAAATGCCAATGGCGCAGCGGTTTCCGAAGAAGCGTTGGCTGGTGCAACAAACAAAGTTACAATAGCAACTAAGTTAGCACACGGAGCAATGCGACTTTTAGCTAATGTTGGTTTGGCTCTTGCTATTAACCTTATTATAACAGGTATTTCCAAGGCTGTCAATAGATTTAAGGAAATTAAAGAGAGTACAGACAATTTAATTTCATCATTTAAATTTTTAAATAGTAAAACTGACTCTTTGACAGAGAACTCAAATACTCTGATAAAATCACTGAACTTAAAGACACCACTACATATGAAAAAACACTTATAGAAGCCTATCATATGATAGTTTTCTATAAGTGTTTTACACTTAAATCTTATTAAATTTTAAAGGAGGACAAAAATGAATAGCGGATTCACATAGTTAAAATCACCATTTATATCCACAGTTCTTGCATTCATAATTCTTACCTATTTTATTAGAAGCTAATCCTAACATTCCAACAGAAACAGCTTTTTTCACTGTACTTATTTCGTGCCCCGCACATTCACCGCAATTTGGGCATTTGTAGCCCCCATGCAATTCTTGATATTCTTTTTGTTTATCTTTGGTTTTATTGATTTCATCAACTTCTCGTTTTGTTTTATCTGAAATACTATTTATTATAGTATATCCTAACCATATTAGAAAAGCAAAAACAATAAATCCTATTATAACATTTGAATTAATCGTTATATAAACCAATAGAATAAACGCCAACACAATAATTGCTAATCCACCTAAACTTTTTAGCAAATCATTTCTTTCGTTTTTATCATCTGTATTTTTAATATTATTTTTTTGAGGTTGTATATAATTATATTTAAAAAACATTTCATAATTTAAATTGTTTCTCATTTCAAGTTTTTTAGTATCATCAGCTCTTTCATATTCTTCAACAATATTGTTATATTCTTTTTTGTCAATAATATCCTCACACCCACACGAACTACACTTCTCTTGGTTAGAATGTAATCCCCTACCACACTTTAAACATATTTTTGTGGGCTTTTTTGATTTTGTGGTTGTTTCGTTCATATAAATTTCCTCCTAAAAATATTGTATTCAAAACGTATAGTATTTTTTATGGTGTTTAGACAAGTTGGAAATGACACCGACAAACTTATATCAAAATTTGGATTACTAAACAAATCATTTTATGATATTAAAAGAGATTTACAAAGTGGACAGGGTATACGCAGTTTTGGAAATTTTATTAAAAAAGAAGATATAGCCAATCTTAAAAAATTTAATTTTGACTTAAAAAATGGTAAAAGTTATTTACAAGCATATCAAGATAATCTTTCTAATTCTCATACTTATATAAAAAAACAGGGCATGGCTATTGCCGAACTTTATAAACAGCAAAATAACTTAAACAGGCAATTGAAACAAGGTAAAATTACACAGCAAGAATATGACACTCAAATGGCTGCAAATAAAGCCCAAATACAATCTATAACAACCCAAACAGGAAAGCTTACGCTTGCACAAAAAACATCGGCGGTAGCAAGCAAAGCTGCCGGTGTAGCCATGAATGTGGCGTTTAATATGGGTATTATGCTTGTTATTAATGCTATTATAACAGGAATTTCCACTCTTGTCAATAGTGAAAAGGAATTAATTGATAAAGCCAATGAGTCCGCGTCAAGCTTAAGAGAACAAAATCAAGGAATAACAGAATACAAAGACAAAATCACAGAACTCAAAGATGCTTTGGCTGACGAAACTATTTCGGAAGAGGACGCTTATAACGCTCGTAAACAGTTAGTTGAAATACAGGATGAAATTGTTTCTAAATATGGACTTCAGAAAGATTCTATTGATTTAGTCAATGGAAGTTTAAGAGAAGAAATTGCATTACTTGATGAGGTATCTCGCAAGGAAGCCGAAAGTTTTATCAGAGAAAATAAAAAAGCCATAAATAGCGCTAAGAAAAAAGTTGAAAGTGAAAAATCATTTAATCAAAACTTTTCGAGATATAGTTTTGATGGTTTAGACGACTTATCTAATCAATTATATAATAATGGACTTATTTCTATACGTTCGCAGCACGATGGCGTGACAAGTTTTGATTCTAATTTTAAAGGAACTACCGATGAGGCTATTGAACATTATACTAAATTATATGATTATATAGAGAAATATAGACAGGATAATGTAGGTGTTTTGTCGGAAACAGAAAATGGTCTTGAAAATATTGATAAGATACTTGCCTCTGTTTCTCAAAAGATTAATAATATTAACAATGAAGATTATCAAAACGCCAAGCAATTATATGACTCTGCAACTCAAAGCGAACTTCAGAGCAACGATAATTACAAAAACATTTATAAAGCAACTATTGACGCACATCAAGCCTATCAAGAAGCAATAGCCCAAGGAAACGAAAATGCGATATACAAAAGCATAGATGATATGGGAAAAGCCAAGGCTGACTTCCAAAAATCTGTTGACGATGGCAAAATAGTTGACTCTGGTGTTGCTAAATGGTTTAATAATTTCTATAAGGACTTTGAAACCAAGAGTGGAAAATATCAGTTTAAAGTTGATATTACTGCCAACTCAGATGGTCTTAAAAACAGTGTTCAAGAAGCTTTGTCTTATTTTGGAGATAAAACTCCTACTGGGCTTGATATATTAAACCTTGAATTTAAGGGTAGCGAAAAAGCACAAACCGCATTTCAATCTTTAGATTCTATTGCTAAGCAGTATCATACAACAATCGAAGATTTGATTCCCATATTGGAAGAGTTGGAAATTGTTCAGATTGATGAAAAAGACGTTGATGTTGCTGGTGAAATAGTTTCTAAGGTTAAATCTGATTTTGCAAAAGTTCAGGCTGAAATCGAAGAAATATTCAAAAATTCTGATATATTCGATAAGGCTATAGAGTCTATAAACA
>CAJUHS010000011.1 GCA_910586535.1 uncultured Oscillospiraceae bacterium
TTTTATCGTAATATAGCTGCTTTGGTTCTTGTGCCCTTTTAAGTGGTTTACAGTCTTCTGCAATTAAGTATGCTTTTTCTTTGGTTTCTAATTCTGATTGTTTGGGTTGGTTTTCTGCGGCTGGATTGTAAGGATTTTTTTATGGAGTGCTATAAATTTGTACTCGTTAATTTTTGCTCTTGATATACTCGTCCATAGCCTTTGCAGCAGTCTTGCCTGCGCCCATAGCAAGAATTACAGTAGCAGCGCCGGTTACAGCGTCGCCGCCCGCATAAACGCCCTCTCTCGAAGTAAGACCGTTCTCATCGGCAACAAAGCAGCCCTTACGGTTAGTCTCCAGACCCTCCGTGGTATTTCTGATAAGCGGGTTGGGAGATGTACCTATAGACATAACAACGCAGTCAACATCCAGAATGAACTCTGAACCTTTCTTCTCCACAGGACTTCTTCTGCCGCTCTCGTCCGGCTCTCCCAGCTCCATTTCAATACATTTCATTCCTGTAACAAGCTTGTGTCCGTCACCGAGAATTTCCACAGGATTATTGAGGGTCTTGAAAATGATACCCTCCTCCTTTGCATGCTCTATCTCCTCGTTACGTGCGGGCATTTCCGCTTCACCGCGGCGGTACACTATGTACACGTTCTCCGCACCGAGACGCTTCGCACATCTTGCCGCGTCCATCGCAACGTTTCCTCCGCCTACCACAGCAACATTTTTAGCGTGCTGAATAGGAGTATCAGAGTTTTCCGTGTAAGCTTTCATAAGGTTTGTACGGGTCAGGAACTCATTCGCCGAATACACACCCTTGAGATTCTCGCCGGGAATACCCATAAATCTGGGCAGACCCGCACCCGAACCGATAAAGATTGCTTCAAAACCCTGCTCAAAAAGCTCGTCAACAGTAATTGTTCTTCCGATAACGGTATTAGTGTTTATAGTTACGCCCAACGCTTTAAGACCGTCTATCTCTTTCTGAACGATAGCCTTTGGCAGACGGAACTCGGGAATACCGTACACCAGAACTCCTCCCGCAAGGTGCAGAGCTTCAAATACGGTCACCTCATAGCCGAGACGTGCAAGATCTCCTGCACAGGTAAGACCTGCAGGTCCCGCGCCGATAACAGCAGCCTTGTGACCGTTAGGCTCAGGCTTTTTGGCTTCGGCTGTGCTATGCTCGTTGTGCCAGTCGGCAACGAAACGCTCCAGTCTGCCGATGCCTACGGGATCGCCCTTGATACCGCGGACGCACTTTCCCTCGCACTGGGTCTCCTGAGGACATACCCGTCCGCATACCGCGGGCAGCGAGCTCGACGCGCTGATGATATCGTATGCGCCGTCAAAGTCCTCGTCCTTGACCTTTTGGATAAACGCAGGGATGTCAATATTTACGGGACAGCCGTTCACACAGGGCTTGTTTTTACAATTGAGGCATCTGTTAGCCTCGTCTACCGCAGTCTCCTTGGAGTAGCCGAGAGCGACCTCTTTGAAGTTTTTATTGCGCACGTTAGGCTCCTGCGCGGGCATTTCATTCTTTTTCAAAGACATATTCGCCATTTTACTTTACCCCCTTAAAGAGATTGCATACTTCCTCGTGCTTCTGACGCTCGAAGGTTTTGTACATTGCGCTGCGCTCCATAGCTTCGTCGAAATCAACAAGGTGTCCGTCGAAATCTGGACCGTCAACGCAGGCAAATTTTGTCTCTCCACCGACAGTAAGACGGCAGCCGCCGCACATTCCCGTACCGTCTATCATGATCGGGTTCATGGAAACCACGGTCTTTATACCGTACTGCTTTGTGAGTGCGCAGACGAATTTCATCATTATCAGCGGACCGATAGCGATCACCTCGTCGTACTTCTCTCCGCTTTCGATAAGCTGTTTAAGAGCGTCGGTAACAAGACCCTTAGTACCGTGAGAACCGTCGTCTGTCATCATGCAGAGCTTATCGGAAACCTCATTGAACTCGTCCTCAAGAATAACAAGATCCTTATTTCTGAATCCGACTATAGAATGTACCTCGCAGCCGCTGCTGTGAAGCTTCTTTGCAATAGGAAACGCAATTGCGCAGCCCACGCCGCCGCCCACAACGGCAACCTTTTTAAGTCCCTCGGTATGAGAGGGAACGCCCAAAGGTCCCACAAAATCCTGAATGGATTCGCCCTCGTTCTTTTGACCCAGCTTTTCTGTAGTAGCCCCCACTATCTGGAAGATAATAGTTACAGTACCCTTCTCTCTGTCAAAATCCGCAACAGTAAGGGGTATACGCTCGCCGTTCTCGTCAACTCTCAGGATAATGAACTGACCCGGTTCAGCCTTTTTGGCTACCATTGGAGCGTCTATATCCATAAGTGTGACTGTAGGATTAAGAACCTTTTTTTTGACAATTTTATACATTATCTCATTCCTTTGCTATTAGATTATTAGAGGAAAAATGCAGGATTAGGCAGTCGCTTCGCCCCATGCCCTTGCATTGCCCTTTTACGGTCTCTGACCCATACCGCCCTCGAGAGTTATGGTTTCGCCTGTCATATACTTGAAGTCGGGAGAAGCAAGCTGTACGCACACTCTGCCGATCTCCAGCTCGGAATTTCCGTAATGACCCATGGGAGGCATATGAACGTTAGCCTTGAAAGCGTCGGGATAAGCGTCCTGGAACTGTTCAAGCTGTGCTGTCCACGCAAGAGGACAAACGATGTTAACATTAATGCCGTCCTTGCCCCATTCGGTAGCCGCAACTCTCGTAAGACCGCGTATACCTTCCTTGGCAGCGGCGTAGGAGCACTGACCGAAATTACCGAAAAGACCCGCTCCCGAAGCAAAGTTGATGACCGAGCCCTTTGTTTCTTTAAGATAAGGATAGCAGGCTTTCATATAATAGAACGTAGCGTAAAGTCCCGAATACATGGCAAGATTGAACTGCTCGGTGGTGTGCTCTGCAAGCGTAACGCCCGAAGCGGAAGCCTGTGCGTTATTAATTAGCACGTCGATACGTCCGAAGGTTTCAATGGTCTTGTCAATAACATTTTTTACCACAGCTTCGTTATCACTGCCATCGCTTACATCAGCCTGAACGGTCAGCACCTTAATGCCGTACAGTCTTTCAAGCTCCTCCTTGGCGTCCTCAAGTTTTTTCACATTACGACCCGTGATAACCAGATTCGCACCCTCCTTGGCATAGGCGGTAGCAATACCGTAGCCGATAGAACCGCAGCTTCCGTCTTTAAGGACAGCTCTTCCGGCTCCTGTGATAATCGCGGTTTTACCTGTGAGATGACCCATTTAATACCATTCCTTTCTATTTTTATGCGAATCTTTTCCACAGCAGAGATTTTTCCGCCGATAAAAAGCTCACGCAAATTTTAACAAATTAGACAAAAAAACCAAATTTTACCCTCGTCAATTCATACAATGTATATTATAACTCTATTAAATGAGATTGTCAAGAGATAAACGATATAAAAAACTGTTTCCTCTTTTTCCGACTCTCTCGACTGCTCCGGCGGCAGTCAGCACGTTTAGCACATAGGAAGCATAGTTTCTACCAACGCTGCTCAGAGAACCAAAATCTGCCGATGTAAACTCTTCGGGAAGCTCTTTCGGAATGAAATATTCCCAGTCATGCAGACCGTCTATATGTATCTCGTCAACAAGCTCAAGCGGTATCCTGTCATACCTGACATAGCCGCGCCGCCTGCCCCTTTTCAGACCCTCGGTCTCGGGAGGTCTGCGGTATTCCTCCACGTCCAGCATAACTATACACAAACGGAAATTTTCGTGATTCAGAAACTGCTTTATCTTATAAAGCTCGGGAAAAGCGTCCCAAGGCTTTCCTTTGGCGGGAGACTTGCGCTTTCTTCCCTGTTCGCCTGTTTCCGGGTCGATGGAAATTATCCATTTCTGTCTCGCTATAGGGTAAACCACAGTTACTCTGCTTACAGCTAAAAAGGCTTCGAGCTTTTTTCTCAGCCTTGCGAAATCTCCCGTTTGTATCTCAATAATGCCGTCCTCGCCGACTATATCCGCCACAAAGCCACCAACCCTGCTTTCGTGGCTGTCCGCATATGGTTCAAAATAATTTTTCAGCACCGCGTGAACAGTCTTTTCACCGTATGTACCTATTCCCGCGCGGACGTGTTCGCCGTTCAGCACCTTGCTTCTTGCTTCGTAAAATCTTTGTCTGTCCACTTTGCTTACCTCCGTTTTTTACATTATATCACATTTCCCGTCTTCAATCAAGAAAAAAAGCAGTCCCCGACATACGGGAACTGCTTCGTTTAAGAAAGGGACAAGGCTTACTTGTTATCCTGATTGTTGATGCGGTTGTTCTGCTGGTTCTGGTTGTTGCGGTTGTTCTGCTGATTCTGATTGTTCTGGTTGTTCTGATTATTCTGCTGGTTCTGGTTGCTGCGGTTGTTCTGCTGGTTCTGGTTATTGTTCTGATTGCTCATTTTTTCGCTCTCCTTTTATTTTTTCTCCGTATATTTTAATTTTACGGAGCCAAATTATACACAACGCTTGAAAATCAAGAAAACATGGTGTATAATGATATTAATTATTTGCAAAGGAATGATGTTTATGCATAGCAGCGGAATTTTGCTTCATATTTCCAGTTTGCCCGGAAGATACGGCATAGGCACTCTCGGATTTCAGGCAAAAAAATTTGTGGATTTCCTTGTTAAAAGCGGTCAGGAATACTGGCAGATACTTCCTATAGGGCCTACGGGCTTCGGCGATTCCCCCTACCAAAGCTATTCTGCATTTGCGGGAAATCCCCTGCTTATCGACCTCGACGCTCTCATTGCCGAGGGTCTGATAAGCGCGGACGACCACGATCTTCAGGTCATTGAAAAAAAACGGGATTTTATCGATTACGCCCAGCTTGACAGCTTCAAGCAGATAGTACTGAAAAAAGCCTGCACTTCATTTTTTGCGGTATCCGACAGCGAAAAGCTGCGCAGCTTTGAAAAATTCTGCGCCGACAACGCTTTCTGGCTGGAGGACTACGCTCTGTTCACCGCGCTGAAAAAGAACTTCCGCAATATAATGTGGACTGAATGGGACGACGATATACGTCTGCGCCTGCCCGAATCCATGAAGCGCTACTCCGAAGAACTTGCGGAGGAGGTAAAGTGCGTAAAATTCATTCAGTACAAATTTTTTGAACAGTACTTTGAACTGAAACGCTATGCAAATTCAAAGGGTGTGAAGCTGTACGGCGATATGCCAATTTACGTTTCCATGGACAGCGCGGACATCTGGTCGGCTCCCGAGCTTTTCATGCTGGACGTTAACAGACGTCCCACAAAGGTGGCTGGCTGTCCTCCCGACGAATTTTCGCCTACAGGACAGCTTTGGGGAAATCCTTTGTACGACTGGGATTACATGGAACTGACAAACTATAAATGGTGGATATCCCGCGTCAAGTATTCGGGAGAGCTTTTCGACCTGACCCGCATTGACCATTTCCGCGGCTTTGAAAGTTTCTATGCAATACCCTACGGAAACGAGACCGCAGAGATCGGAGAATGGCTGCCCGGACCGTCCATGAAGCTTTTCAAAGCAGTAAAATCCGCCCTCGGAAACGTTAAGCTTGTAGCGGAGGACTTGGGCTTCCTTACCGCAGACGTGAGAAAAATGCTCAGGGAATCGGGTTTCCCCGGAATGAACGTACTGGAGTTCGCTTTCGGAGGGGACGACAGCAGCTATCTTCCACACAATTATGTAAAAAACAGCGTAACATATATAGGCACCCACGACAACGACACGGCCCTCGGCTGGTACAACAGTGCGGATAAGTCCACCCGGAAAAACGCCAAAAAATATATGTCTCTTTCCAAAAAGGAGGGCGCAAACTGGGGCATGATCAGAACTGCCTACGCAAGCGTTTCCGACCTTGCCGTGATCCAGATGCAGGACTTTTTAGGTCTCGGCTCCGAGGCAAGAATGAACATTCCCTCCACTATCGGCAACGGAAACTGGGCTTGGCGGCTGGACGAGAACGATCTTACCGGCAAGCTGGCGGAAAAAATACTGAAATACACAAAGCGGTACTTCCGAGCTCCCGTCAGAAGAAAAGTAAAGGTCAGAGTCAAAACAAAATCCGACTGAAACGCTTAACCGAAACTGCCAGAAAGGAACTTTTTCAGATGAGCAGCATTGTGACATACGAGTATATCTGCCGCAACCCCGACATACGCACATACATTAAAAACGCCGACGCCGCAGTGGAGGCGCAGGGCTACACAGAGCACTCCTTTGCCCACGTCGAAAAATCTGCGGCGACGGTCGAAATGATACTGACAACGCTGAATTATCCCTCCCGTACAATTGAATTGGGAAAGATCGCCGCGTATCTGCACGATATCGGAAATGTTATAAACCGTATTGACCACGCTCAGAGCGGCGCGGTAATGGCTTTCCGTCTGCTGGACAACCTGAATATGCCCGCCGAGGAAATATGCGCGATAATTTCGGCGATAGGAAACCATGACGAATCTACCGCACAGCCGCTTAACGCGGTCTCAGCCGCGCTTATCATCGCCGACAAAACCGACGTGCGCCGAAGCCGCGTAAGAAACGCCGACATGAAAAGCTTCGAT
This sequence comes from uncultured Oscillospiraceae bacterium, assembly GCA_910586535.1. Taxonomy (GTDB): domain Bacteria; phylum Bacillota; class Clostridia; order Oscillospirales; family Ruminococcaceae; genus RGIG8773. The sequence goes on from CAJUHS010000011.1 coordinate 6,602, forward strand.
ATCCATGACCGTGTAAACTACGCTGTGGAAAAGTCAGACCTGTTTTTCGGAGCGGACAAAACCTCCCTGATACTTGAATTGGAAATAGACACAAATATTGCTTCTGTCATGGAATACTTTGAGATATTCCTCCAGAGAATGATCCTTTGTAAACGCTCGGCAGAGTTTCTCGGTGTAAAATTCCGTCTGCGGATAAACGGCGGAGAAATAATTTAAAACCACCTGTGAATTTCAGCGCCGCACGTTTGTAAAGCCGTATACAACGGAATAGGACATTCCTGTCTCCGCATAAGCTTTAATGCTAACGCAGAGGGGGGAAACACAGTGCCGGCAGCAGAGGTGATCCATGACAGGCACGGCGGTATCGTCTATATCATGACAGACGTGCTTGAAACGCTTTGCGATGACGAAATAAAGGAAAACTGTAGAAAAATGATGAAAAAAGCTGCGGAAATAAGTGAAAAAAGCGCTGTCCTCAGTCTCAAACGCAGCATAGGATATTATGAGTCAAATGCCCCATAAAGGAAAAACGGCAGTATCTTAGTTAGGTACTGCCGTTTCATTACTTATTCAAAATTTCATTGTAAATTTTTTCCTGACCATCAAGCTGCTCAGCTGCGTTATCGAGCGTAGTTTTAGTTATATGCTCTCCGCCGAGGATACGGGCTATCTCGCCTACCCGCTGGCTGCGGTCAAGCTGCGTAACGCTTGTGACCGTGCTGTCCTCAAGACTTGTTTTTTCTATGAGCAGGTGGTTGTCAGCCATGACCGCTATCTGTGACAGGTGAGTAACGCATATGACCTGCCTTGTTTTTGATACCTGACGAAGCTTCACTCCGATTTTCTGAGCGGCGCGCCCGCTTACTCCCGTGTCTATTTCGTCAAATATCATTGTGGGAGTATCTTCCTTTTCTGCAACAACATTTTTTATTGCCAGCATTATACGCGAAAGCTCACCGCCCGAAGCAATCTTTGCGATAGGCTTCGGAGGCTCTCCCGCGTTTACTGATATCATAAGCTCCATAACGTCCATTCCATTCGCCGTAAGCTTGCCTTTTTCGTGTCTGAAAAGTATCTTCACATTGGGCATATCAAGGAATTTCAGTTCCTCGGCTATCTTTTGCGTAAACCTGCCGGACGCAGCCGAACGCGCTTCGGAAAGCTTTTCCGCTTTCTCAGACACCTCCGCGAGAAGCCTGTTTTTGGCTTTTGTAAGGTCTTGTATTTCCTTGGCACAGCCCGCTATCTCCTTAGCCTCTCCGCTGTAGGAATCATACCGCGCTATAAGCTCCGCAATGGTGCATGAATACCGCTTTTTTATGCTGTACAGCTTTTCCCTGCGGTCGGAAAGATACTCCAGCCTCTGTTCGTCAACGTCTATGCCGTCAAGAAGCCTTGTCAGTTCATCGCCTATATCAGAAAGTTCTATCCTTGCCGCGTCCAGACGGTTTATCAGCGGCGAAAGAGACGGCATTATATCCGAATATTCCGCAAGGTCGCTTATGACGGAATCAATGCTTTCCGTCATTCCCGTGCTGTCTTCGCTGCCGCATACGGCCATGTGCGAACGGGAAATGGTCTCAGCCAGAACGCTGCTGTTGTTTGCAACAGTAAATTCATTTTCGATTTCAGTATCCTCGTTTTCATTCTCCAGTTCAAGCTCCCCTACTTCAGCGAGAAAACGGTTCAGGTACTCCACGCGCTGCTGTTTTTCGGTTTCGAGAACAGCCAGTTTTTTTATTCTTCTTGCCGTATCCTGAAGCTCGCGGAAAGATTTTCTGTAGTCATCAAGCTGCTCGTGAAGCTCCGCGTAGTCGTCTATAATGTTGATATGCTTTTCGGGATACATAAGTATTTTATTGTCATGCTGTCCGTGAACGTCTATAAGAGTTTCGCCCAACTCACGCACAGCGGATATCGGAGCTGCCTTGGAGTTTATTCTTGCGCTGCTGCCGCCGTCTGCGGATATCTCACGGGTTATCATCAGCTCGTCGTCCTCGCAGCTTATGCCGAGCTCAGAAAGCTTTCTTACCGTTCCGGGAGTAAGATGCCTAAACATTGCGCTTACAGTCGCTTTTTCGCAGCCGGAACGCACCATATCCCTGCTGATCCTTTTTCCGAGAACGGCGTTTATACCTCCGACAAGAATGGACTTTCCCGCGCCCGTTTCTCCCGTAAAGACGTTGAAACTTTCCGTCAGCGGTATCTCAGCCTTTTGTATTACAGCAAGATTTTCAATATACAATTCACTAAGCATAATAAACGTCCTTTCATGACCAGCGGTTAAAACGGCGCCGGGTCTATTCCGCGGAGAGCATCGTTTTGAGTCCGTCGGCAAACTCGCAGGCAGCCGATTCAGTCCTCATAAGCGCAAATATAGTATCGTCCCCGGCTATCGTACCGACTATCCCGGCACAGCTCATTTTATCCAGTACAGCGCACGCCGCCTGAGCCATTCCTGTGTGACATTTTATCACCACAGTGTTCAGCGCGAAATCAATGCCGGCTACCGAGTCCCTGAATATCTGAGGAAACTGCATCTCCGCCCTCTGTGCGCGGACATATATATAAGCCCCGGACGGAGACGGCTCTTTTCTAAGATCAAGCTCGTTTATGTCTCTTGACAGCGTAGCCTGAGTAACGGCGATGCCCTCGTCCTCCAAACGTTTTTTCAAAGCGTCCTGTGTTGCGATCTCGTACCGCTCAATCAGTTCTATTATCTTATTCTGTCTGTGACTTTTCATCAGTATCTTTCCTCACTTTATGGGATTCATCAGCTTGCTGTTTACCGCACCGAAAAACGAGTGTCCCTTGATATCTATCAGGCGCAGCTTCTTTTCCGACTTCTTTATAATAAGCCTTTCGTCCCTTGTCAGAGCGCAGGAGAACTTTCCGTCCACCGAAAAATAGACCGAATCATCGTCGGAGTAATGCCTTACCTCAAGGATTCTTTCCGACTTGAAAACCATAGTCCTCGAAAACAGCGAATGTGGACATATTGGCGTAAGCTGTATGCACTCGGTCTCAGGCTCAAGAATGGGACCTCCCGCAGAAAGCGCATAAGCCGTCGATCCTGTGGGAGTCGCAAAAACCATTCCGTCCGAACGCATTGAACTGACAGCTATACCGTCCGTGAATATTTCGTAGTCGGTTATTTTTGAGTACGGTCTCGCTATCACCACGTCGTTCAGAGCCGTGTGTGACGCGACTGTTTTTCCGTTACGGACAAGCGAAGCGTCAAGCATCATTCGCTCCTCGGTACAATAATCCCCTGTTTTTAGCTTTGCAAGACTTTCAAGTTCGTTACGTTCCATTGACGCCATAAAACCGAGTCTGCCGGTATTTATCCCAAGCAGCGGCTTATTGTTTGCAGAGGCGTAAACAGAAGCCGTCAGGATAGTTCCGTCGCCGCCTATGGCTATAATAATATCGCATTCCGCAGCTATCTCTTCGGCTGTTCCGAATGACACAAAGCTTTTTTCCGAAAATTCGTCTTTGCAGCAGTTTTCCGCAAGAACTTCTATTCCGAGAGCATTTAATATATCACAGCATTCCAACGCAGTTTTGAGCGCGTGCAGCTTACCGAAATTCGGCATAACAGCAATTTTCACCGCAGAAGTACTCCTTTCATGTTTTTTTCAGTTCTCCAAAGGCGTTACGGACTATCTCTCCGAAATCAAAATCCCTATGGGCGCTTCCGCGTCTCAGACAAGCAAGATACTCAATATTTCCGTCCGTGCCGCTCCCCCCTGTGACGGGAGAATGGGTCAGATCCGAAACCTCAAGCCCAATTGAAAAGCAGAATGAAACAATGTCCGACAAAACGGAGGCATGGACTTTTCTGTCTCTGACTATACCGCTTTTGCCGATATTCGCTTTTCCCGCCTCGAACTGGGGCTTTATCAGAACGGCGGCTTTACCGCTTTCTGGCAGAAGCTCCTTTATTTTAGGAAGAATATGCTTCAGCGATATAAAAGAAACGTCCGCCGAAATAAATGACGTCTCTTTCGGAAAATCATCCGCAGAAAGCTCCAGTATGTTTGTTTTTTCCATATTAAGTACACGGCTGTCATTTATAAGCTTATCGTCAAGCTGACCGTGACCGACGTCCACCGCGTAAACATACGCCGCACCGTTTTGCAGCATACAATCGGTAAAGCCGCCTGTGGACGCGCCTATGTCTATGCAGACCCGCTCCGAGAGGTTTATCCCGAATACGTCCAGAGCCTTTTCAAGCTTCAAGCCGCCTCTGCCAACGTAGCGGAGCTGACCGCCTGTAATTTTCACGGAACAGTCCTCACCAACGTCAAATGAGGGTTTGAGCACGGTTTTTCCGTCCGCCGAAACCTGTCCCGATACTATTAGCTCCTTCGCCGCAGCACGGCTTTTTACAAGACCGTTTTCGGCAAGATACACATCAAGTCTCAATGCTGTCCTCCGAACAATTATTAAATATAGCTTTCATTTTTTCCGCGCTCAGACCGTATTCGTCAAGACATTCCTCCATTGAAGCCTGACCGATAAATCCGTCCGGCGCTGTAATAAAATACTTTCCCCTGTAGCCTTTTCCATAAAGCTCCGTAAGCAGATATTCGCCGATACCGCCGCGCCGCGAGCCCTCTTCAAAGAAAAATATCTCATCGTAATTTTTGCATATCCTCAATATCTCTTCCTCAACGGGATACAGCTTCACAAGCTTCAGAACGTCGCAGTTTTCCGCGGCGGCGTAAAGATTGTGTATAATTCTTCCGTATCCCACAGCAAGCCTGCGGTTTCCGTTTTTTGTAAGCGTATAGGCATAGGAGACCGTATCCTCCGCACCGAATGTAAGCGTTTCGCCTCCCTTGGGGTACCTTACCGCCGCAACTCCGTCGGTTCGGTAAAAGGCGGTTTCCATGCACAGTTCAAGCTCCTTGTAGGTAGACGGAGAAAATACAGTGATCCCGGGAACAGTAAGCAGCATAGGAACGTCGAAAATGCCCTGATGAGTCTCGCCGTCCTCACCCGAAAATCCCGCACGGTCGATACCAATAACAATATGAGCCCTGTCTATGGATGCGTCATGAATAATCTGATCGTAGGAACGCTGCAAAAAGCTGGAATACACCGCAAAAAAAGGAAGTCTGCCGCCCTTTGCAAGACCTGCCGCAAAGGTAACGGCGTGCTGTTCGGCTATCCCAACGTCGAAAAATCTTTCGGGGTACTCGGAAGCAAAATACTGTAATCCCGTGGCGTACTTCATTGCAGCCGTGACCGCGCATATTTTTGAGTCCTTGGCTGCCAAACGGCAAAGAGCCTTGCCTGCCGCTTCCGAAAATGAATCCTTTATATCGTTGTTCGGGTTGTTTTTTCTGTACCCGCAGGAAGGTATCGCATGGAAAGCTCCAGGATTGATCTCCGCAGGTCTGAAGCCCTTTCCCTTAATAGTATTGACGTGTACGAACACGGGACGTCTGAGCTTTTTTGCCGCCCTCAAAGCGTCCTCAAGCTCGGAAATATTGTGACCGTCAATCGGCCCCAGATATACAAAACCCATATCCTCAAACATTGTGGAGTGATACAGAACTGATTTCAGCGCAGACTTTGAAGTCTGAATGACCTTTTTAATTGGTTCCCCCACAATTGGCGTATTTCCCAGAATGTACTCCACCTTGTTCTTGGCGTTGATATAGGCGGTATTGCCCCTGATAGACGTAAGGTATTTCGCAAACGCTCCCACGTTTTTCGATATGGACATATCATTGTGATTAAGTATAACTATGAGGTTGTTATTGCTTTTGCCCGCGTTGTTAAGTCCCTCGTAGGCAAGTCCGCCCGTAAAGGCTCCGTCGCCGATAACAGCTACCGCATGGTGCTTGTCTCCGTCAAGGCGCATGGCTTCCGCCATTCCGAGCGCCGCTGAAATGGACGTGCTGCTGTGGCCGCTTATAAAAGCGTCATGCTCAGATTCTTCGGGACGGCAAAAACCCGATATACCGCCTTTTTTCCGCAAAGTACCAAAATCGTCGTATCGTCCTGTCAGAAGCTTGTGGGCGTAAGCCTGATGACCCACGTCCCATATAATCTTATCCGCAGGGGAACGGAACACCCTGTGAATAGCCACGGCAAGCTCCACCGTTCCAAGGTTTGAGGAAAGATGTCCGCCGTTTTTCATAACCGTGCGGATAATATTTTCACGTATCTCGCCGCAAAGCTTTTCACACTGGCGCATATCAAGGCGGCTCAGTTCGTGGGGAGAAGTCAGATTTTTAAGCGATATTTCTTTATTATTCATACATAAAAACTTCCTTTTCACATTGTCAGAGTCATAGGCATCGCCATTGCTATAAGTATGCCGAGAAGCGCGCCTCCGAGGACTTCAAAGGGAGTGTGGCCGAGATATTCCTTGAGTTCTTTTTTCTTTTTTTCACACTTCCGATCCTGCGATTCATCGTTCGGCCTTATCCCCCTTACGGCAAAGATACGGTTTATCCTGTTGATCTCGCGTGCGTGAAGTCCCGCCGAACGCCTTACTCCCATAGCGTCGTACATTACAATCATTGCAACGATAAACATTATCGCAAATTCCGAAGAGCCGAACCCGCACTTCCTGCATACGGCAATAGTTGCCGAGCATACCAGCGCAGAATGAGAACTGGGCATTCCGCCTGCTCCGAAAAGACGTTCTGGATTAAATTTTTTTGTCTGCATAAAGTTCAGCAGCGTTTTTATGACCTGCGCCGCGCACCACGAAACAAGTGAAGCGAAAAGAACATAATTATATGAAAGCGTATTCATGTTTTTCATTCCTTTATTTAATACTCCCGTTTCAAAAGAAACAGCGTAAGCTCCTTTAAAAAGTCAGTATTTTCAAACGCTTTGAGAGCGCCCAAAGCATCATCGGTAAGGGTTTTCGCCGTCTTTCGGGAATTTTCGATACCGTTTAGGGAAACGAAAGTCTCCTTTTCGTTTCCGCGGTCGCTGCCTATAGGCTTTCCGAGCAGCTTTTCGTCTCCGGTAACGTCGAGTATGTCGTCTATTATCTGGAAAGCAAGTCCAAGCTTTTCAGCGTAAAGCTCTGCCGCAGCAATTTTTTCGTCCCCCGCTCCTGCGGCGATACAGCCCATTTTGCAGGCTGATTTCAGCAGTGCTCCCGTTTTCATGGAATACATATCCAAAAGCACAGATTCGTCCATTTGTCCCTCAAAAGCCGTATCTATCTCCTGTCCGCCGATCATTCCGTTTACACCTGTAGCTTTGGTCAGCTCAGTAATAAGCGCGATCTTCGTCTCCGCAGAAAGTCTCCCGCCGCACACGGTCTCATAAGCAAAATTGAGCAGAGCGTCTCCCGCCAGAAGAGCCGTTGGCTCGCCAAAAGCGATATGGCAGGAGGGCTTTCCGCGGCGCATATCATCGTCGTCCATGCAGGGCAGATCGTCATGGATAAGCGAAAATGTGTGTATCATTTCCAGTGCGCAGGCAGCGGGAAGCGCAGCCTCAGGGTCTCCTCCGCAAACGCGGCAAAACTCCATTGTAAGCACGGGACGTATCCTCTTTCCTCCCGCAGACAGGGAGTACTTCATTGCTTCGGCGACCTTTCGCTGCCCTGACGTTCCCGAAAGAACGCCGTTCATATAGTCCTCAAGTCTGCGGTCGGTTATTTCCGACATCTCTTCCAGACGTTTTCTAAATTCACCTGTCAAAATAGCTCCTCCGTTTTCTGATATGTGGCAGTTATTGAGCGGTATCCGCTTCCTCAACGGTAACGAGCAGCTCCGCGCTGTCCAGCAGACCGCGGCACTTGCCTACCAAATCGGTGCCCTCCCGGTATATTTCAATAGATTCTTCAAGAGATATCTCATTATTTTCAAGCTTTGCGATAATTTCATCAAGCCTTTTCAGCGATTGTTCAAAATTCATATTATGACCTCCGTTAGTCTATCACGGCTGAGACCGCACCATCCGAAAGACGGATATCCACTCTGTCTCCCGAAAAAAGCTCAACCGCAGAATTGACGAGCTTTTCGTCCTTATAGACGAGCGAATAGCCTCTGATAAGAGTCTTCAGCGGACTAAACCCGTCGAGAGCCGCAGTCTTTTCCGCAAGCAGACCTCCGCACTCTCTAAGCTTTATTGTATACGCCGCCGTGAGACGTTTTTCCGCCTGAGTAAATTTCTCTTTCAGACGCTGCGCTCTTTCCTTGGGATCAAGAGCTTTTATACGCTTTTCCGCATTTTCAAGCCGTCTGTACTTTTCGTCCAAACGGTTTAGGAAACCGTCCGTCAGAGCTTTTTCAAAAGCGTTCAGCCTGCCGTACAGAAACGCGGTATCGGGAACCGCAAGCTCTGCGGCGGCAGATGGAGTAGGCGCGCGCAGATCGGCAGCCATGTCCGCGACCGTGAAATCAGTTTCGTGTCCGACTGCCGAGACGACCGGCGTACTGCACCCTTGTATGCACCGCGCCACCGCCTCGGTATTGAATGCGGACAAATCCTCAAAAGAACCGCCTCCGCGTCCGCATATCAGCAGATCCATGCCCCGCTTATCGGCGTATCCAACAGCCTTGCATATGGAATCTGGAGCATTCTCGCCCTGCACCGCCGCAGGAAAGACCGTTACCTCAGCAATAGGATACCTCCTTGCTAAAATATTCAGCATATCCTGAAGTGCGGCGGCGTCCGTCGAAGTAACTATACCGATCTTTTTCGGCATGGCAGGCAGCGGTTTTTTGCGGGATTCGTCAAATACTCCCTCCAGCGCAAGCCGTTCTTTAAGCTGTTCAAGAGCAAGGTACAAAGCCCCCGCGCCGTCCGGCTGCATATCGGTAACATAGAGCTGATAAACGCCGTCCCGCTCGTAAACGCGAACGTCCGCCGAGACTATGACTTTCATTCCGCTTTTAGGCATGAACGGAAGCCGAGAAGCCATATCCCTGAACATTACCGCCTTTACCGAACTTTCACAGTCTTTCAAAGTAAAGTAAAAATGTCCGCTTTTGGCATGATTTGTAAAATTGGATATTTCGCCCCTGATAAGCTTTCCGTTAAGATTTTTGTCCTCTTTCAGCTTAAAAGCGATATATCTGTTAAGCTGTGATACCGTCAAAACCGCGCTCATATAAAGTTCCCTTTCAGAGCCGCAAAAACCGCAGTTCCCGCGGCATTGTCGCAGGAAAATTCCGGAGCGGCAAAATATGAATCAAATTCGCTTTCGAGCCTGTCCCTTATGATTTTGTCGGACATTACTCCGCCGGCAAAAACTACAGGAAGTTTTCCATGCATATCCAAAGCGTAACGCGTCATTCCCTCAATTGCCGCGCAAATGCAACACAAACAGTACATTGCAATATCCTCGGGATTTTCGCCATCGCCAAGCATTTTCCCGCACCTGTTTTCCACTCCCGAAAGACAGCAGCTGCCGCCTTTCATTGTCGGCTTTATCTTATAGCTCCTGCCGCTTTTCACGGCAAGCTCCTCAAGCCTTTGTCCGCATGGAAAATCAAGTCCCAGCATAAGTCCCACCCGGTCTACTGCTTGTCCCGCTTTAAGATCAAGAGACGTGCCCAGCTCTGTTATCCCGATAATATTTTCGTCGTCGGGTTCGACAAGCAGACAGTCGGTAGTACCTCCGCTGACGTGGAACGCAATGAAACGTTCTTTTACAAGGTCAAGCCTGTCCGCCGAATACAGCGCGGCAAGAATGTGTCCGACCTGATGAGACGTTTTGTACACAGAAATACCGTTCACTGACCCCAATGAATCCGCAAGACCCTCTCCGCACAGAAAGCAGGGCATATAAGAACCGTCGATACCGCGGGGCTTGACCGAAACGCCAACAGCGGCTGGAGTTTCTTCAAAGTCCTCAAAAAGAGCCGCTATAATTTCAGGAAGCTGCTTTGTGTGGTGAAAAACCGCGTCGCTCTGCCTGAGTCCCAGTTCGCCTTTTTTTACGGGCAGAAGCTTTTTGACCTGCTTTACCGTACAGTCCGAGGTATCGAAAAGGGCTGATGAGGTCGTGTAGTTGCTTGTGTCAAGTCCCAGTATTTTCATTTCCTGAACCGTCCCCCGACCTGCTCCTGCTGAACGCTCCCAGCAGACCGTTTACAAACTGCACGTCGTTTTCATAGGCGAACTTCTGAGCAAGGATCACCGACTCGCTTATCGCCACATTGTCGTGTATCTTATCGTCGTAAAGCATTTCGTAAACCGCTATCCTGAGTATTGCAGTCAGTACCTTCGGTATACGACTGAACTGCCGCTTCTCGCTGAATTTAGCGATCACCTCGTCTATTTCAGCAGAATGAGCGTCCACCGCCTTAAACATATTTTCCACATCCTCGGTTATTTCAAAAACGTCTGCCTCGTAAGCCGTATCAAGTACCTCGTCGGGCGTATCTCCGCCGAACATTTTTTCAAACGTCAGGTAAAACACAGCTTCTCTTATTTCACTTCTTTTCAATTCCGCACTTTCCTTTCTGCCTGCCAAAGCAAAAACACGCGGAAAAGCAAGCCCTCCCCGTCAAAGAAGAGCCAGCTTTCCTTATTCGTTATTTTTGCCGTTTTCGTTATCCTCATCGTCGAAAACGATGCCGTAAATATACACGCTTACCTTTGTCACCGCAATTCCCGTCATGCTTTGGACATCGTCCTTAATGCGCTGCTGAACCTTTTCCGCAGTGCTTTTGACCTTGCATTTCCCCGAAACGTTAATACCGAGTGATATCTCCGCCGAACCGTCGCCTGTCTTTACATTTATCAGAGACTGCTGTCCCGCTCTGATAAACAGGCCGGCAAAATCCACCTTTGACGTTACGAATCCCCGAACACCGTCAACGTCCGCCGCCGCGATCTCAACGATCCTGCGAATAACGTCCTCAAAAATTTTCAGGTTATTGGCTGTTTCTGTCTTAGCTGTTCTGCTCATAATGATACCTCCTTGTCTTATATGACAGCTGACGGTTACATTATGACGTTGTCAGCCTTTCAAAAATATGTATGTATTCCTATTATACCAAATTTTTTTGAAAGAAACAACTACTTAACCTCAAAAATTCTAATATTTTCTGCGGGAATTGTCACCTCTGTTAATAAAATGTCTTTAATTTGTGCCGCTTCGGCGGGAACAAGCCCCTCGGACTTTACAACGATGTTCGCCATAGAGCCGTTCAGATACACCACACAGTCCTCAAAGCCCTGGGCTTTTATCAGACTTTCAATGGCGTTTTCGCTCTCGGAAAGCTTGGAAAGCGTTACCGCCTCGCCTGTATAGGTTGCGTTTTCCTCGTCTGAAAGGTCTCCGCCGCCGAGTATCGCCGAAAGAGTTTCCACCGCTTCGTCTCTTGAGGTCATTCTGGCGAGACGTACCTGAGCAAAGTAATCGCTCTCTCCCTCGGCACTGACGAATGCCGCGTCGCCGTAGTTCGCCGCTTCGACGCTTCCAGAATCTGAAGCGTCAGCCATTGTCTTTTCGGCTGTGATGTCGTCCTCAATGGAAGCAAAAGCGTAATTCATATAGACCGCCACACCCAGAATAAGTGTAAGGCACGCAAGAATGATGTGCTTTTTGCCGATGATAAGATTTGGTTTTCTCATAAAAATTTCCTCCTATTTCATTTCTGCAACATAGATTCTGCTTGTTGAAATGTCAAGCGCGGTAGACACCGCCTTGTAGATCTTTTCGCATATCCTTGGATCATCGCCTCCTTCGCAGACAATTACAACGCCCTTTATGGACGGATTATTTACCTTTTTCACCAACGCCTCCTTCTGCGAACCCTTATCTATTATCACATAGCTGTTTTCTGCCTGCGAGGTTCCTCTTTTTACCGTTTCGGCGTAAACATACTCCTCCGTGGAGCTTACCGTCAGCATTACCTGCGCTTTCCCAACTCCCTCTATGGACGTCAGAATATCGCACAGCTTTGTATCCATGCTGTCGGCATAAACGTCCGAGTACCCGAAAGTCACGGGAACGTTCCCATTAGTATCGACTGACTTTTCGTCCTTTCCGCCCGACAGGTCGGAAACAAGTATCAGTACGATAGCCAATATCCCCGCAGCCACGGCGGCTTTGAGGAAAACAGGTTTTTTGGAAATCTCCTTAAGCTTTTCGATAAGTTCGTTCATTGCCGTTCCTCTTTTCCGCTTTCCGCCGCAACGTTTACAGTAACTGCGGCGGTATTGCCGATCCTGTCCGAAACGCACCGTTTCGCGGCTTCTGCGCCGTGAGCGTTCTGCGCATTCAGGACAATTTTTACCTCGTTAATAGATATGCCGTAGTTTTCGGAAATATTTATACTTGTCTTAATTTCTTCCGGATAAATTTCAATTTCATGAAGAGACGATTCAAGAACCGAGCTGATATTGTTTTCAACCGATCTTATGAAGTATTCGTCCGCCCTGCCGCTCATTGAGGAATAATAGTCCGCGCTTCCGGAAGAAGCCGACGCGGCAGCCGCTATCTCCGGGATATCAACCTTTCCGCTTGCTATAGGCTTTACAAGACTTAGAATAAATATCAGGGAAAAAATAATCTTAAGCTGTCCCGCAAATTTTTCCGACGGATACAGCGAGTTGAAAACCGCTATGGCTATTCCCAGAAAGCAGGCGGTAAAGGCTATTGTGCGAAAGGTTTCCACATTTATCACCTCAAGAAATGTTAAGTCCGACAAGCATAAGTATCGCCGTCGCGATTATCAGCATTACCGCAAAGCAAACGAGTATGCTGAAAACCGCTGACAGTATCCACCCGGTATTTTTTACGAGAACCTTTATCTGCGACAAACCGAAAAGCTCTGCGGCAACGTCCGCCGCGCCGAATACCAGTCTCATGGCGGTTATGTCAAGCACAGGCGGAAGTATCATTATAAATATGGCGGCGATACCGATAAATCCCACTCCCCCGCGGAGAAGTCCCAGACTGTTCTTTACCGTGGCGTAAGTGTCTGCAACCGCACCTCCTATAACGGGTATGAAGTTTGAAACAACGTACTTTGCCGCCTTTACCCCCAGCGTGTCGGCAGATGCTCCCACAATGCTCTGGAGAGACAGAAGTCCTATAAAAACGGTCATAATAAAGCCCATTATAAACGAGACCGCCTTTTTCAGAGCCTCGGTTATCCCCGAAAGCCTGAACCCCGGATTTATAGCTTCGACTATTCCCATTGCCATGCAGACGGACAGAGCGGGAACAATTATCTCTCCCGAAAGCTGTACCGTGGTCTGCGCCACAAGCAGGACAAGCATATTATAGGCTACCGCAGAGGTAATGCCTCCCGACGAAGCGGTTATCCCAGCAAAAACGGGAACGTAGCCTATCATGAATGTTCCTCCCGAATCCAGCGCCTCAGCAGCACGGTTTATGCTTCCCGACACAGAATCGGCAATGATACCCACTGAAATAAGCACGCATATCACTCCGAATATTTTCGACAGGCTTTTGTTGGGGATACTGTCCTCCATGCCCTCGATAAGAGCGGCGACCAGTATTACCGCCAGCAGCGACGAGAGCACCCTCAACGGCTTTGACAGGCTTTTTTTGAATTCCTCCCAAACGTAAATAAAAACGTCCTTGGGAGTTATCTCCGCAATGGCTTCGGGGTTGTCCGCGGCAATATTATTTTCAGCGAAAATGTCCTTGGCTTCGGGAGTAAGATCATCGCTCAGACTGCCTGTGTCTATTCCCAATTCCTCGGCTATTTCGGAAATATCCTGCCTCGCTGATTCCTGTCTGTCCTGCCCGATTGATTCTGTATTTACGGTTTGTATGTCTTGTACAGCTTGTACAGATAAAGCGCATGGCTGATACAGCATAAAAGCCGCCGCGCATAAAGCCGAGGAAAAAATTTTAACAATATCCATATGCACGTCCTCATATAAGTCCCGAAACAATTTCGGAAAGCGAATCGAACAGCGGCAGAGCCAGAATCAGAAGGGACAGCTTTCCCGCAAGCTCCGCCTGTGAGGCAAGAGCGCTCTCGCCGCTGTCACGACAGATATCGCAGGCAAACTGAGTGATGTAGCATATACCCAGCGATTTGAAAAGAATGGTAAGATACTCCTCGTCCGCCCCTGCCCGTTCGTAAATACTGCGTACCGTTTCCGCCACAGGAGATATGAAAAGTATCAGAGCCGACATAAGGGCGGCCGCGGCGGCAAGCTTTATGTACAGCGAATATTCGCTTCCGACCGAACCGAACAGCTTGCACAGAACGGCGGCAATTATACATATTCCCGCAACAGATACTATATTTATCATACCGACGTCCCGCCTTTTTAAAATCCGAATACAGACTTTACCGTATCAAACAGCTCTGCAATCTCGTTTATTATCATAGCCAGTACTACTATAAGTCCGGCTATAGTTACCATAAGAGCGTATTCATCCCTGTCGGACTTTTTCAGCAGCAGGTTCAGGACGGTCACTATTATTCCCACACCCGCAATTTTAAATATCAGATCAAGCTCCACGATTTAACCTCCCGCGCTTTTCCGTACCGCCGCAAATCGAAAATAAAAATACGGTTCAGATAAGCATTATTGATATAAACGCTCCTGCAAGAGCTCCCATTGAACGGTACAGCTTTGCTTTTTTTGTACAATCCGTTTCCGCAGCCGAAATTGCCGACAAAAGCTCCGTCTGCTGGAGCCGCAGCGTGTTTATCTGACTTTCCGAGTCGCTTGTGCCGAGCTTCCTGCCGATGTCTGAAAGCAGCTCCGCGTCGCCTGACGTTAATCCCTGCGGAACGTCTTCCGAGACCGCTCTGCACCAGCTTTGCTGAAACGGCTCGTCCCCCGCCGTGGATACCGAGTTCAGAAAACCAAAACAGCTGAAACGCTCCGACTTTGCCAGACTTTCTGCTATCTCGTACACCGTAGGAGACCTGAACCGTATCATCATTATTATCTCGTCTATCATATAGTTAATTTTTTTAAGGCTCGCGAGCCTGCACCTCAGCATATAGGAAAAATAATTTCCCGCAAGCGTCGAAGCCGCGACTATAACTATCAGACCGGATACTTTAAGTACGCTAAACATATTCATCTCCGCTCCTTTTCAGTACTGAGGATACTTTTCCCGGCTCAGGCAAAAAAACGATCCTGTCAAATATATTTAAATTTTCTTTTGGAAATTTCCTCAGCAGGTCTGACATATCTGCCGCGTGCGCTGCCGCAACGGTACAGACCCCGCTCAGAGCCGCTTCACGTATAGCGGAAAAATCTTCCTTTGAGCCTATTTCATCACAAACTATTATCTGCGGGGACATTACCCTAACCGCCGCGGATATCCCCTCCGCCTTGCCGTAACCGTCAAAAACGTCCGTGTTCAGACCTACATCGTTTTGCGGGACTCCGTTCCATAAGGCGGCAAGCTCGCCTCTTTCGTCAATAGCCGAGACCTTGAAGCGTCCCCCGAGAAGCCTTGTAAGATCGCGCAGAACAGTAGTCTTGCCGCTTGAGGGTATACCTGCAATAAGGAGACTGCAGGGTCCGTCCGAAAAACAGCTTTCAAAAAGCTTTTCGGAACAGCCTGTCAGTTCCCTTGCGATACGGAAATTTATCGAATTTATGTTTTTTATATTTTCTATAGTACCGTTGTGCATTACGGGAGTCCCGCAGAAGCCGACCCTGTGTCCGCCCTTGACTGTTATAAATCCTTGGGTTATCTCCCTTTGGAAGCTGTGCACCGAGTACTGGCATACAGCCTCAAAGGTGCGCCGAACGTCCTGTTCGGTTACAGTTACCGCCGAAGCAGGATTATAGGTAAGCTGCCCGTTTTGGGTTATGTAAAGTATTTTTGAGGCTGCACAATTTGCGCTTTTTAGGCAGTAT
This sequence comes from uncultured Oscillospiraceae bacterium, assembly GCA_910586535.1. GTDB lineage: Bacteria > Bacillota > Clostridia > Oscillospirales > Ruminococcaceae > RGIG8773. The sequence goes on from CAJUHS010000011.1 coordinate 22,412, forward strand.
GTACACACAGCCGCAGGACGGTTCACCCTAAACCGTATTTCCGTGATATCATCAAGCTGAGCGTCCGAAAGTCCCGAGACGGCGTTGCCTGCCGTTCCCGAAAAGTAATGCAGAAATTCCCTGTTTTTCACATCCCGGCATCTCCTTACATCCGATATGTTTAATCCTATGCTTCATAGGACAAGTTTAGAACAAATAAAAAGGAGCGCCTCCGCTCCTTTTCATGTACTGTTCCGCCGTACCCTTCACTCCGCTTAGAAAGAAAGACACGGCGTTTAAATAGTTTTATGACCCTTTATACGGCTTCTTCCGCAATATTTTTTACAGCGGAAACAAGCGCGTGCACTTCCTTTTCGGTATTGAACACCGACGGAGAAAATCTCACCGTTCCGTCGGGAACAGTTCCGAGAGATGTATGGGCAAGCCCGGAGCAGTGAAGTCCTCCCCTGAGAGCAAAACCCATATCGCTCAGCTTAGCAGCCGTTTCGTTTGATGAAAGTCCCTCTACATTAAATGATACGACGGGAAGATAGCTTTTTACTCTATCGTCGCGGTAAACTGTGACTCTGCCGATATTTTTTATCTCGTTTACAAATATGCGGCAAAGCTTGCTTTCGTGGCTATAAATTCTGTCCATGCCGAGCTTTCTTACAAATCCTATTCCCGCGCCGAGACCTATGGCTCCAGAGGTATTTATAGTTCCCGATTCAAGACTGTCCGGCAGATAATCGGGCTGATCCTTTTCCATGGACGCGCTTCCAGTGCCGCCCTCCATAAGAGGTCTTATTCTGTACTTTCCGTCGGTTACAAGCAGCCCCGTTCCGCTTGGGCCGTAAAGCGATTTATGTCCTGCAGCGCACAGAATATTTATTCCGTCCGCAAGACTTACAGGTATTACTCCGCAAGCCTGCGCTCCGTCGGCAATAAAACAGATGCCATGCTTTTTGCACAGCTCCGCAATACCTGTGAACGGAAGTATCTGCCCCGTAACATTGCTGCCGAGAGTGCAGGCTATTATCCTCGTATGGGGAGTAATGAGCCTGCTGAAATTTTCAAGAGTCTCGCTGTCACTGTGACTTACCTGCGCTATACTGTAGCTGCACGTTCCCTTTGAAAGAGCATAAACGGGGCGCAGAACAGAGTTGTGTTCAAGGGAGGAAATAATTATATGGCAGCCCTCGGAAGCCGTACCCTTTATCGCTGTGTTCAGAGCGTGGGTGCAGTTCAGCGTAAAGACCACGTTATCGGGCTCTGCGCCGAAAAAATCCGCGGCGGCGGACCTTGCGGAATAAACGGCTTCGGCAGTTTCAATAGAAATTCTGTGACCGCTTCTTCCCGGATTTCCGCCGTAACGGTTCATAGCTTCAAACACGGCTTTTTTAACGGCTTCGGGCTTCGGGAACGAGGTTGCGGAATTGTCAAAATTTATCATTGCGTTAAAAGCCTCCACATTCCGAAGGTATGATTTTTTATTTGCTTATCCTAATTCACGATAAAAGTGCAGATAAAAAATCTGCATAAAAATTATTTAGGAAAATTTTTACTTAATTTTTTTACATTTGTACACTTTTGAACCGTAAGCTAATATTATACGGTTTCCGTAACAGCCTTGTATTTAATTCCGTTTCTTTCAAGACAAGCAAGAGCCGTTTCGATATCTCCCGCAACAGTAACGCTGTAGCCGCAGCCCGAAGCAAGATTCCGCGGGGTACGCGCTACCTCCGCGTAAAGCTCGCAGCCGCGCAGTGCAGCCTTTGCTTTCATTGCGGTTGTAACCGAAACAAAAGAGATAATATATTTTTTCATAGATAATTTACCTGTCCTCTCCGTTTGTCGGAAAACTTTTTTCGGAAAAGAAAAAATGCAGGAGAGAGCCGCCCCAATGCTGATTTCCCGTTAAAGTGAAAACAGCATAAGCAGTTTCTGCCCCTGCAATATAGTATGCGTACCTCTTTCAATGAGTGAAAGGTATCTGACGGCGCGCACAAATGTCCTGCACACAATAATCTTCAGCCGCCTGATTCTTATCCTGCCTCAAGTATGCAGACCGCGTGGGCGGCTATCCCCTCGCCTGTTCCAGTAAATCCCAGACGTTCCTCGGTGGTAGCCTTTACACTTACGCGGGATATTTCACACCCGACCGCGACGGCAATATTCTCCCGCATTTTTTCAATACAGGGCGCAAGCTTTGGTGACTGGCATATAACCGTACTGTCTATGTTTCCCACGCCAAAACCGTTTTTTTTAATGATTTCCGACACATTTTTCAGCAGCAATATGCTGTCCGCGCCCTCGTATTCGGGATCGCTGTCTGGAAAATGCTTTCCGATATCGCCGAGAGCCAGCGCTCCCAGCATTGAATCCATTACCGCATGAACGAGCACGTCCGCGTCGGAATGTCCCAGAAGCCCCTTTTCACTTGGTATCTCAACGCCGCCGAGGATAAGTTTTCGACCCGCCGAAAGCCTGTGAACGTCGTAGCCGTGACCTATGCGTACCATAATTGATGATCCTCCACATTAATATTATATAACTCATCTAATATTTCTCAATAAAACCTCCGCGACAGCTAAATCCTCCGGAGTGGTTATTTTTATATTCCTGTAATCGGAAAGGGTCAGATTTATTTTTGCGCCTACGGCTTCCGCAAGCTGACAATCATCGGTGAAATCCAGCTCGTTGTCACGTGCAAAATTTATCCCCTTGACGTAAATATCTCTGCGGAATATCTGCGGTGTCTGAATGCTGTAAAGCTTTCTGCGGTCGAGAGTGTCGGCTATCATGCCGCCGTCCACAAGCTTTACCGTATCCTTGACCGGTACCCCCAGTACAGCCCCGCCGAACACAGACGCGTCCTTAATACACTTTTTAATATGTTCTGGGTCGACAAGCGGACGGGCTCCGTCATGTACTGCAATAAACCGAGTAGACTTATCCGTATGCATAAAAGCCGAGAAAACCGACTGCTGGCGTGTCTCACCGCCCTTTACAGCGCACTTGAATTTTGTGATATTATAGTTCTCTGCAAACTTTTCAATGACCGGAATATCCTGCTCCCGCGCGGAAACAATTATCTCTGAGACCTGCTCTATCCCATCAAAAGCAAGCATGGAACGACTGCACACCGGTATGCAGTCAAGCTCCCAAAGCTGCTTGTTTATCCCGTTCATGCGTGCAGAGTTCCCCGCGCAGGCTATTATTGCCGATACTGTTATCTCATTCATTCCGACACCTCTTTTCTGTATTAAAGTACTTCTTTAAAGCTTCCCAAAAAACGGAAAAACGTCATTTCATTTTCAAGGTCGTGAAGCAGCGAGACTACCTTTTCATCGGCGCAGCTTCCTTTAAAATCAAGGTAAAACAGTACCTCAAAATCGCTTCCCGCAATATTTTTATTTTCTATCTTGGTAAGGTTAAGTCCGGCAATGGAGAATTTTGTCAGCATTCGGTACAGCGAACCCGGCGTGTTGGGAACGGTCATGCAAACGCTTATGGTATCGGCGTTCTTGGGAGCCACATAGTCCTTGGAAAAGCAAATGAACCGCGTGTAGTTCGGGTATGCATCGGCAATACGGTCGTTAAGTATCTTAAGACCGTACAGCTCCGCGCAGGATCTCGAGCAAATACACGCCGCCTCGGGATCGTTCTTTTCAAGAACGTACTCTGCGGAAAGCGCTGTGTTGGCATACTCACGGCGGACAAGTCCGTGAGTTTTGATGTACTCTGAACATTGGGACAGAGCCTCCGCCTTAGAGTAGACCCGCTTCACGCTTTCAAGGGTCGCACACTCAGGGGCTGCAAGACAATGGGTTATCTCCACGCGCACCAGCGAACAGATATTGAAACTGTGTCTTGACATCAGGCTGTAAGTCTCGGAAATAGTCCCAATGGTTGAATTTTCCAGGGGAAGTATTCCGTAATCCGCTTCTCCGCTTTCCACGGCGTTAAAAACGTCCTCAAATTCGTGGTAAAAAACCGCAGGCTTGTCGCCGAAAAGCTTTTTGCAGGCTGTCTCGGAGTACGCCCCTGCCGTGCCCTGACAGGCTATTTTCTCTGCGGCTTCCGGTTTAAAGGGCTTGGGGGAAAAATGACCGCAGTTCCGCTCTATCTCCGCGCTTTGCAGACATTTGCTGATGTCCATTATATTCTGAAAAAGCATAGACGCGCCGTCCTGCAGGTCTTCGGGAGAATTCGCCCTGACCCGCTCTATTATCTGCTTTTCGCGCCCCCCCTGCATCACGGGAAGATCGTTGACCTTTTTATATTCCGCGACTTTGCGGCAGACCTCCATTCGCTTTACAAACAGCTCAAGAATATCGCTGTCTATACTGTCAATCCGGTTTCTCAGTTCATTCAGATCCATGTGAAACGTCCTCCGATAAAATAAATATACTGTAATTATACAATATTAACCTTAAAATTACAATAAGTTCAAAAAAAATATTGCAGAATCTTCAATTATATGGTATAATTAATTGTTATCTATGATGAAAGCTGTGCGAACGACGTTAATTGTCGTACCGGCCGGCATGAAAGGAGGTCGCGTTTCCGACGAGGGAATGCGGTCACAATTGAGAAAAACAAGGATACTCGGGATAGACCCGGGTTACGCCATAGTGGGATTCGGAGTGGTGGAATACGACGGCTACGGCTTTGTACCCCTGCATTTCGGTGCAATAACCACTCAGGCGGGCACGGACTTTACCCTGCGGCTGAAAACCATATACGACGACATGAACACGGTACTGACGACATTCCGCCCCGACGCCATGGCTATAGAAAAGCTGTTCTTCAACACCAACCAGAAAACGGGCATTGACGTTGCCCAGGCACGCGGAGTAACACTTCTGGCGGCGGTAAACGCGGGAGTTCCCATTTTCGAGTACACGCCGCTGCAGGTCAAGCAGTCTGTGGTAGGGTACGGACGGGCGGAAAAGCCGCAGGTCATGGAAATGACCAGAAAAATACTGGGACTCGCGGAAGTCCCCAGACCGGACGATACAGCCGACGCTCTTGCAATCGCCATTTGCCACGGACATTCAGGCGGCAGGATAAACGTCAGAGAGGGCAAGCTGTGAATTTTAAAAAATACAGCGGCTATCCTACGGTTGGAGGGGTACTGAGCCATCAGCTGCAACTACAAGGAGAATTTTTATGATATACAGCGTAAAAGGAAAAATCATACATAAGGGCACGGACGTCGCCGTCATCGACTGCGGAGGAGTAGGCTATGCCTGCCGCACCACGCTGTCCACCCTGTCCCGCATAGGCAGGACGGGCGAGGAAGCCATGCTCTACACATATCTGCACGTCCGCGAGGACAACATAGAGCTTTTCGGCTTTGCGGACGAGCAGGAACTCAACTGCTTCAAAATGCTTATCTCCGTTTCGGGAGTGGGTCCAAAGGCGGGACTTGCCATTCTGTCGGACACGACCCCCGAAAGATTTGCTCTTACGGTAGCAACGGGAGACTACAAGGCTTTCACCAAAACAAAGGGAGTTGGGCCCAAGCTTGCTCAGCGTGTGGTGCTGGAGCTTAAAGACAAGATCACAAAAGAGCAGCTTTCCACGGCGGGAGCTGCGGATATGGACTTTGCCGCGGTTACAAAGGGCAGCAACACTTCCGAAGCAATAGCCGCCCTCGTGGTATTGGGGTACTCCCAGACGGAAGCTGCTTCAGCTGTTGCGGGACTTGATCCGTCCCTGTCTGTTGAGGAGCTTATAAGGCTGTCCCTGAAAAAAATGGCGGCTAATTTATAAACCGATATAAAATTGTAAACGTACACGCTGTTTTGGCATAATATAGAGAAAAGGAGAGGTAAAAATGCTGTCTTATCCCGATTATACAAGGTGTCCCGTAAATATTATTTCGTCAATAAGAAAATATTACCGTGAGCCTAACGTTTACCCCACTCTGCCAAAGCTGGACGCGCACCTTTCCAAATTCTACAAAAATATCGTGCTTATAGTTCTTGACGGATTGGGCACAGACATGATGGAGAGAAATCTTTCACCCATGAGCTTTTTAAGGCGCAATTTTACTGAGAACCTTACCTCGGTGTTTCCCTCAACAACGGCGGCGGCAATGACGAGCTACTACACGGGACTTTCACCCAACGAACACGGCTGGCTGGGCTGGTCGCTATTCTTCAAGGAATTCTGCCGAACAATTGATATCTTCACCAATCTTGACAGTTACACCAAAACTCCCGTTGCAAGCGCAAACGCGGCAGAGTTCGTTATGCCCTACGAGACCATTTACCGCGATATAGCAAACTCTATAATCGGCGATGTTCAGCCATTTACCATTACCAACGAAAAGGTCACCATTGCCGAAAAGGGAAATATCCACAAGACTGCGGACACCTTTGAACGGGTCTGCGAGCTGATAAAAATGATATGTATATCAAACCAGAACACTTTTACTTATGTTCAGTGGAACAGCCCCGACGACGTTGCCCATAAGGACGGCGTAACCGGAGAGAAAACCGCCGAGACCATAAAATCCCTGAACAAGCAGATAGAAACGCTCTGCAAGGGGCTTACAGACACCCTTGTAATTGTTTCTGCGGATCACGGCATGAAGGATATTACCGAGGAAATAAAGATAAACTATATTCCCGATATCATGGAATGCCTTGTTATCCCGCCTTTCGTTGAGAGCCGCGCGGCTGCCTGCTTCGTCAAAAACGACAGGCGCACAGATTTCGAGAGAGCTTTCCACAATCATTTGGGAAACGATTTTATTCTGCTGTCCAAGAACGACGTTCTCACAAAGGGTATCCTGGGCGGTGGTAGAACTCACCCGAAGGTTACCGATTTCATAGGCGATTACATGATATGCGCCATTGCGGACAAGAGTGTAAAATACTTAACGCTGAACACCAAACCGAAACCGCCGCACGCGGCAAATCACGGCGGTCTTACCGAAGAGGAAATGATAATTCCTTTGATAGTCATTCCCACAAAGCAGACAAAGGAGTACAAGCAGAAAAAGCTGCTGTAGACACAACTGCTCAAACGCTTTTAAGCTGTACCCGAAAGGAAGATAAAATTGCTGGAATCAAGCGAAATGAACTTTGAGACCCCTCTGGGCAGAACTGTGTCCCCCGAAGTCATACCAAACGACTCGGAGGAACCCGACCTTAACCTGCGTCCGAAAACCCTGTCGGAGTACATCGGTCAGGACAAGGTAAAGGAAAATATGTCCATTTATATAGAAGCGGCAAAAAAGCGCGGCGAGCCTCTTGACCACGTTCTGCTGTACGGTCCTCCGGGACTGGGAAAGACCACTTTGTCCGCTATCATCGCCCACGAAATGGGAGTAAATATCCGCATAACCTCCGGTCCTGCCATTGAAAAGCCCGGCGACCTTGCGGCTCTTTTAACAAATCTTTCGGAAAACGACGTGCTTTTCATCGACGAGATACACAGGCTTTCACGGGCTATCGAGGAGGTTCTGTACCCCGCTCTGGAGGATTACGCTCTGGATATTATCATCGGCAAGGGGCCTTCGGCGCGCTCACTGCGAATAGACCTGCCTAAGTTCACCCTTATCGGAGCAACCACCCGCGCGGGACAGCTTACCTCCCCGCTCCGTGACAGATTCGGTATGCTCCAGCGGCTGGAGCTTTACACCTGCGAACAGCTATGCGACATCATAATGCGCTCGGCAGTAATACTGGGCATTGCCTGCGACAAGGCGGGAGCCACGGAGCTCGCACGCCGCGCAAGGGGTACTCCACGTATTGCAAACCGTTTGCTGAAAAGAGTCCGCGACTTTGCTGAAGTCATCGGCAACGGAAAAATAACCGAAGATATAGCCAAAATAGCTCTCGACCGAATGGAGATAGACTCACTTGGTCTTGACACCCTTGACAAACGTATGCTTGACATGCTCATACGCGGCTACAACGGCGGTCCTGTGGGACTTGAAACTCTTGCCTCCGCTATCGGAGAGGAAGCCGTTACCCTTGAGGAGCAGTGCGAACCGTTCCTTATGCAGCTGGGATTCATCGCACGCACTCCGCGGGGACGGTGCGCCACGGCTCTGGCGTACCGACATATGGGTTACGAGTATAACAAGGACGAAAAAGCGGACGGCTCTCAGCAGACTTTTTTTGAATAAAACGGACGGTTGAACCGTTCTGGAATAATGCAGTAAAAAGATAAAATGCAGAAAAGGAGAAATACACAATGGGCAGACTATTCGGAACAGACGGCGCGAGAGGAGTCGCGCTTACGGAGCTTACCTGCGAGACAGCTATGCAGATAGGGCGGGCGGCGGCTATGGTGCTGACTGCTAAGTCTCACCGCAAGCCTAAAATCTACGTCGGAAAGGACACAAGAATTTCCTCGGACGTTCTTGAAGCCGCTCTTATCGCAGGAATATGCTCAATGGGCGCGGACGCGGTGGTAATGGGCGTTGTACCTACTCCGGCAGTTGCTTTTCTGGTAAAAAAGCGGGGCGCTGACGCAGGAGTGATGATATCCGCCTCTCACAACAGCATGGAATTTAACGGAATCAAACTTTTTTCCGGTTCTGGCTACAAGCTTTCCGACGATATGGAGGAGGAGATAGAACGTCTTGTTCTGGATAATCCCGAAGAAATAGCCGCGGCGATGAGCGGCGGAGCAAACGTAGGCAAGATAACATACGACAAAAATGCCGAGTGGGACTACATCAGAAGCGTCATGAAAACCGTTGACATTAATTTGTCGGGGCTGAGAGTGGCTATCGACTGCGCAAACGGTTCGGCAAGCTCTACTGCAGAAAAGCTTTTTGCAGGACTGGGCGCAAACGTTTTTCTTGTTAACTGTTCTCCCAACGGCATAAACATCAACTTGAACTGCGGTTCAACGCACATGGAAATGATATCTAAATTTGTTGTGGACAAAAGATGTCATATCGGCATAGCCTTTGACGGAGACGCGGACAGATGTCTCGCTGTGGACGAAAACGGAGTACTTATCGACGGTGATAAGCTTATCGCAATTTTTGCAAGGGATATGCGGGATAAGGGGACGCTTAAGAAGAATACCGCCGTAGTAACAATACTTACAAATCTTGGATTTACACATTTTGCCAAAAACAACAACATTAACATGATAACCACTAAAGTCGGCGACCGCTACATAGTGGAGCAGATGCTTGCGGGAGGCTACAATCTTGGCGGCGAGCAGTCGGGACATATTATTTTCCATGACTACGCCACAACGGGCGACGGACAGCTCACGGCGGTGCAGCTTCTCAGCGTACTCAAACGTCAGGAGCGAAAGGCTTCGGAACTGAGCTCCATTATGGAAAGATACCCTCAGGTAATGGTAAACGTGAAGATAATCTCCAAATGGAAGGAAGCCTGGAAGAACGACCCCATTATCGAGGAAATAATCAGCGAAAATCAGAAAAAGCTTGGTTCAAGCGGCAGGATACTTGTCCGCGAGAGCGGTACGGAACCGCTTATCCGCGTTATGATCGAGGGTAAGCGGTTCGACCAGATAAACAGTATGGCGATCGAGATTGCCGATAAGATACGTGAAAGGTGTCCCGAAAACGAATGACCGCAAAAAGGAGCATAATGTATGCTTTTGATAATTTATAAATGCTATAAAGAGAGCTTTTGGGCGAACGTTGTTGAATGTACGTCTCTGCTTCGCCTGATAATAGCTGCGGCGATATATATTTACGCTTGATATGGAAGCACTTGATATTTGGAGCCGCCTGACTGTTTTGGGAGTAGGATTTGCGTGGTACTTTCTTCTGAAACGCACTGCCTCAAAAGTAAATACGTATACTATAAGAAAAGAAGATTGCCGAAAATGCGTCATATGCAAAATATATTGCGGAGGTCTACCCCAATTGGACTTGGCAGTATATTGAACTAAATCCGGAATACGCCGAGTACGGAGACGATATCCCGTTTGTGGATTTTCACCCCAACAGACAGCGGAACGGTATGATAGTCAAGATAGTAGGTTTGAGTGTGCTTTTTGCTATTGGGGGAGCATTTATCATATGGCTGGTATATCTGCACAACAAATACGGAATCTAAATCTGAAAGGATACAAAATGAGAATTGCCAAGAACTGGAAAGATTACCGTCTTATCGACTGTACTGACGGTGAGAAGCTTGAGCTTTGGGGAGACGTGGCTTTGGTGCGTCCCGACCCCCAAGTCATATGGAAGACCGAGAAAAAGTCTCCTTTATGGGAAACCGCCCACGGACATTATCACCGCTCCGAAAAAGGGGGCGGTCAGTGGACGTTTAAAAAGAAAATACCCGAAAGCTGGCTGATAAGCTGCGGAAACCTGCAGTTCAACATTCGTCCCACAGGCTTTAAGCACACGGGACTTTTCCCAGAACAGGCGGTAAACTGGAACTATATGGACGGTCTCATACGTTCCGCAGGCAGACCGATAAGCGTGCTTAATCTGTTTGCTTACACGGGCGGGGCAACCCTCGCCTGCGCAAACGCGGGAGCGTCGGTATGCCATGTAGACGCTTCAAAAGGCATGGTACAGTGGGCGAGGGATAACGCAGCTTCATCGGGTTTTTCCGACAAGCCAATACGCTGGATAGTGGACGACTGCGAAAAATTTGTCAGGCGCGAAATAAAGCGGGGACGGCGTTACGACGCGGTTATAATGGACCCACCATCCTACGGCAGAGGTCCTACGGGAGAGGTCTGGAAGCTTGAGGACTGTATTTTTGACCTTGTAAATCTCTGCTCGGAAGTAATGAGCGATACGCCGCTATTCTTTCTGCTGAACAGCTATACAACGGGACTGTCTCCGTCGGTAATGGCTTACATTCTGCGGGAGACTGTAGGAGCAAGGCTCGGAGGCGCAGTATCCGCAGACGAGATAGGTCTCCCGGTCGAAGCAAGCGGAGGAGTACTCCCCTGCGGTTCAACTGCTATATGGCGGAACCTCTGAGCCGCCGTAATAAATTAAAAACGTCAGTACTTAACTGCGGTTTAGCGAAAGGAATTAAAATATGCCGATTTTAGCTCTGCTTGGCGGTCTGTACTGTCTTGCGGTGGGAATAATAAAAAAAGGAAAAGCCTATAAGTCCAAAATGGGTACGCCCCTTTCGGACAGGGAAGTAAAAGCGGTACAGATCACCTACATCACCGTGGGCGCGCTTCTGCTTGTTGTCGCTCTTGTCAGCGGACTTATGCTTCTCGGCGAGACATAGGCGCAGCCCCCGTTTTTCGGAGGAATTATGACGGCTATTACCGTGATTATGGGAATAATACTGCTGTGGGCAGCATTTTCAAGACGGCAGGGAGCGTTCAGGCGCGTCAGGGGGATAACCCTCAGGGGCGTATGGGGACTTGTTCTGCGAATACTTTACGCCGCCGCGGGTATTGCGCTTATCGCATACGGAACGGGACTTTTTCCGTAAGAATATAAATTGACTTAAAAAGGTACGAATATGGAAAAAAATATTATTTCTGCCCAAAAGGTGGAATTTCATTACAACAACGAATATGATGAAAATGAAGCTCCCAAGCCTATAAAACAGGTGCTGAAAGGGGTTTCTCTGGATATCCCCCGCGGCGGCTTCACGGCTGTACTGGGTCACAACGGCTCCGGAAAATCAACCATTGCCAAGCACATGAACGCCATTCTTCTGCCCTGCGGGGGAAAGGTCTGGGTCGACGGCATAGACACCTGCGACGAGGAAATGCTGTTCGATATCCGCAGCAGGGTCGGCATGGTTTTTCAGAATCCCGACAACCAAATAGTAGCTACTATTGTGGAGGAAGACGTGGCTTTCGCTCTTGAAAATATGGGCGTTCCTCCCGATGAAATGCGGGAACGGGTGGACGACGCACTAAAGTCAGTGGGTATGTACGAGTACCGCGAGCACTCCCCTCACCAGCTTTCGGGAGGTCAGAAGCAGCGCGTTGCTATTGCGGGAATAATAGCCATGCGCCCAGAATGCATCGTTCTTGACGAACCTACGGCAATGCTCGATCCAAAGGGCAGAAAAGAAGTACTGAAAACCATTCGCAGGCTTAACAACAAGTTCGGAATAACCATAATCCTGATAACCCACTATATGGAGGAAGCCGCTCTTGCGGACAGGATCGTGGTCATGGACAACGGCGAAATAATAATGGACGGTGTTCCCCGCGACGTTTTTTCCAACGTAGAGCTTATGAAAAAGGTGGGACTGGACGTTCCGCAGGTCACGGAGCTTATGTACCTGCTGGGAAAAAGCGGCTTGCCATCCGATACCCATATCATAGACGAAGACGAATGCGCAAACGCGCTGCTAAAGCTTTTGAATGAATAACCGTTACGCCAATGGAAACATTATTGCCTGCCATTACTTGCCAAACGACAAAATGTATTCCGTTACGGAGGAATTTAAATGTCAGTTATCAGAACCGAAAATCTAACCTACACCTACAGCATTGGCACTCCATTTGAAAAAACTGCCGTAAACAATGTAAATCTTGAAATAGAAGAGGGAGAGCTGGCGGGAATAATCGGTCACACAGGATCGGGAAAATCCACGCTTATACAGCACTTCAACGGTCTAATAAAACCGACATCCGGCAAAATTTACATCGACGGACAGGACATCTGGGGCAAAGACGTGAAAATACGCGATATACGTTTTAAAGTAGGACTTGTTTTTCAGTACCCCGAATACCAGATATTTGAGGAGACTGTCTACAAGGACATCGCTTTCGGTCCCAAAAATATGGGACTTCCCGAGGAAGAGATAGACCGCCGCATAAAGGAGATCGCCGAACTTGTGGGTCTCCACAAGGAAAATCTTTATAAATCCCCTTTCGAGCTTTCCGGAGGACAGAAACGCCGGGTAGCTATCGCGGGGGTAATGGCTATGGAGCCGAAAGTCCTGATTCTGGACGAGCCTACAGCGGGACTCGACCCAAAGGGCAGAGACAAGATACTGGGGCAGATAAAGGATTACCACAGACATAAAAAATCCACAGTACTTCTTGTTTCACACAGCATGGAGGACATGGCTAAATTTGCCGATAAAATTTTGGTAATGAACAAAGCTGAGGTCTTTTGCTACGACGATACTCCAAAAGTGTTCGCACGCTCGGAGGAACTGGAACAAATCGGACTTGCAGTACCGCAGATAACCCGCGTTTTCAACCGTCTGAAACAAAGCGGCATAGATATCCGCACAGACGTTTACACCGTGGAATTTGCGCGGAAGACTATCCTTGAGTACCTTGAGAAAAGAGGCGGGAAAAATGCTTAAAGATATAACCATAGGGCAGTATTTCCCCGGGAACTCCGCTGTGCACCGTCTTGATCCGCGGTTCAAAATAATAATTACGGGCGTGTTTATAGGTATGCTTTTCTCTGCGGACGGCTTTCTCGGTCTTGCAGTGGGGGCGGTTTTTCTGCTGATAAGCTTTCTGCTGTCCCAAATACCTCTTAAACTAATGATAAAAAGTCTTAAACCTATCGTTCCGATAATTCTTTTTACATCGGTGCTCAACATCTTTTTTCTTGACGGAGTGCCGCTTCTTAGGCTCGGCTTCATCAAGATAACCGACGAGGGACTCCGCACAAGTGCGTTCATGATAATACGCATCATCGCGCTTATCATGGGAAGCTCTCTGCTGACCTACACCACGTCCCCCATAATCCTTACCGACGCTATCGAAAGGCTGCTGTCCCCGCTGAAAAAAATAAAGCTGCCCGTACACGAGCTTGCCATGATGATGACAATAGCCCTGCGTTTTATTCCCACGCTTATCGAAGAAACGGACAAGATAATGTCCGCACAAAAAGCACGCGGCGCGGATATGGAAACCGGTTCTTTGGTACAACGTGCAAAGGCTCTGACGCCTATTCTTATCCCCCTTTTCGTTTCGGCTTTCAGGCGCGCCGAAGAGCTTGCCACCGCCATGGAATGCCGCTGCTACCGGGGCGGAGACGGAAGAACCCGTCTGAGACAGCTTCACTCCACGGGCGCGGACTTTTTCGCGCTTGGTCTGTCAATACTTTTTCTGGACGCGGTTCTCCTGCTGAACTGCTTAATAGGTTGACGGCATGAGGAATCTAAAAGTAATGATGGCTTACCGCGGCACGGCTTATCACGGCTTTCAGCGGCAGGAAAACGCGGTGGGCATACAAAACGTCTTAGAGGAAAAGCTGTCCGCGCTGACAAATTCGGCAGTAAAGCTGAACGGCTGCTCGCGTACTGATGCCGGGGTACACGCGCGGGAGTACTGCTTCTCATTTGAAACGGAGCATACTATCCCATGCGCAAATATTGTCAGGGGTATAAATTCTCTGCTGCCCGACGATCTGGCGGTACTGAACTGCGAGGAAGCTCCTGCGGACTTCCACGCCCGCTATTCATGCAAAGGCAAGGAGTATATGTACCTGATACTGAACAGGCGGGAAAAAGACCCGTTCCTTGCCGATATGGCTCTGCACTATCCCTATGAGCTGGATACGGAGCTTTTGGCAAGAGCGGCACAGGATTTTGTGGGCGGACACGACTTCACGTCCTTCTGCGGTACGGCTAACCAAAAGTCGGACAGTTTCCGCACGATAGAATATTTTAGAATTGAAAAAAGTGAAAATCTGGTGAAACTGCTTGTAAAAGGCGACGGATTTTTGTATAATATGGTTAGGATCATGGTGGGAACTCTTATTTTTATAAACGAGGACAAGCTTTCCGCCGACTCTGTTCCGCGCATTTTAGCGGCCCGTGACAGGAATCTTGCGGGAAAAACTGTTCCCGCTCACGGACTGTACCTGAATAAGGTGTACTACTGACACAATAAAATGAAAGGGAGGGAAAGCTTTGGCAGTAACAGACGTTTCCATGCTGCGTGAAAGACGCAAAAAAAAGAAAGCCATGAAGCTTCTGAAAAAGCTTCTTATAGTTCTGGCAGCGGTAACGGTCATTGCGGCTATAGTGCTGACAAAGGATCTTTGGTATCCCCGCCTTGACGGAATACTGACAAAAATTCCCGTTCCTGAAAATACCTCAGAGCTTGCGGAGGGAAACTTTCCCCTATCCATAGCCGGCGGAGCAAGGTATCAGTTAAAGCCTGTGGACGGCAGCCTTGCCGTTGCGGACGACACTCATTTCTTTGTCTACAACGCGGACGGAAAACCGGTCTACACCGAACAGCATACATTTGCAAATCCTGTAATAACCGTGGGAAACAAAAAGGCTCTGCTGTACGATCTGGGCGGAAAAAGTTTCAGTCTGTACAGCAAGTACAAAAATGTTTACAGCAAGACCTCCGACGACCCCATACTTATTGCCCGTGTCGGCAGCAACGATACTGCGGCTGTAGTTACAAAAAGCGACAAATATCCCTCTGCTCTTATGGTATATGATTCGTCGGGAAAGAATATTTTTAATTACCGCTCCGTTGCAAGAATAATCGACGTTACTTTCAATGCTGACAGTTCGGGCTGCTATATAACCACGATAGGCGTTTCCGACGGACTAATGGTTTCAAATATACTCTACTACCGTTTCGACCACATTGACCGGGACGAAATGAATAATCCCGTGCCGGTGTGGGAGACCGACAAACTTCAGACTCTTGCTCTTTCGGTAAAACTCTTCGGAGAAAATAATATCATCGTTTTCGGAGACAGCCTGTGCGCCTATTACGACACTAACGGTGTATTCATAAACAGCTATGTGTATAAGCGGAAGCTTGTGGACTACTCCTCTGACGGAAGTCTGGCTGCATTGATATTCTCAAACGAAGAGCGCAGGACGTCCGAGCTTGTTACGATCAGCTGCGCGGACGGAACGGTCTCGGAAAAAACTCTTGACCGTGAAGCGCTTAATATCCAGGTCAGCGGGGATACTGTCTATGTACAAACCAAGAACGGCATTGAATCCCGCACGGCGGCAGGAGACATTATCTCCTCGGCAGAGCTTGACTCGGATTACGAGGGCTTTCTAAGAATGGGAAAATATGTTTATCTTCTTGGATACGACGAAATAAACAGGATAGACTACAACTGATTGGGATGATTGATTGAAATATATTCTTGACGCCATAGTTATCGGCGCAGTAATAATATGCGTATTTGCAGGCAGACAGCGCGGCGCAGTCAGGACTCTTATACTTATAGCGGGGTACGCAGCTGCCTTTGCGGCAGCGGTTTTCGTAAGCAGGACTGCTTCGGACTACGTTTACGAAAAAGCTGTCAGACCTGCGGTAATATCGGCTGTTGAAACCAAATCGGAAGAGCTTGCCGAAGAATACCTCTCTCCAGAAAAACTTGGCGGAATACTGGAACAGCAAGGTATAAGCCTGACCGACGAACAGCTTGCCGGCATCTTGGATAAAGGTGAGAATTATGCACAGCTGCTAACGGACAATGAGTTCCGCGGCGCATTGAAGAAACTGTTTACAGAATACTGCCGCGCTATTACGGAAGCCTTTTCGGGAGTTGTTCCCGAAGAAATATTGGAGGAAGCGGAAAAATATATTGCCGAGACAGAAGCAGAACATTTGAATCCGGCTGAAATAACAGAAGAAGAAAAAGAGTCCCTGGCAGAAATAATTGAGGGGGAAATAATACGTCCCGTCATGATAAAAACCGTTCGCACAGCGCTGTTCGTTGTTACCCTTGCGGCAGTATTGCTGGTCGTATCGATAATCGCGCGGACTGCCGGTCTGATAAGAAATATCCCCGGCGTAAGGTCTGCAGACAGCTTTGCGGGAGGGATACTGGGACTTTTGCAGGGACTGCTTTTCACGGCTGCACTGAGCGTAGCCGCAAACGTTTTTATAAACATTACCTCAAACGCAAACAAGTACCTTAATACGGAAACAATAGCCGGTACATTCGTATTCAAGCGGCTTTACAGCGGAACTTTTTTTCTGCTTTCGCTTATATTGAAATAATCCAAAGACCCTTACGAACTTTAAGATATGGAGGACAACAGCGATATGCTTTGTACAAGATGCAAGAAAAGAACTGCGGTGGTTTTTATAACCGCTATGCAGGGCGATGAAAAACGCAACGAGGGACTTTGCCTTGTGTGCGCCAAGGAGCTTGGTATCCCGCAGGTACGTGAGTACATGGAGCAAATGGGTATAGACGACGACAACGTTGAGGAATTCGCCGACGAGATGACTGATTTTACCGAAGCTATCGATGGGGACTCCTTTCAGCGCGGAGGTACAGGCGCGCTTCCGAGCTTTATCCAAAATCTTTTCGGAGGCTCTATCAAAAACCTGAACGACCTTTTAAGCAAAAAGGACGACGGGATATCCGGCGAATTTTCTCCGGACAGCGGTCATATTCACGAAAACCATTCACAGACTAAGGAAAGGTCCGCCGGAAACAAGAAAAAGAAAAACAAATTTCTTGACAGCTACTGTACCAATCTCACCGAACGCGCCGAGGAGGGCAAGCTTGACAACATTATCGGAAGAGACAAAGAGATTGCGCGTACTATTCAGATACTGACACGCAGACAAAAAAACAACCCTTGCCTTATCGGAGAACCAGGCGTGGGAAAAACTGCCATTGCTGAGGGTATAGCACAAAAGATCGTTGCGGGAGACGTACCGTTTAATCTGAGAAACAAGCGGGTCTACCTGCTCGACCTTACCGCTCTTGTGGCGGGAACTCAGTTCCGCGGTCAGTTTGAAAGCCGTGTAAAGGGTCTTATCGACGAGGTGAAATCCGAGGGAAACGTCATTCTATTTATCGACGAGGTGCACAACCTTGTGGGTACAGGGGACAGCGAGGGTTCCATGAACGCTGCGAATATCCTTAAGCCCGCTCTTTCAAGAGGCGAGGTACAGGTCATCGGCGCGACCACCTTTAAGGAGTACCGCAAATACATTGAAAAGGACAGCGCTCTTGAGCGGCGTTTCCAGCCTGTCACCATTAACGAGCCGAACATTTCCGAAACAGAAAGCGTGCTGCTGGGTATCCGCCGATATTACGAGGAGCACCACCGCGTTAAGATAACCGATGAACTGCTGAAACGGTGCGCAGTACTGTCAGAACGGTATATAAACGACCGTTTCCTGCCGGATAAAGCTATCGACCTGCTTGACGAAGCCTGCGCCTGCGCAAGCATTAGGAGCAAGGAGATCGGCGAATACGACGAGCTTTGTGAAAAACTGGTCAACACCGAGATAAGCATTACGGAAATGGAGGAAGCCTCTGAGCCGGATTTTGCCAAAATAGCAGAAGCACGTGCGGAAGTCCTCAGGCTGGAAAAAGAAAAAGACGAGCTTGCTGAAAAAGTAGAAAATATTTATGTAACCGAAGCGGACTTGTCCAAGGTAATAGAGCTGTGGACGGGTATCCCCGCAAGCAAGGTAACGGAGAGTGAATACACCAAAATAGCGAACCTTGAAAACACTCTTAAATCCCATATAATCGGTCAGGACAAAGCTGTGGAGCTTGTGAGCAAGGCTATCAAGCGAACGAGAGTGCAGCTTTCCAAAAGGCGCCGACCTGCATCGTTCATATTTGTGGGACCTACCGGCGTGGGCAAGACCGAGCTTGTAAAGGTTCTGGCGTCGGAGCTTTTCGACGGAAACGAACCTTTGGTGCGGCTTGACATGACGGAATATATGGAAAAGCACAGCGTTTCACGTTTGATAGGCTCTCCTCCCGGATATGTGGGATACGACGAGGCGGGGCAGCTTACCGAAAAGGTACGCAGAAAGCCATACAGCGTGGTACTGTTCGACGAGATAGAAAAGGCGCATCCCGATGTTATGAACATTCTACTGCAAATTCTTGACGAGGGAAAAGTTAACGACGCACAGGGACGGTCCGTCAATTTTGAAAACACTATCATTGCCATGACCTCCAATGCAGGCTCCACCGATAAGGGAACAGGCGTAGGCTTCAACAAGACCGAGGGAGATATCTCAAAGGAAAAAGCTATGAAAG
Source organism: uncultured Oscillospiraceae bacterium (assembly GCA_910586535.1). Classification (GTDB taxonomy): domain Bacteria; phylum Bacillota; class Clostridia; order Oscillospirales; family Ruminococcaceae; genus RGIG8773. The sequence goes on from CAJUHS010000011.1 coordinate 41,325, forward strand.
CCCTGTCCGACTTCCTAAGACCGGAATTTCTCAGCCGTATAGACGAGGTAGTGGTGTTTGATCCCCTTTCAATTGAAAGTTACGAGCAAATTGCAGCCCTTATGCTGGACGAAATGAAAGGTCCCCTTGCGGAAAAGGGCTTCACTTTGAAGTACAGCAAAAAATCTCTTGCGGCAATTGCGGAAAAGTCCCACGGAAAGAAGTTTGGGGCGCGGGATATCCGCAAGGTTATACGTACCGATATAGAAGATAAGATAGCGGAACTTATAATAAACAGCGCTGAAAATCCGTTTGCAGTAATTAAGATAGGCGAAAAAAAGGGTGAGATAGAAGTAGAAGCAGTCTAAGAACGTTTTCGGAGTACGTTTTGGCGTACTCCGAAAATTTTTCCAAAAAAATTTTAAAAAATACTTGACAAATTTTTGGGTTTATGGTATAATAATTTTCGTTGCTAATGGTGATGTTTAATGCGGGTGTAGTTCAATGGTAGAACTCCAGCCTTCCAAGCTGGTCGCGTGGGTTCGATTCCCATCACCCGCTCCAATTTATTCGGTAACGCTGCATTTTGTAACGTTGCCGAATATTAAGTTAAGAATGCGCCTTTAACTCAGCTGGATAGAGTAACTGCCTTCTAAGCAGTAAGCCACTGGTTCGAATCCAGTAAGGCGCGCCATATGGTGGGTGTAGTTCAGTTGGTTAGAACGTCGGATTGTGGTCCCGAAGGTCGTGGGTTCGACTCCCATCACCCACCCCATATTTAACAGCAGTCATGATATCGAACATTGTGACTGCTATTGTTTTTATATCAATGGTAAGAAAGCAAAATCGGTTGACCGTTCTCTCGAAAAAATGAAAAACGAAGGCTTGTAATCAAATTTAAAAAGGAGGACACTCCCCATGGAATTTATCAAATCATCTGATATCAAGGAGCTTGCCAATCCCGGAGTGGTTTCCCGCCAGCTTCTTAATCCGGAAAATTCCGAAAGCAAGAGAGTGACCATAACCGAGGTGCATCTTGAACCGGGCGCAAGTCAGCCGCGGCACACCCATGACGCGTCGGAACAGATATGGTACGCCCTCAAAGGCAGCGGAAAGCTCCTGCTTGCGGACGACAAGACAAAGGATTTTTCCGCTGGAGACGTTGTACGCTTTGCTGACAAGGACGTTCACGGTCTTCTAAACGACGGAGACAATGAATTTGTGTACATCTCGGTGACTGCTCCTCCCATAAATTTCGGTTATGCATATTCGGAAAAGCGGTAACGGCGCTCTCCTGCCGCACAGCCGAATACATTGAACATACTATTAAACGCGTTCTCCCCGCTCACAGGATAAACAATATGTTTTGAAAATGTGAGACTTAAGACCTGTCCCATACAAATTTTATCAGGATATTTTTATTAAGCGCTGCAAAAAGTACCGTTTGTGCAATATATTGACCGTTCGTTCCAAAATTCGCACAAAAAGACTTTTTTGAGTATAATAAAACAAAAAGCAAGGACGGATTTTTCGGCAAAATGCAGTAAGCACAGCAATGTTATGATTACAGAGATGTGGAGGAAAAATATGACAAACAGAGAAATTATTAAGCACATTGACGACGGGGCAAATTATTATGTCAGCTTATTCGGAGAAGCTGTACATATGGAAAAGACCGACAAGAAATATTATTCTTACTTAAAACCAAAGTCAGGAGAACAAGGCATATCATTTATTTATAATGTGCGCATAAACGGTCTTCCGACGGAACAAATGAAAACGGTCATTGATGAAATGAAGTCAATGAATATGCCGATTTGGCTCGGTTTAGATTTATCCGATGAGGCAGTTTATATTTTTTTCGGTAAAAAACCTACTCATGAAAAGAGAGAGCCAAAAGAAGACGACGAAGTTTATATGGCGATGCTTTCCGAAGAAAAACCGGAATATCAAAAAAACGATCATAAAATAATCAAGGTACATACAGCGGAAGAGTTTGCGCTGTGGGCAAGAACAACCAATAACATTTTTACAAACGGGTATCCCGATATACATCCTGTTAATCACTTTATCTGGTGTGAAAAAATGGGCGTGAAATGCTATATTTTGTATCATAACGATGTTCCCGTTTCTGTGGCTTCAATTATGGATAATAACGGCGCGGCTTCTCTTGAATTTGTCGGCACTGTCTCCGAAATGCGCAGAAAAGGATTTGCAAAGGCTGTGTGCGAAAAAGCTGTAAACGACGCTTTTGCCGACGGAGCGTCAATAATTACGCTCCGCTCAATAAACAGATCAGTGGCTAAATTATATCAGTCTATAGGATTTAAAGCTTACGGTTAAAAAAGAGAATTTTATGATTTTTTATCATGTGGTTTCAAATGTGCCTAAACGAGTTGGGCAACGCTTTGTATTGGACGAGCAGCACCCTAACGGGGTATAATGCACAAATGAGTAAGTTGAAGATATTTACAGGAATCCCTAAAAATATAACGGAGCAGAATTAAGCCATGAGGTTGATATTGCTCTTCGTGAGCTGGCTTTGGAAAAAGTCAGAAATGAAAAATATCCGCGGTATCCGTCCCGCATGGTTGCATTATATGTCTTCAAGACATATAATGCAACCGGTCATGAACCAATAATAGAAGTTCTCGTAGACGGAGATATAGAAGTCGTTGAGATATTAAAGGAAATAAATGAAAGCATTAAACAGGATCGTTTGTAAACCTTTCGCATTTATGCGGAATCAGTTTTTTAGATCTAAGCCAAACAGGTATTCTTCAAAATATAACCCCTATTGAAAACGGACAGGACTCCTATGTCGGCGAGCCTCTGTCTGTTTTTCATAATGCACGCCCTCAACAGGCTTTTATTAAAATCCACGGTAAAAATCGTTAAAATATATACAAAAAATTGCTTAAACCTATTGCATTATTTGTCGTATCGATGTATAATATATACATATGCGAACGTCCCTTGAAGTCAGCTTCGGGACGCGGCAAATTCTGAAAGGAGTATGTACATATGATTTATTCTCAAGAGGTTGAAAAAATGTGTCCCGTGGCGCAGGGCGTCGCTCACGGCGCAGCGCCTATACCCGAAGAAGCAAAATGGGTCAAGGCTAAGGAAATCAAGGACATTTCCGGCTTTACTCATGGCGTGGGCTGGTGCGCTCCCCAGCAGGGCGCCTGCAAGCTGTCCCTTAACGTTAAGGACGGCGTTATCCAGGAGGCTCTCGTTGAGACTCTCGGCTGCTCCGGTATGACTCATTCTGCAGCTATGGCTTCAGAAATTCTTCCCGGAAGAACTATCCTTGAGGCTCTTAACACTGACCTCGTTTGCGACGCTATCAATACCGCAATGAGAGAGCTTTTCCTCCAGATCGTTTACGGACGTACCCAGAGCGCTTTCTCCGAGGACGGTCTCCCTATCGGCGCAGGTCTGGAAGACCTTGGAAAAGGTTTGCGCTCCCAGATCGGCACAATGTACGGTACTCTTGCAAAGGGTCCACGTTACCTTGAAATGACAGACGGTTACGTTACAGGTATCGCTCTTAACGAGGACAACGAGATCATCGGCTACAAGTTCGTAAACTTCGGCAAGATGATGAACTTCATTAAGGCTGGCGACGACGCCAACACCGCTTTTGAAAAGGCTCAGGGTCAGTACGGCAGAGTTGACGACGCAGCTAAGATCATCGACCCGAGAAAGGAATAAGGAGGTACACTGAAATGGCTTTATTTGAATCATATGAAAGAAGAGAAAAGCAAGTTCTTGACGTTCTCTCTCACTACGGAATAAACTCTATCGAAGAAGCGGCTGAGGTAACAAAAGCTAAGGGACTTGACATATACAAACTCGTAGAGGGCATTCAGCCTATTTGCTTTGAAAACGCTAAGTGGGCTTACACCGTAGGCTGCGCTATCGCTATCAAAAAGGGCTGCACAAGAGCTGCCGACGCTGCCGCAGCTATCGGCGAGGGACTTCAGGCTTTCTGTATCCCCGGCTCTGTTGCAGATCAGCGTAAGGTTGGTTTAGGTCACGGAAATCTCGGCAAAATGCTTCTTGAAGAAGAGACCGAGTGCTTTGCTTTCCTTGCAGGACACGAATCCTTTGCAGCTGCAGAGGGCGCTATCGGTATTGCCGAAAAGGCAAACAAAGTTCGTAAAAAGCCACTCCGCGTAATCCTTAACGGTCTCGGAAAGGACGCTGCTCAGATTATTGCCCGTATCAACGGCTTTACATACGTTGAAACTGAAATGGACTACTACACAGGTGAGGTAAAGGAAGTTTTCCGCAAGTCCTACTCCGATGGTCTGCGTGCTAAGGTTAACTGCTATGGTGCAAATGACGTTACCGAAGGTGTTGCGATTATGTGGAAAGAGGGCGTTGACGTTTCCATTACCGGTAACTCCACCAACCCAACACGTTTCCAGCACCCTGTTGCAGGTACATACAAAAAGGAATGCGTTGACAAGGGCAAGAAGTACTTCTCCGTTGCTTCCGGCGGCGGTACTGGACGTACCCTCCACCCTGATAACATGGCTGCGGGACCGGCTTCATACGGTATGACTGATACAATGGGACGTATGCACTCCGATGCTCAGTTTGCGGGTTCCTCTTCTGTTCCCGCTCACGTTGAGATGATGGGTCTTATCGGCATGGGCAACAACCCTATGGTTGGAGCTACCGTTGCCTGCGCTGTTGCGGTCGAGGAAGCTATGAAAGGCTGATTTTTAACACAAACAATAACAAAAGCCGTGCAAATGCTGAATTTGCGCGGTTTTTGTTTTGTAGAAAAGTTTACCATAGCAAAGGCTAAACTCGTACTGTTAGTAACATATTAGTAACAAATCACCTTTAAAAATTGAGCAGTTCTACGGCTTTCCGAAGCTGCTCAATATCCTTATGAGTATACACCTTTTCCGTAACATCACCGCTCTTGTCTCCGACAAGACGTTTAATGCTGGTTTTATTTGCACCAAGATTATCAAGCTCCGTGATAAATGTGTGTCTGGGTTCATGCGGGGTGTGGTTCATGTTCAGATCGTTCACGATGTTATTTGACAAGCAAAACACAAAAAAGCCGTAGTAAAAACACCAATAAAGAATAAAAAGTAACCACCGCCGCAAGTTTCCAGGGTAGCATATTTCATTTGCCTAAACCCGATATTCTTTATTGGGTTTTATTTTGTTTCTATATATACTATATATAACCAAGTATGTCAATAGATTTATAAACAAGTCCGATTTTTAATTTAAAAAATCAGACTTGTTTTTTGTGCATTTTGCCTAATAACATTTTATTCGTTATCTTCAACGTATTTTTCTATAGCTTTACGAAAAACACTGGCTGCCATCTCACTATTTTCCGAAACGACCTCTCTAAATTCTGTCACCAATTCCTTTGGTAAGTCAGCATAGACTCTTAATGTTTCCTTATTATTATATTTTCGCTTTGCGACATTTTCCTTGTTATCTTCTATATACTGCTCTATCTCTTTGCGAAGAACCGCCGCCATTGTTATTTCCTTAGCTGCAATGATGTTTTTAAATGATGTAACCAAATCGCTTGGCAGATCGGCGTAAGCCCTTGAATAAACCTTATTGCTGGTTTGATTTAAGTTAAAATCAAAGATTCCCATTGCAATGTCTCCACATTTCCCAGGAACAGCATATGATGTGGCACCATTATTATGATGAGCGGAATTGTAGGTATAAGTAAGTTTTGGGGCAGCCCCCACTTCTCCTCCAGCACCATATCCCAAACCAGGACTGCCTAACGCGCCACCGTTTGCCGCTACATTTGATTCTATGTCATCTGATCGTACCATAGAAGCCCCCTATAGGTCATACCATCAAATCCTCCGTACCTTTCCGGCAAGCGCCTCCGATAAAGGACATAATCCACAAGCTGACGCAGTATCCGTACTTGCCAGCAGCGAAAGCGGAAACCTCACAAGAATTGACAATGCAATAGCTTCTGTTCCTATAAGAATAGAAAGATACTGCAATGAACTTGACAGAATCAAGACGGAGCTTGCCGACAGCCAAAAGGAAGTTAATCAGCCGTTTGAGCATGAAGCTGAACTCGCCGAAAAGAAGCAGGCACTTGAACGTCTTACCGATGATATAAATGCTGATAAGGTAAAGTGAAAAATTGCTCCCGAATAGCCTGAAAGCACTGTGTCTGAACAGCAGGAGCAGTCCGAAAAGCCTAAAAATCTCAACATCAAATGGAAACAGAATGACAAGTAGCTGCGCATAACCTATGATAGCACTGCCGACAATAAAGTCACTGCTTATTCCGACGGAAAAGAAGTCGGTCACTGTTCAGTTGACGAGCTGATTGTATCCAAAATCAGTGATAACGAGCAGAAAAACTATCCTCCCGAAATCACAAAGTGCGTTAAGTCTTTAAACCTTGCGTTCAGCAGTAAAATGGCTATGTACATCAGGACGTTTGCCGAAAAGGTAAATACTGCCGACAAGGGAATTTCTAAACGTAAAACTTTCCTGTTTTCTCGTGATAAAATCATGAGCGACGATTTTAAACCGACTTCGGAAAAGACTTCCGATAAACCTCCTCAGCAGGAACACTGACAAATTTCCCCCGAATGCACATTACCGTGTATTCGGGGGAAATTTTATTTGTTCTGAACAAATTCAATATGCAGGGACATATTCATTGCTTTTGCAAGGCGTTTAAGTGTGTTTATAGACGGATTAGCGTTTCCGTTTTCAAGTTTGCTTATATCCCCCTGTGCTATTCCGGTTCTTTCGGATAATTCCTTTTGTGTAAGTCCTGTTTTTTTTCGTGCGTCAATTATTGCCTGTACTATTGCAAATTCAGGTTCAAGTGCGTCGAATTCTGCCTTAAACTCAGGGTTTTTAAGCTGTTCGTTAAGATATTCATCAAAATTAGTCATTTTTACCATTCTCCTTTCTGGTAAGATAATCGGCTCGGTAACGTTTTTGAATGTTCTATTTCTTCCTTTGGCGTTTTTTGAGTTTTCTTGATAAAATCGTTTGTAAGAACTGCTTTTTTCCCTACTACAAAGAAATACAACACTCTTGATATATCAGACCCAACTTTGGCTCTAAGCTCCAATATCCCCTCATTAAGCGGCTTGGAATAAGGTTCTCTCAATTCATATCCATTGCTTTTAAGCATTACTATAGTTCTTAACATCTTTGCTCGCATTTTTACATCAAGACTGTCCAAAAATTCTTGAACAGGTCTTGTTCCGTCAGATTTTTCATAAAATATTATTTCAAATTCGTTCATTTATATACTTCCGTCTATATGATATATCCTATATTTATATTATATCTCAAATATTTAATATTGTCAATAGAAAAATAGACTTTTATTTTTGTTTTTTATATGATAAAATAAAAAATAGCTTATTATTATAAAAATCGACATATTTGTGCATTAAATTTTATGCAATACTACAAAAATAAAAATATTTTGAAAGAATATGAAAGAAAACAATACTTATTAGGCATTTATATACGAAAAATTAAAAATAGAACGATTTTTAAGGAGCAAATAAAATGTATGATGAAATCGTAAATAAATATTACCATATAATTCTGAATTACTGCCACATAACATTTTATCACAAAATCTCAGTAAAGTCAACATTTATTATATAAAAATACACTATAAATTTACTTATTGTGTATAACTATACTGATGCCTTTATTTTTTCCTGCAAAAACGGAAGCAGATCCATCATCTCCGCCTTTACCCTATCGCTGATATTTTCAAGAGTTTCCTCCATAATAACAGCATTAACAACGTCCGACATTTCCGGTTTTATAAATTCGGGACTTATGTCCGATTTCTCAATTATGTCATGGATAATTTTCATACACTTGTCCGTCTCGCCTTTTTCAAGCAGCGAAATGTACTGCTCGGCAGGCTCATTGCAGTTCGCAAGATACTCCCGCACATGACAGATTATCCGTGCTTTCGGAGCAAGCTTCGCGTCGTAAAAATCTTCAAACGCGGTCATATCGCTGACATGAATATCATTTGCGGTGAACACGGGGTTATCTTCAAGATCGTTTGGAAAACAGCTGAAATACTTGTCCCGAAGCTCAAGTGCAGCCGGTCTTTTAAGCAGAGGAAATTCATGCCAGTTAAAGTTCTCGTTTTCAAACAGATTGGACATACAGGCAAAGCCTGCATCGCACAAGGCTCTGTCACAGTTCTGAAAATAATCGCACATTCCTTGATAAATAACAATATGCTCCCAGTAATTATACTGATTTTTGCCGTTGTTTTCTCCGATTTTGTACTCCTTGAAACAAGTCACAGACTTAAATTTCGGCATAAAGCCTTCGGTATCGGACAGCTTTTGGGGGTATCTCATAAACAGCGCATAAAAGATGTTCGGCGCAATTTCTGAAAGCTCCTTTGAGTGCGATATCTTTTCGCAGACATACGAAAGGTTGTCCTTAAAAAATTTACCGTCAAGACCAACGCCGTCAACGACAAATGTATAAAAATCCTCAAAATCAATTTTCAGAAAAGTTTCTTCGGAATAGGAAATGTTTTCACGCAGCCGCATAAATTTTTCTCCGGTCTCGGTTTCATTTCCGAGACGCTTCATAAAGCTATCAATATCAGCCGAAAGAAGCGCACACCTGCCTATGCGGTACTCCATGTAATCCTTGTCGGACAACTCCTCCTGCTTTTCAAAAAGAAAGTCCGAATACTCCGAAAGACAAAGACAGCAAAGACGCGCAAAGTCTTTGCTATACTCATTTTTCAGCGCATTGCACACGCTGCGGCAAAACAAAGCTTTATGAATATTTTTCACACCGAGACGCTGCCGCATTGCTTCAAACCAAAGCATAAATTCCGAATATTCCTGACGAACCTGCTTTTCCGTCTTGCCGATCTCTTTAAGAAAATCCTCAAAGCTTTTGACTTCCTCAAATTCGTTGTCGTCCGCAAGATCGTAATCAAAATCAAAATCATCATCGTAGTACATATGATCGTTCCTTTCCGTTCAACTTACTATAATAACCTAATTATAACATATTCTGTGAAAAATGGAATACATTTGAATTCTGTAGCTTTTTTTATTTTCGGAATTCAAATGTATTGATATTTTCCAAAATAAACGCACATTATGTGTAAAAACAACCCAAAACATACACAAGTATAGTATACTTTTACTTGGGTGATAATAATGGTTGACTTCGGCATAAAAATAAGAGAACTCCGCAAAAAGAAAGGCTTGACACAACAGCAGCTTGCGGAACGCGTCGGTGTTACAAAGGCTATGATAAGCGCATACGAGACAAGTATGCGGTATCCGTCCTACGACATACTTATCAAATTTACAAGGATTTTTCGTGTTACCTCCGATTATCTGTTGGGGATAAATTCAAAAAAGTATTTTGATGTTGACGGTCTGACGGACAGTCAGGCGGAGATAGTTGCAAACATCATTGAGGAATTTAAGAAGCAGAATACAAAATAAGATCGGCGTTTCCGTTTTTGGGAACGCCGAGTATTATATAGCCGTATTTGGGCTATCAACCCCAAGCAGTTCGTAAAGGCTCGGAACGCTTTCATCACCGTGCTTATCCCTATATGACAGCGAAATCGGCGACATATCCAGATATTCAAAATTTGACATCATATTACAAAACGCTCTTTCGGATTTTATCTTTTTCTTTGATTTTTTAACAACATCGCAGAAATATTCTCCGTAATATTGAGATTCAATATGCTTTAGAGCGTGCTTTTTTTCACACTTTTTCAAGTCAGAATTATCAACGATTTCACGCATTTTTTTAACAGTATAGTACCTGCCTTTATGGAATCTTGAAGAAATAAATTGCTCAAAATAACTGCGGCTGTTTTTAAGATAAAAAGCCAAAGCTTTGGTATTATTTTGAATATCATTATTTTGCATTGTATCATGTGTATGCCGTCTGTCAAATTTAAGTTCAAGACGCAGTAACGCGTCCGATACCGCTTCAAAATCCTCATTTATATCTTCAAGCTGAAAATATTTATCGTATGCCGTAAAAGCTCCAAAAGATGTCCTGACACGGAAGCTGTGTTTATTTCGATTTTTACTTAATTCATCGTCTCCGTCATACTCCTCCATCATATCTCGAGTGCAGTTTAAGGAACGAGAAATCAGCTTCACATAACGTTCCGCGGAAAAATCCTTTGACAGCATAACATTTACACAGCAGTCTACCCTTGAAAGCTTAAAGCTGTCAAGACCGTACTCTTCTCCCAATATGTCTGTAAGCATATCGTTTAGCTTTGTACCGAGCAAAACAACATCGTCATTTTCGTTAAGTATCGACAAGCAATCGGCTTCGGGGTAGAGTACCTTATTGGCGGTAATAATTACCCGTATGTACTTATACTTTTTCCGATAAAGAAATATCCTCAAACAAGGATATTTTGTGTGTACGCAAAATGAATTATGATTCCCCTCATAAATTTTGTTTGACGGTTCGGCTATTGCCCTTTCCATAATAGCGTCCATTTTACTTTTCTCCATAGACTAAATCATCAATTCAAACGTATGGATACCAAAACCGTCCTCGGTAATTTCGTATTCATGCATATAAATCATACCTTTCTGAATTTTTATCAATATGTTGCAAGCTATGATAACTTTTTACAACGATTATTTATTTATCGCATATTACAACAAATTTATTAATGATTATGTTACCAAAATATATTTACAAGTGCATACGTATTTTTATATCTGATAACCTATAAATTAAGGATAATATTGAAATATTTCTGTATAAAATGATAGTAAAATAACGTACTAAATATTATATATCCTATATAGGGAAATTTGCCAAAGTAATTACCTTGGCAAATCTTTTCCCATATTAAGATTTTTGCGCGTTATGCTTTTATCTTCGGCAAAGCCTTCGGCGGGTATCTTGCTTAACTGTGCATTATCTCCCGCGGACAAAATATTGGATACAAAATTTATCATGTTGATTCTCAAATCAATTTTATCCGGATATACCACCACTTTCTCAACGTAAAGATTGATAAGCTGACGTGTTTCTGCAAGCGTACCCGACTGAAACATAGCCTTTGCCTTTACAAAAGCCGCATTGATCTCCTCGTCGGGAATTTTTACGGCTTTCATTTTTTCGGTAAGAACTTCAAGCTTTTCCGTAAGATCATCCCGCTCATCTTCAAGCTTGGAAAGAGCAGTCACGAGCGATGCATTTCCGGTCTCGGCAATGACGTTTGTAAGATTGGAAATCTTTCCGTTCAGCCGTGAGATCTCTTTTTTCAGCGCTGCGGCGTTTTCAGCCATATCGGAGGAATTATTCAAAGTAAAAGTATTGTAATCTTTTATAATGTTCGGAACATATTTCTCATCGAAAATTATGTCCGAAAGCACTTTAAGCACAAAAGCTTCAACATGCTTTTTATTGACCTCCTTGTTTTTACAGGCTATACTTGTTTTATTGCTTCGATTATTGCAGCGGTATGTAACTATGGTAGACTTGCCCCTGCTGCTTCTATGACGGTTTCCGCAGTAAATCTTGCCCGAAAGCAAGTATATCTCCTTGGCCGCGGAGGTCGGAGTTTTATTCACACGACGGTTCAGTATTTCCTGTACTTTATCAAAGGTTTCTTTACTTATAATTGCAGGAATGCCGTTCTCAATGCGGATAATGTCCTCAGCAGGTTTGCTTTTATGATTATTCCGCTTATTGTTGGTTTTGGATTGTGCGCGGTTATAAATGTAAACTCCGCAGTATTTTTCATTTCTGAGAATATCGTGCAGAGAATTTTTGCCGAACGGCTTGCCGCGTTTTGTTTTCATTCCGTTTTCGTTAAGCTGTTTAATAATATAAGAATAGCCCTTACCGTCAAGCACACTCCGAAAAATGAGCCTGACAGCACGAGCTTCTTCATTATCTATTTCAAGCATTTTAGTTTGCGGATTGACTGTGTACCCAAGCGGCGGCTTACCGCCATTATGCTGACACTTCAGAGCATTCTCGTTAAGCCCCTTTCGGACTTCTCGGGCAAGATTTTTTGAATAATACTCGTTCATGCCCTCAAGAACACTTTCAAGAATAATGCTTTCAGGATTATCCTCATCGAGATTTTCTATCACGCTTATAAGCGTCGTATTATGACGTTTAAGCTCCATGCGGTAGCCTATACTGTCGGGACGTTTCCCGAAGCTAAGATTTTATCAATTCGTCTCATTTGGAACGCCCTCCTTTGTGTTTAGTATGTTGAATATTACCGACATCAGCAGCTCGCAAAAGCTTGACGCGGCTTCATTTCCTGCGGATTCACATACATTGAAATTGCCGCAGTTTAGATTTTCTCTTGTGATAGTGTAAGATATAGTGTTCATAACACTGCCTCCTATATATTATTTTTACAGTCATGTTATTGCTGTATTAAAATAATATATATTCAAAAAGCCTTAGAATCCGCTTGGTTTGATCGGCTGCCGAGGTTATATAAGTATATGGATGAACCGCCATACCTCCAAGCAATTGCTCGGAGGGTATGGCGGTTTTTTAATTTTGTTTTGACTGAAAATAACGGCTCAAATGTATATTTTCTCTATTATGCGATATTAAAAATACAATATTAAATATATTTTTTAAAAAATAATTGACTTTTTTGACTTTTTATGGTATACTTAAAATAAATTAATTTCAGTAATATGTAAGTTACTGAAACATTGACTTGAACGGCTCGAACTTACGTTCTGATTGGAGGAAGAAAATGTATCTGTTATTAATTGCACGGCCTATCTCGAAACTTTTGTTTTTTAAATTAAGCAGTATTGTTAAAAAATTATCAGATTATGGACTGTCAGAAAACGAAATGTTTTTATTTTTAGAATCTTCAGATATGGGCAAAAAATATACTATATTATACGATAAAACTAAAGGAAATGCATATAAAATATTTTGGAAAGGCGTTTCTGATAATAATTTAGAGGAATATGTGAAATATTGGAGCAACAAAGAGTTTCATGGGATAAAAAATCGTGTATTCGAAAAAAAGAAATTTTATCTAAATATTATGATTTTAAAAATGCTGAAACTTCAATATTTGACAAAAAAAATATTTACATTGATTTACTCAATGCAATTAGAAATGCTGAACTAAGCAAAGAAGAAAAAAATTTTTTGAAAATACCTGAATTTAAAAAAATTAAAAAATATATAAAAAAATATAATAAAGCAATCAATGATTTAAACGATTTCTCTAATTTATCTGATGAATCCATAAATAAAGATGTTTTATCAAAAATAAATAAAGTTATAAAAAACCAAAAAACTTTTTTACAAGAAATACGCAGTATTGAAAACTTGATTACTTATATTGAAAAATATGATAGTTTTAATCCTCCTTATAACAAGCTAATACAAAGCCTTTCAGATCTTACGAATATAATAAATAAAATGTCAAGAAGTTTTGATATTGTTGACAAATCAATGTCAAAATTAAAAAAATCCGAATTGTTTAAAGAAGATAGTAAAATTTTGTCCGAAGTTGGGAAGATAGTGGCAGTAGAAGATGGTTTTGTAAAATATGAGGATACGGTGCTTAATGTAATAGATTTAGAGGAGAAATTAGACTTATCAGAACTAAAAGAAATTCTTGAAAACATCAGAAATTCAATATATAATTCTTTTTCTGAATGCGAAACATATATTATTCATAAAAATATTGGCTGGCAACAATTATGTTTAGATTATATATATCGAGGCTTTATGCCGCGTTCAAAGCTTAATTTTTGTGACATAAAACCCGATATTACCGGTCAATATGACATATTAAAAGAATACTTAAACGCAGCAAGTCATACGTTTACTTTGCCATTGTTTGCCTATATGCTTTTTGCTGTTAATAAATCCCTGTTTAGTTGTACACCAAAAAAATTTGCAGCAAATATTAAAAGTCCATATGATATATAACCAAGTGAAAATGTAATAGAATATGTTTCACGCCTAAATATGAATTTTATGAGTTTGGCTGTTGATTTAAAAGACGGCTTTCCTACCGATTTTAGCAAGGAATTCAATATTTCAAGATGCTTTACAAATCCGTTTTATCTAAAAGGTTCAAAGTATAAATTAAAAGATTTTCCCGTATTTCTTTATGAGCATAAAACTAAAAGAAAAATACATAAATTAAGTGTGTCTGTACACAATAATTTTAGAAATGTAAAAAATGTCCAAAGAAAAATTAGTAATTCTGTACTTCAAAATGATATAAATTCACAAGTATCTTACATTTTCTTTAACTTAGATAACAGTGAAAAGGATTTACTTAACATTTTTATTAATGATGATATCCTATCAAATATTTTAAATACCGAATTGCCTAAATCATCGGATGAAAAGTTCGGGTTCAGAAATATAATAAAGGATTACATATTTTACGTTTCGAATATTTTAAGTAAAGAAATAAAAAAATCAGATGAAGAATATAAATCAAAAATTATAAAAAATATACATAATGAATTTGATATCTACGGTGACAATATTAGCAAAGGTATTCATAATTTTATAATCTATATGTTAAAAGATTATAAAAGAGATCAAATAACAGTAGACTTTTCTTCTTATCTGGATAAAATGATTAATAAATTAAGTCTTAATCAATTAGAAGATATCGGCATGGGATTTAATAAATGTAAAAATGCCGATGCAAAATGTATTTTTATTTCTCGGTTTAAAAGAGAATACAATTTCAAATATATTTTTAGTGATGACGAAGAAAGCATTTTTAGTAAAGAAGATGATTGGAGTTCGATAGAGAATTTTAAGGAAGATATGGCAGATGCCGCTGTTGACAGATATCATATGCTTTTAATTAATGAATATATTTATATCAAAAATTACACCCCTAAATATTTTAACAATTTATTTTCTGAAGCAAGAAAGTATATAAAGGATAACCTAAAAGGGAAAAAATATGATAACGTCCAAACATCACGCTGTGCATTCCTTTTGGCGGCAATGATGAGTTTTAAAAATTATATTAACAATTGCCTATCTGAGGTTTCTGATGATTTTAATAAGTATTTTCAAATATTTAACAATTCTATTTTACAAATGTGCTGTATTCCTATAAATGAAAATATAGACAACGCAACAGCACTTTCCGAATTTACGGAATTTCTAACTCTACAAATAGACAATGGTTCAATAATTGACAGAAGCTTAGGAATTGATTCTAAATTTGGTTGGATAGATCGAAAAACGAACAAAATTTTACTAAAAAATTCGCGTGCCAACAACTTTTATGATGAATTCATCAAATATTTGATAGATCGTCATAAGCGCTATGAACTTAGCAAACAGGCTTTTGTACGAGATGTTTTGGAAGAAAGAGGTATTTTGAGCGCACGTTATGCCAATGGCGTAAAACGTTATGACCGTGAACGCAAAATAGGAAATGAGAAATACCGCGTACTTGTTTTAGACTGCGATCTTCTTGGAATACATTAAAAAGAACGGCCTAAGCGCTCTTACCTCATAGCGCTTAGGCTGTATCATCATTAGATATAAAAAATAGCCGCAGACGTTACGTCCACGGCACCACATTTATGTATGTGGGTTTGGCTGTTTCAGCTTTGGAAAAAAGATTTTTTCGGGAATTGATAAAATGAAAAAGGTTCTTGTATTTCTACAAAAACCTTTCTGCCCGCAGGAGCTCCCTGCTGTCTTGTGACTATAAAATAGATGGAATGGTAAAAGTAGCATTTTGAGTTTTTATGCCAAATTTTTTACTGATTTTTAGTGAAATTTGCAAAATTGGTCATACATAAACACTTTTATTTGGGCAAAGGATTTAGACTTCACTTTTTTATCTTTAAGGTATGAATTTGTCCCAAAATAAATATGATAGAATCGTCCCATGATAAAGAGTTTCAATATAAAAAATAACGCCATTTGTTTTTTGTGAGTCAAATGGCGTTAAGGTTATAAATTTTATAAACTTTAAAAATTTTAGGTAAAAATTTTTTATAATATTAAACTTTTACTGCATCCACTTGATTTTTTCAATAAGTTTTTTATTGAATTTTTTCTCATTTTTTTCTATATACCATAAAAGATTTTTATACTCATTTACTGTTAAAACATCATATATATTTCCGTTATTTTCAATTAATTTTATCATTTCATTAGATATAATTTTGTGAATTATATGATCAAAATTTGTATTTGACTTGTTATATTCTAAACCAATATTTCTAATAAAATTTATATATGACAACGCAAGATAAATACTGTTGTAATAATAATTTCGTCTAAATGAATATTCTATATCACGTTGAAAATATTTGAGCACTGTTTCTTCAAATATTTCAGGTATATATTCAGATATTATAGTTAATAATTCAGGATATACGAGAATTATATTTAGTAAACGTTCAGTATGGTAATTTCTCTGAATTGTTTTGATTACCATTTCTTTGGCGAAATTCTGATAATTTATATCCTCTACATTTGAAGCAATTTTGATAGAGTATATGAGGGTTCGTATACCTATTGTTGATGAATACCTAATGTCCGTCTTTACTTGAGTGCGATAAGAAGCAAATATGTAATCAAGATATTGCTGTATAATATAATGAATCTCATTATCTCGATTTGTCATTTGCTTACTATTATTTAGCAAATAACGTGATACCATATTAGGATCTGTTCTCATATATTCAATTATTTTGTCTTTGTTAAAAAATGAGATACTTCTATTGTTTGCAAATTCCATATTAAGATACAACTGATTTCCTCTATTGCCAAAGAATACTTCATTTTTTTCTCGTAAATAAAAAATATCTTCAATATCAATAAACTCATCAAGATTTCTGAAAAGTTGAATGGCAACTCGAATAATCAAACTATTATACTCATTATGCCTTAATATTGAGTTTAATTGTTTGAAAATTTTCATTTGTACTTCCATATACACCATGTGATGAGCGATTGAATTTTCTATTGTATACAAATATTCAATGAATACATCTTGGCTTAATTCGTCAACCGCATCTAAGTTTGTAATAAGATCAATTAATTCATTAATTCGATTAAAGTTGCTATGTTTTGAAAAATGATAAATTTCTATTCTAATCAAATTAATAATATATTTTACATACAAGTTTTTATTTACTGTTTTTAGAATTGACAACAATTCTTCTACACTCTTTTTGGTTATGTCAGTAAATCTTGTAGTTTGTAATCCACATAAAGAGAATGTTATTTCGTCTGACAAAGCATTTGCAACACTTAACTGTTTTTCAATTCTGTTTAATCCTGATTCAATATCATCAATTTGAGAAGGACATTTTAAGTCAATAATACTTAGTTTTCGATTATCAACAAATACATCATTTCGACTTGACCTTATTATTCTTGCTAATCCAGTTAAATTATCAGATGAGAACCAAGTTTTCCATAAATTTGTAAGTTTATCCCACGGACTGGTTTCTGAATCTTGTGAAATATCATTTCTATAATTCCTTTCATCGAAAGTAAATCCAGTATCAGAAAGAAGTGAAGCAAGAATTGTAATATTTAAAGTATATGTTGAAATATGTCCAATTAAAGGTAATTTAACATTCTTAAATCCATCTAAAGTACTTAAAATTTGAGGTAAATTTTTTTCCTCCAAAAACATCTTCAACTGAGCCTCAACTAATTCTATTAAGCTTGATTTAAAATCTTCGTATTTAAAATCACAACGTTTCAAAACACGAGGTAAGTGTTCTCTTATCATTTCAATAACTAAAGGTCTTGAATAAAGTGGTGCAAACATCAAATTAATAAACCATTCATCACCTATACCATTGGGAGTATATAATTTTTTTTGAACGATATTGCCTTGCATTGCGTTTTTATGTGCAACAAAGAGTTCGCCTGCCTCTCGAACCAAATAATTTAATATAAAGTCTGCAGTAAGAAACTCACCAAAAGTATTATGCAAAAATTCATATGCATAATCTTTCTTTGTTTCATTTTCATTATCTGCTGCAGATTTATGAACAAAAAAGAAAGAACGAATTAAGGTATCAGCTTCTTGAGGTACTTCGCCCCATTCGTTTAAAATTCCATATGTGAGTAAATCGCTTAACAGATCTTTAGTGTGAATATGAAGTTGTTTTCTATTAAACATACCAATAGCAACTACGCCAAGACGAGACATTTCACCTTGAACATATCTTTCAATAAAATCATCATGGTTTCCCTGTGCATGAGTATAGAGCTTATTGGCTTCACGTCTGCAAATTCGCCTTAATAATTCATCATATAAATGAGTTCGACTTATATTATCCCCCATACTCTCTAATGCATTATCGTATGAGTCAAATAAAGCCAGCATTAATAATAAAAGAGGTTGTTCTGCCAATTCCTTTATATTTTTTGAGAGATTATTTTCATCTTTTAAATAAAATTGTTTTATGTTATTTCGAACAAAATAATCCTGATTATAATTATTCCAAATATTGATCCATGCGTTTCTTCTTTGTTGATCAAAAGCTTCTAAATTAACAATAACTGAATTCTTTGGAATCTTTACTTTATCTATAAGTGTTATTCTGCTTGTGACCATAACCCTTACTGGTCTTCCCAATACATTTTGTTCTTTTTGAAATTCATGAATTTTTGAAATATATCCATTAAATATATCTCCTTTGACTTGTAATAATTCATCATAGCCATCAAAAATGATGAATAAAGGATTACTGGCAAAGTGTTCTGCAAAACCAGCATACCCATCTTTTAATGGACGTTGAATACACTTAGAAATTTGTTCACTAATAATTACATGAATATCGTTGTTGGCATCAATATCACGAAGTGGAATTCTTACAACAGTATATGCAGAATTCATTAACTGAGCTGATAATACTTTGGTTAAAATTGATTTTCCACTTCCAGGTAAACCTAATACAATTAGTGGATATTCTACACTCTGAGGTATACTTAAATAATTAACAAATAAGTCCCCTATATTTTCTCTTACAGGCAGTTCTTCCCAAACTTTCGGATTTTCAAGACCAATTGAACTTGTGTATCTTAAACATTTATATGCTTGAGAGATATAAGCATCAACTATTAATGGGAAGGCTAACTCATCATGTTCATCTTCTGTGGTAACACCACCCGCCAATTCGTTATCATTATTTTCACCATTACTAGCTATGGGCTCCCCAATTTCTTTATTATAGTATTTTTTTAGATCTGCACAAATTTTTTCTATTTCTTCTTCCTTTTGAGTTTTACCAATTGATTTTATTAAATCTGCAAGTGATTTCAATCCAACATCATATGACAACTGTTGCTTTACCGACTCGTTTATAGACGTTCTTAATGCTGAAAATTCTCTAAGTTGGATATATGCAGAAAAATCCTCAAAGGAGGACATAAGATCAATAAGTTGTGCAATATAAATACTTAATGCTGTTTCAGGAATTTTATGTAATACGTCTATAATTTTTTTAATTTTATTGATTATCTTTTTAGACTTTTTTGAAGATGTTTCATTATAATTTAATTTAGAGATGATTTCCTCAAAATGATTAATTAGGTTTTTACAAGTATCATCGTAAAAAAAACGCAAAGAATCTTGCAAATCATCCAATGTATCTACTTCATTTGGAAACATTATATTTACTGATTTGTTTTTTTCAAAAACATTTTTTTCGGTTTCACTTGTAAAAAGTTCAAAACGATCACTTTCCTTAAAAAACTTTATAACCTCTTTAACTTCACTTGAAGGTAATTGTTCATTTAATGCTTCAACAAAAGCAGTTAAACTAAGAGTAATGTATGCAGAATCAATTTGCCTCATCTTTTCCTTATAATTTGGAGCAGTTTGAGATCCAATAAAAGATAATATTTTTTTCCCAGCATCTACTAAACGATCTTTTGCATCAAGCACTTCAAGTAAAGGTAAAAACTGAGGACCAAGTACAATAGGAGTAAATATTAAAGCAACATCGGCAAAAGTGCTAAAGCCTTCTAATATGGATTCGGCAGCACTTTTATTTTCGAGATACCTTTTTACATCTTCAAATTTAAAATTTCGTATCATAGAGATACCCTCCTTATGGAATATTTTTTTGTAATGTGGCATAAAATAGTTAAATATACTTCATTATAAGTATATAGATAAGGGGGAGTTATGCTCGCAAATGAACTAATAGATAAATTATGCTTTGTAAAACATACAGGCACTATAGACAGTTCAATTATAGAATCTGCAATTCTATATGCTGAACGTTTTCAACATATGCCTAAGGGCTTTTATAATACTCACCAGATTCCACCGAAAACAGTGCAAGCCATCATATTAATAGTAGTTCACATGACATCAAACTCTAATTATAGTATATGGAACAAGGTAGATGCTCTTTTGCGTTTCAATATCAACTAAGCACATGGAAAAAGAATAAATCAAAAGATACTTCTGAATATTCCGTCCCAAAATGAACATCACAACCGCCCAAGTTGAACAGTTGCGAAAAATGTGGTAAAATGTTGTTACGCACAATTTTTGTGTGAATACAACATAAGGAGGTCATCAATATGACCAATTACCGAGAGATTCTAAGGCTTAACAGTCTTGGTCTCAACAATTCGCAAATAGCCGAAGCTTGTGACTGTTCACGCACCACGGTTGTCCAGACCCTTCGGTTTGCAAAGGATAAATCATTAGCTTATCCTTTGCCGAAAGAAATGTCTGACAAAAAACTTGCGGGGACATTGTTTCCGTCTCCTCCGGGCAAGATTAAGTACAAAATGCCCGACTACGAGTATGTCTATCGTGAGATGCAGAAAAAGGGCGTAACGCTTAATCTGCTGTGGTTGGGAGTATTGTGACAGATGTCGTAACAGCGGTGAGGTTCCGTATCAGTCAACGCAGTTTAACAAGTATTACGGTGATTTTCTTGTCAAAAAGAACGCAATATACAGTTTACGCGGAATGGTGTTCACTTTCTGCGGTTTAACTGTTCAATTTTAGCGGAATTACTGTTCAACTTGAACGGCTTAGGTGTTTTTTAAAAGCGGAATATTCAACTTCCAAAGGTTGACACATAATAATATACAATTATCATATGTTTACATTTATGTTTCAGCTAAAAACCTACCTTTTACACATTTCTACATAATACGACACAATATGCAGCTTTTTGTAACACCATTTTCTCTAAAATCAGCAAAATTAACAAAAGAACACTTAAAAGTTATGGAATATGCTACAAGAGGTTATGGGTGTATAATATCGGGTATTTAAACTTTATCTTCTAATCCATTATATCATACCTCAAATTCCGACAAAAATCAACAGAAATCCGACAAACGGTATAAAAAATGGCATGAAATGCATTTTTAAGAAGATATTTCGTACTCTAAGCAGCCTACTTTAACTTGACTTGCTTATCTTTTTGTTTAGTTCAATTGTCTAATTCTGCAATCCCTTTCTTTGTAAAAAACTTGTTGATAAATCCCTTGCAAAACATGACAATCCATTTTATAATAAAATAAAAAGGATCTGTTGTCATGAACAAATATCCGGAAACTGTTAAACAAGAAGCATTAACCTACTATGAGTCCGGTATTAACGCAAAAGAAATTGCAGAAACGTTATCCATTTCAAAAAGTACAGTTTATAAATGGATAAATGAAGGAAACAACGCTGTCCCAAATAACTCGATCGCGTATTTAAAACGATTGGAAAATAAAGTTAAACGTCTTGAGGGAATTGTCGAAATCCTTCAAAGCGTTGATTGTACGGCAAATTCTCCTCTTAATGAGAAACTTGCAGCACTAGAGCAGCTGCAGGGGAAATACAGCGTTCATATGTTGTGCGAGGCTTTAAAGGTTCCTCGCGGAACGTTCTATAACTTTATTCTGAGAAACAAGCGCGATAATACGTGGTATTCAAAGCGTCAAGAGGAACTGCGTATAAAAATACAGAAAATTTACGACGAAAGCAACCAGATTTTCGGTGCTGCCAAGATTACAGCCGTTTTAAAAGAACAGGGAAATCGCGTAAGCGAAAAGATGGTAAGAAATCTTATGGGAGATATGGGATTAATAAGTATTCGCCAAGATGCCAAATCAATTTATGACCGTGAACAGCGAAAACTGAAAAATCATTTAAATCGACAGTTTAATGTTTCCGGACCCGATGAGGTCTGGGTAAGCGATGTTACATATTTCCGCTGGAACGAGAAAAATATCTATATTTGCGCAATCATTGATTTATATGCACGAAAGGTCATAAGCTACAAAGTTGGAATTAAAAACAGTACCCAGCTTATAAAAAGTACATTTAAGAATGCATATGAACTAAGGCATCCAATCAAAGGCTTGATATTTCACACCGATCGCGGCAGCAATTACCGTTCCAAATCGTTTTGCGATTACCTTCAGTCTCTGGATATTGCTCAATCTTTTTCACGAGCATACGTGCCATATGACAATTCCGTTATGGAATCGTTCTTTTCCTCACTAAAGCGTGAGGAGCTATATAGAACTAAATACCGTTCTGAGAAAGAACTCAGAACGGCAATTGATAACTATATAATTTTTTACAATGAGAAACGTCCGCACGCTAAAAACGGCTACAAAACACCTTCAAAGAAGGAAATCGAATATCATGAGCGTCATAAATGACACGCTCAAAAAAGAAAAATTCATAACATTTCTCACTATTACGAGGATTTAACGCATTTCAAATCGGACTTCGGGGGTTCGGATTTATTTCTTTTTCGTTTTTTATTCCCGATTTTAAACTGTTTTGTTTCAAGTGTCCATTTTGAATTCCAAACAGAATGACCCGCAAAACTGCTTGAAATAAGGATTTACAAAAAATCACCTACCGCTGTCCGAACCTTGGGGGTTCAGATTTCGGTAGGTGATTCAGATGGTGGAGATAAGGGGATTCGAACCACTTGAAAGTTTTTTATCACCCAAAACTATTCTTTGTGAGAACGGCAAACTGCCTGATTTCGTAAATTATATTTGCGTATAAATATATATTTTTGTATACAAAAAATAAAAGTGTGTACTTTTGTGTGTACTTTATTTTTGATTTTTTCCCCTATATACATAAGGCTCCACACAAGTTTTAAAGAAGTTTTCGCCCTCCTCATCGGTCAGTTCATCATCAGCGTTGCAGACGATCTTTATCAGACTGTCGTCAACGTTGGCAAAGCCCTGCTTACCTTTTATCGGAAAAGGCTGTATGTACCTTAAATCGGTCAGCTGCCACGCGTAAATACCTATATCATCGGGTGTCAAATCATCTTCAAATTCGCGGTAATTATCTTTCGTGACCTCTATAATATCATTGAGCCGTACCACACACATAGCATAACCGCATATAGTGTCTACGATCTTGGGGCTTGCGGTACTGCAAATCAGCAGATCGCCCCTATAGTTGGTTTTCCATGTGCGGTACTCGAACGTTTTTTCGCACTGGAAAATAAGCTGCGCCCACGGGTTTCTTACCGAAAGAGCTTTCATATAATCAGACCTTTCATATATTTAATATATTTTGTATAATTATACCACTTTCATAGGCATAAGTAAATAGGCATTGCACCCAAAATGTACCGCATAGGCACAATTCAGGTGCAAAATGCTATTTAGCAAGATATGTATGATCTATAGGGCTACATTCGGCATAGCAGCAGTATTGCGTTATTTTGGGCTTTTCGCCGCCTCTGATGTATATGCAGCTCTCCATATTGTCGTGTTTAGCCCTATTTTCTGCATATTCAAGCAAATCTCGCAGTTCTTCAAGGCTTATTTTCAAGCCGTTTTCGGTATATTTCACGTTCATCACCTCACTTTCTGTGTTTTGGGTATGTACTTTTCAATATGCTTCATAACGGGGTCAAAGATTGTTACCGTCGCATACTGCATTGATTTATGTTTCGTTTTGTTCGGTACGCTTAAAATATAGGCGATCATAATGTCTAAATCAGGTGCGGCAAAGCCTTGACGGTTCGCCCACTTTACAAGGCGTTCAATTTCTTTTCTAAAGGTTTGCGTCGTTTCATAGTGGCTATACTTTGCAATGTCTATCGTATAGCCGGGTGAGTAATTATCTCCGCTTGCCGTGTAGTTGTACCGTGAGCGGCTCATTAAGTCAACAACATATTTGGGTATCTTCATATTGCCGCCCCCTTTGCTTTTTCAAACCATATTTTTACAAATTTAATGTCTGTATTTTTGTATATGTCTGCAAATCGTTTCATGGCTTCTAATGCTTCTTGCCTTGTTTTGTATGTGCTTACTGTCGTTATTACTCCGTTGTCGCGTTCTGCATACACTGTAAACCCTTTGTGTTTCATTTCGTTGCCCCCTGTATGCTTAAAATTTCTTTTACTCTGTCGCTATAATGGTAAATATTATCAAACGGGTGAAATAACACGCCTTTTATAAAATCGCTGTCTGGTATTATACTCGCCCAATTGCCTATAACTTCGCCGTAATGGGTTTGACCGTCTTCTATATGGCTAATTTCGTCGCCAAACGTCAAAACTTTTTCACCGTTTAAATATACCGTTGCCGTGCCTTGCGTTACGCTTTGCCGCACTCTTTGCACCTCAAATACAAACTTCATATTGCTACCCCCTTTTTGCCTCTTCAACTTCTGCTTTTGTAAAAAGTTCGGGAAATTCTAACACGGTTTGTCTATGAATTTCGTCAGAAACGCCTTTTGCAAAAGCTTTAAGCAGCGGTAAAAGGTTGTTTCGCTCTGCTTCTAATAGATCATCTAACCGTTTGCTCTGGTTCGGCGTTACTATGTGTCGCCGTTCGTAAGCTTCTCTTTGACCTATCTCATAGGCTTTTAACTCTCTATTAGTCATTACATTACCATGCCTTTCTATCATTGTAAGCAGCATTATAGCCGCCCGTTGCTTTTATGTGGTTATTAACCGCGTGTAGTCTGTTTCTGCCCCTCTGTAGTCTGAAAGCCATGTGGCGTTATTTAATTCGCGCTCTGTCAATTTGTCGCCCTCTATGCTGTCAATGTATGCAATAGCCATTTTCAAGCCGTTTACCGTCTCTGTACCGTAAAATTTACCTTCTTGTTTGCGACGTAACATATCAACACATACACTTTTTATATTTGCCTTGTAACTAATATCTGCATAATTAATATGGTCGAATACCTCGCCGCCCGCCCATGATTGCAAATATTCATCAGTTGGCATAAATGAAGTTATGCAGTTTTCTGTTCTTGCTACCTTTTCAGCCTCTTGGCGTGCCATTTCAACCGGACCTCGTATTAAGTATTCGCGTTTCGGCTTGTCATGATAAAATTCTTTTTCATTATCAAACTTCTTTATCAAAAATAATTTGCCGTTATCGTCATAAGTTATGACTTCTAAACCGTGTAAAACATCATCTTTTGCCATACTCTTTTGCCTTGCCTTTCGCCGTTTCGGGGTTCTGCCCCTCGTCAGTAACGCGCGTGTTAGCGTTATACGGCGGGCGGCAATGCCGCCCTTTGCTATTTATACAGTTTTTTCAAATCTTTCAAAAAGCCTTTTTTCAGCAGCTTACCCGCATGGTCTACGTCTGCCATTATGTCATTATTACCACAAATATACTCTTCTTTTTCTTCAAGCGTTTTGGCTCTCAACATCAATTCTTCTGCCGCTTCCACTCGGTTGTAAAATAACTTTCTGAATTTCTTGCAAAACTTTTCTTTATCGTCGCTGTTAGCCAGATATACAGGCTCTATGTAGTTGGTGTAATCGTCGTGTGTCATATAGCTTTCAGCATATCGTGTTTTCTCAATAAACTCACTGTACATCATAATTCTTTACCTTACCTTTCTTACCGTTTCGCCGTTCTGCGGCTCATCAGTACCGTGCTTTTCAACGGTAGACGGCGGGCGGCGTGTACCGCCCTTTAAACCACTATTTCAAGTGGGTTTTCGTAGTTTATACCCGTCAGCTTGTACAACATTGACAGCAGATATGGCACATCATCTTCGTTATAACCGTTGCCGACGTTGTAATACATAAAATCTTCAAGCATTTGTATTAAATACGCTTTCTGTTCTTTTGTATATCGCTGTGTACTGTTTTCTTTAGATGTTGTAATACGCTTTTGAAGATTTGTAAATATTCTGTATTCGTCGCTGTTTGTATCATCATTATCACTGTATCTGTATGACCTTGTGTCAAGCACGTGACACATTGTATGCCATTCGCGGTTTGTTAATTTCATATGCTCACCTTGCCTTTCGTATTTTGATTTAAATATTTACTCGTTTTGTTCGTTTCTATGATTATATGTTACACCCGTTTTGTGCATTTGTCAAGTGCTTTTTCAAAGAAAATATGCACAAATTGAGTGTAATATTTTTGTGCATATTTCAAGATTGATTTAGTCCCGTTTTGGGTGTAAAATAATAATAGTTAGGAGATGATCGAATGAGACTTAAAGAAATCAGAAAAAGTAAAAATATTTCCCAGGAACAGGCTGCCAATGCCTTGGGAATTTCCGTTCGGGCATATCAGAATTATGAGTATGAGCAGCGGGAACCCAATATTGAAATGATAAACAAGCTTGCTGACTTTTACGGCGTAACAACGGATTATCTTCTCGGTCGCGAGCCTCTCCAAAACCCCCTTGCGGTCTGCGAAAAGGACGAAGCGGCGGTTATCGAAAAATATCTTAGTCTGCCGTCCGAAACAAGAAAGTGTACTCTTAATGTCCTCCGTCAGTTGGGAGAAACTATGCAAGCACCTCCGCAGGACAATAAAAAATAAGCCCTCCAAATACAGAGGGCTTACAATCGTGCTGCTGCAAGCTGTAAATATTTAATTAGGTGCAACATAGTTGGTTGCTTACGTAGCTTTACAATGGTGCGCTTCAAGGTATAACAGCTTAAACGTTTCACGCCCTTTAGGAGTAATAAGCGTCTGCGTACCGCTCCAGTTTGTTTTCTCGTTTATACACTCTTTGACCTCAAATAAACCGTCGTTCTTTTCGGCATAAGGCATAAGCTTACCGCGCTTATCTCGGTATATGTACTTCTTTTCAATAAGGAACTGTACAAAGCTTTTTTCTTTGTAGCCGAGTTGTTGAGCCGTTTCACGAAAATTTGTAAGTAAATTTCTGTCAACGAGAGCGTCAAAATAATCTGCTTTAGGCTTCATCACCTGATTATCGACCGTAAGCTGTGATACCGTGATGTGCAGACGTTTCAGTTCTTCGTCGGCAACTCTCAACGCCCTTGCCATGATAGCCTGCGGATTGTTGAACTGTTCCTCAACAGCTATGAAATACTGGCGGCACTGCTTTCCCTTTTCGGAACGCTGTATCATACAGATTTCTTTTGCCATTTCAAGCGTGAGTTGGTGGTCGGTTTTAGGCTTTCCTGCCTTGCCGTCTGACCTATTCGTCAAAATTGGCGAATAGTCAATATTTTCTGAAAAGCCGTAATCTGTCATTCGTTCAAACCACTTTGCATACTCTGTACCGATTTCAAGAGCCTCGTGCAAGTCCCTGCCGAGAACAGTAGGGCGGTCGCTGTCGTAGTTGATTTTGATTAACTCGTTCATTTTGACACCACCTGCATAGCAATTTTCATTGCAACGGTAAAACCGCAGCGGAAGGCTCGGCGTGAATCGGCAATTTGTATTTCACAAAGCTTATCATATAAATCAGAAGAAAGGGTTTTGTCAATCTCTTGCATATTATTCTTTAACTTCGCGTTATCTACCGAAGCGAAAAGATCGTCATTGTCTTCACAGTATGCGTCGTACAGTTGTTCAATATAGTCAACCATAATAAAAACCTCCGTAAAATGTTTGACATTCCACAGAGGATATGCTATAATAGATTTAGCAAATATCCTTTGTGGATTTTGTGGTGGATAGAACGTTGTTTTGTTTGGTAGACGGGCAACGTTCTATTTTTTTATTTCAGACCTTAATTTTTGAATACCACGCCGTATTCCCTCGGTTTTGGCAATACTTTCTTGTTCACAATATTTTTCTAAAATTTCAGAACATTCATTATCAAGCCGAACGTGAATAGGCTTTGATTTAGGGTTTTCAATTTTAGGTCTGCCTGTTCTTGGCGACATTTTATCACCTCACTTTTTGTAGCCCTATAATTATTATACATCTTGGGCTACGATAAATCAATATATAAATGCGACAAAATTATATAGCATAATTTGTCGATTTTGCTATAATTTTACTAAAATGTTGCAGCAGGTGCGGTTTTGTGGTATTATAAAATTAAATATTACATAAACGTAGGTGAATTTATGAAACATATAAAATACATATCAGTACTTGTAGTAGTGCTAGCAACTTTTGCTATAATCATTTATTATGCTGCCGATTTACTTGAAAATTTTACAACACCTGATGTTAAATTGATATTTTCGTTCTTTTTTGCTGTTACAGTGTTTTTAGCTAGTTCAATTTTTGGATTGCTTGACTCAAAAAAAGAGGAAAAAAATACGGCAGAAATGCGTAAACAATATGATGTTATATATAGTGATATAAAAAGTTCTGTTATTTCTGAAAATTCAACTTCTGAAAAGAATACTGATATATTAGAACTAATGTTAGCCAACATGAGAGAAATTAATGATTATTACATATTAAGTAAAACACAAGCTCAAAAATCGTTTAGCTTAGCTGTTGTGATGTGTATTATAGGAATAGTATTAATGGGTGTATCAATATTTGCAGCATTCTTTCAATCAAGTAATGTGATTTCAGCAATAATACCCGCCGTAGGTGCTGCAATCGTTGAAGTAATTGCAGGTACATCACTAATCGTATACAAAAACTCTTTATCTCAACTTAACCGTTATTTCAATTCATTACATAGCAACGAAAGATTTTTGTCGATTGTAAATATAGTCAGCAAAGCAAGCCCCGAAAAACAAGATGATATGTATTTTGAAATAATAAAAAGTCAGATAGGCTTGGTTTCAACCGATTTAATTGAAAATACTAATGAAGAAGACAAGACAAAATGATTGAAATGGTTTGCTGCGTAGGACGAAAAAATAAGCTCCCCGCCTTTTGGCAGAGAGCTTATTATCGACTATGATTCGCTTTTTTCAAGCTGTTGTTCCAAATCGCCAATACGGTGATTGGCAACGGCTATTTTTTCGGCTGTTACCGCCTCGTTCTGTTCAAGACGGTACACACGTTCGATAAGGTTGTTATGCTTCTCAACCTTTTTTTCGAGCTGCTCAATGCGGTAGTTGGTAAGCTTTGTATTGATGAAAATTCCCGCAAAAGTACCAAGTGCGCTTCCCGCAAGCGTTATGAGCGATACAACGATTTCAGCAGACATTTACGTACCCTCCGAATCCTCGGAATTATTAAGAGCCGCCTTGTCCGTACCGCTCTCGGCGAAAATGTATGTAACCAGTACACCCGTTGAGGTAATAGCCCCCGCGATCTTTTCCTGCGAACCGCTGTCCGCACCGAAGATTATCATAACACTGATAACCACGCCCGACACCGCCGCCCAGAATTTTCTTGATGAAAGCTTTCTTCTCCAGTTGATGTTTTTCATAACAATTATGCCTCCTTTTAAAAATATATTTTGTAAAAACACATTACAAGCAATATCTTTTACTTTTAAAAGCCTACGCAATCAACCCATATATGGGAACGTTGATACAAATTGATAAACGCATTTCTTTTCAAGAAAGAGTTGCAAGCAATATATTTTCAATCGTAAGTTATATCCGTTTAACATATTTACTGCCGAGAGATATCCACCCCGCACCGCTTTTAAGCTTTCCCCAAAGGATATTTCCCTCGTGAGCGGTTGCGACAATTGTGTACGCGCCCTTGTCGCGGATAACGCCGTTTATCTTAGCGGTAAGGGACGGCTGTGCGCGGATATTAAGCGCAGGATCAAGCACGCGAACCATAAACGTCCCGCTCGAAACAACGGAGCTTCCTCCAAGCTTTTTGATGTAGCCGTCCACCTGCTTTTTAAACCCGATCCAGTCGGGAATTATGTACAGCGGACAGTTTTTATAGGAGTGGGGAGCGGTACACCACTTATCAATATTTGCGGTATCGGACAGTTTAGTGCGTCCGTCCTTGACGTGGAGCCAGTATGTGTGGGTGTACAAATTATCCGCAGTCAGACCGTTTTTGTGCAGCAGATACGCCGCAAGCCTCGCCGCATTGTCCCGCGCTTTGATATTTTCCGCTCCGCTTTCGCCTGACATAATGCATTCAATCGCAATGGTCTGCATATTTCCGGGACCGGTTCCGTCGGCGCAGGTCCAGTTGCAGCGGCTGTCCTCAAGATTCTGCCATGCACACAGATCGTCGGTATAGTAATGGGTGCGGACGGTACCCATGTTGCCGTTAAGTGTGGCGCGGGTGTACTGTTCGCCGTCGTCCTCCACGCGGGGCAAGTCCTCGGTGTTGTGGATCGTCACCCCGATGAGCGGCTTTTGGCGCAGTGGCGGCAGGGTGATATTGTTGACATTGTGGTCTTTCAGAAAATATTTGTGGACGGTCACGCCGTTAAGTATTGACGTGCTGTCAGGCGTTAGCTTCGGCAGATAGATTTTTCCCATAGTTCATTTTACCTCCCGTTCTGTAATCTTTTTATTTAACTAAAATCTTAATATGGTTTTCGTCGAGCCTTGAAAGAACCCTATAACCCGCTTTGGATTTTGTTGCAATGCCGCCGTTTGCAGGAACACAATAGCCGTTGACCTCGCAAGTACTGTCATCAACAACTATCAGCTTGCCTACAAGACCGACCGCCGCCCATTCCTTACGGTCTAAGCGGCTGACATAGCTTTCGTTATCTTCCTCGCGAAAATCCTCGTTTAAAATCCATGCACCGTTTTCGTCAAGCAGCCTTTCACCGAAAATGTCTGTTTTCCATTTCTTTCCCCAATCGTCCGTTTGAGCGTCCGCAACAACAGATGGTGTTGCCGAAACAACGCCCAATATGTAATCATCATCTGCACTTGCAAGGCGTATCTTTTCACCGTCAAGGGTCACAAACAAGCCCCGCCTATCCTCGTTGTAGGGATTGCCGTCAAACCATTCAAACATTTCAGCATAGTCCGCTCCGCTTGCTGTGTAGGATTTTGTTCCTTTTATATCGCCCGCGGCTGTTATTCTAAACGCATTTGAACGAGTTGTTGCTGTCATACTGCCATCTGCATTATTTGCCCCTGTTCCATTACCTACGACAAACAAGTCTCCTGTTGTACCGGTTATATCTGCGGCTGTGGGTGTTTTGGAAAACTTACCGCAGATAAAGTTTAAGTTCTTTGAAATATTTCCAAATCCAAATATTCCAACACCTTTTACTTGTTCCGCTGAATTGCTATTGCCAAATATACCTGAATCGGAAGCGCCTTTAATATCATTTGATGTACCAAATATGCCTGTAGACATACAAGCCGCTCCGTTATTTCTTAATCCGCATATAATTGTGTATGAGGGTCCTCCATTATTAGATGATGAACCCTTTGTTCCTGCTGTATTTTCGTTTCCTACAACCAACACCCCATGTTCAGCAGATGAAGAACCTATAACATTTTCCATTCCGATGATGGCAGAATGGTAGGAGCAAAGTGTATTGTCACTGCCAATGATAAAACCATACTTTCCTTCGCTGACATTACTTTCGCCCGCAACAATACTTCTCATACCCTGAACATTGTTAGAAAAGCCCAAAACTAAGCATTGTACCGCAGTGCAAGTATTTTTCGTACCGGATACAATAGAGTTTTTCCCCGAAACGTTATCCGCTGATCCAATTACAATGCTGTTGTCAAGATTATTATCAGCTTCACCATAGGAAATAGGGGTATCCCCTATGTAAAGACCGCCCTTATGTTCAGTATCATTTCCTGCACATATGACTTTTGATGTTACGGTGTCGCTGTTTGTATCCGCACTGCTTTCTATAGTAACTGACAATTCAACCGTTTTTTCCTGTATCTCTTTTATTGCCTCGGAAGTTGTATGCAGAAGCGCGTTGAAATACTCGGCGGGCGGCTTGTAACCCGGCTGAAACCCTTTTTCAATCAAATCCTGCGGAGGGGTAACACCTGCGTTATCCCAACCAATGGGTTTGTTTTGGTATTCAATTGACATAATATTATCCTCCTATACGTTAATATCTATAACATCACCGACATAACCGCCGATTGACTGTTCAATGTTTCCAAAGCCCCTGTTTACGTCATAAACAGGTTCTGATGATGAAAATTCAAATGTACCGACAAGAGCGGGTTTCCACGTTATAATGTGTTCGCTGATTATCGACGGAGGCAGTTTGTCACTATAGGCTATTGCCTTAACGGTTTTGGAAACGCCCTTGTAATCTCCCGCATACAGTATAAAAGGCTCCGTATACAATGCTGATTGATCTGTCGGGTCTGTACCGTCCGTCGTATAATAAATTCTTGCGTTATGAGTATAGCTTAATAAGCTTACCTTTGCGGGTTGATTATAGGTTATGCGCGTATTCGGCGGCACAACGCTTATGCGCGGCTTACGCGTCCTAATATCTGTTGTACCCGATATGACGGTACCAAAATAGCCGCCTATAGTTTGCTCAATATTTCCCCAGCCTTTGTTTGGGTCGTATTCTTCGGGAATGCTGCCAAACTCGAACGTACCCCAAAAATAGCTTGCTTCGATCTGTACGCCGATTGCAATCAGCTTTTTTGTAAGCTCTTTAATTTGGTCGGCATTAAGTCCTGTTTCAAGCAAATTTTCATACGGCATATCTTTAAGGCGTACAGTTGCGATGCTGTCCGCAACTTCGCTGATCTGCATATTACCTTTTCCGAAAATGTAGTCAAGCCCGTGCATAACGCTCATATAGTCGCTTTTGCTGATATTTGCGGCAATATTAGCCTTTATAACGGCTCTGTATTGCTTGTCGTTAAGTGTTCCGCGGTATAAACCAAGCATTTCGCCGTAATCATCAAGAATTTTCCCGAAAGCATTATCCAAATCAAGCATACCGACAACTTCGGATATATCCGCATGCAATGCATTAACAGCAGCCTCATTTATTTGTAAAAGCTTGCTGTTATTGCTTTCGGGTCTCTTGTCGTATGCGTCGGGCAACTTTTTTACATACGCTCTGTCCTCAAAATCGTTCATGGTATCACTCTCACATTCACGTTATCGGGAATAAGCCTCGGCAGTTCCCACGGATCGCACATAACATTGTTTTCTGTGTATGTTTTGCCGCCGTCGGCAGAGATTGTAATTGACGGTACTTCAACTACTCCTGCAACACTGTGTACAAAACTATAAAATTTTGTACGGTATACGTCCTCGCCGTTTCCCAAATTCATAACATAATCTGATATCCGTTCGGCGATCTTTTCTTTTCCAACAATGCCCTCAAAATCGTTATTTACCCTTATTTCAACGTTTACACGGATTTCAATTTCAGTTGAGCGAGTAAAATTTACCGTTTGCTCAATATCGTAATCGTCTAAAAACAGAGCAGCTGTATTTCCGTAGGATTTTATTCCTATTGGCTTTTTTCTGAAAATAGCTTTTGCAATTTCGGTATCGCCGACAAGAGGCGCAAAAACATACGCCTCGAAGCTATGAGGCGGTCTGCCTTGCGCGTCTGTGTAGTCGCTGTCGTTCTCAATTACCGTGACGCTTTCCACGTTCTGTATTCTGTAAATTTCGGAACGGATAGAAGCCGCTGTGCCGCTTCCTCCGCCGCCGATTGCTTGCAGCCACCTTTTTCTTAACTTGTAATCGCTTTCGGCAGCTTTGCCGACTGCAATTACTTCAACGTCTTTTACTCGGTCTACATCAACAGACGGGTTTGTAATTTTGGTTATCGTTCCCAACTCAACATTACCGATCGTTCCCAATTCAGTACACGTAACATTAACGGTTCCTTTTCCGTTGCTGTCAAGCGTTACATCTTCAACAGTGTAATAGGTTATTTCTGTTTCGGTTTCATCAGCTGAGAACAAAAAACCCATTTTTACAACGGCGTTTGCTGTTCCGCTGATTTCAACCTTTCGTGTTGCCGCTATTGCAGGATTTCTCGTAATGCCCGCATACGGACAAAGGCGGTCAAGATTTATCCCGCTTGCAGTATTCGGATAACGCGCGTAATAGGTGGCTTCCAAATCTTCATATGCTTGGGATATGTCATACGCTGCTATTCGGATATATTTTCCCAACACTGATAATTCCGACGTGTCTATATCCTCTCCAAACAGTTTTTTACAGCGTTGAATTTGTGATTGTAAAATATCGTCATATGTTGGACGTTCAAGCCCTAATCCCGTTATCATTGCCGTGTGCCTCCCTTACACAAAGCTTAGTACATCACTTATTACAGTTCCGTCGGCTTTCTTTGCGGTAAACTTTATTTTCATTGTTCTTTTGTCAAGCTCGTAATCAAAATCCGTAAGGTACAGCGAGTTGTCAACCTGAATAAGCCCCGATAAAACTTCATTTCGTACAAGATCCTTTTCAGGATTTTTCTTGATTATGTTTTTGCGGTTTATTCCCTCGCTTAAGTTTAAAAACCACTCTCCCTTATTTGTCAGGAGAATGGTTTTTATCGTTTGCAACAAAAGCTTGTCGCCCTCGATTATGGCAATATCGTTATTTTTTATAACAATATCTCCGTTTTCATCAAGCATGAAGTTTTTCATTTTTTCCTTTGTTGCCTCCTGTTGTTTAATCAATATATTTGCCGACTTTATACGCGGAGCGGTGCAGCTCTATCAATTCCAGTTCCAGCATTTTCTTTCTTAAACGTATTGGTTTTTTCTCAAGATAATTCAAAGAGGAGAGTTTTAATTGTTTGTCAAGCTGCCTAATCCGAGACTCAATAAAAGCTATTGTCTCCTCATACTGATTCGACGTTTCGGCATATACTTTTTTGCAGTCTTTTGGCTTGGGCTTATCATGAATTTTATACACCATTGATATATGACTGATAACTTCAGGTGTGTTCGTAGCGTCTATTATATGTATGCATTCCGCTCTGTAATGTCTGATGTTTTTGCTTATGCATTCCTTTGCCGCTTTCAAAATTCGTGACACGGTACTTCTGTTTACGCCAAGCAACTCACTGATCTCAACAACATTCATGCCGCCGAAGTAATATAGGCTTGCTATTTGAGCCTGCCTGTCGGTCATTTCATGCACCATGATGTCTTCTACGATCTTGCGCATATAACCGGATTCTTCGTCAAGCAGTTCATCAAGTTCTATTGCTGTATTTTCACCGCTTTTGGACGTAATATATATTCGCCTTTTCCATTTCATTTAATTTCACCTCAATAATATTTGTACTCTTTTCCGTTCCAGAAATAGCGGGTAAGGTCTGTATAGACACCCTCCTCATCAGCCTTGCCAACATAATAAATATATCCCAGGCGCGGTCTGTTTGCTATGTTAGCGTCAGCGGGAGACGGCAAATCGGCAAAAGTGTCAACTCTGCGCTGTATTATTTCTTCAAAAGGTTTGAACCCCTTTTTAGCTAAGACAGCATTACCGCGCAGAATATAATATTCCGCGACCGCCGCGTTGTCATTAAGCCAGGTTTTGAATTCAAAATCATATATTTTACCATCGACGGACATTAAAATATAATCAATTTCGTTTGCGTCAAGATCGTAAAAGGCATTATGCATTGTAAAATCGCCTTTGCGTACCGAGGATATAAAAAAATTGCCCTCTTTTATATCGTAACCGTTGTCACGATCCGATCTGTACAGCAGCGGTACAAATTTGCTGTAGAATTTAGGTATGTACCACACGACTGTGCCATTTGAACCGTCATCCACAAAACCCAAGTCGCCCTCATATGCGATTATGCTCATATTTTCATCGACCGTACATCTTTTGGCATTGGGCAATATTGTGAAATCAAAGCTTGCACCGTCTTTTAACCGTTTATAAAGACCGTCGTCAAAGTCAACATTGACTCCGAGCACATCATCTTCTGAATATCCTATGTATGACCTTATATCAAAAAGTTCAGAAGTAATGGTCTGATTTGCTTGTTTTTGATCCGCATATACCTCTCTTATCGCCTGTTGTGCATTTTCAGGGGATAAATATGCTTTCTCGTTCATTTTCATTCTCCTTTCGCCTCAGTAATCATTGCCGTAACCTCATCAGCAGTCATTGGGTGAAGCTCCTCAGCCAAAACATAGCTTTCCAAATCGTCCTTATTTGCTTTAGTTCCGATCGCAAGATTCAATGCTTCAACAATGTCAGCGTTCTCTTTCATAGCGTCTGCAATTTCTCCGAGAGTGTCAAGAGTTTCAGGTGCACCGTTTATCAGTGCTGCGATTTTAGCGTCTATATAATTATCAATCGCTTTAATAAGCGACTCAGGAATATCACTGATGTCATACGACTCGTTAGATGCAGCTCTGTTTCGTCTGTTTAAAAAGACTTTAACATCGGACGTCATAATTGAGTACCTCCTTACTGCATAGTCTTTATAATACCCACAACAACAGCGTCCTTGATATTGTGGTGTCCCAAATTTGGTACAGCCTCTTTGCCGTTTCTGGTTTCAGTATTATCTCTTTCACAGCAAACACATAAGCAAATGTCGCCTACCTTTATAGGCTCTTTTTTTAGGTGTATACGCGTTTCTTCACGGCAAGAACAATTAACCGTTCCCGAGCCTGTTCCCGTACCCGAACCCGTTCCGCTGCCTGTTTCGGTGTTTACATTAACGTTTGTGTTCACGGAAGTAGTAATATCGCAGGAACAGCCGTTGTTACCGTTTATAAGGCATTGCCGTTTTTCCTCAACAAGCCTGTAACGGCAATGCTCCAATACGGGAATATCCGATAACACCGCCTGTCTTTTTGCTTGTTGTCCCAATGGTTTAAGAAGATCGAGCGGCTGAACGCAAGCAGTGTCACATTCCTTGCTAAGCTTTGTTATTCTGCCTATAAAAGCCGTATGCAAATGCAATAACTGTTGTTCAAGCGCGTGATTTGTCATAACCTCCATTTATATCACCTCGACTTCTGTAGTAAAGTCCGTTCCGCTGCAAGTGTGCTGACCCTTTCGCACAACGTATTTGCCGCTTGCGTAAAGGCTTTTTAAATTAACGGACGCGCCTGTGGTTATTTGGTGCTGCAACAGCATTTCAAGCTTATAGCCCGTTATTTTCTCCTTTTTGGAGCTTTCTCCCTCTCTGTTCGTAACAGTTTCCTCAAATTCCTCGGGACTTCCGATCAAGCCCGTATCCTCATTTATTTCAAAATGCGCTCCTATTGCCTTGCTCTGCGGTCTTGTGTAAACCTTTCCTCTGTTTATATAAGTGATCGCACCGCACATCTCGCTGTACTCCTTGATGTTGTCTGCCAGTGCGCCGTCAATATTTGTCGCTTCTTTCATAGTAATATCTTTTGCTACCTGAAACATAGCGACAGGCAATTTTAGCTTGTCTATTAAATCCTTTAGAATATATGACGCTTTCACGCCCTTTTTATATGCAAGGCTTTGAACGCTGTCATTGTCGAAATCCTCTTTATCTATCGCCTTAATGGTCGTTCGGTCGTCGCAGCCCTCGCGCTTTGTTTTTACCTGACTTATACGCCCCGAGAAAATTATTCCCGTATCGTCCGAGTATCCCGCCTCAACCGTTATAACCGCATTTGTTTTTAACTGTGCAATAGTGTTTTTGCTAAGATTAAAAACGCATATCTCCGCTTCGTTCGGTACTATATCATCATCGAACGGTATAGAAAATTCTATATCCAGATCGTCACTGTCAATGGTTACTCCGCCCGATTTAACAATGGTTTTCTGCCCGAACATTCCTGTCGGCTCTTTCAGCTCCATAGAGCTTTTTTCTTCCCAACCCTCAATGGCTTTTACCATACGGGAAATATGTTTGTTATCCTGCGGATCGAAAACCTTTTCCGATATGTTCAAAACGCTCACTCCTCGTCGTCAATGCATAAAAATACCGTTTCACCGAAATTCTCCCAAGTAACAATATCCTTATTGCCGCTTTCGTCAAGAGGAATAATAGTCAAACAAGGAATTTTACCAACGGTATAAAAGTCATTAAACAATGGCATACCGTATAAAGCGGGTTCTCCCGCGCACATCATTTCACCGTCTTTATACAATCTTACGGTAAACATATCGGCTTTGCTGTTATAGTGAAATTCAAGAGTGAAAACGTTTGAAGCTAACAGAATGTCAAATTTATACGGTATTTGTGATTTATTTACAATGATTTTGTCTTTCATTAATACCCTCCGACGGTTATTTTTTATTATAAACGTGCAGCTTTGTACCCGCTTGCAAGGTCGTCCAATCTCCCTTTACCTTTGGCGCGTCCGGGTTGTTTTCCATAATGAAGCTCATACTGCTGCCCTGTGATTTATACGCCTTTTCACCTAAATAGTACGCCGTTTCTCCTGATTTTACCGTATGGTATACTTTTTTGCCCGTGTCGCTGTTATCCTGTTTCTGCTGTGTTCCCGCGGAGGTTGTGGCTTTTGTTGTAGTTGTAACATTTTGCTCCGTGTATGCGCTTTTTGCAATTCGTACCTCTTTGATCTCCATAGTGAAGCTGCAACCGCCCCAAATAGTGTTGGGGTGTCCCGTATCAAAGACTACTATTTGCGCATTTTTTATTGTATTACGTCCAACGTAGGATACAAGTGCGCCCGTTTGATGCGCTTTCGTTATCTGGGAAAGAATGTCGGCGGCATTTTCGCCGACGATCTCCCCCGATATTGCGATCGTAACAGGATTTCGCCGCACATGATCCGTTATGTCGATACCCTTTTCAACGGGGTGTGTTACAGCCTCGATCCCGCGCTTAACATCTTCTTTTTCAACAAAAACATATAAGCTTCCGTTGATCAAAGCCATTTATATCACACCTCCGTTGTTTGTGGGTTTCTGCGGTCTGCGCTTTCAAAAAAGTCGCTCATTGCCTCGTCGAACCAACGCTTGAATTTTGATTTTATGTCTCTGTCCGTGCCGTTTGTGTAGAACGTTGCGTTAAACTGCGGACTGTACGTGTTTCTTTCGCTTGTGTACGACCTTGATGTATTGCTTACGGAACTGTTCTGCGGCGTATAGGTTTGACCGTAAGGTATAGACATATCGCCCATTTTTTGCGCCGCCGCCCCGACCTCGGGTAATTTGCTCTTAATTCCGTTGATATCTCCTTGAACCGTGTTCACACCTGTTTCAAAAAGCACTCTCGACGGGGAATGAATATCCAACGCCGAATTGACCGAATTGGTTACAGTGCTTGCCATTGACTGCGCCGCGGCAGCCAGCGCGGAACGTCTGCTGTTTATGCCTTCGATCAGTCCGTCTGCAATATTCGCTCCGCTATTTTTCAGGTTGCAGCCGCTTACAGCCGCTTTTATACTGTTCATAGCGCTTTTTACGGCAGTTACAGCCTCGTCCAGCTTTGTTTTGGTTACGGCAGCAAGCTCCGTCATGTTAAGGTTCATTGCCTCTGCGGCTTTAAGAGAACCGTCCGAAATGTCTGTTGTAACAATACTCATGGTATCGGAAACAGTGTTCTGCACGTCGCCCATTGCCTCGGTAACTGAACCCGAACCGTTCGTAAATCCGCTTGAAAAGCCTGTTGCTGCCTGTGCGCCTATCTGTGAGGTATTGGCAGAAACGCCGTATAATGCGCTTTGAGTGTCAGCGGCAACACCCGCCGCTGCTGTCGTCGGAGCATACGAAGCCGCCGAAATACCGCTTGCAAGCCCCGCCATAGCGTCCGTACCGTATTGCGGTGTTGACGATACTAACTTTTGCAGTTCGCTATCCGTAAGTGTTTCCGTGTTAGCCGCCGCCGAAACGGGCATATATGCCGATATATCAATGCCGCTTGCCAGATTTGCGTTTAGGTCTATACCGTACTGCGATGTATCGGTAATTCCGCTGAGGGTCAGGTCTGTTTGGTTTACCATTGCTCCGGCTGAACCCGTCGGCATATAGGCTGACATATCAATACCGTTTGCAAAACCGCTGTCAAGGCTTGTTCCTGCGGTCGTACCCAAATCAAAGGCTTTCGCGTCAAGTCCCGCGCTGCCCTCGTCAAAGCCCTCTTTCAGGCTTTCGCCGCCTGTTTTTCCCGCTTCCTTGCTCGTAAATCCTAACTTCTCGCCTATCCACCCGAAAAAGCTGCTTATTTTTTCGCCAACCCATTTTATAGCGTCGCCTATTGCATTAAAGGCGTTTCTTACCCATTCGCATTTTTGATACAACACCACAAATACGCCTACTAACGCCATTATTGCAATAACTATCCATGTAAGGGGGCACGCAAGCAGCGTTCCGTTAAGCAGCATTTGTCCTACTGCCGCCGCCTTTGTTGCAACAGTCGTCGCCACCAAAGCCGCTTTTGAAGCCACCCATGCAGCGGATTCTTTAACTTTCAAGGCTATTCCTGCTAGTATTGTTGCATTGTTGCCGTTTTGTGCCGCTGTTGCCGCAACAGTAGCACCCGCCGCCATTGCCTGATGTGCCGCCATTACCGCCGTAACCGCGCCGTGTATCGCCGATATAGCGTTGACTACAAGCATTACGGCTTTAAACGCTATAAAAGCTATCGTCAAGCCCTTTACAATCGGTAAAATAACGTTCATGTTGTTTGCTATGCCGCTGAATATGCTTAACGCCAAACTTCCGACCGTTGAGAAAATCGGTGCAAGACTGTTCCACATAGATTGACCGAATTGAATTACAACTCCGATAACCTGTTGTATTTTGTTAAATACGCCCTCAATGTTGGTTTTCAAATCGGAGAACATTGTGGTGCTCATGGTTTTGCCTGTAAAGCCCTCATAAACCGCCCTTATAATTTCTGCGATAGCTTCTTTGGCTGCCGAAACAAGAGTAGGGGAGTTTGTCTTGACGACTTGCACAACCCCTTTTATAAGCTGCACCGTACCGCTTGCCATTGCGGGAAGCAGGGATTTTATCAGCGTGGGAAGCTGCGCTGTCAGAGCGTTCAGTATACCCGGCAGCGCGTCAATAAGCCCTTGCGTTATCGAAATCGCCGAGCTTATAAGCGGCGGCAGCAGATTTTGCGCTATTTTGGGTATTTCCTTGACGATCAGCGGCGTTAGCTTGGTAATCAGCGAGCCGACCCCGCCGAGAGCCTTTTCAACAACGGGCATAATATTTCCCGCAAAAATGTCTACAGATGAAACCAAATTATCCACGCATTGGTCGAAGCTGTCCCCGCCCTCGATCATTGCGGGCAACAGATTGTTCCACGCTGAACGCATAGAATTGAGAGAACCCGTTATAGTATGCTCCGCTTCCTTTTGCGTTGTTCCGTAAATACCTGTTTCGACCTGTACCGCGTGTATGGCTTTTACGATATTTCCGTAACTTAGGCTTGTCCCGTCGATAGTTTTGTCAAGCTTTGCCGCGTCTGCAACAAGGCGTTCCATTTCCTCTTTGGTACCGCCGTAACCGAGCTTAAGGTTATCTAACCATTTGTTACCCTCAGTTTCCTGATATTAAAAAACAGCCAGTGCGATTATATTCGCATTGGCTGTTTTAGGGATTAGACTATATCTTCAACTTTTCAAAAGTCCAACCTTTTTTGTTTCTCTTCGTATAAAGATGATTATATTGTATTTCGCTGTCGGAACAGCCAAAATAATTTGCAGCATCTTGCCGAGAGTCAAAAATGATTGTTCTGCCATCGAGATGTGTTGCCTTGACCTTACGTTTCTTGTTTTTTATCCTTGACGCATATCCATATGATAATGCATTTTCGGAAGGTGTTACCCACCTTAAATTTGAAACGTCATTATTAGACCTGTTTCCGTCTATATGGTCTACCCAGCACTTATCTTTATTTTGCGGTTTCTTCAAAAAAGCTTCGGCTACAAGTCGGTGAACGTGCTTTGATATTGTAATTCGGCAATATCCACCGTTTTTACTTTGCACCATTATTTGACCTGTACTGTCTTTTCTGACTCTACCCTTGTTACTTACTGAGTACCCCTTTAATTCGGGGATAGGTTTCCAAATCTCCATGGCTGTTTTTCCTTTTTAAAGTTGGTGTGCACTTCCAGCGCCGTACCAATAGATGCTGTACTCGGTGACAAACCGATAGTCGTTTGATGTTTCTATAAAATATTATATCACAATTTCACATGCTTATCAAGTATAATTGTGATATTTTATAGACTTCACACAGGATAGCCATGCCGCCAGCCAAACGGTTTAGGTTTCCCCTGTTAGCAAGAACATCTCAGTAGCCATTTCCTGCTGCATTTTGTTCTCACACCTCTGGTAGAGTTCACACACATTCACTGCATAATCACTTATGCAGCGGACATTAGATTTATCGTATAGTTCTGCTTTGCAAAGCCCTGATACGCATTTTGGATCGAACTCATATCCGAACCCATTTTGTTGGCGTTGTCAGCCATATCCAAAATAGCCATATCGGCGTACTCAACGGCTTTTTGGGTATCGCCCTCAAGACTTTGCAGCAGGCTTGCGGAAAAGCCTGTCACGGTCTCCATATACTCGTTTGCGGAAAGTCCCGCCGTTTTATAGGCGTTATTCGCATTAGCAATAACCGCGTTTTGACTGCCTATCAGCTTGTCATACTCGCTCTGAACCTCGCTGACGGATTTTCCCACAAGCTTCGCGTATTCCTCAACGCTGTTTGTATCCTTTGCGCCCAAAAGGGTCTTAACGCCGCCCACAAGCTGCTCATAGTCCGCATAGGAATTTACCGCTTGCGTTGTTAGCGCGCCCACGGCAACGGCAGCGGAGGTCAGCCCCACGGTCAAGGATTTAAACGAAATTCCCGCAAGCTTTTTAACGCCCGAATAAGCTGCGCCCGCGGCTTTTTTCCCGATTTCGGTCAAATGACCGCTGACCTTATCAAGACCGCTGTTTAACTGTGTCAAAGTCAGTTTACCCAAGCCCTTTAAAGACGTGTGTGTCCGCGTTGCCGAACGCTGTGTGTTTCGCGCGCTGTCGGCGGCGTTTCCAAGTGCGCCGCCTAAACCTTGCGCGCTTTTTGCGGCATTACTCAGCGCGTCGTCCGTGCCGTTCAACCGTGCCGTAAGCCTGTTCAATCCGTTATCGTCCGTCGCACCCGTGATAGCGTTTCTCATGCTGTCAATGTTTCTTGTAAGGACAGCAAGCCCGCTGTTATCAACATCAAACGATATTTGGACTATATCCTGACGTACAATGTTTTCACCAGCCAAATTAACCGCCTCCCAACACTACTTTTTTGAAACGCTTTCATTTATTTGTTCTATAACCATATCCAAAGCGATATTTGCTTCGTCTATCTGCTGCGGGGTCATATGATTGAACACATAATCGTGCGTAAAGTTTCCTATATCGGAAAATATAAGCCGCCACGCGCCCCAGTTATTCAGAACCCTTTGTGTTAGCTGACTTTTGCTTTTCCTGTTTGTCTCGAAAGTTGCCCTCCATTACGTTGCGGGCAAATCCAATGACAGCGTTCAGGTCGTCCATGTTGTCGAAATCGTCCGCTGTAAGTCCTTTAGGCTCGACGATGACGTTTTCAAGCAAGTATTTTGTATGCTTAACAACGCTTGCCGTGCTTGTACCGTCAATATAGCCGCTATCCGCAGCCTCCAAAGCCGCCGAAATGCCGTTAAACTGCGCCGTATACTCCACGCCGCCGATTTTCTTTTTTACTGTGTAGGGTTTTGTTGCCATAATGTATTCCTCCTAAAAATATAAGGGGCTGAAAAACGCCCCTTTGAAAACGAATTTTAATCAGATGTAACGTCGTAGTCAAAAACCTTGAACACGAACTCCATATCCTTTGCTTCCTTGCCGCGATCTACCTCGGCAAAGGTGATAAGATTTGCCATTGTGCCGCCGAACCGTTCTCTGAGAGACTTATTTATGCACCACAGCGGGAATGCCTCCTGCCGCTTTGCAAGGCTCATAAGATAAGGCTTTTGCGGACTTGTAGCCTGTACAACGATCGTTACCGAACCAAGCGAATTGTTAATGACATTCTTTATAACGTCGCCCTGTGCGCCAACTGAGGGACTGAAAAAATCTTCGTCCTTTGAACCTTTTATCATGTCCTCGCCCAAGCCCGTTATATACACGCTGTCAACAACGATAGTACAGTCGTTTGCGTCATACCTTGTAACATTTACCGACATTGTTTGAAACCTCCTTACAGCGTAATCTCGCCCGTAATTTCAACGTAATGAACAGCCCCCGCAAGAGCAAACGTAAATTGTCCGCCGATATATTTTCTTGTCGAACGCTGTTCCTCCGTGGTATCTTCACGCAGCGCGAAATCGACGGTAAAATCTGGGGAACCGTCGGCGGTAGTGGCAATTATGCCGTTGTTAAACGCTCCTTGCAGCACGTCAACAACAACGCTTTCAAGCAGCGCAATACCATTATTGGTGTAGGGTATTTTAAGATTGGCGTTAAGCTGCTTTTGCACGCGGCACGTAATTTGCTGTATCACATAATCCTCGCTGTCAACAATATCTATGTATTCGCCGCCAAGCGTGATACCCTCGGAGGTAACATTGTCCCCCGCCTTTGTCACAAAGGTAATGCCGCCTTTTTTGTGAATCTTTGCAATTTCGTCATCGGACAAGTCCTGCGTGGTGATTCCTTTAAGAATTATGTCGTGATATGTAAACGAACCCGCTTTAAGTCCTGCGGTCGCTCCCACCA
Organism: uncultured Oscillospiraceae bacterium; assembly: GCA_910586535.1. Classification (GTDB taxonomy): domain Bacteria; phylum Bacillota; class Clostridia; order Oscillospirales; family Ruminococcaceae; genus RGIG8773. The sequence goes on from CAJUHS010000011.1 coordinate 86,066, forward strand.
ATGCCGCCTCGGGATTTGGATACTTCTTATCCGAGCAGTACAGCATAACTGTCCGCTTAACGTTTTCGCGGTCAAATTCGGTTGTGTCGTCTGCCGGGACGCTTGCAAAATACATCTTGTCGTCCGTCTTTTCAATAGCCGCGATTATTTCGGCTGTTTCGTCCGACGCGCCAATGCAAATGAGCTGCCTCCAGTTACGTGACAAATTGCCTTTCGCTTCCAGCCACTCTACTACCGTTGATGTAGTTTCGCAGATAGCGATATGCTTAGGCTTGTTATCCTGCATAAAAATAAGTTCAGCCGCCTTGTACATATCGCTGTCCTTATCGTATGCCGCTTTTATGTCGTCAAAGGTCACGCCGTCCATATATTCCTGAAGCTTTCCGTCTGACGGAGCAGAAGCAAGCTTAACCAGAATAAGAGGTATTCCAAGTCCGACATACCCTATCGGTTTTGCCAGATCAATTTTTACCTTGACATCATTCATCTGATTTCCTCCTTTATTTTTTCGTAATTTCTGCGGTTTTTATTTCTCCAACGTACTCGATCGGATTTTCTATTTCGTCATACAGCCAAAAAACAATGTCAAACCCCTTTTTGTATTCGTACTCTATCGTAAGAATACTGTCACGGCTTGTAACGCTTGTTACGGACTGAACGATTATATGATTGTCCGATAAATACGCCCTGCCGATATGGTCTAACCAATCGTGGGCTTTCGACGCAAGTCTCAAAGCCTCGCTTTCATCGTCCGACTGGACGGTAATACTCCATGTTTGGGTGACGGGCTTTCGGTCTACGCCGTCGCTGTATTCGCCGTATGTGCCGTTATTCTCGCCTGTCACAGTCGTAACGTTATATGACAGATACGGATATTTCGGCGGTTCTGCGTTCTGATTGCCCCTGATAACGGGTATTTGCAAGAATTTTTTCAGTCCCTTAACGACGTTGAGCCGAAGATTTTCATTGTCTATCATTGTTCCGCACCCGCCTCGCCAAACGCGCTGACGTATTTAAGAACGTATGAATAAAAGCCCGTAAAATCGGCGTTGTCCGTTTCGGCTTCAACGTTGTACTTTTCGCCCTTGAAAATAACCGAAACGCTTTTCCAACAGCTTTCAAAGGGTGTGAGCATAAACAAATGCTTATCTTTAGCGGTAAGCGTTCCATCACTTCGGAAAATTTTGCTTTCCTTAAAGCCGATTATCGCGCCTGTCATTGGTATTTCGCGGGTCTCGCCCTTTACCCATTCGCCGCTGTCGTCATATTTTCCCTCGGAGCTGACAATTGCGGTAAATTCACAGCTGTACTTTTCAATAAGTCCTTCAAAGTTAAAATACTGCATTAGTCCGTCCTCCATGATATGCTTTCAATCATTTCTCCCGTATCCACAAGCGGATTGCTCGACCCTTTTGCAAGGATCGTCGCATTGCTGTTAGGCGGAGTTTTCAAATCGCGGGCATACTTTTTTATTTTAGTCGCCAGCATTCGCCCCGCCATATCATAGAACTGCTGTTCACTCATTTCTCCGCTTATTACTTGACCTAACGCCATTTCAACCTTTTTCAAGACCTCATCGGCGTATTTGTCGTGTCCCGCCCTCAAAAAGGAACGTTCGGGGATTTTTACCGAGGCTGTAAGCCAGTAGTAAAATTCAAGACTGTTCCCCTCGCCTTTCGCAAGAAACTTTTCGCCGCTTGCCGCTGTAAATACAAAAAGATCGGAAAAGCTTCCCGCTTTCTTTCCTACAGCGTCGGGGTGGATAGGCACGGTCAGGTATTTTGAACGTTTTGCTGTAATGGTACAGCCGTACTCATGTATGCCCGCAAGCCAAGCATGGTTACTGTCAAAAACTCCGACCTTAACCGTTTTGCCGTTCAGCCTTTCGGCGTTTGCTGCCATTTCGGGCAGCTTGTCAAATGTGGTGTTCCACTTTACACCCATGCTACCACCTCTTATGAGCGGTAACAAACCGAACCCTTGATTTAAGCCATTTGCCGAGCAGCTCCTCTGCATACTGCCAAATTAGCGTCCCCTTATCGGTACTGCTGAAGGACTGGCTAAGTCCCTCCGCGCTTTCGGACTGCACTCCCGCTCTCGTTGACATTATATCAATAAAACGCACTATAAAAAGCCTTACGCTTGCGGGTAAGGCTTCCAACGCGTCCATATCGACAGTAAGCGTTGTGTTTTCCGCTATCCATTCAAACGCGCTCTCAGCTTTCAGCAAATTGCCGTCAGTCAGCGGTACGCCCAGCTTTAGGCTTTCCGCTTGTTCTCTTGTCAGCATTTTTCTTTCCTGCCTTTTCTTTTGGCGAGGCGGGGCTTTCTGCCTGTTCACCCGTCGTTGTGGATTTGGCTTTTTTTGCCTGTTCGGCGATCTCGGCGGCTTTTTTCGCCGCTGACCGTTTTCGTCTTATCCAAAAACTGCAAGACATTGAAATTACCTCCGTTTGGTATTTTAACCGAGCTTGTGACGCAGGCAGGCAATGGGAACCTTTTTGTGGTCTGTAATCAGCTTCCAGTTTGCACACGCGGCAAGGTCTATGTTAGCGGGATACATATTTGTTGCTTTTGTATACTTACCTTCGCTTACCCATGACAAACCGCGCGGGTGTATGATCTGACACCAACGGTTTATAAGATAATTCTTCGCGCCGAGCTTGTCCCTGTCGGTTTCGGTACCGACAAAGCCCTGCGGCGAACCGTCCTGCCTGATAAACGCGCCGCTGCCCAAGAAATACGTGTCATATACAGCTGTACCCGCCTTTGTCATCTCGTAGTAATTGCCGATATTTTCATCAGCAGGAACTTGAACCGCCGTATATGTTCCGTCGCTTTCAAGCACGTAGTATGTTTTTCCCGCTGTAACCGCCGTATCGGCAGTTTTGGCATATGTACCGTCTATCTTCACGGGCATACTGTCGTCAATGGTAATTCTGTAGCCGAGATAAGTCTGGATTTCGACTGTATCGCCCGCGGGGTTAAATACGGGCGTTCTTGCGATCATATCATTTTTCTGCAAGTACGTATATGTCGCGGAGTGCATAAACACCATACCAAGCGCGCCGTAATGGTCGCCCAAAAGCTGTTTAGTATCAAGTGTCGCGGTCTGTGAAATGTTCGCCGCTGTTCCCGTTCCACCCGATACGTCGTTCACATGACATTTAAGCGCGCCGTTTGTCGGGTCGAGAATACCTTTAAGAATAGAAAGGTAAATCTTCTGTTCCCTTGTGTTTCTCCAGTCTGCCATAAGCTGCGCGATCGCCCCCATAGGATCGGACCCGCCGAGAACGCGCGAAAGGTCTGTATCTCCCCACGCTTTTTGTCTTATCAAAAGCGTTGCGCGGAAATCCTTTGTTGTTACGCCTCCGATAGATACATCATCTTCACCGAAAACGTCTTCCTCTCCCTCCAGCGGGTTGTACATAGGAACCTGAATAAAACGTCCTCCCTGCGGTGTGCCGTTTATCAGTGCCGCGACTGTAGCGTCGGGGGCGGCAATGCCCGAATTAACAAAAGTATTCAATTCCGTTGTACGGTCAATAACATACTGTGAAAACTTTTCGGGTACGATCTGCATATTCGCAATTGTAGTAATTGGCATTATAATTCCTCCTGTTAAATTATTTTTAAGTCCTCAAAGACTTTCTTGATTTTCGGGAACTGACTTGCTATCCAGTCAACCATTTCCTCATTTCTCGCCCACGGTGAACTCTCCGCAAGACCGCTTTCAAACAAAAAGGCGTGAATTAACTCATGCCTTGTAACTTTGTTCTGATATTCTTTCAGATTGAGTTTTGAGTGGTCGTCGGGCTTCATTTCGTCAACGACTATCGTTTTTGTAGTTTCGTCGCAATAGCCGTCCATATCTTTCAAGTATGGATCCGTGTCGGTATTGGCTATCCTGATTTCGTATTCGGTTCCCAGTACATTTGCTTTCATCACTTTACCCCCGCCGCCGTTTTAAGCTGTGCCGCAAGCTCGGGATTTGTGCTTTCAAGCTTCATCTGCTCCGTAAGGTTAAACTGCTCTTTTGTGTACGGATTTACGCCGTTGTTGAGCGTCTCGCCCTTTTGGGGAGTATATCCCGCTTCCTTGAAGCGTTTATTGACTTCGGCTGTAACCGCCTTGTCGAAAAGCTCCTTAAACGCCTTGACCTTGGACTTAATTTCCGTTTCGTCCGCGCCAATGACAAAGTCCACAAGAGAAAGAGCCGTGTCGCTGCCGTCGTCAAGACCCGCCTCTTTTATCGCCTTTATAGCGAAAAGACGGTTTTCCTTGTCGGTAATAGCCTGTTCGCGTTCGGCAATTTCCTTTTCCTTGTTTTCAATTTCAAGCTTTTTAAGCTCCTCGTCGGTAAGCTTATCCTGCTGCAAGCGGTCAAGCTTTTTCTTGTATTCAGCCGTTTTCCTGCGTTCCTCTGCCATTTGCTTATCGACCCGCGCCTGAATGATTTTATCAAGCTTGTCGTAATCAATAGGTTCCTTGGACGGTTCGCTGTCGTCGGGCTTCGGTTCGGGGTCTTTGGGCGGTTCTGTTGGTTCGGGTTCTTTTACGGTCTTTACCAGTTCGTCAAATTCTGCCTGTGTGATCTGTCCCGCCGCTAAAAGCTGTTTGAGTTTTTCAAGCGTCATGCTGCTGCCTCCTCACAAAATATAAAAATCCGTATAGAATTTTTTCGCTCTCCGTATAGAAAAGCAATTTCTGTATACAAAAAAAGACAAACCCTATAGATTTGCCTTTAAATGCCATTATTAGTTTTTACTCTTAATAAAAATAGCGTTCACCCTTTCGGATAAACGCTATCACTCATAATTATTTCATTATAATTATATCATTACAAAACAACTTTTTCCATTGACATTATGCACAAAGTATATTGCTGTTTATTATGTCAAAGTAATAATATGTCCGTTATCTTTCGCCGATATGAAATTCTCCTGCCTATTCGGCAAAGCCTCCCATTCCGCAAGCGTCAGCAAATCGTATTCGAGAAAGCAGCGGCAGCGGCAGTCGTTACGCGCCGTACCGCTCATTCCCGGGCAAGGGGCATATACATTAGGCTCTAATTTGAATTTATCGCCTACAATTATTGTAACGCCCTCCATTTTCTTGTGGTCTGCCTTGCCGCTTACTTTGGTTTTCCAACCCGTTTTAGTGTGATAGCGGTGCTGCGGTCTGACACGTTCGTCCTCCATTGTACGCCACGTTGCGGTATGTACAAGTCCGCTGCCCGATAATGCTTTCTGCGTTTCCAATGCGCCGTCCATTAAACCCGCCTCAATGTTTCTGTGGGTTTCGGTACGCACCACATTATTTGCCTTGCCATAGCTGAAATCAAGCCTATCAACAAGCCTGCGTGACATTGTATCGTATCTTTCGCCGTTCATCAGACCTATGCTTACCGTCTGCTTTATTTCGTACACAATTTCCTTGCGGTTCTTTTCAAGAAGCGCGGGCAATGTCAGCTTTTCGATATTATTGGAAATTGCCGACTTCATTACCTCGGGACGCACGTTCAGCGCCGACAAGTCATAAGCCCTGTTTACCGCCTCGACCATACCGATATAGCATTCCTCGTACACCGTGTCTATAAGCTTCTGTATCTCCTTTGAAACGTCGGGAAGGTACTCATTGCAGTTTTTGTCTATCTCACTAAGGAACCACGCCAACTTTGCGCTTCTTTGCAGATCCGAAACCGTCAACATTCCGTTTCCGTCGGAATATTTTGTGTACGTTTCGGCAACAAAAGCTGTAAGCTCCTTTAAAAGCTGCTTGTATATGGATCTTATCTTCTTTTCTGTCAACACCTCGCGGCTTTCCTCTATACGTCGTATCTCGTGCAACAGGTCGTTTAATGATGTTGAAGTTTTCGGCATTTCTGTATCACCCTTTAGATTTTATTGTCCTGTTCTGTTTCCTTTGTACTCTCCTGCCGCTCCACCTCGGTATCTTCATCTTCGGGCAAATCCTTTGTAAGAGAGGGCACCTCGTTTTTTTCGTCTTCTATAAGCTGCATAATGTACTCTACGTCGTCCACAAACGACAATTGAGAGTATGCAACAATTTTCGGCAAGCCCGCGGCAATAAGAGCCTGAACAATTTGCGCCTCGCTTGCCAAATCCTGCGGAAAATTGCGCTTAAAGTCCATAGTAATTTGAAGCGGGTCAACCTTAATACCCTTTTTAGCCCACGCAGAGGAAAGGAGTTTCCACATATACTGTGCGGCATTCATCATCTGCGCCTGATACATACCGCACTTTGTTTCAAGTCCATGCAGCTTGAATTTTAATGATATTCCCGACGCGCTCCCGAAGCTTTCATCATTCAGATTAGGCGTTTTTGAAAAGCGATAGATGTTATTCTCTAAACGCGTTAAATGATGTTCCGTAAACGCGTCGTTAATATTCTTGGTAAGAAAATACGCCCTGCCCTGCTGCGTACCGCCCGCGGGGAAAACAAACGCGCCGTTCTTTTGTCCTTTTCTTATGGTATCGTCGTCTATTTTCAGTCCCTCGAAAATCAGATAGGAGTGTACAAAAGCTTCGATTTCGTTTGAGTTGTCGGAAAGTCCCTTGTCGTAATCGTCAATAAGAGCAAGTACCTTTTCAGCGTCGCCCAGAGCCTCGCTGTTGTTCAATATCCCTTGCAAAGGGCAATAATCGAACAAATGGGGTTTTACCTCCGTTTCGGCAAGGTCATATAACGACGTACCTTGCCAAATGTGAATGTTTTTACTGTCGTAAAAGTTTGCCGTCCAAACCGTACCGCCGTTAATACCCTTTGTTTCGTAATATCTGACTGCAAATTCAGGCTCTGATATGTTTGTGTTCGACAAAACTATCGTTTCATAACCATGTACCGGCATTACTCTTTCGTTGCCGTCCGTATCAATATAAAAAAGTCTGCCCGAGTATCCGTAAATACTGGCAAACTTTGTTGTTTCCATATCAATGCCGTACATATTATTGCGGGTCGTAAAATCAGTTACCGCCTTTGCCGCCAATTCAACGGCATTTTCACCGCCCGTTGTTTCCTCAGCTTCCTTTCCCTTGCTGTAGCTGTATGCAATAGGCTTTCCCGCAAAGTATCCCGTCTTGAAGTCAACGATCTCACCGAAAAAGTCGTTATTTATCTTATTATTGATATCGTCGTCCTCATAACGCGGCTGTCTGCCAAATACAGGTACGCTTTCTTTTAAGGTCATATACCTCTCATAAAGGTTTCTGTTATAAACAGCATTGGCTTTGTGCTTTGCAATGATTTTCTGCAACAAGTCTTTGGTTATGTCGCTTTTGCGTATCTCCTCCAGCTCCGCCGAAAATTCGGGGAGCAGCTCCATTTTAGTTCTTGACATAAGTTATGTTCTCCTTTTCCGTTTCTTTTGCTTGCGGTTCGTCAGCTTCTTATCAAAGAATATTCTGCCGTCATATGTACGGGTCAAACCGCACTTTCGGCAAACTGAAACATCATTTATCTTTACAAAATCATGATTACACATTAGTTTAGCCTCCTGCCTGCTTTTACTTCCGCTGCCAATATTTCGTCGCAAAGGGCGTAACGCAGCGCGTCAATCAAATGGTTGTTCACATCGGCGGGCATTGCCATTACATTGCCTTTTCTGTCCTCTTTCCAGTGGTACTGTTCGATCTCGTTTTTAAAGTTCTGACATCTGAAATCAACAATTATTTCATAGTCTTGCAGCCACCTTATGCCGCGGTTGACGCTGTCCGCACCCTTGACCGCCGCAACAGCCCTGATATCGTTTGCATATAGGAAATCAATGGTTTTAGGCTCCGCGCTGTCACAAGTCACGTACTGCGTACCTATTTTACTTTTCAGCAGACGTATAAGCTCACTGTCGGACATTCCCGCTTGATACCATTCGTCAAAAACATATATTTTCTTGCGCTTTTTATCAAGATGTACCCTTATCAGCGCGTTAGGGTCAACGCTGTAGCCGAAGTCAAGACCATTATGTATGCGGTCGAACGTCGGTATAAGACTGCTTAGATCCTCCGTGTGCCAGTTCTTGAAAATAACGTGTCCCAGAACACCGAAATTGCCAAGCGTGTAGACCTGATAGTAATACTCGTCTGTTTCATCTTCAAGCTGTTTTCTGTCGTCGCCGGTCAGAAATAAATTGTCCTTGTATGTGGTTTTGAGTATGCTTAAACGGTTGTTCTCAAATGACGTTTTATCGTCCTGCCATTCGCCGAAAAACTCCTTGTATATCCAATGCGAACGCAGGATAGGATTAAATGACAATATGACGCACTTTGAAAACTTGCTTTTTGTATTACCCCTCAAACGCTTTGTAAGCTGCTTGTATGCCTCACGCTTGACCTCCGTAGCCTCTTCTATCCATATGCGGTGAAGTACGTCGTCTATTGGCGTTACAGACTTGATTTTTTCCGCGTCGTCCAAACCCGCAAAGAGTATCTGACGGTTATTCAGCAGACAAGTTACAGACATTGTGGAGCGGTTTACCTTGTAGTATTTTGTCAAGCCCATATTTGAAATGGCTTTCGTAATTTCGTTAAAAACAGACATTCCGATCGTGGTCGCAACGTTGCGGCATACAAGCCAATTAACGCCGCTTAAGTTATCCAACACAACCTTTGAAGCCAAAAAGTATGACTTGCCGCTGCTGCTCCCGCCGTAATATATCTGCGTAAACTGCGGCTTGTTAAAGTACGGTATATACGCTTTGTTTGCTTTAACATTTATATCCAAAACATCAAAACCTTTCGTGTAAAATATAAAAAGCCATACAAAAAAGCGGCTGATATTTCAACCGCTTTTTGTATGCTGTTATGCTTTGTTATTATATCCTTTTTGATTAAAGGCGTTTAAGCTCTCTTCTCTAAAGGATCGGCAACTATCGGACATTCTTCAATATTGCATGGGTCAATATCTATGCAGTTATATGGGTCACGAACACCCGACAAATCCCAGGCTATAGTATTATTCATTACTGTAACTGAATTAAAAAAATCTATGTTCTTCAACTTTTCAAACAAATTGCCCCGTGCAATAAGCGGCTTCATATCAACAAGCCGCACCGCTCCATCATTCATGTAAGCGTATACTGTAAAATCTTCGCCCGGAACGGCTTGCAACACTTCCGGCATTAAATCTGTGTTTCTCATTGCAAACCCTCCTTAAATAAGCGGATTAATTCGGTTCATGGGCTTATTGCTCTTTGACAGCTCCCAGTTATTCATCAATTCGTCTCTGTGCAGTTCACACCATGCAAGAACAAATTTTAATTGACGGTTGGGAAGCTTGCCGCGTATAACAATGCCCTCCTGTATGTCAATCATTGCTTTAAATTCTGCATATTCAGCATGAAAGTGCGGCGGGTTATGATCGTCCCCGTACATCGTTATTTTTATGCCGTTAAATAAACTTATTTCTGGCATTATTATCACTCCTGTTCTTCTAACCAATTTGTTTTATTTCTCCCGTGTCAGTTCCTCGCCCATATCGTCGGCAATAAGCTTGTTGATGTAGCCCTGTAAGCTCATACCTATTGATTGTGCATATGATCTTATCTTTTCTTTTTGCCCTTTTTTAACTTGAAGTCTTATGTCATCATAAGCTTTTTTAGCATATGCGTTTTTTATTTCTGCGTTTGTTTTTGGCATGTTATTCACCTCAACACAATTATACCATATATCTTTTTGCATGTACATGTACAAAATACACAAATATTCATGTACATGTTTATTGAAAATACCACTTGTATTACATGTACATGTATGTTATAATATAATCAAGATAAATCAATCAAGCAAAACCAAATACACGAAAGGCAAGGTAAAGAATATGAAATTTGAAGTAAACAAAAGATATGAAGCTTTAAGCGGTAGCGTTTTAACTTTTGAAATTATCAAAAGAACGGCAAAGCGTGTGACTTATGTAGAAATAGACCACGCAGGCAGATACAACGAGCGCAAAAGCGAACCTAAAACAGCAACTATAAAAATTTGGTCAAAAGGTGAAGTATTTATTACTTCACGCGGCGCAACTGTTAAAGCATACTAATTAACAAGCCGAGCTAACGGCAATACGGGCAGAAAGGTAAGGTAAAAAATTATGATGTACAGTGAGTTTATTGAGAAAACACGATATGCTGAAAGCTATATGACACACGACGATTACACCAACTACATAGAGCCTGTATATCTGGCTAACAGCGACGATAAAGAAAAGTTTTGCAAGAAATTCAGAAAGTTATTTTACAACCGAGTGGAAGCGGCAGAAGAATTGATGTTGAGAGCCAAAACGCTTGAAGAAAAAGAAGAGTATATTTGTGGTAATAATGACATAATGGCAGACGTAGACCATGCGGGTAAGCTGCTGAAAAAAGGCTTTTTGAAAGATTTGAAAAAACTGTATAAATAGCAAAGGGCGGCAACCGCCGCCCGCCGTATAACGACAAACTTATTACAGTATGAAAAATCTAAAAATGCGAGGCGATTACATATGTTAAAATGGTTTAAAGACTGCAAAACTATTGAAGATGTCAAAAGGGTATACAAAACATTAGCGGTAAAATATCACCCCGACTTCAACCGCGATACCGACACTACAGACACAATGCAAGAAATCAACAACGAGTATGAAACAGCGTTCAACATCTTCAAAAACATTCACGCGGCGCAAAACGGCGATACCGACGCGAACGAGGCTACAGAAACAACCGAAACGCCCGATATGTTCAAAGATATCATAAACAGCTTAATTCATTGCGACGGCGTTCAAATCGACATTGTAGGCTCTTGGGTATGGCTGACGGGCAACACGTTCATACATAAAGACGTGATAAAGTCATTAGGCTTTAAATGGGCAAGCAAGAAAAAAGCTTGGTACTGGCATACAGACGAATACAAATCAACTCACAGCAAAATGACGCTTGACGAAATCAAGACAAAATACGGCTGTCAGAACGTTAAAACACACGCACAACCTAAGTTGGCATAAGCAATAACGGGCGGTTGCCGCCGCCCGTTCTCTTAATTTCGAAAGGCGGTCTGCATTATGAAAAAGGCAAAATTTTACATAGTCAAAAGAGGCTTAAATAAGCCGATTTTTGAACAGGTTCAGGGCTATACCGATTTCATCGCCGACGGCGAACACATTCACGAAATAGGCTACCACAAGCCCAATGCCTATGAATGGTCTGCAACGTATATTGATACAGGCTTATTAATCGTCTCGGGCAAAAGCCGCGCCGAATGCAAAGCAAAAGTGCAAGAGCGCGTACAGCTCATTACACAGCAGTTACAGTCTCCGTACAACAAAATGTACGCAGACCTTATGCAAGAGGTAAAGAGCCATACCGCGTAATTCATCATGGTTTCATCTTGCTTTAACCGCCATTCTCGGCAAGTCTCATAAGCTTGTCAACGGTCAAATATTCTTCTGAAATAGGCGTGTTGATTTTCTTGTAAAATTCTGCTTTCGCCTTTTCATTTTCAAAAACAATGACCGAATACCAGTTGAGGTTGTTTTTCTCCTCCATTCGCTCTTTGCCCTTTGCCCTTGCCTCTTTGACAGCTTCAAGACCTTGTTTAGCCTCTATAGCTTCGGGTGTATCAAACATTTCTGTAAAACGGTTGTCGCCGTCAAACATAAAGTCAACATCAAGCTTTGAGAAGCCCATTTCATCAAAATTTACGCTGAAATCTTCTGCCATTGAAGCAAGTTTATCCAAATCCCAATCGCCCTGCATTGACGGGTTATTAAGCTGAACGTTCAATATCGCCTCTTCTTTTTCGTCAACGTCGATAACGCATACATCAAGTGAATAATTCTTGTTCTTTTCGAGTGCGTCAAGCTGTTCAAGCCGCTGATGACCGCCGACAAGATTACCCGTGCGCTTATTCCACGTTATGGCAGAAACAAGCCCGTGCTGCTGCAAGCCCTTTTTAAGCCGCTTCTTGGCTTCCTTATCCATAATGCGCGGGTTATAGACGGCATTTTTAATATCTGCTCTGCTGATTGTCTCCACCCTGAATTTTTGGTACTTGCTGTTAGCCATTTTTCTCTGACCTCTCATATAATTCATAGTGCTTTACACCCGCTTCTGCAAGCGGGTAAACCTTTAATATTTTTTCGTAGTCATTGGGATACAGTTCCTTGATAACAGACAACTCGCTGCCCGCAAGACTGCGAAATGAAAAGCCTATTTGCCGCTGTTCGAGGCTTAAATAAAGCTTTTTACGCTTGATGTACTGCATTACCTCTTGTTTTTTCCAATAGGCGATAGGGTAAAAGCGTCCGCGCTTGAAATCAATGCTGCCGCTTTTCTTTATCATAGCGTTTCTGACAATGCTGTCGGCGCACCGCTCCCCCGCGGCTATCCAATGCAGTCCCGTTTTCTGCCTTAAATATTCGTAAACGTCATTGATACCCACAATATCGACGTTGAGATCGGGCAATGTAAAGCTGCCCCATTTCAGAAAATCCGATACCTCAAAATGCGGTATGCGAATAATTTCCGTGTCATATTTGTTTTCGTACCAATTCAGCATTTTTTCCTGAAATTCAAGACCCTTTACAAGATACATAAAGAACGGCTTTACCGTCTTAAAATACCGAAAACACAGATCAAGCGTTACAATACTGTCCTTGCCGCCAGAAAAGCCGACAATAACGCTGTCCGTAACGCTTGCTTGTGTTTTGATAGGGTCGAATAACAAATTACTCATAATTTATTTATTAACCACCCTTGCCGCCCAGCGACTTACGCCGCTTAGCACTTCTGCCGAGCATTCCGCTTTGTCCGAAAACCTTTGCAGAAGTATGCGCCGACTTCTTGAATCTTGTGGGTGCGCTTCCGCCTCCCGATGTTCTTGCGATAGCCTGTTTTGTTGTTTCAGCCATATGTTTATTTTCCCCCTTTCCTATTCGTTTTCTATATCTTCGGCTGTAGCCGCTGATACCGTAATATTTATTTGCGGAGCCTGCGTTTCCTGCTGTCCGTTATCTAAGTCTCCCGAGATTTCAAGAATAGCCTTTACGGTGTTACCGTCTCCCGTGCTTACTCCCTTGTAAAAGAGAGAAGCCATAAGCAGCATAATGTTTTGTCTGTCTTTTTCCTTGATCCCCATGCCCGAGAGAATTTTTATATGTTCCTCTCGCGTGACCTTGCTTTTTAAAATTATTTCCATACATTCACGGGCTTGTTTTCTCGCTTTCCGCGCCTGACCCGATTTAATACCGCCGTTACGCCCCCGTTCTTTTGCCTCATCGCTTGATGTCACGGGTTTAAGGTTATCGGCAAAATTAGGATTGTTCGGCATTATTCCTCCCTCCCTTAAAATTTGGCTGTGGCTGTGACGGTTGGACTCGAACCAACGAATAGCGGGGTCAAAGTCCGCTTTCTTAACCTCTTGAATACGTCACAATATAACAAAATCCCGCCGACAAAGCCGACAGGATTTTCTTTTGCATTTCTACAATATATAATATTTCATAATATAATTTTAACACCAAAACAGCTTTTTTTCAATCTGCATATTAACCGAAAGCTTATAGGTTATTTTGTGCATTTAGCCAACAACAGGCGATATACTTTAAATACCTTGTTTATATTCCATTGCCCTCCGTGTTTTTTCTGCATTGCCGCAGAACATTTTTTCCACTTCCACCCCAAATAAAACCTCATACGCATAAGTTCAATTTCCTCGTTATTTGAAGTGGCGTTCTTTAAAATTTTGCAAGCAATACGCCAGTTATGTAAAATTTGCTTGTTCAATATCAAGATTTCGCGTTCAAGCTTTTCCTGCTTTATGACATAAATGTCAAGACGGTTAATGCTTTCGTTTCCGCATTTAGGCTCGTCCGAAATATTTTGATTTCTCGGATAATATGCCGCTGTCTTTAATTCGTTAAGCTTATCCGTAATTTTTTGCTTTTCCCGATTTAAGAAGAGACAATTCTCCAACAGCAAGTACAGTTCGCATTCTTTCATTCTTTTGCCCCCTGTTTCCACGGGAACTCCCGCCGCATATTTTTCTCGCCGATAATGGGTACTAAACTGTCTTTCATAAAGACCGGTTTACCGTAATCATCGCAGTCTGCGGCTATGACATTTATCCATTCCTTTTGAGGAATAACCTTGTCTTTGCGGTTGCCTGTTTCCGCTCCGACAATTATCCAGTCTGCATAATATCCTCGGCAGAATAATTCCCAGGCGTTATGTTTGGATAAATCAAAAAGCATAGGCTCTACACTCAAAAACGTATTAGCTTGTATAGGACTGCAAGGCAGTTTGGCGAAACTCTTTGCTGTTTCCTCCGCCTGTTCCGGTGTGGTTACAGACGCGCCGTACCACATATTATCTCTAATCGGAAGCTTATCAAGCGCGTACAACGCTACATACCGCTGCGGATTTTTCGTAAGAAACAAATATCTGTGCTGTGGAGCTTTAGCGCAAGCTTCGAATACCGCCTCTATCCATTCATCAGGTACCCAATCGCCGAACAGGTCAGCCATTGAGCAGACAAATATTGTGCGGGGCTTCTTCCATTTCTGCGGAATATCAAGTCGGTAACGGTGGAATGTAGGGACAAACTCAAACGGATATGGAGCTATTTTCTCCTTGCGCTCGTCCTTTATCGGCAACTCCAAAATATGATTATTTCCGTCTGCTTCGGTACTCCAAGTAGAACCAATAAAATTTTCTTCCTTTCCAAACGCTCTGCCAAATCTATTGGCAATTTTCCTCGCATAACAGTATTCGCAGCCATGCAGACAACCTGTTACAGGATTCCAAGTGCTGTCACACCATTCGATTTTGGTTTTATTCACTTTAATTTTCCCTCCCTTTTTCAAAACGGAGCTTCGGCATATCGTCAACGCTGAAAATAATACCCAAACAGTAAGGCTCTCCGTCGTCCAATATTTTAAAGCATTCATGCGGAATATCGGTTTCATATGACCATGAATATCCGTCACAATCCCAGCAAGCCTTGATAAAAACAAAATCCGGGTTGTTGTCGGGGACGAAGTGGTCGAATGTACCGCTGTCGTTGTTGGCGATAGCGCCATCCGCCCTGACGTAAATATCGTTTCCGTCAAGGCTGCCGACCTCATCGTTTATTGCCCCTCGGAACTCTGTCAAATCGTCGCTTTCGCCGAAAACGACAACCAGTCCGAGGTCTTTAAGCTCCTTTTCCTCATCTCTTGAAAGCTCGTTGCCGTACCTCCTGCCGTCAAGCTTTTCAGCCCATTTTATAACATTTTCATTCACAGCATTCATAGCATTTCGCTCCCTTCAAAATCTGACATCAATATCATTAACAGTAACATTCGGGTTGTCAAGGTCAATAACAAGGCACTTCCTACCGTCCCGAACGCCTATCCGCACGTTGTCCATATTGTACCCCGCAACATTTACGGTCGCTCCGAGAGCCTTTATAACCACCTTGTTTTCAACAAGATTGGAGGCGGTAAGACCCTCCGCGCCGTTCACCGCGTCATTGAAAATATCGGGGAGGGCTTTCAGCCTTTTCGCGTCAACGCCAACATCTGAAAGTATGCTTTCAAGCTTGTCCGCGTCGATTTTAGGCAGCTCAGTACTACCCTCATAGTTGGCTGCGATTTTGCTCAATTCCCCATTCACCTGCGTAATAAGCGCATAACTCAAATCGTCTCCCAAAACCGCCGAAAGTATCTTCCCGAAAGCCGCCTTTTCGCTTTGGCAGGTCATGGCAAAATCACAGTCCAGCACATCTTCAACCATTGAAACATTGGGCTTCTTTGGCGTTTTGTTGTAGACTAAAACGCTGTACGGATCGGGCTGACGGTTGCTGAAAACGGGGTACAGAAAGCCGTCCGCAGGGGTCTTGCTGATAAGCAGGTCAGTGTTGCTCTTTTTGATAATGGAGGCGTTGTTCCTGTCGAAGATCAAGCCGTCGTCCCCAGTGCAGGCGGGGCAAAGAGCGGTTACGATAAAATTGTATTCGCCCTCTCTGTCACCGAAATCCTCGTCGTTTTCGTCGCGGCAGGAGGTAATGCTGTATGTACAGTACCCGATGATAATAGCGTACGCGCCGCTGCAATCGTACTCGGAAACTATTTTATGCAACAGAGGGTCGACCGCGTGTGCGTATTCGCCCTCTGTATCTTTAAGCCTTGCCCATAAAGCAAGCGCAAGAGAGTCGTGTATACTGTCGTCCTCATAGGCTCTTTCGGGAAAAGTGTACTCCACAAGATGTTTTCCAAGACTGCCGCCGAGAACCTTTCGCAAGGTCTCAAACATGACCGTACCCTCGTTCTCGGGAATAAGCGAATAATTTTTATTCTCCTTGTAAAGCACATTCTTCTCGGGGTCAACATACGCCGTCAGGACGCGGCTAAGCGTAAAGAAGCCGCTGCTCTCGCTGAAATTCTTTCTGATTTCCGACAATTCTTTTTTGTTCATGGTGTGTAACTCCTTTCAAATTTAAACAAATTCTTTCGGCGGCAATTCAAAGTCGTTACCGCATTTGCGCCATAAATGCAGACAGTACGGGTGATTGTTTATGTAGTCCGATTTCGGCGGGTGGAACTGCACAACGCACTCATTGTCGTACCAAAATATATCCTTGACCCTGCACATTTCCTCCCAGGTCGGACAGCGGTTTGAGTATGACACGCTGACGTGTTCCCAACCCATTCCCCAAGAGAAAACCACAATAGCGGGTTTGGACTTTGTGCCGCGAAGATACAGCTTTCCGCAGCCGCCGTCTATTCCTGTCTGTTGTATCATGAGACCGTTCGCCTGTTGGATTTCTAAAAGAGATTTCATTTTGTACCTCCATTTGCTTCTACATCTTTTTTTACTGCGTTCATTTTAATCAGTTCCTTTCAAATTATTATAAACAACCACCATAGACGGAAACGGGGCAGGATAAGCAGTATTGCCGCATTCATCGGTAAAATGCAGTCTGCCGCGAA
>CAJUHS010000012.1 GCA_910586535.1 uncultured Oscillospiraceae bacterium
ATAACGCACCATGTCCTTTTAAATCAGTTGTATACGTTGGATGTATAAAATCATATAATTCCTCACCTTTTGACTGCATATAATTAAGATAATTTGAAAGAGATTCATTAACCACATTATATGCAATGGTACTAGAAAGCCCAATACCCGCTTGAATTTCTGGTTTAGTCAGCAATTCAAGTAAACTAAATTTAATTTCAGTTACAGGGTCTGTAAAATAATTTACTTTAGGATTAATTTGACCGCTGTTTATTCCGTCTTTTAATAGGTCATTTAATTCATAATAGCTTTTGCCCTCTAATTCAGATTCAGTATAGAGACCAGAACCAACTAAAGCAGTTTCAAGAAGTGCGGCTATTTCCTCCGCAGCTATAACAGGAGCTCCTGCAAATGCAAAAGTTTCAATTGTAAAAATGCGGATAAATATTAAAGCAATAACTATTATAGCTATTATTTTTTTAGTTACATTCAAGCTGTATTCTCCTTTCGTTCAAAGAGTTAACAAGCTCCTGCATTAGCTTTTTCTTTTCGGCTTCTTTAAATGGTTTCAACGTTTCATCAAACATTGAATAGCTATTGTACATAGAACCGAACAATCGACGGTATGTAAAGAACCGTTGTTCAAGTGGTTTTTCTTTTGTATCGCGCCAACATACAGAATATGAAAACAGACCGCCGCAGAGCCGTGAAAGAATCCAACCAAAATTACCGTGGTACTTTCTGTTAAAGTGCCTAACTTCAAGCTCACAGTATTCAATTATTTTACGACTGATAAGCTTTTTACTTTGCGGTATGAGTATTACTTCAAATCCCAAATGGCGATGAATCCTAAAAAATGTGTCCCATTCATTCCAACGTTTTATATTTTCAGATAAAACCGTAGGAGAAAATATTGATACGCATTCGTCAAGAATAAGCGTTGTTTGGTGCTCCCTGCCGAATTTATGATATTTTGCCGCAAATTCATACAAGTACTCGGGAGTTATTTCACCTATCGGTATATAGTGAAAATTCTTTGCGCGCGGATCATCATTATAAAGATGTATTTTACCTTTGCTGATATTAAAAATTAGTTCCTGTAACTTAGTCATAAAACAAAATCTTGTATCTATGTAGCATGTTGAAATAACATTCTTTTTGAATCGCAAGTCCTCACGGATTTCATGAGCACAATGCAAGCTCTTTCCGCTTCCTGGCGTTCCAACGTATAGCATTATCATTCCCTATCACGCCACCTTTTTAATGATCTACCGCCGCGGCGGATCACAAGACCCAGCGCAAAGCCAAGTATAAATTCAAACATTTACATCATCTCCTAAAAACTAAGGGTGAAAGATATACATATCCTCCACCCTATAGCGTTTGCGTCCTTATGCGCAAACGGTTTGATTACTTAGTAGCTTTTGTGAAGAACTTCTTTGCACTGTCCCAAAGCATACCAACACCGTAAAAGCCAAGACCAAGCGGTATAATAGACGTAGCAATGTCAATGCAATTAGTGATAACGGTTCCAAAACCCGAAAGAATTTTAGAACTGATGCTACTGTAATCAACACTACCAGCGGAAGAACCGCCTACATCGTCAGCAGCAAAAGCATTAATTGTAAATGCAGACATTGCAATCGAAGCAGAAGCTATAAAAGCAACCGTCTTTTTGAAAACCTTTGAACTTTTGACTTTTTCCAAAAGCTTCATGATAATAACTCCTTTCATTTAAAAAATTTTTCAAATATGTTAACCACCGACATTATCGCACGGCAGGCAACACCGATTATTGCGCCGAAGCCTATACCGATAAATCCTACAAAAATAGCATATTGTATAGTCATTTCGGCTGTTTTGGGGAAAAATTCCATAATACCCCTACTTCCTTATAAGATTAGCTATCATCAAGCCGAACACGGCACCTACAAAAGCTATTGCAACAAACATTAACACAATTATCGTTTCTATACTATGTACTGTATTATCAGTATTAACGGCATTATCATTCATTACCGACACGATTTCGGAAACCTGTTCGGACTGAACGGACATCAGTTCCGAGAACTGCTCCGACTGCTCCGACACAAGCTCCGATATCTGAGTTTCAACTATCCTTACATCTTCATGGACTTCCGATACTTGTGTTTGAATAACCGACATACGCTCTTCAAGTACATAGAAGTCATAATAATATGCGTCGTTATCTTCCATTGGCATGGCTTAACCTGCTTTCTTTACGGGCTTTTCCTGCTGTTCCGATGTCTCGGCAGCTTTCGGAATGATAGTCAGATCAACTATCTGCGTAAAAGTTGCAGTACCACGCTTGGTTACTTCGTAGTCGATTACGATCGTACCGCCGTAAAGGTCGCTGCTCTCGTCAAAAAACTTTTCAAGCAGAGGCTCAATGGTTCTTTTGTAAAGCGGAGAACTTTCAGCTATATACTCACTTTTTCCCTCACAACCGAAAACATCTTTTGATTTACAATCAAAATAAATTGTTGCGCCCTTTACAGGCTGATTCGTTTTCTTACTTATGTAGTCAATCGGCTCAAATCCTTTAATTATTCCTTTCATTTCGCTTGGTCTCCTTTCTTCGATATTATCTATTGATTAAATACCCCATATGGGGTACATTAACAGTATACCCCACATGGGGTATTATGTCAACCCCATACGGGGTATTTTGTTATAATTATACAAAGGAGATTTTAAAAATGTATACAAGATTACGAGATTTAAGGGAAGATGCCGATCTGTCGCAAATAGAATGCGCCAAAATTGCCTATATTTCTAAAAATTCTTACATCAGATATGAGACAGGAGAAAGAACCCCTCCATTTGATGTAATCGTAAATCTTGCAAAATATTATAATGTCTCCATAGATTATATTGCAGGATTAACTAACTGTAAAAAAATGTTAAAATGTGAGAAATAGGGAGTAATTAAAAATGAAAATTGCACTTCAAATTTTAGGAATACTAATTGTTATTGGCTCAGGACTTGTACTAATAGTAGCATTATTAGCTTTATCAACAGGAAATACGAGTGAAAGTGTATTAACATTGTTAATGTACTCTGCTATTGGTTTAATAATTGGCATAGTTATGATTGCTGGATCGTCAAGTATGAAAAGTAATATTAATAAATTTGATATGCAAGAATATGAAGAATTTAAACAATATCAAGAACAGCAAAGACGAATATATTATAGAAATGCCAATGCGCAAGGTAAACCACTTAGTGAATACTTAATGGACGACAAAACAAAACTTGTTACATACTATGACCGTATGCCAACAGCTTACAAAGATAAACTTGTAAATTATGCTGATAAATTATACCGAGAATTTGAAAATGAAGAATATTTAAACAGAAAATAAGCTTATAACAACAATTCCAGACATCTGGAAAGTGTTTCTAAATTATGAACATCATTCCAGATATATGGAATGAGTTGTCCCATATAGTATAGCTAAAAGCCCCTGCGCAAGCGAGGGGCTTTAATAATCGAAAGTTTGTCGTGCCGCGTAAAAACTTTACAGACTCCTCCTTGACTTTCGCTCCGAAAAGGCGTATAAAAATTATCGGGCGAAGGGAAAGAAGCAAGAACTTAAAAGTCTTTTCCCCCTCGCCTTTTCAATTGTACGCCTTTTCTCCACGAAACTCAAGGAGCTTCTGTAAACTTTTTCCACGGGGGTTACTGTGTCGTTGACCGTTAATTTCGCTCCGCGGGGGCTCTGCTAAAAAAAGCAAGCTGTTGGTGCGCCAATGCTTTTGATGTAACTCACTTTTGACCGAGCTGCGCTCCGATCGGCTACGCTGCCTTTTTATTTTGAGTTACAAAAAAACACTTGACTTTTTCGCCAAGTGTGGGTATAATATAAATAGAGGGTACACCAAGTTGACGGTTACTCCCATCAAATTTTGTGTCGCCAGTATATTGTCGACATGATGTCATGCGAAAGATAGTCGCACTGTTTGGAAGCTAGGGCGACTATCTCTTTCTTTTATTGCTGTTTTGCGCTATCTGAATGATGTTGCAAACGACAAGAAGTAACGTGAAAAAGTCATTCCATGTCATGACAGCTCACCCCCATTTCTGGGAGAAGATTTAACCGCCAACCGTTTATTGATGTACCCTCTTATGTCATATTACTACATTTTCCTTGCTTTGTCAAGGATTTTTTTGTAACTCATTCCTGCGTACCGTGCAGCTAAGACGTGCGCTTATTTGAATTACACTTTCCAGACGTCTGGAATGAAACAGCCTCGGAACAGGTCTACCCTGCTCCGAGGTTTTTTGAAATATTCATGGCATTGTTTTGCTGATTAACTTTTATTTAGCGAAATTAGAACAAATAAGTTAACGGGGACTTATTGCCCCCGCTTGGTTCTATATCTCGGTTACTTCCTTTCATGGAAGTATAAGGATGTAAAATACAGCACAAAAAATGCAGTAATAAGAGTAAGTAAAAACATAACTATTTTGCAGGAACTAAAACGAAGTTATCAAGCAAATTGCCTTTATCGTCGAAGAAATCATAGACAATATCGGGATGAATTTTTGAATCGACCTTATCACATAAATGAAGATAAATCTCTTCAAGTCTGCTTGAAACAAATTCATCACATGAGCAAGAATTTTTAACCATGTAAATAACGTCCATAGCAAAATAATCGTCGTATTTTTGGGGTATAAATTTCATTTTTCAACACGTCCTTTTCCATTAACACGTCCCTCGCGGAGTATCAGCCACGGGGACGTGTTAAGCCGTGGCTGTACTTTCTATGCCGTTTTCTTTATCCTCTTTAACTGGAGTTTAGGAGGTCTAAAAAAATTTACAATGTAGTGTTATAGACTACAAGTATATAT
Source organism: uncultured Oscillospiraceae bacterium (assembly GCA_910586535.1). GTDB lineage: Bacteria > Bacillota > Clostridia > Oscillospirales > Ruminococcaceae > RGIG8773. The sequence continues at coordinate 4,860 of CAJUHS010000012.1, forward strand.
TACCACAAACTACAAAACAATACAATAGGAAAAATGAACAAATTGACAAGTGTAATTTTGTGTAGTATAATACACTACAAAATGAGGTGAAAACAATGGAAAAAAAAGATGTGAATTTAGTAAAAAGCATAAGGTTTCCAAGAGAACTAAATGAAAAAATTCAAAAAAGCGCCGAGAAAGAAACGAGAACTTTTTCAGCACAAGTAATTCACATAATCAAAACATATTATGAATTGCAGGAAAAAAAGTAATCAACTCGCAACGATTTTTCTCCGCGCTTCGCGCGGAGAAGTCAGAGAACGTGCGTGCCGCAGTTCCCCCACGCCGTGCGCGTGGGTCCCCCTTCTTCGCTATGCGTAAGCCGTCAAATTATCGCGCTTAACCCTACCCCGCTACGAAAATTTTTTCAGCGACGGCTAAAGCCGCCCTTGACAACAGAACCTGACGGCGGTATGTTCGCGTTGCCGAAGCAACTCAAGAACACCGTAATGTTTTGTGGTTGCTTCGGACGCTCCATTATACCGCCGTCAGAACCTGCCGTCAAGGGTTAAAATCGCTGAAAAATTTTTCTACGCTCAGACGAATACATGAGTTTTTTTGCCTGCGGCGCGCCTCGGCAATCTAAGAACATTTTGAGCGCAACTAAATATTGCGCTCTTTTTCGTCCTGTCTTTTGTACTTGTAGTAATAATAACCGATGTCATTTCTTAATGTCATACGACAATAAGTGCTTAGCGGAACGCCCTCACGGTCAGCTAAATATCTGAGCTTTTCCAAATCGTCTGGCGATACGTGGACTTTGATAATTTCCGTGTTTTTCTTAGGCTTTGCCAATGAAAACACCCCCTTTGTTTTATTATAGCATTTTAACAGGTGCTTGTAAAGTACCTTTTAAGTATTTTTTAATACCCTTTTATGCCCCTCCCATTATAATTTGTTCATATTTTTTTAGCGGCTCAAAGAACGCAGACAAGCCATTTTTTAGCTTTTGGTAATTTTTAGGTGAGGACGATTTCAGGCTAATATCAGGCTAATATCAAGTAGGGGCGGCACGCGCGCCAAAAAGGAAGTGTGAGCCTCTCCTCGCAAGGCTCGGTTTCTCACATTCTTTTTGGCGCGCGTGCCGCCCTCTACAGGACATTTAGACAACATCGGTATACCTATACTCCCCAACCGCTCGAAAGCCGTTATGGCGCGTTCTGATAGCCTTATAAAGCGTTATATTTGCACATTTTAGCAAATATGCGCCAAACACTTTATTTAGCGAAATTAGAACAAATAAGTTAACGGGGACTTATTGCCCCCGCTTGGTTCTATATCTCGGTTACTTCCTTTCATGGAAGTATAAGGATGTAAAATACAGCACAAAAAATGCAGTAATAAGAGTAAGTAAAAACATAACTATTTTGCAGGAACTAAAACGAAGTTATCAAGCAAATTGCCTTTATCGTCGAAGAAATCATAGACAATATCGGGATGAATTTTTGAATCGACCTTATCACATAAATGAAGATAAATCTCTTCAAGTCTGCTTGAAACAAATTCATCACATGAGCAAGAATTTTTAACCATGTAAATAACGTCCATAGCAAAATAATCGTCGTATTTTTGGGGTATAAATTTCATTTTTCAACACGTCCTTTTCCATTAACACGTCCCTCGCGGAGTATCAGCCACGGGGACGTGTTAAGCCGTGGCTGTACTTTCTATGCCGTTTTCTTTATCCTCTTTAACTGGAGTTTAGGAGGTCTAAAAAAATTTACAATGTAGTGTTATAGACTACAAGTATATATTACCACAAACTACAAAACAATACAATAGGAAAAATGAACAAATTGACAAGTGTAATTTTGTGTAGTATAATACACTACAAAATGAGGTGAAAACAATGGAAAAAAAAGATGTGAATTTAGTAAAAAGCATAAGGTTTCCAAGAGAACTAAATGAAAAAATTCAAAAAAGCGCCGAGAAAGAAACGAGAACTTTTTCAGCACAAGTAATTCACATAATCAAAACATATTATGAATTGCAGGAAAAAAAGTAATCAACTCGCAACGATTTTTCTCCGCGCTTCGCGCGGAGAAGTCAGAGAACGTGCGTGCCGCAGTTCCCCCACGCCGTGCGCGTGGGTCCCCCTTCTTCGCTATGCGTAAGCCGTCAAATTATCGCGCTTAACCCTACCCCGCTACGAAAATTTTTTCAGCGACGGCTAAAGCCGCCCTTGACAACAGAACCTGACGGCGGTATGTTCGCGTTGCCGAAGCAACTCAAGAACACCGTAATGTTTTGTGGTTGCTTCGGACGCTCCATTATACCGCCGTCAGAACCTGCCGTCAAGGGTTAAAATCGCTGAAAAATTTTTCTACGCTCAGACGAATACATGAGTTTTTTTGCCTGCGGCGCGCCTCGGCAATCTAAGAACATTTTGAGCGCAACTAAATATTGCGCTCTTTTTCGTCCTGTCTTTTGTACTTGTAGTAATAATAACCGATGTCATTTCTTAATGTCATACGACAATAAGTGCTTAGCGGAACGCCCTCACGGTCAGCTAAATATCTGAGCTTTTCCAAATCGTCTGGCGATACGTGGACTTTGATAATTTCCGTGTTTTTCTTAGGCTTTGCCAATGAAAACACCCCCTTTGTTTTATTATAGCATTTTAACAGGTGCTTGTAAAGTACCTTTTAAGTATTTTTTAATACCCTTTTATGCCCCTCCCATTATAATTTGTTCATATTTTTTTAGCGGCTCAAAGAACGCAGACAAGCCATTTTTTAGCTTTTGGTAATTTTTAGGTGAGGACGATTTCAGGCTAATATCAGGCTAATATCAAGTAGGGGCGGCACGCGCGCCAAAAAGGAAGTGTGAGCCTCTCCTCGCAAGGCTCGGTTTCTCACATTCTTTTTGGCGCGCGTGCCGCCCTCTACAGGACATTTAGACAACATCGGTATACCTATACTCCCCAACCGCTCGAAAGCCGTTATGGCGCGTTCTGATAGCCTTATAAAGCGTTATATTTGCACATTTTAGCAAATATGCGCCAAACACTTTATTTAGCGAAATTAGGTACAGTTTTTAAAGAGACCCAGAATGGCTCTAAACCGTATATACAAAGGTTTACCCAGTCCGCTTTAATGGTTTTCAACATTTTCCTGCGTACTTTTGCTTTCATTTTATACACCTCACTTTCCTTTATTCCGTTCACGTTCCACGCGCTTTTTAGCATAACTCGAATCAATGCTGACATAAGTCACAGGATCAGGCACGGACAGTTTAAGTATAGCCATAGCCGACTTTGAGAAATCCTCAAAAGCATTCAGACGTTCCAGAGCCAAAGAAAGCTCCAGACAGTCCACCGCGTCAGCGTTCCGATACCGTAACCGCTGCTGGAGCTGTCTAACGTCCTCTTGAAGTCTGTCACGGTTATTGTTTATGTATGCCATAAAGATTTCTTTCTGCTTCATAAAGCTCCCCTAACCCTCAAAAATTCAATAATTCCGTCAGAATTTTCATCATGCTTAAAAGACATCTGATTAATCAAATCCTTATATTTAGGATTAAGTTTACGCCCTTTAACAGATTCATTGAGACGGTATAAAAATTCTTCAATGCCTACAAGTTCTATCATTGTGCTAACTGCTCCAGAACATTGTCCATAGACATATCCGTCAAGGCACATAATATCATAATTATCAGACGGAGGCTGAAATATTTTAAGCCTGTCCGAGGTCTGCAAGAATTTTGCCCACCAATCGGCAGTTTCTGCCCTCCGTTTGTTGCTGTCGGTATCGGATGGTTTAATAAACCTCAAATAATTATTAAGTACACCGAAGTAATTGATACAAATATCACCAGTAAGCATAATAAACCCTATGGCATTATCTTTACGAAGCTGTATCTCACAGCGAACCCAACTTTCTACATCTTCGCAGTTCTGTTCCGCTTTTTTATCGTAAATGCGTATGTAAATATTTGACTTTTCCGAACCATACCCGCAAGACAAACCTTTATTGCTTAAATTAACGCTATAAGTATTAAAACGGGACACAAAATCCCCCTGCAAAAGCTTATTATCCTTATATCCATTACTTGTGGTAGCTTTAAATATAGTCCAGATATCAAGTATACCCTCAAAATCGTCATAAGCAACATCAAGACGGGTAAGGTTCATTTTCCGCTTGTCTACGTCCTCACTGTAGTTTTCAAGTATTACATCAAAAAGGGATTTATAGTTACCATTGCCGTATGTCTCAAAAGTCCTGCAGCCTTTACCACTCATCGAACAGCATACGCCCATATCTTCACGACCGCCGTAACAAATTGATATACCACCAAAGTACATACAATTCGGATAACCATTCATGCCTCTTTCGAGCGTAATAAACGAGCAATCTGACAAACCAAGCAAGTCTACAATACTTTCTGGACTGTCAATTTTACTGGTAAAAGTTACCCAGTCATAAATAATACGATTTACAAATTCTAACATAAGAATACCCTTTCTGTACGTAATACCCCCGTGTTACTGTACGGGGGTCGCGCCGAGGTTCTCTCGACTTAAAAAATTGGGCGTGTTACTGTTCTGCCACAAGCTAAAAAATCCCCGCTTTTTCTTTCACTAAAATTTTTTGTAATTCATTTCTCATTGCAGCTCGATTCCCTGGAACGCTATTTTGAGTTACATTTATTTTGTAATTCAAATTTTTTCTTAAGGAGCTGCGATCGCGCTGACGGTGCAGCATGAATGAATTACATTTTAGTTGTAACTCATTCTTTATGCTGCTGCAGCTCAGATCGGAACACTATTGAATTACACGCAGACAAGAGCCGACAAAACGTGATATAGATTCAAGCTTTTCAAGCAGGTCTCTCTTTTCACAGATCTGTTTTTCAACAAATTCAAGCCGTTTTTCTGCGGCAGAGACTTTTTTCTTGATATCGGCTTCATGCTCCATACAGTAAAGAACCATGTTGCACAGCTTCTTATTGAAGCCGTTTCCCTCTTGCTTCTCTATGTACTTTAATACGTCCTCACTTATCCGTATCGACTTCTGAACGTTTTTCGGTTGGTTTGTTTTCATTTGCGGAACTTTCCTTTCTAATAAAATAAAAATAGATAACTATGACAAGGCATAATTATCCATAAAAAATACAATCATAATAAACACCCCGCATAATATGAAATTTATTTGTTTGCTAAGCTGACCGTGCGCGGCACGGTCAGCTCTTAGGCAAATCCAAATCCGATAAACTGAATTTTACATCAGAAAACTGCTGCTCTGGTCTGGGCTTAAAACCTTTAGAAACAAGGCGTTCAACACGTTCGTAAGTGTTATAAGCCTGTCTGATCTCATCGGTATGAACAAAAAAGTAAAGCTTTCTAAGTACTTCTTTCTTAACGCTTCCGCTATCGTCAAGCTTGCACTTATATACCCTTACTACAGTTAAACACCCTGCCACAGTCAAAGGCTTATACAACAAAGTTGTTTGCTCTCTGATAGGTTTTGATACTCTCATAAATACTTGGCTTGTACCAACAAATATTTTACGTTGCTTTCGCTGCTGCGTTATATCTTCCAAAGCTTCGGGAGGAAAGTTTTTACTTTCCATTGATGAAAACCAGTTTTGAATCTCATCAAGAAAAACTATCATTCCGAACTCACCGTTATTATTCATTATGAAATCATCGGGAGAAGTGACCTTACCGTCTTGATCCTTAAATTCAATATTGGTAAGAACTTTACAAGCAGGATACATCTTTTTAAGTCGTAAAATAAGTTCAGCTACAGCAATACTCTTTCCGCTTCCCTGCTCTCCTGCAAAGAGATGTACGCCGTATTCATTAAAAGCGTCGGGATTTCTGTCATACCAGTCAAGAACAAAACGACGAGGCAAGTCCCATAGTAGGCGTTTAAAAATACTGAATATCCAGCCTATAATGCTGCGATTTTTTATTTTTCGTCTGTATTTGGGCTTTCGTCTGCGTTTACCCTTAAAATAGTAATATATAATAAAGAAAAATGTACTTACAAAGAACGGCAAAAGCAGGAATCCAAGAAACTTGCAGCATATAACTACAAGCCCTGTCATCATGTCTAAAGCGGGCTTTATACTCATAATTGAATCTCCTTATGTACTGGATATTGTGGGGATAAATGATTTTATTCGCATAAGAATTGCAATAATTAATTTAAATGCAATCCAGTTAAATTCAAGAGGTATAAGAATAATAAAAAATCTCGTATCCAAAAAATAAACTATAAATTGAATAATAGACGGAAGAACAATTTCATAATTAGATAAGGTTTCAGTTATAGAATTTAAATCATCAAAATGAAATAAACCTAAAAAAGATTTTGCTATATTGAAAAAAAGAGTCAAAAGAATTTTTAAAATAGTCAAAACATCACCCTATTTTCCGTATTTAATGTTATACATAGCAACCTGTTGAGAATCAGAAGGTCCTATGACAGGAACTTGACCTATAATAGCAGGCAATGCTTTAAATTTTGTAAAAACAGATTTTGCAAGCAAAAAATAAAATATAATATCACGAACAATAGGCATAAATTCATTAAGAAAAGGAATATTAAAAGTATAATCATGTTCTAAAAATGTAAAAGAAAAAGAAACACCATCGGTTTTATTGCTTTTATCATCGTCAAAACTCCCACCGGTTCCTCCGTGAATATCACCGCTTGAACTCTCATGTTCAGTACTTCCGCCTCCAAAGCTGTCAACGCCTCCTCCATGAACATCACAACTTAAAATATCATCGGAAGCATAAACAAACATAGGAGCAGAAACCAAAATAAAAATTGAAAAAGTAATTATAAAAACAATTATTTTTTTTATAAACATGATAATTATTCGTCACCGCTTTCATATTTAGGAACAGCTTTTTCAAATTCATAAAAAATATTACTTAAAAAATCTTTTATATTATCCTTAAAAGCAAAATTTTCATCAAAATCAGACTTTAAGTCAGTAAGCTTCAAATCAAAGAAATCATCAAAACTCATTTTCTTTTCCTCTTCGGTCAATAAACTGACAGAATCCCTTATATCTAAAAGAGTATCAAGAATTTCATCAAGAGTACTTGAATAATTCATATCAACTTTATAATATTTATCACCTAATTTTAGGGTACCATCATCTTCAAGATAATAAACTTTACCCTCATATTCAACTTTTAAATTTGCTTTATTATCAAAAACTGTATCAGAAAATTTTCTAAGCCAGTTCTTTTCAAGAGGAATAACATTATAAAGAGTTCCTGCAATTTCATGTTTTACTGTATCATTATCAGTATCATCATCTTCGTCAGAAAAAATAGAAGATACCGTTTCTTTCAGATCGTTTATAGAAGTTTCAATATTGTTTGAAACTTCAGATATAGAAGAATTAAGAGATTGTATTGATGAATTTATATCAGATAACAAACCATTATCGTTATCGCTGTCAAGAGTGCCAAGTCTTGCGTAAATAGCGTTTAAAAGACCCTCTATGCTTGATAAGTCTGGCATTTGCAATTCAAATTCATTCAAAAGGTCTTTTAGCAAATCTTCAAGTTCTTTTTCTGTAGATTGAGTAAAGTCATAATCGGTTATCGTCTCGAATGTATCATCAGTAGGAGCTTGTGTTCCGTCTTCATATCTAACATCACCATAAAATTTTTGATATTCAGGCATAGAAGTCCAACCAATATAACCTCCAGTACTGCCATATGGATATTTTTTTTCACTTTGTATAGTACCGTTAGGGTTATAATTTATATCGCGAACATCACCGTAACATCTAAAATCGCCAAAGGAATCACGAATAATATATTCACAATATGCCCTTTTCATAAGATAACCGTCCGGATTATACCATTCAAACAAAGCTCCACTACCGTTTAAATCGGTAGTAGGCTTATCATTTAAAACTGTATAATCATCAAAAAAATTAGAAACAATAGAAGATAAATAATCACGCGCGGAATCACCATATTTTTGAACTGTATCACCAATTTTTTGAGAAACAGCATTAAAAGTATTACTGGCGTTTAATGCTCCAGACTGAAGAACACCGCCAACAGTGTTTTTAGAAACAAACTCATCAGTAACAGCTTGCGACTGCTGTTGAAATTCGCTGTAGCTGATTTTTCCGTCTTTATACTTTGCAATCAAATATGATTGTGCCGCATAATATTCCTGATTTGTCATTCCTGTTTCGTCATCAGCGGATACCACAAAAGGAAACGCCAAAAATGAAAATGCAATGATTATTGCAATTGCCAAAGATATGATTTTTTTCAAAATATATCACCTACAAAAAAATCGGGGATAACCGAATGAAATAAAAGGCTATCCCCGATTTCTCAGATTAAGCACCCTTTATGGAACCAAAAAGGAAATTAAGGGCAACCTTTGCGCCGATGATCGGCAGCGCGATAGTAAGGGCAGTAGGCAGAACCTGATAGAAACCGTCGAGAACAACGTTAGGATCAACACTTGAAAGAGCGGTTGAAAGACCACCGCCAGAAGTTCCTCCTGTTGAAATGTCACCCTCCGCAGCAGATACAGACATTGCAGCTGTGCAAATGCCAGAAGCGGCAGCTGCTCCAACGGTTACAGCCTTTGCATAAAGCTTGTTAGCTTTTGAAAGGATTTTTGCTTTTGTTTCCTGTTTCATAAGTAAACCTCCTAAAATTATTTATTTAACGGCGTTATTTTATGTTATACCGCCGAAAAATACTTTGTAAAAAAGAAAATGAACAAACTTGCAGACCATTAGAACCATAAAGCAGAAAAAGAAGTTTACAAGAACAGAATGCATTTCAAATATGTAATTATTCTGTTCCTGCAATAAAGCAATGGCTGCTTCCTGATTTTCTATAATTGTTTCATAATCTTCAATCATATCTTTATGATTTTTATTGATTAATGAAAAATTATCACCTAATAAATCATATATTGCTTGAAAATCATAATCTCCAAGAACAGCAGTATCAGATGAAAAATCATCGGTAATATCTGTTTGTTCAATATCATGAGGAACATCAACAGGAGAACTGAAAACATCTTCCGTTGATTCTGTATCTGTATAAACAGGCTCTGTTTCAACAGTTGATACAGAAGTAACTTCCGTTTCAGTAACTGTTACAGAAGTTACTTCTATTAAATAATCTTCAAGAACGCTGTCCCAAAGCTCGTCCATTACTTTTTACCGTCAGGTGTTGATTCAAGAACACGGATAGAAGAAAGCTGCTGGTACTTACCTACAGGTATGTAAGAAAGCTCAACGCTCTTATTGATGAGCTCGGGAAGCTCCGCATAGTCATATCCGGTTACCGCTTTGCAGTTGTCGAAAGGTACTTTAATCTCACCGGTAGAACAGCCTACAACATTGCGTACACAGTCAGAGACATAGTAAAACACAACATTGTTATAAACTATATCACGGTTTGTTCTTTCATCGGGAAAATTTCCCTCTTTGTGCTGAAAACCTACAATTTTAATCATATTATCTTCTCCTTTATATTCTGCGGGTTGCTATACCGCTTATAGCCGGGGTGGCAGGTTTTCCGACCTGCAGCGGTTATATATCGTCCAACGGCGGAACGTCGGAAGAAATATCGTCCATAATAACTGATGAGGCTTTTTTCTTTTCCTGTCCCTCAAGCTTACGTTCGGGCGCATGATGAAACGCTAAGAACTTAGACTTGATCTTATTGCAAAACCTGTCAAACCGTCTAACCATAAGCATTGCTATAAACTGCACTACAGCCATAAACAACACTAATATTATGATAAGCAAAATATCGCTCATTGTCATGCTCCTCTCATAAGGCTGCTTTGAAGAAATCCCAAAGGAACAAATGCACACGAAAATATAATGCTTATAATAAATACTGTTAGCCAGAAGCGGAAACGGAAGGGCTTTTTAAAGTCTCTTTCCTCTTCCTCATTTACAGGGGTGTAATAGTATTTTGCCTTTGATGATGACTTTATCAATAAGACAAAGCAACTTATTATTCCTATCGGAATCAAATATCTGTACACTTTTTCACCTATCCTTTTCTACCTATCCTTTAATTTTTAACAGTGTCAGCCGTGGCGATAGGTGGTCTCCACGGCTGCACAGGTGACGTACCTCTCGGCACGTAGTTTTTAAAGCTCCGTAGACAGTTAGCTTTAAAAACCCCTGACTGGGCAGGTAAGTTTTTTTAGCAGTCCCCTGCTGCCGTTTTCTTTATTCTCTTTAACTGGAGTAAAAATACCATATTTGGTATAGCAATACCATAATACAACAAATATGGTAAAATGTCAATTAAAAATATACCAATTATGGTATAATTGGATAAATACACAAAAAAGGAGTTGAAAAATAGGTATGTTTTACCAAAGATTGCGAGACTTAAAAGAAGATAAAGACTTAAAGCAATCGAATATAGCAAGCATAATAAATGTTTCAGAAAATCAATATGGAAGATATGAAAGAGGCGAAAATGATATACCGCTTGAAAAGGCGTTAATATTAGCAAATTTTTACGATGTTTCACTTGATTATTTGGCAGGGCGTACCAATGACAAAAAAGGCTTTAATAAATCTGACTTGCCGAACTCGGAAGTAGAACTGCTAAAAAAATACCGTTCTCTTTCAAAAGAACGGCAAATCAGGGTATTAGAAAGAATTGATATGCTCACAGAAGATCAGGAAGAAGAAAACACTAAAATTAAAGGAGCAGTATAAAATGGCTAAAAAAGTAAGATGTAAAAAATGCAGATTAGAATATGATAAGAAAAAATATGAATGTCCCTATTGTCACAAAAAACGGTTTAATCCTACTGGACTAATAATAACATTAATTGTATTGATAATAGGAGGAGGAATACTATTCTACCTTAAAGGAAACGAAATTTTAAATGCTGTAAAAGAAATGAAAAACGTTACCGTATTTGAGAACGGAAACGTAGAATACATAATAACAAATATAAAAAAGGAAAGCATATCAGATAAAATAAAAATAACATTTACAATTGAAGTAGAAAATAAAAACAATACAAAAGAGGCAATAAGCTGCATTTTATCAGCTTATGCAGATGACTATTTAGTAAAAGATACTGGTTCGTATTCGTTATATGAAGAACTGCAAAAAAATACAATGCTTAAAAGAGAATACAAAATAAAAGTACCAAAAGAATGGAATGTAATTAACATTTATGGAGATATAGACGGAGAAGATTATAAAATGTTTACAATTTATAATGTTGAGGAAAATGATATATAAAAAAGCAACATTCCAGACGTATGGAAAGTATTTTTAAATTACGAACGTCACTCCGGACGTCTGGAATGAGCTGTCCCGTATAGTATAGCTAAAGCCCCTGCGCAAGCTTGGGGCTTTAATAATCGAAAGTTTGCCGCGCCGCGTAAAAACTTTACAGACTCCTCCATGACTTCCGCTCCGAAAAGGCGTATATACGCTGTTGGGCGAAGGGAAAGAAGCAAGAACTTAAAAGTTTATTCCCCCTCGCCTTTTCAATTGTACGCCTTTTCTCCACGGAACCCACGGAGATTCTGTAAACTTTTTACACGGGGGTTACTGTGTAGTTAACCGTTAATTTCGCTCCGCGGGGGCTCTGCTAAAAAAAGCAAGCTGTTGGTGCGCCAATGCTTTTGATGTAACTCACTTTTGACCGAGCTGCGCTCCGATCGGCTACGCTGCCTTTTTATTTTGAGTTACAAAAAAACACTTGACTTTTTCGCCAAGTGTGGGTATAATAATATTAAAGGGTACATCGGTAAACGGTGACTCCCAATATGTTTTGTCTGTACTGAAATAGTCGCCTTATGTAGGAGTTAGGCGGCTATTTCCTTTTGTTATTGCAGTTTTGCATTATCTGAACGACATTGCACACAACAAGGAGCAGGGTCAAAAATTCGTTCCATGTCATACTGCTCACCCCCTTTGCAGGGAGAAGATTTCACCGCTTACCGCTTGCTACGATATACCCTACTGACATATTACTACATTTTCCTTGTTTTGTCAAGGATTTTTTTGTTTGTAACTAATTACCGCGCACCGTGCAGCTCAGACGTCGCTTATTTGAGTTACACTTTCCAGACGTCTGGGTTGAGTTACAAAAAAACACTTGACTTTTTCGCCAAGTGTGGGTATAATAATATTAAAGGGTACACCCGTTAGACGGTCACCCCTCAGTAGTTAGTTAAAGAATAACCGCTTACATTGGAAGTGTGGGGCGGTTATTTCTTTTTGTTGTTTCTGCCGTTCTGGATTAAGCTAAAGATGTCGCAGACAACAATTATGAGCGTCAAAAATTCCATCCAGCTCATAGCTTCACCCCCATTTCAGAGGGGAAGACTTGACCGCCTACCGTTTTATTGATGTACCCTATTTGACATATTACTACATTTTCCTTGCTTTGTCAAGGATTTTTTTGTTTGTAACTAATTACCGCGCACCGTGCAGCTCAGACGTGCGCTTTTTTGAGTTACACTTTCCAGACATCTGGAATGAAACAGCCTCGGAACAGGTCTCCCCTGCCCCGAGGCTTTTTGAAATATTCATAGCATTGTTTTGCTGATTAACTTTTATTTCGTGAAATTAGCCGAGTGCTAACAAAACTCCTTTCCGTTACGAGTGCCCGCGCTGAAATCGCGCGGGGGCGCTTACGCGCATGGTGTTGCGCCGTGGGCGCAACGTCGCTACAATCGCGACAGATACAACAAAAGGACGAATGTAGATTTACACAGTTTCGTCCTTTTGTTAATACCATATCGGTATACCACGCATTATCAGGATAAGCTATTCATGTGGTGAATGAATGGTACTTTTGTGATATTTTTGTGGAAGTTCGTCAGCCATAGCGTAGAGCATGGTAACAGCTTCGTCGAAATGGTTGAGAAAGATTTCTTTCTGTTTCAATTCAGATCAGCCTTTCCGATTGTTTCATAAATTCTTTCGTAGGTATCCTGCGGAACGTTAGCAGCCCTCAGGCTTTTTAACACCGCCTTTCTTATTGTATTCACAGACGACACACTCTTTAAAGTTGGCTGATATACAGCACCTGCACATATCCGCCGAATACGGACAATCCTCGAAACAGTTATGAGTACAGTCGTTCTCATATAAACACCAATGCATTTATAAAACCTCACTTTCCTTTGTTCTGTTCACGTTCCACCCTGTTCCGAGCGTAGCTCGGCTCAATGCTGACATAAGTCACAGGATCAGGCACGGACAGTTTAAGTATAGCCATAGCTGACTTTGAGAAATCCTCAAAAGCATTCAGACGTTCCAAAGCCAACGACAGCTCCAGACAGTCCACAGCGTCGGCGTTCCGATACCGTAACCGCTGCTGGAGCTGTCTAACGTCCTCCTGCAGCTTGTCACGATTGTTGTTTATGTATATATTGATACTTTTTATAACATGGTTTGCATTCATAATAATTGCCCATATTTTTGCTAACGCCAATAGAATTTAAAAATTTATATTAATCTTTTTTTATTCCTCTAATTTAAATTACATTATTATGGTTTAAAAACACAATCTTATTAAAATATAATGAATAAAATATAAAATATAAAATTTCTATTGACAAAACAATAGTATTGTGATATAATAATTAATGTTGTTCGGGGTGTGGCGCAGATTGGTAGCGCGCTACCTTGGGGTGGTAGAGGCCGTGGGTTCAAGTCCCGTCACTCCGACCAGTAAAATGACCTCTCAAATGGCTTTAATTTGTCATTGGAGAGGTTATTTTTATATCAAGCTATGGACTTTGGCCAAATCATTCTTGACAGCAATATTTTTCGTTGATGTGAAGCATATCGACTATCTCGTTCGTTGTCCTTGCTTTGACTTCGTTGAATGCGTGAACATATATTCCTAAAGTATTCCCTACCCCAAAAGAGCACACAATAATAAAATGGGAGGAACCCGCCTTAAATGGCGGTTTTTCTGACCTTATCCATAACTCGGTTTGATAAACTTATAAATATCATTCTCATCCTTTTTACGGGATTTATCCTTGTTTAAAGATTTTTGACTCTATCGGAAAACTCCCTTTACCTCGTTTGATAATTCTCCAAAATATTAACTCCACTATCTTAGGAACATTTTATCTAATTCTATAATTTTCTTAAACTATATCTCTATTCTTGATTTCCTATAATATGCACTGCACGTCCACACTTAAATTATAAAAATACTTGAAAAAAGTGCTGTAATGTGCTATAATATTTATATTATGAAAAAATATTGCTTTTTAATTACTTTCTGCGCGGCGGCGGTTTTCCTATCAGGCTGCAGGCGGGACAGAACTACTACGGTCATATATACGGATGTCCCCTCCCCGCTCACCCAAATGACCTATAGCGAATCGCTTCCTCCAGAAACCTACAGCGAATATATGGCAACCTATACTCCTGAAACAGAAAGTTCATCGGAAGGACGCTATTTTTCAATGATTGCTGGAAACAGAATATTTGCTGATACTGCTGTGACCGTGCCTCCAGTCGACCGCGGAGAAAGTATCGATTCACTAAAACGTGATACAGCAGTCACTACAACTGTTATAACTGTCACAACCGTACCCGATATGAAAATAACCAACGAATCCGATGAAACCATTACTTGCGTACCCAATAATTCTGATACAGACAGTACTGGCTCAATTTCTGAACTGACAGTATCTGAAACTACTGAAACTACAACATGGTATACTCTTGCGCGTCCTGAAGCGGATACCGGAATTTCAATAAAATCTACAATGGTATCCACGGATACGTCGATAACCGAATCCTCTGATACAGAATCCGTAACTGAAAGTAAAATATCATAATAAACTAAAGGAGTCATTTGAAGAATGCCTATCAACATTCCAAACAATCTTCCAGCATATACAGTACTTAACAATGAGAACATTTTCGTGATGACCGACACCGCTGCCGCTCATCAGGATATCCGTCCTCTTAGAATAGCCATTGTTAACCTCATGCCGAAAAAAATCGAGACTGAGACCCAAATACTGAGGCTGCTTTCCAATACCCCCATACAGGTTGACATCGAGCTTATTCAAATGGCAAGCCATGTAACCAAAAATACGCCAATCGAACATTTGACAAAGTTTTACAAAACCTTTGATGACGTAAGCAATGAGCGTTTTGACGGACTTATCATAACCGGCGCCCCCGTGGAGCAGATATCATTTGAAGAAGTTGATTACTGGAAAGAGCTTTGCGGGATAATGGAATGGTCAAAGACCAACGTCTGCTCCACTCTTCATATCTGCTGGGGAGCTCAGGCAGGGCTTTATTTCCACTACGGCATACCCAAGTACAATCTTTCCCCAAAAATGTTTGGAGTGTTTCCCCACAAGGCGGAGGTCTCAATCAATCCGCTGTTGAGGGGATTCGATGAAAAGTTTAACATACCTCACTCACGTCACACCGAGATCAGGCGAACGGACGTAGAACGAGTAAGAGAACTGAAAATACTTGCTTCCTCTCCTGAATCGGGAATAGCTATTATTTCCGACGAGACAGACAGACAGTTCTTTATTATGGGACATCTTGAATATGACCGTTTTACCCTTGCAAACGAGTATTTCCGCGATAAGGAAAAAAGCTTGCCCATAGAGATACCAAAGCATTATTTTCCATACGACGACCCGTCAGAGCCTCCACATTTCAACTGGCGATCCCATGCAAACCTGCTTTTTTCAAACTGGCTTAACTACTGCGTTTATCAGAAGACGCCATACCGTCTTGAAGAACTTGAGCCGCTCAATAAATGAGCGGCTCAAGTTTATTTTAATTATAGTAAAATATGCCTTATCAACATTCAACGCCGATCTTCCGCATAAAATCCTTAATGGTGTTAAGCTCTGGAAAAAACAGCACATTAAACGACTTGTGACAATCTGTTATCTCAATGGAATTATTTACAAAACACATTGACGTTGCATTGACTCCGCTTATGGAAAGAATTTCCGCTGACGGAGAAGTAACATTTTTAGGTACAGAAATATCCACAGTCATTCCGGACATAAGCGCGAAGCTGTTAGCATATGCCGCAGACACGATATTTACCGTCTCACGGACAGCCGACGTACTCATTTCATCCATATCTTCCTTTTTTTGTATCGAAACACCGGGAAAAAAAGTTTCTGCAAGTCTGCTTATAAAAGTGTACGGAAACACAAAAAGAACAGAACCGAGCATATCGCCGCAAAGCTTAATTAGAAAAGCTTCCGAGTCGGAGCTGTGCATATCGGCAATCTTTCCAGCCAGAGCAGGAGCAAGAATCTTTACCTGCGGCGTGGATATATCAGTAGCCGAAGATATCATCTGTGACACAGCTGTAGCGGCGTTTCCGGCGCCGATATTGCATATTTCCTGAAGCACAGATCTATGCATTTCTTCAAATTCATTAAAACTGTTCAGTGACATATATAACCGCTGCCTCCATAGTTATTTGTAATCTTTGCTGATTCCGCTGTCGGCGTATGCGCCGTGGGAAGTATGATCTAAATATTTTGTTTCCAATTTTAAAGTTATTTACATATAACAGCTGCCATCCTCAATACATTTTCATACAGGCATACGATCGCCCCAAAAACTAATTTATGTACAATTAAATCACCGATAATTTCCTATATTAATATAAAAGCTTAAACAGCTTCTTCTTCTCGACCGCAAACTCATTCTTGGATATAACTCCACTGTCAAACATTGATTTAAGCTTCTTGACCGCCGTCTCAAAGTCCTCGAGAGAAATACTTTTAACATTCGAAACAACCGCTTCTTCAACCTTTTCAACAGGCTTAACAGATTCTTCTTTAACAATATCCTTATGCTCTGTCTTTTTCGCCTCCACCTCAGACTCTCCATGTCCGAACTTAGCCTCTGCGCCAGCTCCCCCAGTCTGCTTCGGTGCAAGCTTTTTGGCAATCTCCTTGGTTGGATCAAGCTCCTCTATTTCCGCAGAAACCTTTTTCGCACGAACCTCCTCAAGCTCGTATTCCTTAACCGTTACAGGAATGGAAAGCTCCTCTATTTTATCGGGATTTTTCTGTATCGTCTCTACAGGCATAGAGTTGATCTCTTCCTCGCCCGGTTCTTCCAATATCTCATCCATAAACGACGTTACCGCAGACATATCGTCCGCTCTGATACCCAAAATATCATCAAGCCCGAGAATGTCCTCAACTGTAACAGAATCGCTCTTTGGCACAGTAGCAGACTTTGGTGCTGCAACAGAAGCCAGTGCAGAAGCGGGAGCAGAAACAGGTTTTGAAACAGACGACAGCTTAGATTCAAAAGATGTTGCAGCCACAGATTTTGTCGAAGACTTTATCATATCCCTGTAGCCGCTCGTCATGCTTTCAAATTCATAATCCTGAACCCTGCAAATATTCTCGCGTTCCATAAGCTTCCGTTCATTCTGAAGCTCCGACTTGCTGTCAAACTCAGCTTTTGCGTCGCTGACGGCTTTTATAATGGCATCGTTATCGTCAAACTTCGGCAAGATTATCCTGCGGCGGTTCATGACCCCATTGGAATTATCATCGCACTGAATATAGATAGGAGCCATTTTATTGTTATTATTTATATATATCTTGGTAATTTCGCCCAGTCCGCAGGTAAACCGCGAATACGTGGGATCGTCCTCCTTAACACCCGTCTGGTCGCAGATATACGCAGTACCGTAAATATGCTGAGCGGTAACGGTAATATTGATATCCTGCGGCTTTGACAGCATATTTTCTCTGTATACCGTTTCAAAATAAGCAAGCTTTTTCTCACTATATATGGCAGCCTGATTTATAACAGTAAGGTTATTATTTTCTTCCAGTTCTTTCCTCTTATCAAACGCATTTTTCGCATCTGATATCACTTTGACTATTTCTTCACTATTTTTAAATCCCGCAAGAATTATCCTGCGGCGGTTCATGACTCCGGTGGAGTTATCGGCGCACTGCACATATATGGGAGCAAGCCTGTTATTCTGATTGATATAAATTTTTGTCATCTCGTCAAATCCGCAGTTGTAACGCGAATAAAGAGGTTCGTCCTCCTTTGTGCCGATCTGGTCGCAGATATAACCAAAGCCAGAAATGCCGCTCTCAGTAACAGAAACGTTTACATTTAATGGCTTTGAGAGAACGTTTTCCTTATAAAGCGTTTCATAATAAGCAAGCTTCTTTTCGGTTAAGCTACCCGCTTGATTATCCATTGACAAACACCACTTTCGTATAAGATTACAATGTAAACTATTAGAACGGATTAACTGACAGAGACATGACATTACAGTAATATTATAACATATATTCTTAAAATAGTCAAATATTATTAACAGAGCCGTACATAAAATTTTAATAACACTTTTTTAACGATATGCACAATCCCAAATCAGAAAGCGGACAGAAACAAGTGCAAACAACACGAACAACAGCGCTGCTCCGGCGTCTGTCCGCATTTAAATATTACTCTATTCCTTCTATGGCTTTAACAGCATAATCAAGAAAATCCCCAGAAAAGTCTTCAATAAGACCCATATCGCACTGGTGAGTAATGTCTGGAGAAATGGGAATACGACCGAGAAGAGGTATTCCCTTTTCGCTGCATACCGCGTCAATATGACTTTCGCCGTATATATATATTTTCTTTCCGCAGTCGGGACATTCTACATAACTCATATTTTCCACTACGCCCACAATGGGAATATTCATCATGTTCGCCATACTTACCGCCTTGTTAACGATCATTGCCACAAGGTCTTGAGGCGAGGACACAATGACCGCACCGTCCAGAGGGATAGATTGAAAGACTGTCAGCGGCACGTCGCCTGTTCCAGGGGGCATATCGACGAACATATAGTCTATATCGCCCCATATAACGTCTGTCCAGAACTGTTTTACCACTCCCGCGATAATAGGACCGCGCCATATAACAGGATCCCCGGGATTTTCAAGAAGCAGGTTGACGGACATTACCTTTGTTCCGCAGCGTGAAACAGCGGGAAGTATACCATCGTTAGTACCCTGCGCCCTGCCGCCTACGCCGAACATCTTCGGTATAGACGGACCTGTGATATCAGCATCCATAACAGCGGTCTTGAAGCCCTTCCGCGCAAACAAAGTCGCCAGCATACCGGTAACAAGAGACTTTCCTACTCCGCCCTTGCCGCTTACCACGCCTATGACCTTTCTCACTCTGCTCTGGGAGTTCACCTGTTCGATAAGGCTCTGTGGTTCTGTTCTTTCACCGCAGTTTTCACCGCATGAAGAACAGTCGTGTGTGCATTCACTCATCTTATCATTTCCTTTCAGCATAAAACATAATAGCTGTAAAAAATATTATACACTAAATTTCCGAAAATGTCAACTCCCAAAGACGATTAATCTTACTTTAGCATAAGCGTGCCGTCAATGGAATTTTAAAATATTTCCTGTTTGCCGAAAACCTCCTCAATTACCGCCACATAGTAAATATCGTTTTAGTTACAAAAATCTGTAGTATCGGTAACAATTTTATTCCGCTCCGTAAATGCTTGCCCCCAAAACTTTTTCATACATACCACCATTTTCGGTTACGCGGCCTGTCAGAACAAAAGTATATATACAGCATAAGCAAATAACCGACACGATTTTTTGTACTTTTCCATTGCATACCAACTTCTGCCATGGTTTTAATAATATTATACAGCAATTGTCGAAACTTGTCCAGTTAAAACAAAAAAACAGTAGACTTTTTAAAGTATATAATGTATAATGTAAATAATCTGTACTGCTTAACTAACAAAAGCGAAGCAAAAAAGATCGGCGGAAATATTTCCGCCGACCATTTAATAAAACATCGTGAAAGGATATCATAGTTATGGCTGTTAATTTTATAGGAGCCGCTGAAATAAACGGCGGACTTTCCGCCGATACTGCGGGATATATCGAAAAATGCGAAACTATTTACAATCAGCGCCTTGCAGAAGCTGCTGAGAAAATATATCTTGACTCGAAAGACCGTCCCCTAGTTCTGCTTTCCGGGCCCTCCGGTTCAGGCAAGACAACAAGCGCGCTGCGAATTGGAAAGAGGCTTCGCGAAAAAGGGAAATCCGTACATATCATTTCCATGGACAACTATTTTCTCCCAGCGGACGCACCGTCCATAGGAGAGGTCCCCCTCGATGAAAACGGAGAGATTGATCTTGAATCGCCGCTTAGAATGGATATCCCCCTCTTTTCGGAGCATCTTGAAAAACTTTTCAGATGCGAACCGATATCAATTCCCAAATTCAGCTTCAGGACACAAAGCCGTGTTTTCGGCGAGCCTATGTGCAGACAAAAGGACGAGATCATCATAATTGAGGGTATTCACGCTCTTAATCCTCAGGTCACAGGAGATACCGACGATTTCACGACCTGCCTGTATGTCAGCGTGCGCACAAGAATAGTTTCCGACAAAGAAACGGTTCTACACCCGCGGACGGTAAGACTCATGCGCAGATTGTGCCGCGACAAGCTCTTCCGCGGACGAAGCGCAGAAGACGTTTTTGCTATGCTCCCCGGAGTGACGCGCGGCGAAGACTTATACATAATGCCCCATAAGGACAGAGCCGATTTCGATATAGACACTTTCCTTGCATATGAGCCTTCGGTCTACAGGGCAATGCTTCTGCCGGAGCTTGAAAACGCCGCCGGAACAGGCTGCTTCGGTGAGGACGGCGAAGCTCTGCTCCGCACCATGCGCAGGCTTATCCCTGCCGATGAAAACTGCGTTCCCTCCGACTCTATAGTAAGGGAATTTATCGGAGGCAGCAGCTTCAGCTACTAAGCGGATTTGCTTTTTTCCTCTTTTTCCGCCTGCTTTTTTTCGCACTCCGCTGCACTTAGCATTGCATGATAATTGTACAAACGGGCAAGCTTATTCCAAGTTTTGTAGTCAACGTTGCCTGTGCATTTCTCCCCCGTAACGGTCTGCATATTCTTTATCGCGTCCGTAGTGTTTTTTCCGTAGACTCCGTTCACATCTATAGAATCCACGTTAGCATAAAACTCTGCTATAGTGTTGAGCATTGCCTGCAAAATAAAAACGGTGTTGCTTTCGGTACCTTCGTTTATGGAGTACGAACAGTCCGGGAAAGGCATTATTGCCGCGCTTTCGGTAAAATATTCCTCTGCGGCGAGATACGCCTCAAAAAGCAAATCCCATGTTGCGCGGTCTACAGTTCCGGTCACGGGAAGCCCGTATTCCTTCTGGAACGCTTTTACCGCCTCTGAGGTTGCGTCGTCGTACACTCCCGTGGGAAGTATAAGAGGAATATTTCCGTTGATCTGTGAAATTGTCCTGAGATATTTCTGTATTTCTGAAATGTGTTCCTTTTTTTCTTCATCTGTATAAGCCATTTTATACGCCCGCTTTCTATTCTATAATGTATCCGGGATACTGCCCCGGCTGCTTTACATATCCGAACCGCAGGTCGGAATAAACGTCCGATATCGCGTCCCACACGCCCGGTCCCACCGATCCGGTCTGAGGAAGCCCGAACTGCTTCTGGAACTCTATAACGGCGTTCCTTGTGATGGGTCCGAAATATCCTGTCGCGCTTACGTCAGGTATGTTCGGATATGTCATATGTATATAGGAAAGATACTCCTGAAGCACTCTGATATACGGACTTGTCATTCCCTCGGTAAGAACTGTTCCCGGGAAAAGAACTGCATTTTCACCCTCGGTATTTATAGGCACGTTGTCAACGATACCCGCATAGGCTCTGTACAGATCGTCCCAGGTACGTTCGTCCACCGTTCCTGTCTGGGGAAGTCCGAAGACCTGCTGGAAAGACCGCACGGAATTTGCCGTCTGCTCGTCGTAAGTACCTGTGCTTTGAACGGGAAGTACGTTCTTATAGTACGCTCCGATAACTTCAAGATAGTACTGAATATACTGTACAGGAAGTCCTGTCGCGCCGATATCCACAGGCACAGGGAACTGCTCTGGAAGCTCCTGCAAGGACAGGCCCTCGGAATTGAGCTGGGACAGTTTCTTAACGCTGGTGTAGATATAATTTATTTTATACCACGTTGCTTTGTCCACAACTCCCGTCTGAGGAAGATTGAATATACGCTGGAATTCCCGCACTGCGTCTGCGGTCTTGTCGTCATAGGTAACGTCTACAGGATATATTTTCGGTATAGCCGGATAGTTAGTCGATATCCTGTTAAGCTGTATTTCTATGCGGTTCACGTCCGTACCGCCGGAACCGATAGTAAGCGGAGTACCCGGATAAGTGGGGATATTCGGTCTTATATCAGCGTCTGTCACAATATTTATATCATCTCCGTAATAATATGTAAGTATTTCATAAGGCGTCATTCCCTGATTTGCAAGGTCTACGCTTCCCCACTGATAAAGGCCGTCGCAGGTAACTTCGATACCGTCGCAGTATGTCGCAAAAAGCGGCTCAACACTTCCCTGACGTACAAGATACTCATTAAAGATATCGTCCACAATACGGCTTATCGGTTCAAAGATATCACGGTTTTCAACAAATGAATGATCGTACTGAATTGAATTTGTAATGTCAAAATCATAGCCCTGTGAACGGTACCACTCGGTATAAATACGGTTCAGAGTAAAAGAAATGATTGCGTAAATATTCGCTCTCAGTGCGTTTTCGGGCCATGTAGGATAAAGCTCGCTGGAGGCGACGTTTTTTATATAGTCGGGAAAACTAACGGTTACGTTCGCGGCGTTCTGATTGTTAGGACGCCCCAAATGCACCGTTACTGTGTCCGGAATAAACGGAACAGATTCAGGCATATGCACGGACTCCTTTCATCAGCGTCTTTCGTTGGGTATTTCCGCACCGTTAAGCTCAGATTCGGCAAGCGGAATGACCGAAACGGGCTGAATAGACTTGATAGTATCGAAAATAGGAACAGTTAGCTTCGGGATACTGTAAAATCCTTTTTTGTAAACGCTTATATTGTATTCGCTGTACGGTTTTTCAAGCGGATCGGGAGATTCCGAGAGAGACTGCGGAGGCGCAGACAGCGGAACTATAGGAGTCGTTCCGTTTTCATCGGTTATTACCATTCCAATAAGCGAATCGACACCGTCGGTAGTTTCGGAAATAATAACTGTCGCACCGCGTACAGGGATAGCCCCGGAAGCTGTCGTTACCTCTATCTGCAAATAACCCTGCCCGCTCATGTCGGGAGGATTTTCTGAAGCAAATACATCGTCGGAGTCAACAGCCGAAAAATCCGTGTTCTCATTAGGATAACTCTCATTTAACTGCATATCTCCGGAATTGCCGTCTATATCTGCATTACGTGGAGAAGCTGCGCTGTAATTGCCCTGATTATGCTCCTCCTGCGGTGCGGAACGGGATTCGCGTGCTGCCGAAGAAGGCGGCGGAGTCCGAACAGTTTCCGCCGTATTTTCGTTTCTAAGTATTTCATCGGCAGTTGGAAACTTTGGCGACGATGAGTTTTGCGGAATCTCCTTTTTAACTCCCGCGTCGGGATATTCGGCGGGAATTTCGGGCATTGGAGGATTTGAAAGATCGCGGTGATTTACCGCAGGGATACGGGCGGGACGTTTATGTTCCGCAGAAACGGAATCGGAAGAGCTTACGGCAGGTACAGCGGCTGTTTGTACTGACTTTGCAGCTTCCGGAACTAAAACAGGCCTTGTACCCGTCTGAACGCTTTTAACAGTCTGAGCCGACTGAGACGTTTGAACGCTTTGGACAGGCTGAGCAGTCTGCGCCGTTTTAGACTGAACATTTTGCCTCTGCTGAGAAGCCGAAGCGGCAGGCTTGGGTTTTCTGCTGTATAGTCTCATCATTTCTTCTTTGTACTTTTTTGCCATATCGTCAAGATTATTTTTATCCTGCATCATTTATCCCTCCATATAGGTTTTTATATATAGATATTCCGCAGAAATAAAAATATACCAAAATACAGCGATTGTCCGATATGACTTTAGGCGCTAATTTTTCTCTCTGTACTCCGTAGGAGTCATGCCTGTCCGCAGCCTGAAACGGCGCATAAAGCAAACGTCGTTTTCATATCCGCAGGCGGCGGCTATCTCCTTAACTGACATGGAGGTGTTTTTCAGATAGTATCCAGCCGCTTTTATCCGTGCAGAAAGCATATCCTCATAGCAGCTCACGCCGAACAGTTCCTTGTAAAGTCTTTGAAAATACGACGGACTCAGATTGACTTTGGCAGCAATTTCATTGACAGAGGAAAACTGACCAACACTATTGTATATTTCCGCCCGAAGCCCGGTAAGAGTCGCACGGTGAGGATTCACCGTCTCGGCAGAGCTTCCGCAGCGGCAGCCGTCCCCAAGCTTCAAAAGCAGCATTCTTATAAGCAGATCCATATACCGCTCTTTTGACCGCAGGTCAGACAGCTCCTCACGTCCGATCATTCTCATAATATCTTCGGCTTCGGCAGCATTTGTCAGCTTGACGGCTTTATTAAAAGGCAGTCCGGTTTCAAGATGAAAGTTATCGGATTCGCAGCAGTCCATATGTATCCAGTGATTAACGTACAAGTTACCGCAGGCGCGGTATATCTGCGGAGCATTCAAGGAATAAAGCAGCGCGCTGTCGGGCATGACCCGGACGGTCTCATTGTTCAGATCCGCTTGAGCAGCAGTTTTAAAAATAAGCAGCAGATTATCACCAGAACCATTAGGACGGATTATTTCAAAATCGCCATTGTGGCGATAGTTCATTCCAATTGCGTGCAGCTTCATCATAGTATTTTCATCTCCCTGAAATAATAGGATTTATCAGTATAAAAATATGATATATCATTGAAAAATAAATGTCAAGTGATAAAATAAATTACAGTAATGTTTAGAAAATAAATTTTAAATAATTATTGAAAGGACGCTGATATTATGAGAAAAATTGCGGTACAGATCAATGCGGGAGATAAGATTGCAAGGATCAATCCCGAGTTGTACGGACACTTTGCCGAGCACCTGGGAAGATGCATTTACAACGGCATTTATGTCGGAGAGGACTCCCCTATCCCAAACGTGAGAGGCATACGCACCGATATAGTTGAAGCATTCAAAAAAATAAAGCTTCCAGTACTGCGCTGGCCGGGCGGCTGTTTTGCCGACGAATATCATTGGAAAGACGGGGTTGGAGAAAAGTCCTCACGCAAAAAAATGGTCAATACCAATTGGGGCGGAGTAACAGAAGATAATTCCTTCGGCACCCACGAGTTTTTTGACCTCTGCGAACAAGTCGGCTGTGAACCGTATCTTGCTGGAAACCTCGGAAGCGGCACCGTTCAAGAGCTTTCGGAATGGATAGAGTACATCACCTTTGACGGCGTTTCCCCTATGGCGGACTGGCGCAGGCAAAACGGCAGGGAAAAGCCATGGAAATTGAAATATCTTGGCATAGGCAACGAAAACTGGGGCTGCGGAGGAAATATGCGTCCAGAATATTATGCCGACGAATACCGCCGCTACCAGTCATTCTGCAAAAACTTCAATGGCAATGAACTGTTCAAGATTGCCTGCGGCCCCAGCGGCGGTGACTACAGCTGGACTGACAAGCTGATGAGTCTTTTGTCCGACTTTCACACAAAAGCTATTTCTCTACACTACTACACGATACCCGACGGCGACTGGAGCAAAAAAGGCTACGCGACGGAATTTACAGACGAAAGATATTACGCCACGATAAAAGAGACCCTCTATATAGACGATATTATAACCCGTCACTGCGAGGTAATGTCCCGTCACAATCCCCAGAAAACGATAGGTCTTATTGTCGACGAGTGGGGATGCTGGTACGAAGTCGAAAAGGGTACCA
This sequence comes from uncultured Oscillospiraceae bacterium, assembly GCA_910586535.1. GTDB lineage: Bacteria > Bacillota > Clostridia > Oscillospirales > Ruminococcaceae > RGIG8773. The sequence continues at coordinate 30,722 of CAJUHS010000012.1, forward strand.
ATCCAGGTTTCCTTTTCCAACAAAACACCATGCGTGACGCTATAGTAGCCGCCTGCAACCTGAATATTTTCAACAAGCACTCCGACCGCGTTATTATGGCGAATCTTGCACAGGCAGTAAACGTACTGCAATCACTTATCCTTACCGAAGGCGAAAAAATGGTCTTAACGCCCACATACCACGTTTTTGATATGTACAAATCCCACCAGAGCGGAGAAGCGGTCTACTGCCATATAGAAAACCAAACCGTTGGAAAAGGCGCGGAAATTCCTATGATCTCATGCTCCGCCAGCGTTAAGGACGGCAAAATGACTGTTACACTCGCAAACTGTTCAATCGAAGATGAAGCTGAGATTTCCTGCGGAATTTCCGGATTTGTAGCAACAAGCTCCGAGAGCACAATACTTACCGAAGAATGTCATGCATTCAACGACTTTGATTCTCCGGAAAATGTTATTCCAAAAGCATTTAATATTTCAGTATCCGGAGACAGAGTTTCTGCGGTGCTTCCTCCATGTTCCGTTGTTTCGGTGATACTTTCATGAGCAAACCATTTTGCCGTAAATGTCTTCTGGCTGAAACCGACTTGACCGGAGTTTACGCTTCAGTCAGGGAAATGGTTGCCGCACTTCCGGAGTGGAGAAAAACTTCTGAGGCGGAATACAACCGCCGACTTGGAATATGCAAAAGCTGCGATTTTCTCGGAGAGGGTACCTGCGAAAAATGCGGTTGTTATGTGGATCTGCGTGCTGCAAGATCGGAAATGCACTGCCCTCATGAAAATCACTTCTGGTAAAGGCTAACTTACCCTTTCCGTCAAATACCAAATACAATGAATTGTTGCAGAGAAAAATCCCGTACCATATTCGGTACGGGATTTTATTCATTACTTTTGCATATCCTATGAACTTACTTAAGTTCAACTGTAGCGCCGGCAGCTTCAAGCTTAGTCTTAATGTCCTCAGCATCAGCCTTGGAAGCACCCTCCTTGAGAGCCTTAGGAGCAGCTTCAACAAGCTCCTTAGCCTCTTTAAGGGACAGACCGCAGATATCCTTAACAGCCTTAATAACGTCCATCTTCTTGTCGCCGAAAGAAGCAAGAACAACATCGAACTCGGTCTTTTCAGCTGCTGCGCCTGCTCCGCCTGCTGCGGGAGCTGCTGCTGCAACTACTGCGGAAACGCCGTACTTCTCCTGAATACCCTCAACCAGCTCGGAGAGCTCAATGATGGAAAGAGCGTCAATTAAATCCAGAATGTTTGTTACTTTCTCGGAAGCCATAATAATAATCTCCTTTTAATTTAATGTAATTTGTTTTAGCGCTGTAAATAAACCACAGCGCATTTTCATGCCGTCCTTATGCGGAACGGCTGAGGATCATACCGATCAAGCGGCTTCCTCTTCGTTCTTCTTGTCCACAAGAGCCTGAAGTGTGGCTGCAAGGCTCTGCATAGGAGCCTGAAGTGAACCGAGAAGCTGTGCAAGCAGAGTTTCCTTGGAAGGAATCTTGGACAGAGCTGTAACGCCCTTTTCGTCGTAGATATCCTTGCCGATGAATCCTGCTTTAAGGTTGAACTTTTTCTCATTGCTGTCCGCGAATTTACCAAGAATACGTGCAGGAGCAGTTTCGTCACCTTCTGTAACAGCAATTGCGGAAGTACCCTCAAGAACATCTGTAAGACCGTCCAGACCAACATTCTTAACAGCAAAGCGAAGCATGGAATTCTTCTCAACGAAGTAGTTCACGCCTGCCTCTCTCAGTTCCTTTCTGAGCTTGGTATCCTCCTCAACGGTAATACCCTTGTAATCAACGATAACACCCGCTGTGGCTTTGTCCAGCATTTCGGTAAGAGCCTGAACTCTCGCCTTTTTGGATTCAAGTACCTTTGCGCTTGGCATAAATGATTTCACCTCCGATAATTCAATAACGCCTTTCGGCGCATTCAGCTAACGGATCCAAAAAAGAAAACCTTTTCCAAAAGGAAAAGGCGCAAGTACATATCAATACTCACCATCTTTTCCTCGGCAGGATTTACGGCGCGCCATTTATAGCGCTCAGCCCCCTGCTGTCTTTAGAATACGATAGCTTGTCAAGCGAAAAAACCGCTGTAACATTATTATTTTATCACAAAACACTATGTTTGTCAATAGTTTTTGAAATTTTTTTCAAAAATCTAAGCCGCCGAACCGAAGTTCTGCGGCTTATCGGTATTTACTTAAAATCAGCCGTTGCCCTTAGCCATGCTTGCAACCTCGGCAGCAAAGTCGTCAGCTTTCTTTTCAATACCCTCGCCTCTCTCGAAACGAACATATTCAGCAACATTAATCTTTCCTCCGAGCTCCTTAGCAGAAGCTTCAACATACTTTTGTACGGACAACTTGTCGTCCTTTACATAAGCCTGCTCAAGCAAACAGTTTTCGGTGTAGTATTTGCCTACCTTGCCTTCTACAATCTTTGCGCGCACCTGTTCAGGCTTGCTTGCCATCTTGGGATCCTCAGCCATCTGTGTCATCATGATCTTCTTTTCTTCTTCGATGACTTCTGCGGGAACAGCTTCTCTGTTAAGGTATGCAGGGTTCATAGCAGCAACCTGCAAAGCACAGTTCTTGCCGACCTCGAATACTTTGTCCGCAGGAAGGTCTGTATCCAGCTTGACCATAACGCCGATGCTTCCTCCTCCGTGAACGTAAGGAACAAGCACACCCTCCATTCTCACAAAACGACGGATAACCATGTTCTCTCTGATCTTGATAAAGAGATCCTGAAGAGTTTCCTCTACACTCTTGTCGCCTCCGCTAATCGTCGCAGCCTTAAGCGCGTCAAGATCGGCGGGATTCTTTTCGATAACAGTTTTTGCAACAGCAGCAACAAAAGCCTTGAACTCATCGTTGTTTGCAGCAAAGTCAGTCTCAATGTTTACTTCAACAACTGCGCCAACATTTCCCTCAACAACGGATGTAACAATACCCTCTGCGGCAACTCTTCCGCTCTTTTTAGCCTGTGTTGCAAGACCCTTTTCACGCAGTATAACTATAGCTTTCTCGGTATCGCCGTCAGCTTCCTCGAGAGCCTTTTTACAATCCATCATTCCAACGCCTGTGGACTTCATCAGATCTTTAATTTCCTGTGGTGAAATCTTTGCCATTTTTATTCCTCCTATTAGAAACAAGTAATACAGAAGCAAGAGGCAAGAATATTTAGCCTTGCCCCATGCCTTGTTATTTTTTGATATTTTTATTCAGCGACTGCTTCCTCTGCCTCTTTCTCAGCAGCCTGTGCAACCTCCTGCTCACCCTGTCTGCCCTCGATAACGGCATCAGCCATTGCACCGGCAATAAGCTTTACAGCGCGGATAGCATCGTCATTTCCGGGAATAACATAATCAACGTCATCGGGATCGCAGTTTGTATCAACGATCGCAACAATGGGAATACCAAGCTTCTTGGCTTCCGCAACAGCGATCTTCTCCTTGCGGGGATCAACGATAAAGAGCGCTCCGGGAAGCTTCTTCATGGTCTTGATACCGCCAAGGTATTTTTCAAGTTTTTCAATTTCGAGCTGGAGCTTTACAACTTCCTTTTTGGGAAGGAGGTTGAATGTGCCGTCCTCTTCCATCTGGTGGAGCTGCTCAAGTCTTTTGATTCTTCTCTGAATGGTCTTGAAGTTGGTCATCATACCGCCGAGCCATCTTGCGTTTACATAGTGAACGCCCGCACGTACAGCCTCTTCCTTAACGGAATCGCCAGCCTGCTTCTTTGTGCCGACAAAAAGAACCGTGTCACCGTTCTCGGCAACAGATTTAACAAAGCTGTACGCCTCGTCAAGCTTCTTTACGGTTTTCTGAAGGTCGATGATGTAGATGCCGTTTCTTTCTGTGAAGATGTACGGAGCCATCTTCGGATTCCATCTCCTTGTCTGGTGACCGAAGTGCACGCCTGCTTCAAGAAGCTGTTTCATTGATACTACGCCCATTTGTAGTTCCTCCTAAAAAATAGTTTTTAGCGCGTCCATAGGGAAGCGCACCTCCGCGCAGCTTAGCTTGACAGCAGCTTATTTTTGGGTAAGCACCCGCCGTCAAAAGCCTACGCGTGCGAATTTCGCTATGCGAATTGCTTTAATATTATACCATATATGCCAAATAATTGCAAGGAAAACTTATTGTGCTATTTTAACAAACTTTTCGACTGCAATGTCCGTCTTTTTGCTAATTTTGCCTCATCAGCAGAGATAAGAACCGTATCAACGCCGATTATCTCAATGTCGTCGCAAGTAAGGATAATATCGTCTTCCCTGCCGAAAAGCCCGAAAAAACGCGATCTTCCGTAAACTATAAAGGACTTTATCATTGAGTCATCCGTATCGAACTCCACATCATCCACAAAGCCCATACGCGCGCCATTTTTAATATTTATTATCTCCTTATTACGCAGTTCGGCCAAAGTGCATTTCACGCTATATCACCCTTCCGGACGTTTATAAGCCGTCCTTTGGAATAATATGCCGAATTCTGCTTGTACTATTCTGCTAAAACATGGAAACGTGCTGAAAACCGTCCAGAAGCTTATCAATATTTTTAAAAGCAGACACCGTTCCCCTTGCCACACAGGAAATTGGGTCATCGGCAACGTTACACTTTACTCCAAGCTCTGAGGACATTAGCCTGTCAAGACCATAAAGCATCGCTCCGCCTCCGGTAAGATATACACCGTTGCGGTAAATATCTCCCGCAAGCTCCGGAGGGGTATTTTCCATTACGTCCTTTACAGCTGTGATCATCTCTCTTATGCTGTCGATTATCGCTTCGTAAATATCGTAATCCGTTACTTCAACCTTTTCGGGAAGCCCCCTAACCAGATGTCTTCCCTTAACCACTATTTTTCTGCTTCCGTCAGGTGAATATACATTTGCCGCAGCCATTTTAGCGTTTTCCGCAGTTTTTTCGCCTATCAGTATTCTGTAACGGCTGCTTACGTACTTCACTATTGCTTTGTCAAGCTTGCTGCCAGCCATCTTTACCGAGGACTTAGCCACAACGCCGTTCATGGAAATAACAGCTATATCTGTAGTACCTCCTCCAATATCAACCACCATATTTCCGTCTGCGGCAGAAATATCCACACCCGCACCCATAATAGCAGCTACAGGCTCCTCGATCAGATACACCTGCCTCGCGCCGGCAATCTTTGCAGCTTCGATCACGGCACGGCTTTCCACATCGGTTATCGACGATGGTATGCACATTATAATATTTGGCATGAAAAGCTGTTTTCCCGTTACCTTTTCAATGAAACAGGCGATCATTTTTTCCGTCATCTTATGGTCGGAAATAACACCGTCACTCAGAGGTCTCACCACAGAAATATAGTCCGGGACTCTGCCTATCATTTTGTGAGCCTCGTCACCAACAGCAATAACCTCGTCAAGCTTTTTATTAAACGCCACCACCGACGGTTCGTTCAGTACAACGCCCTTATTTCCTACAGCTATCATTACATTTGCAGTACCTAAATCAATTCCGATGTCCATAATCCAATCATGCTCCTGCGGGAGCACTACTCCTTTCGCTTATGTTTTTTGTCAGAAGAATCCTGTCCGTTCAGTCTTGTTACCGCACAAACGGAGACGATGATCCGTTCCGCTCCCGCGTTTTTAAGTATTGCCGCACATTCGTTCAAAGTAGAACCCGTGGTCATAACATCATCGCAAAGAAGAATGCTTTTCCCAGACAAGTTTGCGTTTCCGCCGTAAAACAGGGACTTTACGCGTTCTCTTCTCTCCGCATCGGTATGATTGTGCTGCTCGTCCTTTGTATCTCTTTTAAACAACAGATCGCGCCTCATTGGTATTTTCAAAGCTCTGCCCAAGCTTTTGCCAAACAGTTCCGCCTGATTGTGACCTCTCGCTATGCGCTTTCTAACACTCATAGGAACAGGTACGATAAAATCCGGCAACAGTATTCCCTCAGCTTTTATATGCCGCGCGGTATCAGCCGCTGCAAGTTCGGCAAGATTACTCTCGCCATCGTGCTTGAAACGGTAGACCGCGCCTGCAACGTTTGCATCGTCAAAAAAATAAGAGCCGTATACCATGTCAAAAGAATGCTTCTCATCACAGCGGCATTTGTCCTGACCGCATTTTCTGCATATCACACTGTTTGCGGCAGTGAGGGCTTCTCGGCAACTTCTGCAGCAAAGCTCGTTCCAAATTATGAACTCCCCGCAAAACGGACACCTTGACGGAAACAGTATATCCAGCATAAACAGCTTAATGCTTTCAGCCGTTATTTTCGCCATGTTCCAGCTCCTTTTCAAGCATATGTCTCAGGCAGGAATATCTTAATGTCCTGCGATTATTGTTTACCATTGATTCCACAACGCGTCTCGAACCTACGATTATCAGCAGCTTTTTCGCTCTTGTAACCGCTGTATACAAAAGATTCCGGTAATAAAGCTTTTCAAAACCGCCCAGCAGCGGAATTATCACCGCGTTAAACTCGCTGCCCTGACTTTTGTGCACCGAAATAGCATATGCAAGCTCAAGCTGATCGAGCATTTCATATGTATACTCGGCGATACGTCCGTCAAAGTCAATATATATCTTGCTTTCGGCTTTTACCGCCTTTAGAATTATTCCAATATCGCCGTTAAAAATACCTGTGCCTTTTTCCATCCCCTTTGTCCATTCGATGTCATAATTATTTTTGACCTGCATTACCTTGTCATCGGGACGGAAATTATACATAACTCCCCTTATCTCTGACTTATCTTTCTTTGGAGGATTAAGCGCAAGCTGCAATACCTTATTCATTTCAACAACTCCCAGTGCGCCTTTTCTTGACGGACAAAGAACCTGTATATCGTCAGAAGAAGCAAAGCCGTACGCCGCGGGAAGCCGTTCTACCGCAAGTTCCACCACCGTATCCGACGCCGACTCGTAGTCCAGCCTCTGCATAAAAAAGAAATCGCTGTCCGCACGTGACATATCTGGCTGCTCGCCGTTTACTATTTTATGCGCGTTTGTGACGATACAGCTTTGCTGAGCCTGACGGAAAATTTCCGTAAGCTTCACCACCGGAAGCTTTCCGCAGTCTATCATGTCCTTAAGGATATTTCCCGCACCCACCGACGGTAGCTGGTCGCTGTCCCCTACCATTATCAGCCGGCATGAAAGCTTCAGCGCACGAAGCAATGCCTCAAACAAAAGAGTATCCACCATGGACATTTCATCCACTATCATTATATCGCAGGAAATAGGATTGTTATCATCGTGCTTAAAGCGCGGCTTACCTCCACCGTCAAACATGACTTCGAGCATACGGTGTATGGTCTTAGCTTCGTATCCGGTAAGATCGGAAATACGTTTTGCCGCCTTTCCGGTTGGAGCGGCTATCATTACTTTCAGTCCCCTCTGCTCGTACAGGGAAATAATGGCTTTCAGTGTGGTTGTCTTTCCCGTTCCGGGACCTCCCGTAAGTATCATAAAGCCCTGTGACAGCGCCAGAGAAATAGCTTTCCTCTGCTGCTCGGCATATGTAATGACCTTGGTTTTTTCCTCGATGTCGATAAGCTTTTTGTAGTCAATACCAGTATCTTTAAGACAGCCGCTCATGACAGCAAGCCGTCCGGTTATGTACTGCTCCGCATTGAAATAGTCGCTTAGATAGATAAAGCTCCTGCCGTCTTTTTCGTACCGAACAAAATCTCCTTCAGAGCATCGGCTTTCTATACATTTTTCAAAAAGCTCATTGTCTATTTCAAGAAGCTTTAAAGCGGTGGATTTGAGCCTGTCCTCAGGCAGACAGGTATGTCCCGAAAAAGTGTTGTTCACAAGAATATAAGTTATCCCAGCAGAAATACGAGCCTCTCCGTTCATTGGGTAACCCGTCTTTACAGCCATGCCCTCAGCCTTGTCAAATTCAAGCTCTATGCCGTTCCCGCATAACATATAGGGGTTTTCCTTTATTATCTCAACTGCATACTGCCCCCATTTTTTCCATGCCGCAACCGCTGCGAACGGAGGGATACCATACTGTGAAAGAAATATCATCAACGCCCGCATACCAAACACACGCTTGAAATCCATCGATATTTCTTCCGCCTTGGAGGACGTTATCCCCTTTACGCATACAAGGCGTTCGGGTTCGTTTTCAATAACGTCCAGAGCCTTATCCCCAAATTCTTCAACAATACGTCCAGCAAGTGTTCTACCTATTCCCTTTAAAGCTCCCGAAGAAAGATATTTCAGTATCGCATTTGTTGTGGCGGGCATCTTTCTCTCGCAATAGCTTGCTCTGAACTGCATACCAAATTTTGCGTGCTTTGTATAGGCTCCTGAAACAATCAGTTCCTCGCCCTCCTCTATATTGCCCAATTCGCCAACAACAGTAACGTAGTCGCCGTTAACATCAAGATCAAGCACTACATATCCGTTGGCGGGATTACTGAACAGCACCGTGTCTACTACGCCCTCAAGCTTTATAAAGTTTTCGCTGTCCACTATCACGCCCCCAAACCAAACCGCAAAATAAGTATAAACTGCATATACATTTTTATTATAGCACACGACATACGAAAAAGTCAATACAAAAACCGATCTTACGATCGGTTTCCGCACAATGCTCATTTGTTTCCGTACATTCATTTTTTTGCCAATTTTTATAATGATATTAAGTTTCCCAAAATCTTGCAGATATTTTCCGAACAGTCTTCAGAGTCAATTATTTCATATCTGCACGAATGCTCCATAAGCTTTTCAAAAATGTTTAGAGTCTCGCTGTCAGCGCCGAAGTCCACCGCCGCAACTATTGTTTCCGGACATCTTTCCGCGATCTTGTAAACGCAGTTCCTCACAATAAATTCCGGAGTTTCCATATTCTCTGTAAGCGGCACTACCACAACAGGAACGGCTCCCTTACTCCCTGCCGCATAAAATTTTACTATCACCAATCCGTTTATCAGCACAGCTGCAAGACATATTCCGAAAAGCAGCAAAAGTTTTGTTTCAAGCATAAAAAACGCTCCTTTCACTTTATTTTATGAAAGAAACGCCTTTTGGTGAAAAAAATATAAAAACAGGATTACCGCTCAATAAGCGGCAATCCCGTTGTCATTATTGTATGGAACCGTCTACGCCCATTTGCTCCGTAAGCTCTTCAAGGAACTCCACGGGGAAAGGCGGATTAGCAAGCGGCTTCATTGCAATAGACATAAGCTTTATAGGGTTATCATCGGCAGCAGTGCGGTTCGCGGAAAATTTACCGCAGCGTTTGCATCTGTGTATAACCGACCATTCGCAGTTCTTTTTTATCCAGACCGCAACAGGCTCCATTATGCCGCCGCAGTCGGATTCCCGGTCTCCAGGCTCGTTGTCCACGTGCAGACTTGACAAACAGTTGGGACAATGATTCCTGTGCTCGCTTCCCGCACCCTCCGGAACGATCTGCCGTCCGCAGACCTTGCAGGTGAAAACGTCCTTGCAGGCATGGTTTTTATAGTAACCCTTTTCAAATGATCTTCTCTTGTTTTCTCTGTTCAAGAATATTCCTCCTAAAAAGTAAATACCCTTTGGGAGGTCACTGTTTTTTGCAGTACTAACCTCCCGGTCAGTCTACAATCACCTCATAATTAAATTTGATACTCACACAAATTCTCCTTTCTGTTGCAATAAATTTAGCCGGCAGAGCCATGACGATACGGTCATGATTTACACGCCCTCGCATTTAAGTTTGGAAGCAGTGATCGGACTGAATTGAATTTTACAATCACATAGATCCTCCTTTCTTACCCTGATTAACTCCTAAAAACTCAGTCGTTGATCAGTATTAAACATTTTATACAATAAACTTGCCCGCCCCCCTAAGGGGGCTTGACACGATTACGATTTATAGCTTTTTCATTGAGGGAGACTTGGGCTGCTGTGGTTTACTGTTTAGCCCATTATAGCAACCACTTCATGAGTACCGCTTGTAATATCCTTGATAACGTTTCCATCAATAGCCTTGCCGTCAACAGTAACTGACTTAATACCCTTGGAAACATGGTCGGGATTCTCAATCTTAATATTGAAAGTAGCTCCGCGGAAATAACGGGATACCGAGTAGCCGTCCCAAGCCTTAGGTATTGACGGGTCAATTTTCAGTCCGTCATAGTCGGGAATAATTCCCAGAATGTACTGAGAAATTGCCACAAAGTTCCACGCGGCAGTACCTGTAAGCCAGCTGTTCTTAGCCTCGCCGAAACGCTTAGCGTCCTTGCCCGCAATCATCTGTGCGTATACATACGGTTCGGTGCGGTGGAGCTTTTCGTCCTCCTGATAAGCTGGAGCAATCCTTGTGTAGTAGTCAAATGCAGTATCTCCCATTCCTGCATAAGCTGCGGCGCACATTATCCATGCATTGTTATGACAGAAAATACCGGCATTTTCTTTGTATCCGCCGGGATATGTGGAAATCTCACCGTACTCAACGATATAGCTTGTGAAAGCAGGATTGTTAAGTACCAGACCATGTTCAGTACCCAAGTACTTGTCAATGCTCGCCATAGTTTTTTCGGTAAATTCCTTGCCGCCCACGTCGGACATTACGCAGAAGCCCTGGGGTTCAATAAATATCTTACCCTCATTGTTCTCGTTGGAACCGACCTTTTTGCCATATGCGTCGTATGCGCGGAGGAACCATTCGCCGTCCCAACCGTACTTAACGATAGCTTCTTTCATCTTGTCAATCTCAGCCTGAGCCTTGTCAGCCTCGGCATTGTCGCCCATTCTGCGGCAAAGCTCAACGTACTCTGGTCCGATGTAGGTAAACATACCCGCAATCATTACGGACTCGGCAGTTTCCTCGTTAAGAGGCGCGCCAGTTTCGGGATTTACTTCTTTTGCAATATTGCTCGCCGTGTTCTGGAAGCTCTCGCCGGGAACACGGGAAAAACAGTTAAGGTTCAAGCAGTCATTCCAGTCGGCGCGTCCAATAAGCGGCAAACCGTGAGGTCCCTTGTTGTTTACAACATGATAAAAACTTCTCTTCAGGTGATCGAGCAGTGGCTGAGCCAAAGCGGGGTCGTTCTTGTAATCTACCTGTTCCTTGAGAATGTCATAATCGCCCGTTTCCTTGATGTATGCGGCGGTAGACAGTATCATCCATAGTGGATCGTCATTGAAATTCGTACCCGCAGCATCGTTGCCCTTTTTGGTAAGAGGCTGATACTGGTGGTAGTTGCCGCCGTCCTCAAGCTGAGTTGCCGCAATGTCAAGAATTCTCTCACGCGCTCTTTCTGGTATTTGGTGTACAAAGCCCAGCAAGTCCTGATTGGAATCGCGGAAGCCCATGCCTCGGCCTATACCGCTTTCAAAATAGGAGGCGGAGCGTGACATATTAAATGTTACCATACACTGGTACTGGTTCCAGATGTTGACCTGTCTGTTGAGCTTTTCGTCTGGGCTGTTAAGCGTATACTTAGCAAGCAGTTCGTCCCATGTCTTTTTAAGCTCCGCAAGAGCAGCGTCGGCTTTCTCGGCAGTATCGAACTTGGACATCATCTCATATGCCTTGGACTTGTTCATTGTTCCGTCAGCGTTGAACTTTTCGGGGTAGGGGTTCTCAACATAGCCGAGAATGAACACAAGAGTCTTCTCTTCACCCTCAGCAAGAGTAATCTCCTTATACTGGGAAGCAATGGGAGACCAGCCGTCCGCCACAGAATTTGCAGGGTTGCCGTCCATAACGGTCTGAGGATTGTGAAAATCGTGGTAAATATCGCCCATGAAGGTCTCGCGGTCGGTATCGTAACCGTCTACAATATCATTTACAGCATAAAATGCAAAATGGTTTCTTCTTTCCTTGTACTCGGTCTTATGGTAAATTACCGCGCCGTTTTTCTCAAGCTCAACCTCGCCTGTGTTAAAATTTCTCTGGAAGTTGGTGGAATCATCCTGAGCGTCCCAGAGACACCATTCAATAAATGAAAACAGCTTAAACGTCTTGGGAGAACCACTCTCATTTTTAAGAGTAAGCTTCTGTACTTCACCGGTAAAGTCTTGCGGTACAAAAAACGTTACCTCAGCGGAAAGATCGTTTTTCTTGCCGCTGATAACGGTATAACCCATACCGTGACGGCACTTATATTCATCAAGGTCGGTCTTTACAGGAGCCCAGCCGGGATTCCAGACAGTACCGCCGTCGTTTATGTAGAAATAACGTCCGCCCGCATCGGCAGGAACATTGTTATAGCGGTAACGTGTGATACGCGCAAGGCGTGCGTCCTTATAGAAGTTATAGCCTCCTGCGGTATTGGAAATAAGTCCAAAGAAATCCTGCGTGCCGAGATAGTTTATCCATGGATATGGGGTTTTCGGGGAAGTGATGATATACTCCTTGTTTGCGTCGTCATAGAAACCGAATTTCATCTGAAAAGACCATCCTTTCTGCTTACAACGGTTTTTGCGGATAAAAAGGTTCTGCCGCAAACCGTACTATTAGAATAATTATATCATGTTAAACGTTTAATATCAAGAGCGTATATAAATTTTCGGGAAACTTTCGTGACGAAAATTTCCCGAAAAAACTGTGTATAATAACTAATATATCCCTTTATTGCTTAACAAGCTTTGTCAGATTAGTATATTCCGGACGTACAGCCTTATAAACCTCAACGCCGCGTTCCATACCGAAAAATTTAAGTATCCCGCGGTAGAACTGCTGCTTTCCCTCGGCGCTTTTCAAAAGCCCGAAAACGTTCCTTATCTCCGCGTCGTCAATTATCCCCGCCTTTGACAGTGCGCCTTTCAAACTGGGAGGTATATCCCCTGCACCAGATACGGGCTTGGTTTCGCTCTTACTTTTTGTAGATTCTTTCTTTTGTTGTTTAATCGGCTGAGCCTCAGTACCATTTTTCTTAGATTCCAAAGCCGCAGACTCTGTTTTTGCGGTCTTTTCAAATTTTCTGCCTTTTGCTTCTTCCTGTTTCTCCTGTTTTGGAGTGCTTTTCGGTCTGCCGCGCTTTTTGGGGGCAGGCTTTTCCGCATCACGCTCGGCCTCTATAGCGTCCGCAACAGTTTCAGCAGCTTTCGCCGCTTCAGCCTTTTCAACGGAAACCGCATCTTCTCCGATAGCCGCAAACTCTTCCTGCGGAGGCTGAACAGACGGAGCAGCTGCATTCTGCTGTATACGTGCGGCAAACGGTTTTTCCGCCGCAAGCAATGAACGGTTTATAGACGGCGCACCGTATATGGAAATATCCGCCGCTGCTCCATTCCGCTCCCAAAATGTCTTAACGTACTCAAAGCCGCGGTCGTTGCTTATAATGCAGAACTTTTTGTCCTTTCCCTGACATATGAGATAGCCCAAAAAGCTTGCAAGCTGAAAATCAAGCGCATTTTTTCCTCCGCTTGCAACGTTGTAGTACACCACCTCAGCAGGGCTGGATAGCAGGTTAAGGTGTGCCGCAAAAGACATATTAGACGCATTTACAGTGTAAAAAATATACACCTTGTCCTCTTTGGTAAGCTTTTGTATACCGGAAATTCCCGCAGAGGAAACATTTTCAAAATCAACTAAATAAACTGCCATTTCATCAATCCTTTCGTAGTTTTATTCTATTTTATCATCAATATTTTCAAGTCCACCGTGAGTCTGAAGCGCAGCGGCAAGATAAAGCGACCCCGCAATGACGACCATTCCGTCCGTTCCCGCAAGAGTGACAGCCCTGGATAGTGCGTCGCGCAGATTTGACACCTCACCCTCCGAAAACATTTCAGCAAGTCTCGGAGCAAAAACCGTGTTCTGTGCAAAGCCGTCAAGGCAGACCGCCCTGTCTATATAGCGGCTGATATAACCTATAGCAGTCTGCCAGTCCTTGTTGGACATCATGCCGCATACCATTATTTTCGGAGCCTTTGGGACTGTACGGATAAAGTCAGCCAAAGCCCTCATTCCGTCCGGATTATGAGCCCCGTCTATCATTACAAAAGGCCTATCCACACGTAGTATCTGACATCTGCTCGGAACTTCCGCGTACTTTACACCTCTGTAAATATACGGATAAATAATTCTTCCAAAGCCTCGTTTTTTAAGTATTCGCAGCGTTTCAACCGCCGTAAGCGCATTGTCGATCTGATGCCTGCCAACCATAGATGTTTTATAATTCAGCCTCCTGTAGGTGAAGCTGTTGCCGGTATGGCCGCACTTCCGTATAATCAGACTACTCATGTCCGGAGTAACAAGTCTTGAACCAAACTGAGCCGCCGTTCTGTACACCACAGCGTAGGCTTCCTTACTCTGAGACGGAGCTATCACCACAGGACAGCCTTGCTTAATGATACCAGCTTTATGTCTTGCTATTTTTTCGACTGTATCACCGAGTATCGCCGTATGATCTGGCGAGATAGATGTTATTACCGAAACGCAGGACTTTTCAATGATATTAGTACAGTCAAGCAGACCTCCAAGACCGGTTTCCATAACAACAATACTGCATTTTTTTGCCTTGAAGTAAATAAAAGCAATCGCCGTTGTGATCTCGAACTGGGAACAGTCAGTACTCAGATCGTCTATTATAGGACGAATCTGAGTTACGATCTCCGCAAGCTCATCGTCAGAAATATTCACTCCGTCAATACGCATCCTGTCATTGTAGACCCTTATATACGGAGAAGTAAATTCTCCTGTCCGATATCCGGATCTTGTAAGCGTTTCCGCGATCATGCGCACGGTCGAACCTTTTCCGTTCGTACCCGCCACATGGACAAAATTCATTTCCTTTTGTGGATTTCCAAGAGCATCCATAATTCTCTCAAATCTGGCAAGACTGCTTACAGGCTTTCCCAGCTTAGAAAAGCTTTCAATATAACTCATCGCTTCGCAGTAATTCATGAACATCACCTTTGCCGAAACATAAATACCGCAAAGCGGCACAAATACACTTTAATAAGGCGGAACCATAATGCAGATACCGCTTTTAAACAATCTTACACACAAAACATTATAGCACACTTTTAAATAAACTGCAATAAATTTTTTTCAAAAAATATCTGGAGCAAATAAATGTTTTTGCCAATTAATTTTCCTCAGCACAGGACTATTTAAAACAAAACGGCGGGGACAAGCCCCGCCTTAAAAATTCAATCAGCTGTTTTTCTTTGCCTCGATGTCTGCAAGAGCATCCTTTCTGGAAAGGTTTATCCTGCCCTGACTGTCTATCTCCATTACCTTTACTACGATCTCATCACCGATGGAAACAACGTCCTCAACCTTTTCAACACGCTGCTTGTCCAGTTTGGAAATGTGAACAAGACCGTCCTTGCCGGGAGCTATCTCAACAAATGCACCGAAATTCATTATGCGAACGACCTTGCCCTTGTAGATCGCACCAATCTCTGGATCGTTTGCAATGGTCTCAACGATTTGAAGAGCCTTTTTAGCGTTATCAAGATCAATGCCTGAAATAAATACGTTTCCGTCGTCGTTGATGTCAATCTTGACGCTGCAGTCAGCGGAGATTTTCTGAATGACTTTGCCTCCCTGACCGATAACTTCGCGTATCTTGTCAACGGGAATCTTTGTCTGGAGCATTTTGGGAGCGTACTTGCCAACCTCTGCTCTCGGAGCGGGAATAGCTTTCAGCATTATCTCGTCAAGTATATAGTCCCTTGCCTTATGGGTCTTAGCAAATGCTTCCTTGATAATTTCAGGAGTAAGGCCGTCTACCTTGATGTCAACCTGAATAGCGGTGATACCCTTGTGAGTACCGCCTACCTTAAAGTCCATATCGCCGAAAAAGTCTTCCAGACCCTGAATATCCACCATTGTCATGAAGCTGCCGTCGTCTCTTGTGATAAGACCGCAGGAAATACCCGCAACCGGAGCCTTGATAGGCACGCCTGCGTCCATAAGAGCAAGAGTCGAGCCGCATATAGAACCCTGCGACGTTGAACCGTTAGAAGAAAGCACCTCGGATACAAGTCTGAGAGCGTACGGAAACTCCTCAACAGGAGGGATAACAGGCTCAAGCGCTCTTTCGGCAAGCGCTCCGTGACCTATCTCGCGGCGTCCGGGACCTCTGCTGGGCTTTGTTTCGCCTACGGAGTACGATGGGAAATTATAATGGTGCATATATCTCTTGCTGTCCTCTTCATCCAGACCGTCGATTCTCTGAGAATCGCTTACGGGACCGAGAGTTGCAACTGTAAGAACCTGGGTCTGACCTCTTGTAAAAAGACCAGAACCGTGAACTCTGGGAAGAACGCCTACCTCAGCGGCAAGAGGACGTATCTCATCGATACCCCTGCCGTCAACACGTTTGCCCTCATAGAGCCAGTTCCTTACAATTTTCTTCTGAAGTTTGTAAATGCACTCGTCGATCATTGCAATTTTTTCGGGGTACTGCTCGTCGAACTTTTCATGAACCTCGTCCTTGATAGGATTAAGACGCTCCTCACGGATATTTTTGTCGTTTGTATCGAGAGCAGCCTTGACTTTCTCGCCCACAAGTTCTTCAATAGCATCGAACAGCTCGTGGTCTACCTCCATGGACTCAAACTCAAACTTTTTCTTTCCGATCTCCTTTTGGATATCAGAAATGAAAGCAACTATCTTTTTGATTTCATCGTGACCTGTCATGATTGCTTTGAGCATTGTATCGTCATCGACCTCATTCGCACCCGCTTCGATCATGACAATTTTTTCCATTGTACCCGCAACGGTAAGGTTAAGATCAGACTTCTCACGCTGTTCAAGAGTAGGATTGAGGACGATCTCACCGTCAACAAGTCCCACGCTGATACCGCCGATAGGACCGTTCCAAGGGATATCAGAAATGGAAATAGCAACAGAAGTCGCGATCATACCGCATATTTCGGGAGAATTATCGGGATCAACTGAAAGCACCGTCATTACAACTGAAACGTCGTTTCTCATATCCTTGGGGAAAAGAGGACGGATAGGCCTGTCAACAACTCTTGAAGTCAGAATGGCCTTTTCGCTGGGCTTGCCTTCTCTCTTCATAAACGAACCGGGGATACGTCCCACTGAGTAAAGTCTCTCCTCATAGTCAACGGAGAGCGGGAAAAAGTCGATGCCCTCTCTGGGCTTAACGCTTGCTGTAACGTTCGCCATAACAACGGTCTCGCCGCAGCGTACCCAACAGGAACCGTTGGAAAGCTCGCAGGTCTTTCCGGTTTCAACTGTCAGTTCTCTTCCGGCATATGTGGTTTTAAAAACTCTGTGATTATCAAACATATTTTTCCTCCTGTTAATTTTTAACAGACCGCAGCTTTAGCAATAAATCCTGTATGCAAATGTCCTGCGTACACGATTTAATGCTAAGCCTGCCGTCTGAAATTTCCTTGTTTTAAACGCGCAAAAGGCAGAGTAAAGACTTTCGCCTTTACTTTCTGCCTCCGACATTTTCTTACTTACGCAGACCGAGCTTTTCAACTATTGCACGGTATCTGTTGATATCCTTCTTCGCAAGATAGTTGAGAAGATTACGTCTGTGACCTACCATTTTCAGAAGACCTCTTCTGGAGTGATGGTCTTTCTTGTGTACCTTTAAGTGTTCGGTAAGGTCGTTAATCCTCTTTGTGAGGATAGCGATCTGTACTTCGGGAGAACCAGTATCGTTTTCACTGGTTCTGTTAGCCTCAATAACGGCTGTTTTTTCTTCTTTTCTCATCATGATGAAAACACCTCTTTTAAAAATTTCCCCGTAAGCATAGTAAGCGGCAGGCGCTGCCTCCGTAAAAGGAGTCCCGAAAAGGGCTTACTCCGCAAACCAAGCAAACGGCTTTCCCGTCCGTCATTTGTCGGAACAAGATAAATATTATTATACCACATAAAAACCATTTTGTAAAGAGTTTTTATGAAATAATTTTTCCTTTTTTCTTTTTTCCCTTTCCGTCAATAGGGGTTTCCTCGCCTCCGCGGTCGGTGAAAACGCTTTCATCGGCGGTAAGCGGCTTTAAATAATCATACTCTGGATTATCCATCCCCCTCTCCTCATAGTAAGGATTTATAACGTACTTCTGTATTTGAGGATAGGAATTGAACATTATAATGAATCCAATAAACGTAACAGCCCAGAACGGTATAAGCAGCAGAGAAAGCACATTTGTGATACTCATAACAAAGAGTACAGCTGCGACCGCCGCTACGGAAATAAGAGTGAAAAAGTTCTTTTTCAAAGCTATGCAGGTAAGGAAAAAGCTGTTTTTAAGAATATTTTTCAGAGACAGCTCTGTGGAAACTATCATCGGGAAAATATAGAAATTCATCATAAACAATGTCAGCGCAAAGCTTACGGATATAACGCAGAATATTGTATAGATAAATCCGCCCGATTCTGCTGCCTGAGCCATTTTCGGGTACACATACATGGCGGTCACAGCCGACACCGCAAACAGCGTGTCCAGCAGGCCTACAGGCAAAGACTGTTTCCAGTTTTCGGAAAAGCCTTTCCAAAAATCGTGAAAAATGAAAGCGTTTTTGTCAAGCGAATACTTACGCAGCACCCTCGTCATTCCAGCCAGCGCAGGACCTATGGTAACTACCGGAAGACAAAAAATAAACGTAAGTATATTAAGCTTTATAAGCCTCCATGCGTATCTGAAATACATCTCCCAGAACTCAAAAAATGCTTTTTTCTTAGGCGCGTTTTTGGATACGCCCCGTCCCGCCTTTTCGTAATCATAGCCAAAACCAAATAATGCCAAAAATTTGCAGCTCCTTTACAGTAACTTCCCCGTTTTGAATTTTTACAAATGCGATACTCACAGCAGACCTGTCCAGAAGCCTGCAAAAATAAACGTCGCGAGGCTGTCCGCAAGAGATGATACCATGAGAATTATTAACAGTATCACAAACTTTGTGATGTATAAACGAAAATCAATCGCTTCCCCAGAAACGGTTCTTCCGAAAACCGACAAAAAAATCTTCCCGGACAACTCCAAGGACTCCCGCGCAGCAATTATCAGCGCAAACGCAGACAGCACCGCTCCCGGAATAATAAGCACCGCTGACATTCCAACTCCCGCAAGTCCGAAACTTCCGTACATTCCCGAAAGTGACACTCCAGCGCCAAGTCCCCGGAAAGCAGGAACCAGCAGCTCTATAGGCTGCGCCGCCGCGCTGAATCCAAGCCAGAAGCACGCAGTCAGAAGCAGAAACGCTCCAGAAAAGGAGTTTACAAGAGTTTCCCAGAAAGTATGGTTTAGTCTGCCAATGACAAAGCTTCCGGTAAGACCGTTAAGAGCGTCAAGCTGTTCCCCGCTCAGCGTTCCGTACAATATAACGCCGAGGAACACCCCTGCGAAATAAAGTGCGGCAAGCAGCGTCAGCCTCACGTCAGTTCTTTTTTTACGACCGATATTATTGTCCGTCATAAAGACCGTCCTTTACTTTTTATTGATAGTAAAGTCTATGCGGACAAGTCCTCTTTAAGAACAGACTATTTCGACAGCTCGTAAGCACGTTTTGTGCAGCTTTCGCAGGCTTTCGTCACCGTTTCGGAAAGCTTACCTTTATAAAGCTCATCAAGTCCGGCAAGCGTAGTCCCTCCAGGACTGGACACCATTTTTATCAGCTCGTCAACAGTATACCCAGAATCGGTGAGCATTTTCGCCGAACCCACAAGAGACTGCGCAAAAAGCTCTTTTGCAGCTGCTGCGTCTATGCCCGCCGAATCCGCATAATCTATAAAAGCCTTTGCAAACAGGTATATAAACGCAGGACTGCTTCCGTTTACTGCAATGATCTCTTTCATTTTGTTTTCGGGAACTACGGCAGTTTTTCCGCAGGAAGCAAAAATATTTTTAACAAACCCAAACTCATCGTCAGAAACGTTTTTGTTTCTTGAAATTGCGGAAGCTCCCTCGCCCAGCAGCAGCGGAGTATTTGGCATTACCAGCACTACCTTTGCATCAGGCAAGGTTTTGGAGCAGATATATTCCGCGGTTATCCCCGCGCATATGGAAACAATTATCTTATCCGCCGTAACCGCTCCGCCGATCCTGTCCATTACGGTATCGAGCTGCTGAGGCTTTACCGCAAGAAAAACGTAATCACTCTTTTTAACAAGCTCCTTTTCGTCAGCGCATGGCGATACTCCGAACTCAGAAAGACGATCCAGCGCCTCACGCGAGAGATCGTAAGAAAAAAGAGACAATTCCCTGCCCTGCTCTGTACAGCGAATACCCTTGATTATTGCGTAACCCATATTTCCCGCGCCGATAAATCCAACTGCCGCCATAACTTAGACTTCCTTTCAGAAACAGTTTACTGAAATAGTATACAACAATTTGCACAAAAAAGCAAGCATTTTTTATATTTTAAGGCAAAATATTTTTACGGAAAATGTAAATAAAGTCTAACAGCACTTGAAATTTTTCCAAAAAGATGTATAATAAAAGTAATTGTTTATCGAAAAGGAATGATTGGAATGGCTGAAAAAAAATACAACGTAGACCTAAAAACGATTATTGAGGAATTTCATCTTGAAACTATTTATCTTCCCGAAGATTCGGCAAAGCTGACAGTAAACGAAACGGATCTTAACCGCCCGGGACTTCAGCTTATGGGATTTTATGAATATTTCAACAACGAACGTATCCAGATAGTGGGAAAAATGGAATTCGCCTACATGGCTACCATTGAGGAGGACGTGCGCCGTGAACGTCTTGATATGCTTTTTGCGCAGCATATCCCTGCTCTTATCATTACACGTGAACTGCCGTATTTCCCGGAAATGGTCGATCTGGCACAAAAGTACGAAGTACCTCTGCTCAGAAGCAAGGACAGCACATCCAGCTTCATGGCTGCGCTGATAGCGTTCCTTAATCTGCACCTTGCTCCCCGTATCACACGTCACGGAGTGCTTATTGAAGTATACGGCGAGGGTATGCTCATACTTGGCGAAAGCGGCGTTGGCAAAAGCGAGACCGCCGTTGAGCTTATTAAGCGGGGACACCGTCTTGTCGCCGACGATGCTGTAGAGATCAGGAGAGTGTCCAACATAAGTCTTGTGGGCTCGTCTCCGGAAAACATCAGGCATTTTTTAGAAATCCGCGGTATAGGTATCGTCAATGCACGTCGTCTGTTCGGCATGGGTGCGATCAAAGTAACGGAAAAGATCGACATGATCGTCGAACTTGAGCCATGGGACAGCGAAAAGGTCTACGACCGCATGGGCGTAGACAACGAGTACACCTCTATTCTCGGGGTAAAAGTGCCGTGCAGCACTATTCCCGTTAAGCCAGGACGAAATCTTGCAGTAATTCTTGAGGTTGCCGCTATGAACAACCGTCAGAAGAAAATGGGATACAATGCCGCTCAGGAGCTGCTTGACAATCTTGGTCTCGACATGGATCGCAAGGAAACCATAAAAAAATGGGATATTTATTGATTCATAATAAATCATATAAAAGGAATTACCGAAAATGAAAATAATTGCAGACCTGCATACTCACACCGTTGCTTCCACACACGCATATTCAACGGTGCTTGAAAACGCACGTTACGCCGCAGACGCAGGACTTTCCGCACTGGCGGTAACCGACCACACTCCAGCCTCCACGGACGGTCCTCATGTGTGGCATTTTCACAATCTGCACAAGGCTCTGCCGCGGGAGCTGTTCGGGGTGAAGCTTATGTTCGGCGCAGAATCCAGCATAATCGATTATGACGGCACTATTGACTTTCCAGCTGAGGAATGCGCCGCGCTGGACTGGATAATAGCGTCCATACATCGAAACCACTTGAAAAAAACTGCGCCGGACGAGATAACGCGGCTATATCTCGGCGTTGCAGAAAATCCTCTTGTGGACGTTATCGGTCACTGCGCCACCGTAGGATATGAGTTCGACTATGATAAATGCCTGAAAAAATTTAAAGAATACGGAAAGCTTGTGGAAATAAACGAAAGCTCCATTATATGGAAAAACACCTCGGACAACTACCGTGAAATTATCCGTTTATGTAAAAAGTATGAGGTTCCCGTTGTTGTAAATTCAGACGCGCATTTCTGCGGACTGGTGGGAAAATTTGACAGAGCTATTGCTCTGATGGAGGAACAGGGTTTTCCCGAAGAGCTTGTGGTAAATTCGGATACAGATAGGTTTTTCAAGTTTATTTCCGCCCAAAAGGGCAATATTTTTACAGGCAAAGCATAAACTATACAGATATACAACCAATCGGAAACGTAGGTGTGAAAATGAACGGTACAAATGAAGTATGCGAGGCAGCAAAGTCACTTGGTTGCAGCGTGAAGATAAACGAAGAACTTAAAAACCACACTACCTTTAAGATAGGGGGACGGTGCGACGCTCTTATAGGCTTGCAGGGAGAAGAAAGCTGCCGCAAACTGATTCCACTTGCTGAAAAGCTGAACGTGCCGTATTATATTTTCGGCAAGGGTTCTAATCTTATTGTGGATTCCGACGGAATAAGCGGTATCGTTTTTCAGTTTGGTAAAGGTAACGCTGAGATGACCTCCGATACTAATGTCCTCATCTGCGGAGCGGGAGCTACTCTTACAGCAATATGCAATTTTGCGCTGGAACTCGGACTTTCGGGCATAGAGTTTGCATATGGGATACCCGGTACTCTCGGGGGCGCGGTTTTCATGAATGCGGGAGCTTACGGCGGCGAGATGAAACAGGTAATACAAACCGTCCGTGCTATGGACAGAAAAACAGGCGAGGTAAGGGTCTACAGCGAAAAAGAGTGTGATTTTTCCTATCGTCACAGCCGTTTTACAGAAAGCGGCGAGATTATCCTCTCTGCGGAAATTGCTCTGGAAAACGGAGACAAAACGGAGATAAAGGATAAAATGGACGAACTTATGGAAAAGCGCCGCTCCAAGCAACCATTGGAGTATCCCAGCGCAGGAAGCACATTCAAACGTCCGGAGGGTAGCTATGCCTCACTTCTGATAGAGCAGTGCGGACTGAAAGGCGTTTATGTTGGAGACGCAGAGGTCAGCACAAAGCACAGCGGCTTCATCATCAACAAGGGAAACGCTGATTTTTCACAGCTCATGGAACTGATACAAATCGTAAAAAACACTGTAAAGGAAAAAACCGGATGCGTTCTCGAATGCGAACCGCTTATAATAACGGATAAAAAATAAAAAAGATACGGGAAGCATACGCTGTCAACCAAAAGGAGGAATCCAATATGAAATTTCTGATAGTAACAGGACTTTCGGGCTCTGGAAAATCGGGCGCAGTAAACGTTCTGGAGGACATAGGCTACTACTGCATAGATAATATTCCTCCCCAGCTTATCCCCAAATTTGCGGAAATATGCATTGCCAACGGTCAGATGAAAAAAGTCGCGATCGTTACCGATATCCGCGGCGGAGAGCTTTTCTTAGAGCTTGATGAGGGTCTGTCATATTTGCAGGACAACGGACTTGAAACATCAATCCTTTTTCTGGACGCAAGCGACGAGGTGCTGATAAAGCGCTACAAAGAAACTCGACGCAAGCACCCTCTTGACGAACAGAGCCACGGAAGTCTGCAAAAAGCGATAAATACCGAGCGGGAAGTTCTTTCGTCGGTACGCGAAAAGGCTGATTACTACATAGACACCTCCGACCTGTCCATGAATCAGCTAAAGGAGACTGTCTATTCCCTTTTTCTGGACAATCCCAATGACAGCATGGTCATCAAAGTAATGTCTTTCGGCTACAAATACGGCGTGTCCCGCGAAGCCGATCTGATCTTTGACGTAAGATGTCTACCAAATCCGTTCTATATTCCCGAGCTGAAAAAACACACCGGTCTTGAAAGCTGTGTGAGTGACTATGTTCTGAGCTTTGAACAATCTGGTACTCTGATAAAAAAACTTGAAGATCTGCTGGATTTTCTTATACCGCTCTATATCCACGAGGGCAAGAGCCAACTTGTGGTATCATTTGGCTGCACGGGAGGAAAGCACCGCAGCGTTACATTTGCGGAAGCTGTCTATAAGTACCTGAAAGACAAGGGCTTGAAGTGCAGAATAAGCCACCGCGATATTGAAAAGGACAGATAAAAGGAATGTTATAAAATGTCATTTTCCTATTCAGTAAAAAAAGAGCTTTGCTCGGTCATAACCGACAAAGACAGAAAATATTGCTGCCTGTACGGTATGCTGCTGTTCTGCAAAAGCTTCACGCCCGATTCTATCATTTTTCAAACTGAAAACGATCTTGTATGCAGGCTTTTCCTAAGTCTTGCCGATGACGTTATCGGAGGTACCGAAATTGCCGATGTGAACGTTACCGAAAAGAAAAACGGAGTTTCTCTGTACTCCCTTAGTATTCCATCGGAGCATTACCGCGAGGAGATCATCTACCGCTACAGAATCTCCAGCAGAACGCTTATACACCGAATACAAACAGACATTATAGACAACAACAGCGTATTTGCCTTTATCGCCGGAGCATTCCTTTCCTGCGGAAGTATAACCGAGCCTATCAAAGAATATCATCTGGAATTTGCGGTACCATATTACGATCTTACGCAGGACTTACTGATTCTGCTCACCTCGGTTGGTATAAACGCAAAATACACCGAAAGAAAAAATGCATATGTCATTTACCTGAAAGACAGCGAGTCCATAGAAGACCTGCTTACTCTTATGGGAGCGACCATGAGCAGCATCGACCTTATGAACGTGAAGATATATAAGGATGTACGGAACAAGGCAAACCGTATTGCAAACTGCGATTCAGCCAATATCGAGCGAACTCTGAAAGCTTCGGAGCGTCAGATAACGGACATTGAGTATATCATGGCGACAGAGGGGCTTGACAGTCTTTCCCCCGAACTCAGAAACGCGGCGGAGATACGTCTTGAAAATCCTGACGTTTCGCTGAAAGAACTCGGCGAAATGCTGGACAAGCCTGTTGGTCGTTCCGGAGCAAATCATCGTCTGAAAAAGCTTTCCGAGATCGCGGAAAGGATAAGAGCGGAAAGGAATTAAAAGGAGCTTATTATGAAATGAAGGTTTTACTTACATCATGCAAACCGGAAACAGATAATATCCGCAATAAGTTTATAGATATACTATATGAAACCGTCGGAAGTCAAGGCAATTTTTATTCCCACCGTCTTATATTATTGAGTAAAGGAGATAGCTATGGGCTTCGTTCATCTTCATCTTCACAGCGAATACAGTCTGCTTGACGGAGCGTGCCGTATCGGACAGCTTGTCTCCCGTGCAAAGGAAATTGGACAGACCGCTGTCGCTGTTACAGACCACGGCTGTATGTACGCAGCCGTGGATTTTTATAATGAAGCTGTATCCCAAGGAATAAAGCCGATAATAGGCTGCGAAGTGTACGTGGCTCCGAGAACGAGGTTTGACAAAATTCACGGTCAGGACAATAAACCATATCATCTTGTTCTCCTTTGCAAAGACAATGAGGGATACCGAAACCTTATAAAGCTTGTTTCACTTGGCTACACCGAGGGCTTTTACAGCAAGCCTCGGGTCGACGTTGAGCTCCTTGAAAAATATCATGAGGGACTTATCGCGCTGTCCGGCTGTCTTGCTGGGGAAATCCCACGCAAACTTTCCAACGGTGAATACGACAACGCCAAAGCTGTAGCTTTGAAGTATCTTGAAATTTTCGGTAATGACAATTACTATATAGAAGTTCAGAACCACGATATTTCCGAGGAAATACGCATACTCCCGCTTTTGTACAGACTTTCTGCGGAAACAGGTATTCCTCTTGCGGCAACAAACGACGCTCACTATATTCTGAAAGAAGACGCTGAAGTACAGCGGGTGCTTATCGCCATACAAACCAATACTCCGCTGGGCGAGCCTAACCCCATGCTTTTCCCTACAGACGAGTTCTATATAAAGTCCGAGGAAGAAATGCGGCGGCTTTTCGCAAACGTCCCCCATGCTGTGGATAATACTGCTCTGATAGCGGAACGGTGCAACGTCACTTTTGAATTCGGCAAGCTTCTTCTTCCCGAATTTACCGCCGAAGGAGTCACTGACAACGTTTCATACTTTACAGATTTGTGCCGAAAAGGACTGAAAAAGCGTTACGACGAAAATCCTCCTGCGGAGTACTCCGAAAGGCTTGACTACGAGCTTGGCGTAATAATCAAAATGGGTTATGTTGACTACTTTCTCATTGTGTGGGACTTTATCCGCTACGCCCGCGAACAAGGCATTCCGGTTGGTCCGGGCAGAGGTTCCGGAGCGGGAAGCATTGCAGCCTACTGTATTGGCATAACCTCAGTAGACCCTATGAAGTACGGTCTGCTGTTTGAGAGGTTCCTCAATCCCGAAAGAGTGTCTATGCCCGATTTCGACATTGACTTCTGCTATGAGGGCAGACAGCGGGTAATTGATTATGTTGTAAAAAAATACGGCGATGACAGGGTCGCTCAGATAATAACCTTTGGTACAATGGCGGCCAAGGGCGCGGTGCGTGACGTAGCGCGTGTAATGGGTATACCATATCAAGCGGCGGACAAGGTGTCAAAGCTTATTCCATACGGACTGCACGTTACTCTTGACGGCGCACTTAAAGAAAACGGCGATCTTATGGCTCTCTACAAAAGCGACAGTACCGTCAGCAAACTCATAGACACAGCAAGAAAAATAGAGGGAATGCCCCGTCATGCATCCACACATGCTGCGGGTGTAGTGATATGTCCCGCACCGGTCAGCAATTACGTTCCCGTACAAAAGAACGGAGACGTTACAGTAACCCAATACACCATGACTGCTCTGGAACGTTTGGGACTGCTGAAAATGGATTTTCTCGGTCTGAGGAACCTGACCGTTATACGCGACGCCTCAGATTTTATCCGCAGGACAAATCCCGACTTCGATATAAACAAAATACCAATAGACGACCCAGAAGTGTACGAAATGCTGTCCCAGGGACAGACTACGGGAGTTTTCCAGTTTGAAAGTGCGGGCATACGGCAGGTTCTGATGCGGCTGAGACCCGAATCCATTGAGGACATTATAGCCGTTCTGTCCCTGTACCGCCCCGGACCTATGGACAGCATACCGCGGTACATCGAGTGCCGCCACAACCCGCAGAAGGTTACCTTTAGACACCCCATATTAAAAAGCATTTTGGACGTTACCTACGGCTGCATAGTTTACCAGGAGCAGGTAATGGAGATATGCCGCAAAATGGCGGGATATTCCTACGGCAGAGCGGATCTTGTCCGCCGAGCAATGGCAAAGAAAAAGACAGCCGAAATGCTGAAGGAACGCGGTATCTTTGTTGAGGGAGCATCTAAAAACGGCGTATCCGAAAAAATTGCCAATGAAATATTTGACGAAATGGAAAGCTTTGCCTCCTATGCGTTCAATAAGTCCCATGCGGCGGCTTATGCTCATGTCTCATACCAGACGGCATATTTAAGACATTACTATTTCAAGGACTACATGGCTGCGCTTATGTCAGCTTTCCTTGACAGCACAGGAAAGATCCTTGAGTATGCCTCGGAGTGTTCTAAAAACGGATTAAAAATTTTAAGTCCCGATGTTAACGAAAGCAGTTTTGGTTTTTTCCCAGCGGAAAACGGCATACGCTTTGCGCTGCTTGCAGTGAAAAATCTGGGGTACAACTCTATACGTGACCTTTTAAACGAACGTGAAAAGGGCGGTATGTTCAAGTCCCTGAACGATTTCTGCAAGCGTATAGGAGGCAGAGACCTGAATCAGCGCGCTATTGAAAGTCTGATAAAATGCGGCTCTCTGGACTGCTTCGGATACAGCCGCAGAGAAATGCTGGAGAACTACGATAAAATTTTCGGCTCTGTTCAAGGGTACTCTCTGAAAAACATGGAGGGACAAATAAACTTTTTTGATACAGATAATAACAACGACGAAAACAGCAATTCGTTTTCTTTTGAAAGACTTCCCGAATATCCCCTTGCTGTCAGGCTTGAAATGGAAAAAGAGATCACAGGCGCGTACCTTTCGGGGCATCCGCTGGAAGATTACAGTCCCTATTCAAAGCTTTGCGGTATGACTGATATTGCACGTCTTTACGACGAGCTTAATCCGCCAAAAGACGGGAGTGAAATTTCTCTGTTCTGCACCTTGCAGGGCGTAAAGCTTTACACACAGAAAAACGGAGCAAAAATGGCTTTCGTCACGCTTGAGGACATGACAGGCGAAGCGGAGGGAATTATTTTTGCGGATATACTGGCTTCAAACAGAGATATTATTACAAAGGGCAAATCGGTACACATAACCGCAAAGCTCTCCTACAAGGACGGCGAACCGAAACTTATTGTTAACCAAATTGCCGAAGCGGCGCAATGCGTCTTTACGCTTGAAAAAGCAAGTCTTTATATAAGATGCCGTTCGGACAGCCCCGCGCTTTCGGAAATTATGAATATCTGCAAAGAAAATCCCGGAGAGACAAAAGTGATTTTTTATCTGTCCGATCTGAAAAAAAAGCTTACTCCGAAAGGCGCTGCGGGAGTAAAAATATCCTCTGTTTTTGCTGACAGGATCGCCAATACAGCCGGAAAGGAAAATATTGCCTTAAAATAGAACATTATTTGTTAGAAACAACACTTGACAAAACTCTCAGCAAATAGTATAATTAGAAATGTATGGAGAGTTGTATATTATTATGCAATAAATTTTGGAGGAAAAAGGTATGAAGAGAATAGGCGTTTTAACAAGCGGCGGTGACGCTCCCGGTATGAACGCAGCTGTAAGAGCGGTAACACGCGCAGCTCTGGGTAAGGGCTACGAAGTAGTAGGGATCCAAAGAGGCTACAACGGTCTGCTCCACGGCGAAACTGTAAACCTTGGCGCAAGGGATGTTTCCAACGTTATTCAGCGCGGCGGTACGATACTCTATACCGCAAGGTGTCTTGAATTTAAGGAGTGGGATTACGTACTTAAAGCAAAACAGAAGTGCGATGAGCTCAATCTTGTGGGTATCGTTGTCATCGGAGGAGACGGTTCTTTCAGAGGAGCTGCAGACCTTTCCAAGGCGGGTGTTCCCTGCATCGGTCTGCCCGGAACTATCGACAACGATATTTCCTGCACAGAGTACACTATAGGATACGATACCGCTATGAACACCGCTATGGAAATGGTGGATAAGATACGTGACACCGCTATGTCACATGATCGCTGCTCCGTTGTTGAGGTAATGGGCAGAAACGCAGGCTGGATCGCTCTTAACGTGGGTACTGCCGTAGGCGCTATGGCTATCATTACTCCCGAAGTAAAGTTTTCTATGGACGACATTGTCAACAAGATAAAGAAGTCCAAAGAAAATAAAAGACAGCACTTTATCGTTGTTGTTTCCGAGGGCGTTGGAAATATTGAAGAAATTTCCAAGGAAATACACGATAAAACAGGTATTGACTCAAGAACCACGATCCTCGGTCACGTTCAGAGAGGCGGAAGTCCTACGCTCCGAGACAGAGTAGTTGCAAGCGAAATGGGCTATTACGCAGTAGACCTTCTCGACAAGGGTATCGGAAACCGAGTTGTGGCTATGCAGAGCGGCAAAATCGTGGACTTCGACATCAAGGAAGCTCTTGCAATGAAGAAGCCTTTTGACGAAAATCTTTACAGAATTGCCGACGAAATTTCATTCTGATCGGTTCGGCAGATATACGCCTGCAAACAGCAGCGTATTCAAGCTTACTTAAAGTAAGCAAGCATACAGAGTAGGCATACGCGCGTACAGTGCTTGGCGGACGGGGAGTTGCCGCCTTGACGAAAAGGATCTCAGATCCTTGCGGTGCGTTTGCCGCATCCCGCTGAATGCATAACAGGAGCTTTTCATTGCCGTTTCCCGCAAAGGACGCGCTACTCCCGATTATGCAGTTAGCATAATTTTAAGGAGGTTACTATAATGAAAAGCTTTTTTTCCGATTTCAAAAATTCTGCGGCGGAACTGAAAAATATCCGCTGCCTTGCCGTAGCAGGAATCCTTACTGCGGCGTTTATCGTGCTTGATATGTTCTCGTTCAGACCAACCGAGTTCATTAAGGTCAATTTTGCGTTTATTGCACTTTCTGCGGTTGGGATGCTGTTCGGCCCTGTACCCGCAATGATTTCTGCGCTGGCTGGAGACCTTATCGGTTGCATTCTCAGCGGTCAGGCTCCACTGCCGCTGCTTTCCATGACGTCGGTGCTGACAGGATTTATCTACGGTACACTGCTGTACAAAAAGGACGGCTTTAAGTTGGTGGTGTTTTCAATTGCCGCACGTTTGGCAGATTCGTTTATAATTTCGCTGCTTCTGAATACTCCGATATTGATGTATTATGGATTTATGTCCAGCACGCCGCAGCAGCTTTATACTCGATACGGCAAAACTGCTGCTGAACTTGTCTTTTTTATTCCTCTGATAATAGCGGTTTTGCCCGCTGTGAAGGCTGTTTACGGACGAACCGTTAATCATAAATCAATATGAAAGGATATGTGTTTAAATGGCTCTTTTTTCAGGCGGCGCCAATAAAGCAAAACAGGTTGAACTGCAAAACATTATTTTCGGTACAAATGAAAAGAAGCTCATGGTGTCAAATGAGTTTCTCGACGAAATGACAAAGGTCTACATTTCCAAAAGAATGAAAAGCATTAACAATGCAATGTCAAGCATTTCCACAACTAAAAGTCCAAGAACATTTTTCGGCTGTTTGGATTCTATTCATGACTCCCTGAAAGAATTGATAGCTTTGGAAAAATACTATTCTTTTAAAAAGCCGGTTCCCACCGAGTTCAAGAAAAATCTTGAAGCAAAAAAAGATAAGTACGTTCTGGCAATGATAAACCGCGCCTGGAAAAATGCAAACACAAAAGCCAACTACGATCCTACTGCCGGAGTACCGCGCTCACCCGAGCAGTTTGGTCCGATACTTGATGAGATGATTGAATTTCGCGACCAGTACACCGAAGCGACTTTCGGTCATATAGACAGATTTTACACATCGGTTTACGAACACAGTATTGACTATGTTCCGGAACCCGAGCCTGAGGAGGAGCTTTCCGAAGAAGAGGCTGCTGCTCTTGCCGCGGAAGGTGCAGAGAACGCGGAAACTGCCTTGGACGACGGCATTCAAGAATTTATCCCGGAGGATTTCGGAGACGATCTTGTTCTTCACGAATAGTCGAAAACTGCGCAGGAAGTGTTCCTGCGCAGTTTTTTAGTATTTATATTCAATGTTTAAGGAGCTTTTCCATAAATTCTTCGGTAGAGATTCCCGCGGGACGGTTATAACGGTTAATGCTAAGCAGACATTCAGTGTCTCCGCGTGAGATATAATTTGGTTTTTCATTGCAGGTAAGCAGAGCCTTGAATCCAATATCCTGCAATATACCAACGCTGTCCTCTGAAATAAAACCGAAAGGATAAGCAAATGTAACAGGAGTTACACCAGATTTATCGCTGAGAAGTCCCTGAAGCATTGCTATATCGTCGAACATTGACTTACGGTATTCTTCGTAGCTTTCTCCGTAAATTCTTTTGCAGCCTTTTCTGGATGTCATGGAATGCATATTATATGTGTGATTTCCTATCTCGAAAACTCCGCTTTGTGAAAGTTCAGCTATCTCCTGCCAGGTCAAACTGGAATACGCAGGATTATGCTCGTCCTGTTCGGTAGAAAGATCGGTGTATGTACCGACTACGTTCATTACGCCTTTAAGACCGTTTTCTTTCATATACGGGTACGCATATGTCATTACATTCAGATAACCGTCATCGAAAGTAACAAGCACAGGCTTTTCAGGCAGAGGAACGCCTTTTTCCACAAAATCAATAAGATCGCTTGCGAAAACAGTCTCATAACCTTTTTCGGCAAGATAGCGCATATCCTCCTCAAACACGGCGGGACTCACGACATAGTCCCCTGCCCTGTCTGGATCCTTCAGCAAGCTGTGATACATAACTGAGGGAACAAAAATTTCTTTTTCGGCAGCTTTTACAGTATCTGACATATCGGTAGCAGCATCGGCAGCAACAGCAGCCTGCTCAAAACCTTTTGTTGTAAGAACTGTTCCTCCCATAATTAAAACCAGTATCCCTGCAAGACAAATTAAAAATTTTTTCAACCTTATACAAAAAAACATAAACATCACCAATTTAAAACTTTTTTATAGTTTATGTTTTGAAATAAAAAAAAATTCCGATGAAAAAGTTTTTATATATTATTTGTCCTGAATTCCGTGCCCCACTTTTCCATAGCGTCAAGAATCGGAAACATTGAACAGCCAAGTTCTGTCAGAGTATATTCAACCCTTGGAGGAACTTCGGGAAAAACTTCCCTTGTCAAAAGACCGTTACCCTCCATGTCTCGTAGGTTGGCGGTAAGTACCTTCTGAGAGATGCCTGTCAGCGACTTCTTCAGTTCTCCGAAACGCTTTGTACCATCTCTGAGATCGCGGATTATCAGCACCTTCCACTTGTCCCCTATAAGCATTAAAGTCGTCTCAACAGGACAAATGGGAAAATTGTTTTTGTCAGTCACAGTTTTATCAGCCTCCAGTATTGTGATAATTTCAGTATATCATACCGCTGTGTAAAATTCAAGAAAAAATTTTTTGTGCAGTTATCCTCGTATCTGCACAAATGTTACTCTTTGGTAACTATGCCACAAAAAAGTGCGTACTTTACACTGTGGAATAGCTGTGGTATTATATAGATAAGGAAAGAGATTAAGCGCTTAAATCTTCCGAAAAATCAAATCTGAGAAATTAATTTTTGGAGGAATCAATCATGAACAAAAACACTTTCACACAGGTAAAGCTTGCAAAGGGCGAAATGAATGTTTACGATTTCGGAGCGGTAAAGCTTCACGCCTATAAAACTAACGATTTTATTGACGACGAGGTATTTGTACTTGAAAAGAACAGCAAGGCTGTTGTTATTGAACCGCCGTGCTTCTTTGATAATTGCACAGAACTTGCAGCCTATCTGAAAAAATTTGAGGTAGAAGGAATATTTGTTGCTTATCACGGCGCAGGAGCAAGCTTCCTGCCTGAAGCGCCTAAATACTCAACGGAAAACGCCAAGGAATATTCCGAAAACGGCGGCGGAAAAACACTCATTGATAATTTTTCCAAAACCTTTGGGGACGTCTTTGACGGATCGGTACACAAAATTACTAACATCATCAGCGAGGGAAAAATTACCGTTGCGGGAATTGATTTTATTATAAAGCAAACTGCGGAAGCCTTTGATATCGAAATTCCCGAAATAAACGCTGTTTACACCCATATGATGGGGCACGACTGTCACTCTATAATTGCGGGTGCAAGTCACGCGGATGCGGTTATCGCCCAGCTTAAAGCATACATTGGAGACGGCTTCGGACTTATTCTTACATCGCACTACACTCCCGAGGATCTGAAAGACGCGGAGATCAAAATAGCATATCTTGAAAATCTGAAAATAATTGCCGGCAGGTGTCAAAACGCAAATGAATTCAAAGCTGAGGTAAAAAAGAATTACCCGAATTACAGCGGAGAAAATTATCTCGATATGACCGCAGAATTTTTCTTTGCCAAATAAACAATAGCTTAATAAGTAGCTTGAGGCGGATATTCACCGGAAAGGACGATAATATGAATAAAAGCGAAAAATTATTGTATCTGATAAAATACCTGCTTTCCGAGGATAAAAGGTATAAAAATATACCTGTTCCGGAAAGCGAGAAAGAACGATTCCGATTGTTTCGGTCGCTGGTGAATATCCGCCCGCCAAAGTCTGTTTCAGAGGAATTTTTAACCGTTCAGGACGATTTTCTGCGTTCTGAAATTGCAGAAAGAGGAATTTCAGACGTTGCAGATATTCAGCCGGTCTCAGATAAAATTTACCTTTGGAAAGGCGATATAACCACCTTAAGATGCGGAGCTATCGTCAATGCGGCAAACTCGCAGATGCAGGGGTGCTTTCAGCCATGCCACGGCTGCATCGACAATGCGGTGCATACCTTTGCGGGAGTGCAACTTAGGTTGAAATGTGCTGAAATCATGAGAGAGCAAGGGCATGATGAACCCGACTGGTACCGCTAAAATTACTTCTGCATACAATCTGCCCTGCGGCAGTATTATCCACACCGTCGGACCGACGGTAAGCGGCAAACTTACGGAGGCACACTGCCTACAGCTTGAAAATTGTTATAAAGCTTGCCTTGAGGCTGCAACAGAAAATAATATAAAAAGCGTCGCACTTTGCTGTATTTCAACAGGAGTATTCGGTTTTCCGCAAGAATCCGCCGCGGAAATTGCGGTAAGAACTGTGCGTGAGTTTTTACAGGAACACGATAACGAGGTAATATTTAATGTTTTCAGACAAGCCGACTTTGAAATATATGACAAGCTCCTCCGATAATATTGCTGAGATTAAACGCAGAATTGAAATAGCAGAAGCTATTGTGATCGGTGCGGGAGCCGGTCTTTCTTCCGCTGCCGGACTGGAATACTCAGGGAAACGTTTTCAAAAATATTTTTACGATTTTATAGAAAAATATGGTTTTACGGATATGTATTCCGGAGGATTTTATACGTTTGAATCCCCTGAGGAATACTGGGCGTACTGGTCGAGGTACATTTTTGTGAACCGATTTGAATGTACAGAAAACGGCGTCTATAAACGTCTTTTAAAGCTTGTTGAAAACAAGGAATATTTTGTGCTGACAACGAATGTCGACCACCTGTTTAAAAAGTCAGGTTTTAACAAAAATCGCCTTTTTTATACTCAGGGAGATTACGGACTTTTTCAATGCAGCGAGCCATGCCATACAGCTACTTATGACAACGAAAAAATTATCCGCCAAATGGTTGCCGTGCAAAAAAATATGCATATTCCGTCCGAACTTATTCCGGTTTGTCCGAAATGCGGAAAGCCCATGACCATGAATCTGCGAACAGACGACAGATTTGTGCAGGACGAAGGTTGGCATAGTGCAAGTAAGCAATACGGCAATTTTATCGAAAAACATAGAAGTGAAAATATTTTATTCCTTGAACTGGGCGTTGGATACAACACGCCTGGGATAATAAAATTTCCGTTCTGGAAAATAACTGCCAAAAATCCCGAGGCATTTTACATCTGCGTTAATTTTGGAGAGGTATATGTCCCCGACGAAATAAAAAAACGCGCAATCTGCGTTAATTCAGATATTAACGAATTTTTGAAAAAAATATCATAAAAAGGAAAGCCCGCCGCATTTTTTGCAGCAGGCTTTCCAAATCTTCTATGCTACCCTATAACCATTTTTACTCGACTTCGTCAACCTTGAGCATATTTGTAGTACCAGCCACGCCCAGCGGTATTCCGGCAGTCAGTACGACAACATCGCCTTTTGAAATATAGCCTGCTGCTTCGGCAGCCTTTACAGCACAGTGAAACAGTTCATCGGTGTTTTCCTTTTCGTCCATAAGAACAGGATAGACTCCCCAGCTCATGCTCATTTGTCTGAGGACAGTCTCGCTTGGAGTACAGCCGATTATCATACAGGACGGGCGGAACTTAGAA
Source organism: uncultured Oscillospiraceae bacterium (assembly GCA_910586535.1). GTDB lineage: Bacteria > Bacillota > Clostridia > Oscillospirales > Ruminococcaceae > RGIG8773. Next base: position 66,200 of record CAJUHS010000012.1, read on the forward strand.
AGATTTCTTGCTGTGGAACCCGACTTTGTAACGGTTATTACAGCCTTTGCTCCAATATCGTGAGCAGTAGTTACCGCTGCGTGAGAGATAGCGTTAGTTCGGTTTTTGACCATTGATATCGGACGCTTTGAAAGTCTGCTGATGTAATTTATATCCTTTTCTGTTGTTTCAGCAATAAGAGCCATTGTGCTTACTGCTTCTACGGGGTGCTTACCCGCAGCAGTTTCTCCCGAAAGCATTATTGCCGACGTTCCGTCGTAGATAGCGTTTGCCACATCGGTTATCTCAGCACGTGTCGGGCGCGGATTGGTTATCATTGATTCCAGCATCTGAGTAGCCGTGATAACCTGTTTTCCTGCAAGATAACCTTTTTCAATAATTGCTTTTTGGATAGCAGGTATTTGCTCAAATGGTATCTCAACTCCCATATCTCCGCGTGCAACCATTATTCCGTCGGAAGCATCAATTATTTCGTCGATATTGTTTACGCCGTCCATATTTTCAATTTTTGCAATAATCCGAGGAGTACTCCAGCCAAGGCTTTTGGTAAACTTTTTCAGATAATTAATATCCGCCGAGGAGCGTACAAAGGAAGCCGCAATAAAATCAAATCCCAGCTTTGAACCGAATTCAAGGTCGCTCATGTCTCTTTCGGAAAGGTACGGCATTGAAAGCTCCACACCGGGAACATTGACCCCCTTGTTATTGGAAAGCGTTCCTCCTGAAATTACTTTGCAGAATATATCCGTAGCAGTTATTTTCTCCGCTTTAAGCTCGATAACGCCGTCGTTTATGAGTATTCTTGTGCCGACCGAAACGTCTGCGGGAAGCCCCTTGAATGTAATGGAAGCTCTCTCTGCTGTACACGGCACGTCTTCGGTCGTAAGAATAAAGGAATCTCCGTCGTATACCTCGACCGGCTTATTGTCAACAAATTTTCCGAGACGTATCTCCGGACCTCTCGTATCCAGCATTGTAGCGACGGGAATACCCAATTCCTTGCGCAGGCGCGTAACCTGTTCAAAACGGTTTTTATGGATATCGTAGTCCCCGTGGGAAAAATTAAATCTGGCAACGTTCATACCCGCAAGCATCATCTCGCGGAGTATTTTATCATCATCGGTCGCAGGTCCTATTGTACATACAATTTTGGTTTTCCTCATAAAAGCACATTCCTTTACAATAAGTTTTAAAAGGCAAAATTATGCCGCATATATACTATATTACACTATAGCGGCAAATTTGTCAAGCAAAGACAACAGAGTAAAAGTTTTCCTCAACATTTTTATTCAATAGCTTTAAGCGACGTAGCCATATCTATCTTTTTAAGCCTGAAGTAAAGGGTTATATTTACTGCAAGTGCAAAAACAAACGTCAGGAAAGCCGCATTTAAAAAGCAGTACCAGGGTATCTCTGCGGAAAACATCACCGAATCGACTTCCGCAGTTTTTATTACAAACTTTTCCAGAGCAACACCCAAGCCAAGCCCTGCTACGGTTCCCATAAGCGTCAGCAGAATATTTTCACGGTACACATACGCCGCAACCTCGCCGTCGTAAAAGCCGAGAACCTTTATAGTAGCAAGCTCGTGAACGCGTTCATTTATATTTATATTGGACAGATTAAACAGTACCACAAAAGCAAGTGCTCCTGCAGATACTATTATTACCACAATAATAAGCGAAAGACTTGACACAAGATCGCGGAACTTTCCTCCGCCGCTCGACGAGAACGACACTGCCAATACCGAATCATTTTTCACAAGCCGCGAGGAAAGCATATCTTCCTTTTCACTCGTGGAACCGTCTATATTCAATAATATCATGTTACTTTTAAAAGCATTGTCAAATCCCGCTTTTTCATAGGTTTCCGCAGTCATATAGGCGTAATTGAAGGTATAGTTCTCACACACCGCTTCAACGGTTACGGGAAAGCCATCGTTAAAATAAACGCTGTCCCCAGCCGTTACTCCAAGCAGTCTGGCAAGCTTTTCACCCAAAACCACTCCGTCTCCAAGGAAAATTTTCTCTCTGCTTTTGCGCTCGTGCAGATCAATAAATTTTTCAAGCTCGCCCGGATCATCCGGTACAAAAAGATACGTTTCCAACTCTTCGCTGCCGCTTTTTATATCCGCGGTCTCCTGAAGCGCGATCATTTTATCCGAAGCTATACCGTCAGAAAAACATTCGTCCAGTATCTTCACATAATCGTCATCGTCCGCACCATTATCAACCGCAACGATAGCGTCGTATTTGAAAATATCTCCGTACTGCTTGTCCACTATAGACGTTATGGAATACTGCAAGCCGTATCCCGCCAGCAGCAAGGCAGTACAGCCGGCTATTCCGATAACCGTCATAAGCAGTCTCGCCTTGTACCGGAATAGATTTCTGAACGTTACTTTCGTTGTAAATTTCAACCTTTTCCAGATAAACGCAGCTCGTTCAAGAAGTATTCTCTTGCCATTCTTAGGCGGCTTGGGACGCATTAACTGCGCAGGGCAGGACACAAGCTCCAGTCTGCTTGCATAAAGAGCAGACAGTCCGGTGCAAAGACAAGCAACCACTGTGCAGCCTGCCGCATAGTTCCACCTAAACGGATTTATAAAATATGGCTGACTGTACATCGTTTGGTAACATTTAAAAATTATAGGCGGCAGCGAATTGAATCCAATAAGCAGACCGATAAACGCTCCGGGGATACTTGCAGCAAGGGCGTACAAAATATACTGGAAAATAATAGAGTACCTGCTGTAGCCCAGCGCTTTAAGAGTACCCGTTTGGGTGCGCTGCTCCTCAACCATTCTTGTCATGGTAGTGCAGCACACGAGAGCAGCCACCAGAATAAAGAATATGGGGAAAACGTCGGCTATCGCGTCCACCCTATCGCAGTCCTCGGCATAGTTTGAATAAGACGGATTAAAGTCTCGGTCGAAAACATACCATTTCGCACTGTCTATCTCATCATGGAGTTTCTGCTCCGCATCGGCTATCTCCTGCCGCGCTTTTTCGATATCTTTCTTTCCGTCGGCGATATCTTTTTTGCCGTCCTCTATTTCCTTTTTACCGTCGGCGATATCCACCCTTGCCTTGGCAATCTCCTCACGGCCGTTGGCAACCTCGGCTCTTGTATTTTCAAGCTCTGCGGCTGCATTGTCAAGCTGTATCCGCGATTCCGCAAGCGTGGCTTCAAGTTCCTGTACCTGAGCTGCAATTCCCGTGCCGTACTGCTCCAATCCCTGGCGGCAAGCTGCTTTCGTTCCGTCGTCATACGCCGCAGGAATAGACATATACCCGGTTAAAAGCTGAGTTAACGTCTCATCGACTGCAAGAAAATCATTTTTCGGATATGAAGCGATCCTCTCCGAAACTTCAGCTTCATCGGCTGCGGCATTTGTCTCGTAATCGGAAATAATCCCGTTCAGCCATTCAACAGCGGCATTAAGGGAGTCAAGCGCTATTTCACCGTCACGGTACTCATTCTCACCGTTCGCAAGTTCTTCCTGACCGTTCACAATTTCCTTCTCCGCATCCGCAAGCTTTTTTTCATTCTCTGCAATTTCCGCTTCGCCGTCCGCAATGTCCCGTTCAGCGTCAGCAATCTTTTTTTCATTGTCAACAATCTCTTTTTCTCCGTCTTTTAGCTCGGCTTTGGCATCGTTTATTTCCTTATATGCTTCATCGCTTATAACACCTTTACGATGTTCAATCTGCACGTCAGCAAAATCATCCAGCATATCCGTATCACGTGAAATGATATTTGCGTATTCACCGCTGTATGGATCCATACCGTCAGTTTGAGAAAGACTGATATACACATCAGTATAGATATCATATGAAAAATTTTCTTCGGGAACAAGCAGCCAGCCGTTTATCGTGCCATTGCCGATAGCAGCGCTGCCGCGTTCGAAAGCAACGTATATCGGAGAAATTCCCTTTCCAACAACGGTGTACTCCGTTCTGCCGAGAATATCCCCAATTTCGCGGTCGTCGCCAGTCTTAAGGGAAATAATGTCTCCTATTTCCGGAGAACTTGCAGAGAAAAATCTCTCGTCCGCAAAGACTTCTCCCGCCGCCTCGGGAAGCCGTCCCTCAGTAATATATGGAATATTTACCATGCTTTTCGGGTCATATGAATAGACCTTGACGGTACTGTCGTTATCCCCCGCTCCCGACATCATCAGATCGGCAGAATAGCCGGCATAAAGCCCGTCAGTATCAACAGCGCTGCTGACTGCGGAAACATCCTCATCGTCAAAACCAAGCTCCGATACAAGGTGAAAATCCGCAAGATTTTGTTTCTCCAAGTAATCTGCCGCGCTCATTTTCATCGAGGGACTTGCGGATTTTACTCCTGCAAAAAAACCGCTTCCTATTGCAATTATCGCCATGATAGCTATAAATCGGCTTTTAGTGTTTTTTACGCTTCTGAGCGTATTCAGAACAAGCTTTTTATTCATAAGCTCACCTCTACCATTCAATAGTGTCTACTGACACCGGTTCAGGATTGAGCGTAACCTTTGATACCTTACTGTTCTTTATCTTTATAACTCTGTCCGCCATTGGCGTTATAGCCTGATTATGGGTGATAACCACGACCGTCATTCCCTTTTCGCGGCAGGTGTCCTGCAAAAGCTTCAGGATAGTTTTACCGGTATTGTAATCCAGCGCACCCGTCGGTTCATCGCATAAAAGCAGCTTAGGAGATTTCGCAAGCGCTCTCGCAATGGAGACGCGCTGCTGCTCTCCGCCGGAAAGCTGCGCAGGAAAATTGTTGATTCTTTCGCCCAAACCCACCTGTTTAAGTACTTCTTCCGCATCTATTGCGTCTGTACATATCTCCGTGGCAAGCTCCACATTTTCCTTTGCAGTAAGGTTTTGCACAAGATTATAAAACTGAAAGACAAAACCAATATCTCTCCTGCGGTATGCAGTTACTTCTTTTTTGGAAAACTTTGCAATATCCCTTCCATCAACAAATATTTGTCCCTCATCGCAGGTATCCATACCGCCAAGCATATTCAGCACGGTTGTTTTTCCAGCTCCCGAAGCGCCTACGATAACAGCAAATTCGCCTTTTTCTATCTCAAAATTTATCCCGTCTGAAGCCGCGATCGTTACTTCTCCCATTCTGTATCGCTTATAGACGTCCTTAAATTCTACGTAGCTCATCGGAACATTCCTCTCAAATTTTAATAATTGCTATAATTATACCATATTTTTTGCCGTTTGTGTATATTTTTACCGTCTTTTTTTGTGATAAAAAGATGAAAATTTGAACATAAAAAATAAAAGGACGGCTGATAACCGTCCTAAAATTTAGGTAAAACACATAATCTTCCGTTTTTATTGCAGTCCTAACTGTCAGCAGCGATGAAAACTGAAATAATTTCCCTGATTTTTTTTGCATATGTACATTGCCGAATCAGCCATAGCGTATATCTTGTCAAACTCCGCGTCATTTTCTCCGTCAAACAGTACTGCTCCAAGACTTACGGAAATACAGCCTTTCCCTATCTCGGGAATGTTTATCTTCTCAACTTCGGCAAAAAATCTGTTTATGCATTCCGCACCCTGCGCTTCCGAACCGATCCCTATTGCAAAGGAAGCAAACTCGTCTCCGCCAAGACGCATTGTAACGTCGCTGCGGCGGAAACATCTTTTAAGACAGTCCGCCACGGCGATAAGAGCCTTATCCCCTACTGTATGACCGTAATTATCGTTAATGGATTTAAACTTGTCTATATCAAGCAGGCAGAACATACCCTTTGTTCCGTCTGCGATAAGCTCGTCTATCTTAGCCTCTCCGCTGCGGCGGTTACTTATGCCGGTAAGTACATCGGTCTCAGACAGCACCAGCAACTCATCCTCAAGCTTCTTTTTGTCAGTAATATCCATAAGCGAGTTTATCATTACCTTTTCACCGCTTGCAAGAACCGCCGTTCTCGCACGGGAAATAATATAAGTCAGCTCGCCGTCCTCTTGCTCGATAGCGTACTCGTAATCGTAACTGCCGAGAGTCTCGTTCATTTGCGTAAGCTCACTTCGTATCTCGTCCTTATTGTCAGAAATGATCCTTTCAAAAATATCGTTGTAAACGCCGTCAGGATTTTCCCTGCCAAAAAGCCGCAAAGCCGCGTCGTTCATCATAAGTATCTTTCCGCTTTCCGCATTGGAAGCGATAACGCCGCATTTCTGGATATGAAGCATTTCGGCGTATATCTCGTTCTGATTTTCCAGAGCGGCTTTAAGCGCCCGCTGATATTCAAGCTCCATTCGCTTTTCCCTGTCAATGTACTGAATGGCGTATATAACGTGTATAAGACTGTTGTCATCCGCACGGCTGACGACAATAAAATTTGCTCTGCACCAGTGTCCGTCGGAGGAAAGGAACTCATAGCTTATAACGTTTGTGTCAGCCATGCGCCCGTTAAGCGTGGAAAAATCCACAAAGCTGAGTATCCCCGAAAGGAAATCCTTATCGGCAAACTCCGACATGGCAGTTTTCATGCCTGCTGACGCATTTTCAGGCTTGCATAAGAATCTTCTTATTGTCTTGTTGCTGTTAAGCTCCTTTTGGGTATCCTCCGGAATATTCAGCAAGTGCATTGAAGCGTATATTTTTGAAATGGACTTAATTATGCGCTCCTCTACAGTCTCTCTCTTGCAGATATCGTTTACCACAAACGCAGAAGCCGACTGCATAAGAAGCAGCGTATCGGTGTTCTCCCGCGGATTATCAACTCCGATGAATCCCACAAGTCTGCCGTTCATTCTCAGCGGAGCCGCCATAAGGCACTCTATCCCCTGCAAAGCAAGTATCCTGTATTCCTCGGAGTCCTCCGAAACCTCGTCGTCCAGAGAATTTATGTAGAACTCACCCTGCTCGTCAAAATAACGCAGCCAGCGGTCAATATCCGCTATTTTCACATTAGCAAGAAGCTCTATTGCTGGTTCTACCCCATTTTTGCACCATTCGTAAGTATTATGCATCATTATCCCGTCGTCGTCGAACTCAAATATATATCCCCTATCGGCTTTGTAAAAATCCGCGATTATGGAAAGAAGCTCATTTATGGCCTCATCCATATTTTCGCTTATATGTAAGGTATGAACGCACTTGATGATAGTAGATTGTATTGCAAGATATTTTTCCGTATCAATCGGAACTGAATTTAATACCGGATTTTTAACCATAATTATATCCTTTCGGAACAGATTTGCAGCGGTCAGCCGCATAAATAAATTTAAGCAAGCAGCAATCGGTAAGTACTGTTCTCCGCGGCGTGTACTGAAACCGTAATTTGAAATGCCATAGAATAGGAAAACGGCGTTTGAGAGCGCCGTTTTCTGTTGCATATTATTTTAACATATTATCCACCATTTGTCAAGCATTGTTCAAATATACTCTGATATTTTTTACATTGAATATAACTTTCCTTACAGATTATTGAATCCGTTTTTCCTTACTATTTCCGCATAATCCTTATAGGAATAGTCCAGATCCACATCGCCGTTTATGCCGTTGACTTTTCCTGTAGCGGAATACTGCCACATTCCGTAATGACCGTCGTACAGCGAATCGAGTCTTTCCTCGTCTCCCCAGCAAGCTATCCAGATATCGTACTTTTTAAGCTTGGATTCGTTTATACACGCCTTTATAAAGTTAGGAGAATTATACACCATAGCATAATAGCCGGCGTCTTCCAGAACATCCATAAAAGCTTCAATTATAGCTGTGACCTGCTTTTTGGACATCTTCTTGTAAAATTCCTCCTCGATGTCGAGCACAACAGGATACTCGGGTCTGAAACCTCTTATCTGCTTCAGGAAGAACCTTGCTTCTTTCTCGGCTTCTTCTGGGGTAGTTGCGTACGTATAGTGATAAAAACCGTAAGGTATGCCGTACTTTTCACAGCCATCGACATTTTTACCAAGCATTTCGTCTACGTGCTCGCTGCCGAACGAGCTTCGTATCATAACAAAATCTATTCCGGAAACGGCAACTTTTTTCCAGTTAATATTTCCCTGCCATTTGGACACATCGATGCCGCGCAGAATATCGTCGTACACCGTAATGTTCATCTCAGCCTTTACTCCGTTTGGAGCGGAAGCCGTAATGACCGTTGAACCCGCATTTATACCCGTTATCTTTCCGGAAGAGGATATAGCCGCAACGCCGGGATTTTCCGAACTGTAGATAAGATCGGTATAATATCCGAAAGGATAGAAAATAACGTCGGTCTGAAAAGTTTTTCCGACGCGGAGCATAATAAAGCTGTCTCCGAATTCCAGCCCTGTGATATCTCCTTTTTCCGGAGAAGCGTTCTCATCGCCGTCCTCGTTTGTTATAACAAAGTAAACGTTCTTTTTTCTTCCTCCTGAAGTCTCAAGCTGAACCTTAGCCTCTCCGTATCCGACAGCTGTAACAAGTCCGTTCTGATCTACCTTTACAATGCTTTTGTTGAAATTCCTATATGTAACATAGTCATCGGATTTCAGAGGAGTAAACGCATACTTTATCTGAAAAGTTTCGCCAATCTCTAAATTATTTGTCTGCCTGACCTTAAGACGGATACTTCTTGCGGGAAGCGTTACCTCATGGTAATCATTCTCAAATCCACCCGCCACCGCGCCGTCATCGTCAACAACAGGGATTTCATCAAAAAAATCACTGTAATCACCGTCACTAATGTCCTCATTGCCACCGTCATATTTATCTCCATCATCTGTAAGTTCATTATCGTCAACCATAATGGTATCAATTTCCTCCAAAGTCTCGGCAAAAACAGTAAGTCCAGCTAAACCGAGCGCCATATAAGCCGAAAGAACAGCTCCGACAAGCCGTCCGAAAATATTTTTTTTCACTTTATCAGATCCTTTCTATATATTTTATACGGCAGAAAAGTACCGCAAGAAAATTCAGTATATATTTATTCTATAATAATACAACTGCTGTGTCAAGCGTTTTTAGAGAAATTCCGTGACTAATTTCTGCCGGTAATGACAAATTGCGCCTACATTTGCAGCAAGCACGACTGAAGATCACATATTTTCGTCAAGATAGTTTTGCACACGGTTCTGTATTATCTTTGCAACTTCTTCAGCAGGCTTCTGACCAGAAAAATACTCAGTTGATTCATCTGTGATAATTCCGTAAACATAGTAGTCATTTTCCATAGTGCCGACAGCAGAATTAATCAGATCATATGCCCTCTGATTGTCCTCATCGGTATTAAGACCTAATTTTATCTCTTTGCCAAACTGATTCCATGTCGGTTCTTCGTATTCTTTTTCAAGTGCGCTATACCTTCCCTTTTTAGCGTTTTCAGCCAATATCTCAAGGGATGACAGCCTTACCGGAAATTCCGAAACAGCAGAATCATTAATATTATCCTGATATTCCTCCGTATAAAAATTTCGCAGGAATGCCCATGCTCCACCTTTATTAGGAGAGTTATCCAATATAGCATACTCGGCTCCCGGCTTAATAACTGAACCGTTTCCGCCTGCCCCCGGATATCCTATAAATGTCACAGGCTCGCCAAACATACCATTCTCAATACGCCGTAAATCCGTAAAGTTGACTATATAATAACCCGAATAAAAAAGTATATCACCGTTAAGCAGCTCGCAACTCTCATCATAATACAAATATTCATTTTCAAAGTAGTCTTCCGATATCTCAAAAGGAAATCTGTCGCAAAATTTCAGCAGCGCAGCAAATTCTCCGCTGTCAAAGCTGCATTTGCCCGAGCTTTTGTCTATAAAACTCCAGTAGCTGTAACGTATAAGCATATCAAGAGCACTGCTTTTGGTAGTATAGCCGTTCATCATTTTTTTGTCCGGATAAGCCTCCGCAAGTTTAACAAAATCATCAGCCAATCTACCTTGCTTATCACCTACAAGAGAAGTTTTTCCTATGATAGTCTCAATTGAAAATTGCGGTATAAGTTCACAAAGCTTCCCGTTGTTCTCATAGGCTTTAAAAATACTTTCAAGAAAATCTCCGCGTTCCATATCGGGATCGCTGTCTATAAATTCGTACAAATCTGCAAACAAGCCCTTTTTTAAATAGCTGCCTATAGGCATTGCATGGTCAACAACAAGTATATCCGGTAAATTTCCCGATGTGATATCGGTGTTCAAACGTATAAGCGGATCATCATATTTGTTTATATATTCGGTAAGTTCTACTCTATAATCCGTATTGGTTTTGTTAAAATCGTTAATACAGTCATAAAGCTGCTTATAGTTTATAATACGCCATGCATACATTTTGATAATTTTTTTGCCGTCCGCAGTTGTTGCCGCAGTTACGTCTGAAACCCGATCCTCCCCGCCTTTTCCGCACGACGATACCGTCAGGCACAAGGCCGCTGCTGTAATTACCGCCCAAAGTCTTTTACACATTATAAATTTCCTTTCAGTATCTGTATAATCTGTTAATTTAATTGTAACAAATTATACAGTAAAAATCAAATTACAATTTGGTTTCAAAATGCTACAATTGAAAAGCTTGCATGGGACAGATACTACTGAATAGGGCTGATCATCGGTTTAAAGCTGCGGAAAGTTTTTAAAAATTGTAAATTAGTACCAATAACCCATTTAAAAGTGTAAGAATTTTTTTCGTATACTTTTTTATAAATTTTGTATTGCATTGTTACCTAAAATGTGGTATAATATATTCTGTATTATTTACCACAGTAAGGAAGAGAGGTATTTTTATGGACATAGAGATGGTAAGACATCTGTCCGATCTCGGCAAGCTTACCTTTACCGACGAGGAACTGGAAAAGGTCGCTAAGGACATGACAGGCATTATCGAGATAATGGATACGATCAAGGAGATCGACATTTCATATGACCCGATAAAGGATAATCACAACGTTTATCTGAACGGTCTGCGTGAAGACAGAGCAATGGATTCTTTCCCCACCGAAAAAATTTTGCAGAATGCCGTTAACAGTGAAAAATGTTTTGTCGTACCAAAGGTCGTGGAGTAAGCTGACCGTATATGCCGCCGTAAAAGTAAAGTACCGGCGGAACATGATAATAGATTTTTGAAAGGATGTAAACCGATGGATATTACCGCGCTTAAGATCCGTGATATGCGCACTATGCTTGACAAAAAAGAGATATCCGCAGCCGAGCTTACCGACGCGTATCTGGACAGAATAGATAAAACTGACGGCAGTCTCGAAAGTTATATCACCGTTACTGCCGATGAAGCTAAAGCCGCTGCCGTAAAGGCTCAGCAGGTCATTGACGACGGAAACGCAGGCGTTTTGACCGGAATCCCTCTTGCCATTAAGGACAATATATGCACAGACGGCATTAAAACTACCTGCGCTTCAAGAATATTGGAAAACTTTGTTCCTCCATATAATGCCACAGTTATGGAAAAGCTTAACGCTGAAGGTATTGTCATGCTGGGCAAGACTTCTATGGACGAGTTTGCCATGGGCGGTTCAACTCAGACCTCGGCTTTTAAAAAGACTAAGAATCCATACGATCAGAACAGAGTTCCCGGAGGAAGCTCCGGAGGCTCCGCTGCCGCTGTTGGAGCGTCGCTTTGTGCGGCGGCTCTGGGTTCGGATACCGGAGGCTCTATCCGTCAGCCCGCTTCGTTCTGCGGAGTAACAGGTCTGAAGCCTACTTACGGACGGGTTTCACGCTACGGTCTGGTTGCATTTGCAAGCTCCCTTGATCAGATAGGTCCAGTTGCAAAGGACGCTCACGACTGCGCGATCATACTGAATGCGATATCGGGTTACGATTATCACGACGGCACCAGCGCAAAGCTTGACGTTCCCGACTTTACCGCTAAGATAGGTCAGGATATAAAGGGTATAAAAATAGCCATGCCTAAGGAATTCTACGCCGAAGGCATTGATTCCGACGTGCGAGAAGCGGTTGAAAATGCTGCAAAGTGGTACGAACAGCAAGGCGCAGTAATTGTTGAATGTTCAATGCCGTCTCTAAAATATGCTGTCGCGGCATACTATTTAATAGCGTCTGCCGAGGCTTCTTCTAACCTTTCAAGATACGACGGCATCAAGTATGGACACCGCTCTGAGACAGGAGACAGCTACAGCGACCTTGTATGCAACTCCAGAAGCGAAGGCTTCGGAGACGAGGTAAAGAGACGCATCCTTTTAGGTAACTATGCGCTTTCCAGCGGTTATTACGACGCTTATTACGGAAAGGCTATGGCTCTGAAGCAAAAAATCCGCGAGGAATACGCCGAGATATTCAAGGGCTGTGATGTTATCCTTACTCCAACTGCTCCGACCGTAGCATATGGTGTAAATGAAAACATCTCCGATCCCGCAAAGATGTATCAGGCAGACATCTGCACCGTCACGGTAAATATAGCTTCGCTTCCCGCAATCTCAACTACCTGCGGATACGATAAGGACGGTATGCCGATAGGTATGTCGATTATCGGCAAACATTGGGACGAAGCTTCCGTAATCCAGGCTGCCGACGCTTACGAAAAGCAGTTCGCATATCAGCCTGCGAAAATATAAGGAAAGGGGCGGTAAAAAATGTCAGCATATATTCCCGTAATAGGTCTTGAGATACACGCGGAGCTCCTGACCAAATCAAAGGTTTTCTGTACCTGTTCCGCCGAATTCGGAGGAGATAAAAACACCCGCTGCTGTCCAGTATGCTCAGGTATGCCGGGTACGCTTCCCATAATAAACCAAACTGCTGTAGAGTACGCCGTAAAGGCTGGATTTGCTCTCGGCTGCGACATCAACAAGTTTTCCACGTTCGACAGGAAGAACTATTTTTATCCCGATCTGCCCAAAGCATATCAGATATCGCAGCTTTATCTGCCGCTTTGCATAAACGGTCTTGTTCCTATCGAATTTGAGGAAAACGGTGAGAAAAAAACTAAAAATATTCGTATTAACCGTATACATCTTGAAGAGGACGCGGGAAAGCTTATCCACGATGATCTGAACGGCGTTTCTCTTGCGGATTACAACCGCTGCGGTATTCCTCTTATCGAAATAGTTACAGAGCCGGATATCGGTTCCGCCGAGGAAGCAAAAGCTTTCGTTGAAAAAATCTCTTTGCTTTTGCAGTACGCGGGAGTATGCGATTGTAAAATGGAACAGGGTTCGCTCAGGTGCGACGTAAATATTTCCATAATGAAGCCTACAGACACAGAGTTCGGTACACGCGCCGAGATCAAAAACCTTAACTCTATCAAGGCTATAGGACGCGCTATCGACTTTGAAATATACCGTCAGGCAAAGCTTTTGGATATGGGCAAAAGAGTTGTTCAGGAGACCCGCCGTTTTGACGACAACAGAGGAGAGACCAAATCCATGCGTTCCAAGGAGGACGCTCACGACTACCGCTATTTCCCTGAGCCGGATATTTTGCAGGTCAATTTTACCGATGAGGACTTAGACGCTATACGCGAAAAGCTTCCCGAAATGCCATACAAAAGACTGGAAAGATACCTTGCCGACGGTCTGAATGAAACTGACGCGAAGATTATTGTAAATAAGAAAATACTTTCCGACTTCTTTGATGAAGCGGTAAAGACCTACAGTAATCCGAAATCCATTTGCAATTTCCTTATAGGCGAGCTTATGAGACGTATCAACCTGGGCGAGATCGAGCTTGAAAAGCTTCCGTTCAGTGCGGAAGGATTTGCAAAGCTGGTTGAAATGGCTGATACCGACAAGGTATCCAAAAACGACGCCAAGGACGTGTTCCGTACAATGTGTGAAAAGGGAGGAGACCCTGAAGAAATCGCAAAGGCTGCGGGACTGCTTATTACAAACGATACGGGAAAGGTGCTCGAGGTTATCGAGGAAGTTCTTGCTGCAAATGATAAGGCTGTGGCTCAGTTTAAGAGCGGCGACCAAAAAGTATTCGGCTTCCTTATGGGACAGTGCACAAAAGCTCTTAAAGGCGTATGTACTCCTAAGGTCATAAAAGAAGAACTTGAAAATAAACTAAAGTCAATTTAGGCGAAAAAATAATTAGGCGGTGTTTATATGATAAAAATTGGCGGAACGGATCTGCTTGAAGAATTCGATCTTGACGATGCCTTGTCAAAAATCGGCGAAACTATAGAGCTTTGCGCCTGCGTACACAGCGTAAAGCAGATGAGCGGTTTTGCATTTGTTTTACTGCGGACGGCGAGGTATGTTATCCAGTCGGTATATAGTGAGGCGGATTGCTCCGACACACTGGACGAGGTACGCGAGGGCTGCTTTGTAAAGGTCACTGCTGTCGTTAAAAAGGAAGAACGCGCACGCAATGGCATTGAGCTTACTTTAAAAAGCATTAAGATAATGTCCAAGCCCACAGAGGACTATCCTCTCCACGTTTCAAAGCGCAGACTGGGCTGCTCGCTGGACATCAATCTTGACAACAGAAGCGTTGCTCTGCGCAATCCCTTTGAGAGAGCAACGTTCAAATTCCAGGAGGGCGTTGCGGAGGCTTTCCGCAAGTTTATGCTGGATAATAAATTTACCGAGATACACACCCCAAAAATCGTTGCTCAGGGCGCAGAGGGCGGCGCGAACATTTTTCATCTGGATTATTTCCAGAAAAATGCTTTCCTTAACCAATCTCCGCAGTTCTATAAGCAGACTGCAGTCGCGTTTTTCGACAGAGTGTTCGAAATAGCTCCTGTGTACCGCGCTGAGCGCCATGCAACCTCCCGCCATCTGAATGAGTATATCGGTCTGGACTTTGAAATGGGCTACATCAATGATATGTACGATGTTATGAACATGGAAACAGCCATGCTTCGCTATATGATGCAGTATCTTAAAGAGAATTATCAGCATGAGATAAATATTCTTGGAGCGGATATTCCCGATGTCGGAGAAATACCATCAATCAAGTTCGAGGACGCAATTGCTCTTATCAAAGGTTCAAAGGCGAAGAATAAGTTCGATCTTGAACCCGAGGACGAAATATTCCTCTGCAATTACGCAAAAGAAAATTACGGCACGGAGTTTATTTTCGTGACGAATTTCCCGTCCTCAAAGCCTCCGTTCTATGCAATGAATGACAAAGACGACCCGCGTACTGCCTGCAAATTCGATCTGCTGTTCAGAGGTCTGGAGATAACTACAGGCGGCCAGCGTATCCACGATTACAACGAACAGATTGAAAAGATGAAATCTCAAGGACTCGACCCTGAGGATTTCAAATCTTATCTTGAGGTACACAAGTATGGGCTTCCTCCTCACGGTGGTTTGGGAATCGGTCTGGAGCGTCTTGTTATGAAGCTACTTGGCCAGCAGAATATCCGTCAGGCATCAATGTTCCCAAGAGATCTGAACAGACTTATTCCGTAATCCCAAAAGCTTAGGCGCGGAGTATTTATGGTGTAATTCTAATTTACTGAAAAAGTGTACAAAAATATAAAACTCCCTTTTCGGAATTGTGTACCCATTGCAAAATGACTTATAAATATACACTGTAAATGTCAGTAAAGAATTTATGATTAAATATATAAATCGGGAATTTACGGGGGTGTGAAATATGGATATATCTTTTAAATTTGAAAATGAGAAATTTAATTATAGGGTATGTGCTATGATGATTTCTGATGATAAAGTCTTGGCGATGCACGATGAGAGGTCACCTTATTATTATTTGCCTGGCGGAAGAGTAGAAATGGGAGAAACGGCAGAACACGCTGTAATTAGAGAAATTCAAGAAGAACTTGGCGTTACGCCAGGGATTATTCGTCCGCTGTGGTTAAACCAGGCATTCTTTACGGAAGATGTAGATAACCTAAATTATCATGAACTTTGCATATACTTTTTAATGGATGTTGCAGGCACAGGCTTACTGGCAAAGGGAAACAAATTTATATCAAAAGAAGGTCATCGAACACATACTTTTGAATGGTTAGAGTTTAAAAGATTAAAAGATGAGTATTTCTACCCGCTGTTTTTGAAAAAGGATATTTTCAATCTTCCTAATGAGTTTACCATTCGCACAGAAATTGAGTAAACTGACAAATTCAAGTTTATAGAGTCGTCAAGTTGTTGTAAATTTTGTGATTTTTTTAAAATATACTTTATATTATTAAATTTATGCATTGGGAACACTTTTCCGAAAAGGGAGATATAAAACAAGCAGGTTTGCATTTTATTATGAATTAAGACCTGCTTTTCTTTTTATATTATCATAGAACTGTGGTGAATTTAAAACCCTCCAAACTAAAAAAGCTTGGAGGGTTTTTATTAAAACAGT
Organism: uncultured Oscillospiraceae bacterium; assembly: GCA_910586535.1. Taxonomy (GTDB): domain Bacteria; phylum Bacillota; class Clostridia; order Oscillospirales; family Ruminococcaceae; genus RGIG8773. The sequence continues at coordinate 82,450 of CAJUHS010000012.1, forward strand.
CTCAAACAATGTCTGTCAAACATTTCCTGAAGCGCAATAAGTATCCCCATTCTGCCCGTCGGATACGTAAGACCGCCCTGAATAAATGCAGCAAACGGCTCGCGTAGAGGAGCGTCTGCTGAAAGTTCTATCGACGCACCCATATTAAATGCTCCGGCAGCCATGATAACCTGCGAATCGTAGCCTGGCATATCCCACGGTTCTGGTGTAACAAAGCTGTCAATAGGAGAACCCTTCTGGACGCCCTGACAGAAAGCAGTAAGATTCTCCGCATTTTTCATAAGCACTGCTGTGATAATGTCCCCGCGCTTGTCATCCCTTTTGGGAAAACACTCAAATCCCAGCAACGTCATTATTTCAGATGTAAAGGCTGCGGTCTTCACAGCATTGGCAACTATCTCCGGCGCAAAGAAAAGTCCCTGATACATAAGCTTGTTCTGATTGAGTGTACAACCAACTTCCTTGCCCATACCCACACATGTAAGACGATATGCGCACTGCTCCACAAGCTTTTTGTTTCCGGCAATATAGCCTCCTGTTTCAGCTATGCCGGCACCCGGATTCTTTATGAGCGAACCGATAATAAGGTCAGCGCCGAACTGTAAAGGCTCCTTGCTTTCCACAAATTCACCGTAGCAATTGTCCACCATTACAACAATATCTGGATTAGCCCCCTTTGCCGCCTTAACTATTTCGGCAATTCCGTTCAGCGTAAGAGTCGGTCTAAGTGAATATCCCCGAGAACGCTGTATGTAAGCTACCTTAGCGTCCTTTACTTTTTTAAATATTTCGCCTACATCTGGCTTACCGTCCGGAAGAAGATCCACCTGGTCGTACTGAACACCGAAGTCTTTAAGAGAACCGTTTCCGCTTCCGCGCAGACCAATAACCTCTTCAAGCGTATCATATGGAGTACCCGTAAGGCTCACAAGCTTGTCACCAGCTCTAAGCACACCAAAAAGTGCACAGGTCAGCGCATGAGTTCCCGAAACAAAGGTGTGCCGTACAAGAGCGTCCTCTGCTCCAAAAACGTCGGCGTAGACCTTATCAAGTGTATCCCTTCCCACATCGCCGTAACCATAACCGGTAGTACCGGTCATGCAAGCTGCGCTTACCTTGTTGTTTATAAATGCTTTCAGTACCTTTTCACCGTTCAGACGGGCTATCCTGTCCGTCTCGGAAAACACTGCCGAACAATTTTCCTCTGCCTTTTCTGCAAGCTTAACGATTCTTTCATCTATCTCAAAGCCCTTTTCCTCAATGGGCTTGGGATCAAAAATTTCCGCCATTAGTATCAACCTTTCATTTCGTATAATATATCTTCACCGACAGGCTCAAAGCCTATCGTTTCATAAAAAGAACGTCTGTGATCAAGTGCAAACAGGTAAGCAGTCTCACCGCTTTTTTCGGCTTCGGAACCAATCAGCCAGAGCAGCTTTCGTGCAGTTCCCCTGCCCCTTGTATGTGGCGCAGTGGCAATATGCGATAAGAAGACGAATCCATTAATATTAAACTGCTGTGTAACCGTAGTATTGTCATACCAATATAATTTTGAAATATTATGCCTTATCCTATGGGATATATCCACGTACCAATCATCATAAGGAAGCATTTTATCAAAGCTTTTATTCAGTACTGCAAAACATTTATCTGTATAGCTATTCACCTTTACATTATTAGAATCTATGCCGCTTTCGATTGATTTTACGCGAAACAACGTTCTGTGTACCTTTTCATATGCTGAACAAAGCTGTAAAGCTATATCGCTTTTCATCTCAACAGCAGCTGGCTTTGTCATACATATAAACATTTCTACCTCATTAATATCTGGATCACCGTCTATAACCATACCTGCGTTGTAAATGTGTATCAGTCCGCCTCCGCAGCTATAGAATCTGCAAAAATCATAATCCCCGCCGTAGGCATAAAATGCAGCCAAAATTTTCCTGCCATAATAGGAATCGGTAACCATTTCGGAAGATACATCAAAAATCTGTTTTATCACATTGTACACATCTTTTCAAACATGAGTCCTGCAAGTTTTTCACAGTCCTCCAAATCGGAAAGCTTAACCACACAGGACGGCGAGTGCAAATATCGGCACGGAGCAGAAATAGCTATTGTACGTACTCCGCCGCGGGAAATATGGATAGCTCCGCTGTCATTGCCTCCTGCAACCATAGTTTTAGTCTGCCATTTAATTCCGTTTTTCAAAGCAATATCCCGCGAAATTCCATATAGCTCCTTATCATAAATCGTAGAGCGATCCATGTAGGATACTACTGCTCCCCTGCCCAGTTCGCAGCAGCGTTTCTCTCCCGAAGCAAGAGGGATATCCGCTGCCGTTGTAGCTTCAAGAACGATCGCAAAATCAGGCGCAACTCTATAGGCTGCAGTCTGCGAACCGCGAAGTCCCACTTCCTCCTGTACCACAAAGGTAAATGTGCAGTCGTAGGGCAGCTCAGATTTTATCAGGTCTATCATGACAGCACAACCAAAACGGTCGTCTATTGCTTTTCCCTTGATAAAATCATCACCGAAATGTATAAATTCTGATAAAAAGTGCACAAAATCGCCTAGAGACACAAGCTTTTCAGCAGCGGCTTTATCCTCTGCGCCGATATCAATATATAGCGCGTCAAATTTCGGAGCAGTCTTTTTTTCATCAGCGGACAGATTATGCACCGCCTTTGCGCCGATCACACCATATATGTCACTGTCGCCGACAAAAACAGGTCTGCCGATAGCGACTCGGGGATCAATGCCTCCAACGGGAGAGACAGTCAGCGTTCCGTCAGATTTAACCGAAGTAACAATCATTCCTACCTCGTCCATGTGGGCGGAAATCATGACCTTTTTAGATGAGGCGGACTTACCTTTCTTCTCGGCAATAATATTTCCGAGAGGATCAACACGATACTCGCAGTATCCTGATATCTCGGACAGAATAAAGTCCCTAACTCTGTTTTCATCTCCCGACGCTCCGTTTAGCATACAAAGTTTTTCAAGCAATTCTACAGTCATGCCGACACCTCCGTAATATAGGCGGCAATAAGCTGCGCCGTATTTTCAACATCGGAAAGAGATATTACCTCAACCGGTGTATGCATATACTTCAAAGGTATGGACAAGGTAACTGCCTTTACACCATGTTTATTTACTGAAAACCTGTCGGCATTAGTACCTGTTGTACCGCTCATTACCTCGATTTGATACGGAAGACCTCTATTTTCGGCCATAGCCTTAAATGTTTGTGACAGTTCCCTGTCCAGCACGGGAGAAAAGCCTATCATACAGCCTCTGCCCATAGCGCCGCACTTAACCTCGGAATCACCCGACGTCAATGCAAAGCTCACGTCCACAGCAATGGCAATATCAGGCTCAATATCGAATGCTCCGATTTTTGCTCCTCGCTCGCCGACCTCCTCCTGAGTTGAAAACATCACAGTTATCTCACCGTGTAAAGGTTTATTCTTTACAAGCTCCAAAGCACGTAAAATAGAAGCCACGCCGCAGCGGTCGTCCAAAGCTGCGCCTGTTATCCTATCACCCTGCAATTTTGCACAATGTGACGCAAACACAATTTTGTCTCCGAGGGATATAAATTCTTCCGCACTAACTTTGGTGAGACCCACGTCTACACATATATCCTCCATTTCGGGAACCTTGCTTTCGTCCGTTTCAAGGTGAGGAGGTATTGCACATATCACTCCGTCAAGCGGCTTCTTATCCAGAACCGTAACAGGCTGTGCAAGCAGCAATCTGCGGTCTATACCTCCGCAGCCCGATATTTTCAGAAATCCGTCGTCGGTGATGTGAGTGACCGTAAAGCCTATCTGGTCAATGTGAGCGTCTATCAAAATGTGAGGCTTCGCACCTTTACAACCAAAATGTCCTATGACATTACCGTTTTTAATAAAGCAGTCGTCCGTATAGTCTTTTAGCATGGACAGCGCAAGTTCGGCGGCGTTTGTTTCATCCCCCGAAACACCCCGCGCGTCCGCAAGGGACATTATGCTTTTTTCTAAATCCATATTAAAGTCCTTTCTTATTTCAATGAGTTGACAATATCCTTATAGTGCTGTCCTCGCTCCTCAAAATTTTTGTACAAATCAAAGCTTGCGCTTGCGGGAGAAAGAGTTACAACATCGCCGTTCTTCGCGCTTTTCTGTGCAGCATTAACTGCTTCCTCCATGGTCTTTACCCTTACTATCCTGCACTTGTCCGTGCTGTAGTGAGGATACGCTTTAACCGCCGCTTCAATACTGTCCGCAGTCTCTCCCAGAAGCACCAGCGTCTTGACATAGGTGTTTATCGGTTCGGCAAGCTGACTGTAGTCCAGCTTTTTATCCGAGCCTCCAGCAATGACGATTATCCGCCGTCCGAATGAGTTCAAACCTGCAATAACGCTTACGGGACTGGTGGCAATGCTGTCGTTGTAATACTTTACACCGTCCAGTTCACGGACAAATTCTATGCGGTGTTCAACTCCGCCAAACTCCCTTGCGGTCTCAGCAAAGGCTTCGTTTGGAACGTCTCCGTGCAGCAAAGATATCGCTGTCAGATAGTTTTCAACATTGTGCAGACCTGGGATTTTTATTTCATCCTTATGAACTATCTTTTCAATGCTTTTTCCGTCGGTAAAGCAAAGCCAGCCGTCGCTGTTCAGGAAAGAACCGCGCTTCGGCATCTGCGTCCTGCTGAACTTATAGAGATCGCCCCGAACGTACTCTGCAAGCCTGTCTGTATCCGCGTTGTCCATATTTAAGACTGCACGTGAAAAAGCGTTCTGATGCAGCAGAATATTAAGCTTTGCGCCGACATATTCTTCCATTGATCTGTGAACGTTAAGATGATCGGGATAGATATTGGTTATCGCCGCGCTGTCGGGAGACCTCCGCATACTAATGAGCTGAAAGCTTGAAAGCTCCACAACGGCAGCGTCGTTTTCGTTTATTTCCTCAATTATAGGCAGAAGCGCACGACCGATGTTTCCGCCTTTATGTACGGTTTTGCCGCTCCGTGCAAGAGTCTCCGCCGTTATAGTTGTCGTTGTTGTTTTTCCGTCGGTACCAGTTATTGCGTACAGCTTGCAGGGACACAAGTCGAAAAACACTTCCATTTCGGAAGTAACGGTCACACCCATATCACGAGCTTTTTTCAGTTCAGGAATATTCCAGTACACTCCGGGAGCACGGAAGACAATATCGCTTTCATATATGGGTTCAAGGTACCTTCCGCCAAGAGAAAGCCTTGCTCCTGCCGCTTCAAGCTCTGAGACTATATCTCCTGCGGAGTCTCTGTCCTTGCAGTCGCAGACTGTAACGTCTATCCCCTTTTTCAGAAAAAGTTTTATGACATCGTTATTTGTAACGCCCATACCGATAAAGGCGATTTTTTTATCCTTTATTTTGTTAAAAAACTTTTCGGCTTTTGTCATTCTATTGTTCATCTCCAATTCTGCTTTTGCATACATATCTTATTATATCCAATTTTTCCGAAAATAGCAACAAAAGACATAGAAATTTAAGTATTTTCATAATTATTACTAAGAAATGAGGGATAAACGTTGAAAATTTCTATGAACCGTATCGCCAAAGACACAGCACGGCTTACCGCAGTATCAATTATTTTGCAGGGACTTGGTCTGTGGCTGAATATTTTTATATCGAACAAGCTCGGCACAGCCTCCGTTGGGGTAATGACCCTTATAACCTCGCTGTTCGGATTTATCATGGTGCTTGCAAACGGAAATATTTTTATCTCCACAAGCCGCTTTGTTTCAGAGGAATTGGGCGCGGGAAACAAAAACCTCCGAAAAATAATGAGGCTTTCGCTTGGATTCGCCATGATACTTTCTGCGGCTTTCGCATTAGCTTCATTCGGACTTGCCCGTATCATTGCCGACCGCGTTTCAGCCGCACCGGAGCTTGCGGTATCGGTAAGAATAATAGCGCTATCCCTGCCGCCGGCAGCGTTCGGTTCCTGCATAAGAGGGTATTTCAATGCCATGCGCGACGTCCGTATCCCGTGCAATGGAGACATTATAGAATTTGCTTCAAAATGGATATCCCTCACCGTAGGCGTGATATTTCTGCTTGACCGAGGTCTGAGCGTTTACATTCTTATTTCTGTCTCAATACTCATCGGAGAAACCGTAAGTTTTGTATACTACATAGTAAAATATTTGCCCGAATACCGCCGTTTTTCCGCATTGCCAAACAGACAGCCGAGGATAGAAAAAATTTCCTCCTATCTGAAGCTTTCGCTGCCTATCGTGGCTGGAGGATATGTCCAAATGGTAATGTCCTCGCTGAACGAAGCCCTTGTGCCCGTGGCTCTGCTGAAATACAACGCCTCAGCCGAGCGCGCTATGAGCGAATACGGTATGTTCGAGGCGATGATAATCCCTACGGTTTTCTATCCCGCTGTTATCCTCACAAGTCTGTCAAACATTATTATACCCGAGATAGCACGTGCTAAATCCTCAGAAAACGTCGAAAGAGTGCAAAGCCTTATAAAGAAAAGCCTGACACGGGCATTTGCTTACTCCTTTTTCATTTCGGGAATGCTGCTTGTTATGGGAAAAAATATTGGACAGCTTCTGTGTCCCTCGGACAGCCTTGTAAGCGAAACTCTTGTAAAAATGTTTCCGGTTGTGCCGTTTATCTACCTTGAAATAGTTCTGGAGGGCATTATAAAAGGTCTCGGCAGACAAAATTTTTCCACAATAAACAGTCTCTGCGAGTACGCAATAAGAATAGTATGCGTAATAGTTTTCGTACATCTTTACGGCTTCACGGGAGTACTGATCTCGTACTACGCCAGCAACATATACAGCAATATCGTCCGTGTGATATTTGTTTTTAATGCAGCGCATATCCGTTTCGATGCATTCACTTATATCATCAAGCCATTTGCAATGTGCTTTTTCTGCTGCCAGATAACCTCCGCTCTGACAAGACTTATTACCTGCTCATCGGCGCTTTTTGAGACGGTAATTTACCTCTGCACGTCCGGAATAATTTTTATTGCTCTTTACGAGCTTGACAAGAAGATGTACGCTCCGAAAGCAATACAAAAATTTGTGAGAAAACCAATTGAAAATTAAATTCACATATACACACATACAAAAACCGCTTTGCAGCACATTCTGCAAAGCGGCATTTTTGTATCTTTTTCAGCTTCCCTCTCCGGAAATAAGAGCGATAGGATCTATCCATTCTCCGTTTTTCTTAATTGCAAAGTGAAGATGCGGTTCCTCACTGATCTCGTTCTGAGCGGTATTTCCCACGGCTCCGATAACAGTTCCGGCAGAAACGCTCTGACCCTCAGCAACAGGGATATCCTTGCTGAGATTGCAGTAGTACCCCTCAAAACCGTTTCCGTGGTCGATTATAACGCACGCACCAAGCATCTGATCCTCGTAGACCTTTGTTACCGTACCGCCTGTCATGCTCTTGACCTTTTCGTCCATTGCGCCTGCAATATCGACTCCGTCGTGGGTTTTCCACACATTAAGAGTTTTCGACTTTACAAGTTCGCCTGCGGAAAAATCGTTGAGCACCTCGCCGTTAAGCGGTCTTACCATAGTTGTCGGGAACGGTTCGGTCTCAGCGGCAGAAGTTTCCGCTTTGTCAGCTTCCGCTGTAACTACCGCTGATTCGGCGGATTCCCCATCATCAAGGGTAACGACCGGCTCAGGTTTGGAAACGTCCGTCTGCGCAGCGTCAACCGGAGCATTGAGAACCGCCCCGTCTCCGTCGGAAGAAACGCCGTCAATTTTTGCTCCGTCGGCAGACAATGTATCCTTGTTTTCTCCTATGATCTCCGCGTTGAGCTTATCGGAAATTTTGCTGTAGGAGTAGAACCCCGCCGCGCCCACGACAACTATACTTGCCGCTACCGCAATAATAAGACCTTTGCCTGAAAGATTGCCTATTTTGAATTTTTCATTGCTCATAAAATTCACCTCAAGCATAGTTTTGACAGCTTTGGTGAATTTATTCTGTAAAATTCAAAAAATTTGGAAATCACTGAAGCTTAAGCGTATAGACCTGATTTTCATTCTCACCCAAGATATCCTTAAGGTCGTAAGCAATTCCGCCGTAGTCAAGGCGTACCGTCGAGGTACCCTCGGGCAGACTCACCAGCATTTGGTACTTTACCGTCTGTCCTGCGGGAATTATAGGATATTTCAGAACATCGTAAAAACCTCCGTTCGGATAGCTTGCTGAAGACATTTCGTTGTCGGCGCGGTTATTGTTTCCGTACCGTACGGTTATTGAATAGTCGCTTATGGAAGCGCGGTACGCGCTTGTATTTTTTATGTCCGCCGTGATAAGATATTTTCCGTCGGGCTGCTTTTCCGCTTCAGCGCCGGTTATCTCCCAGCTATAATAAGTATCAAATTCCGATACTTCATTTATCATGACGGCTTCGGAAACCGAAATCATAACCGATATCGGCGTCAGGACAAGAAGTATTATTGCAACGACCTTTGCCGCTGTACTGTAGTTCTTAACGTTAGTTTTTTTATTCATGCACAGCACCTCCGTCCGAAACGTCAATTACGATCCTGTCTATGCTGTCAAGCTGTCTGGCGTGACCCTTTACGGATATTTCCTCAAAACACAGATCGAACTGCCTGTCCCCCTCGTCTATAGGAAAACACATATAGCCGTCGCTTTCGCTTGAATAGTTTGACGCAGAAAGCGTAAAGATGTTCTGTGCGTAGACCTCAGGACAGGAGCTCAGCGCCGAATTTGAAATATAAGTGCGGCAGTATTTGCCGTTATCTATGTAGGGGGTGCGGTTATAGTAGTTTTGAAAAAATGAACCGCCCTTCTGCGATACAGAGCATTCGACATGGACGACAAGCAGCTCCGTACCGTCGGGGAGAATAGCCTGTATACGTTCGCTGTCGGAAATAAAGGCTTCCGTTATTGTGAGCGTCATTTTTCCGTCAAAAACAAAAGATTCGTTCAGTTTAAAATCATTATAGACAGGCTCATCCACGGTCTGATAATTTTTCGCTATAGAGCTCTCCAAGCTATTTTCAGCTATAATGGGGATCAGCGCAGATATCAGTACCAGCGCAATACATACCGGAATAAGCTTTACCGCCACATTCATAAAGCGGCTGGTATAGACAACACGAACCGTTTCCGTTCCATGATTTGTTTCAGCCTTTGCGGCGGCTCTCGCAGCCGATACCTGCTCCTTTGACGGTACAGCGGCGCAGTTCGGACAAGTACGTTGTTCCCCAAAGTCGTAGACCGAGCCGCAGTACTCGCATTCGATGTTTATAGGCATAATTTTCTCCTAAGACGCTGAAAAGTTTTTTACATCTTTTCCGGACAGTCGATCTTTAGTATCTCAAACGTATTTCTGAGTGTGATCCTTACCGCGTCGCAAAGGCTGAGACGAGCATACAGAAGAGGTTCTTCCGCGCCTTTTATGCGGCACTTGTCATAAAATTTGTGGAACAGCGTAGCAAGCTCCTGACTGTAGCGGGTTATCCTGGACGGATCGTAATCTCTTGCGGCAGAATCCACTGTATTGGGCAGCGACGCAATATGGCGGATAAGCTCCACTTCTTCGGGGGAATCCAGAACGCTCATCTGCTCAGCGGACAACTTCCTTATGGAGAAGCCCTCAGCCGCAAGATTTCTTATAATGGAACAAATACGCGCGTGGGCGTACTGAACATAGTAAACCGGATTTTTGGCGGACTGTTCTATTGCAAGGTCAAGGTCGAATTCAAAGTGCGAATTGGCTTCGCGTAGGTTGAAAAAGTACCGCGCCGCGTCAATTGGAACCTCGTCCAACAGGGTTTCGAGGGTAACGGCTTTTCCGGAACGCTTGGAAAGCTTATATGTCTCACCGTCCTTGACAAGACGAACCATCTGCATGATTATCGCGTTGAAGCGGTTGGGGTCTATCCCCAAAGCCTCCATTGCGGCTTTCATTCTTGGAACATATCCGTGGTGATCCGCGCCCAGTATGTCTATCGCTGTATCGAAGCCGCGTGTCACAAGCTTATTGTAGTGGTACGCAATATCGGGCACAAAGTATGTCGGCACGCCGTTTGCACGGACAAGCACCCTGTCCTTTTCGTCCCCGAAGTCCGAGGACTTGAACCAAAGCGCTCCCTCCTGCTCATAGGTATGACCGCTATTTTTCAGCAGCTCAATGACCTCGCTTACCGCGCCGCTGTTGTGGAGCGTACTTTCCCTGAACCATGTGTCGTACTCAATACGGTACTTGCGGAGGTCGTCCTCAAGCTTTTGGATATTTTTCGGCAAAGCAAACGCAACAAGAGCCTCCTTGCGTTCCTCCTCCGGCTTGTTCATAAGGTCGGCGCCGTTTTCACTGTAAAAATTCCTTGCGTGTACTATAATATCTGCGCCAAGATACACGTCCTCTGGCATGGGAAATTTTTCAGTATCGTTATAGATAGCCTGACTTAACGCCTCGGTATCGCTGTACTGCTTTACCAAAGCCTGTCCGTCGTCCGAACAGAGCTGGCAGTACCGAAGATCGAGAGATTTTCCGAACTTCTCGATCTGGTTTCCAGCGTCGTTCACGTAGAACTCCCGCTCTACTCTGTAGCCCGCCCAGTCAAGTACCGAAGAAAGTCCGTCGCCTATAGCTCCGCCGCGAGCGTTTCCGATATGCATGGGTCCAGTGGGATTTGCGGAAACAAACTCAACGAGAATGCTTTTTCCTGCGCCAGTATCGGTTCTGCCGTATTTCTCTTTCTCAAAAAGAACGACTGAAACGACTCCGGAAAACCAGTTCCTTGACAGGAAAAAGTTAATAAAGCCGGGACCTGCTATCTCGACCCGCTCAAAGGAAGTCCCTTCAAGAATGAGAGCTTCGCAGATAAGCTCGGCGATCTTTCTCGGCGCGGATTTAAGCGGCTTAGCGCAGGCAAGAGCGATGTTTGAAGCAAAGTCGCCGTGGGACTTATCCTGCGGTATCTCCACATTAAAGGAGGGCAATGGAACAGCTTCTATTTTTCCCTCGGAAACAAGCCGTCCCAAAGCTGACATCAGTATCTCGCGAAGCTCTGCGGAGGCGGATTTTATAGGATTTGACATTTTTATCTTCCTTTCGGTTATATGATCAGTTGATTTTAATGTATATCTCGTTGTCGGACACATAGCTGGAGTTTATGTCCACAGTATACTTGAGGTACAAATCGCCGCCGTTCTCGCCAATGTTGTTATCAATACAATGGGTAAAAATTCCCATTGTAAAGTCGCCGTAGGGCGTACCGTAGTGACAATGGTGCTTTTTATTTCTTTCTAGTATCAGGTCGGAGGGCGCAGTACCGGTACGATTCAGATTCACAAGGTTATTCCCGAGAAGCGTCAGACTTGTCGTAGAACCGCCGAAGCCTGTTACCTCCGATTCCTCATATTTCAGTTCAAAGCCTCCGTTTTTAAGGCTTCTGAGAGTACCCGAGGTGGTAAGCTCTATTTTGGAGCTGTCATCGTCCACGGTATTAATACTTGTCAGATTGATCAAAACGTTCTTTTCCATTTTATTCCTCTTTAATTATTGATTTGCAGCAGAGATCAATTCGTCTATCCCCACCTTAAAAACATCTCCGTTTATGGAGCTTCCCATAAACGCCCGCGCGTTTTCTCCGAAAAGCTCCACGCTGTCGGAGGTATAGTAAGTGTTAGTGCCGTTTTCCTCCCGGTCGGAAAGCATTTCCCTGCTCATAAGCATATTATAGGCGTACTTTGCGGCTTCCTCGCCCGAGGATATAAGCGTTACCGAGTCCCCCATAAAGTCGGAAATAACGTCCCTTATAATAGGATAATGAGTACAGCCAAGAATAAGCGTATCGACCCCCTCTTTTTTTATTGGAGCAAGATACTGCTCTGCAACAAGCTGCGCCACCTTATTGTCACGTGCGGTAAAACCGCTTTCCACAAGAGGTACGAACAGAGGACAGGCCACTCCTATAACCGAAACGTCCGGACGTATCCCTCTTATAGCTTTTCCGTAAGAACCTGATTTAATCGTAGCTTCCGTACCGATAATTCCTATTTTTCCATTACGCGTTATCCCGCACGCCGCCTGAGCCGCAGGAAGCAGTACTCCCGTAAAAGGAGTATCACCATCGGAGGTTTTTCCGCTGCCGAGAACGGATGAGACAGTTCCGCAGGCAGCGATTATCATTTTCACGTTCTGTTTTTTCACAAAAGCAATGTCCTGACGGGCGTACTCCAGAATCGTCTCACGGCTTCTTGTTCCGTAAGGAAGTCTTGCCGTGTCGCCGAAATATATTACATTTTCGTTCGGGATAAGCTTGTTCAGCTCTTTCAGACAGGTAAGTCCTCCGAGACCCGAATCGAACACGCCAATTGCGTTGTTGTTCATAGCAGCCTCCAAAATAACCTTATGTATATATTATCCCTCGATCGCAAGGGAAATAAGCTTATCAACAAGCTCCGACTGGGAAATTCCCATATTTTCCATAAGCTTGGGATACATACTTATTTGTGTAAAGCCCGGCATTGTATTTATCTCGTTAAGGATCACCGTGCCGTCATCTTTCAGAAAAAAGTCTACACGTGCAAGTCCCGAGCAGCCCATAAGCCTGAAGGCTCTTACAGCAGTCTCACGTATTTCCCTTGCGGCAGCTTCCGGTATATCCGCAGGAATGGACAGACCCGACGTACCCAGTATGTACTTGGCTTCATAATCGTAAAACTCGTTGCAGGAATTGATTTCTCCAACAGCCGAGGCAAATGGATTATCCTTGCCAAAAACGGCACACTCCACTTCCCTGCCCTTTACAAACTCCTCTATAACGACCTTCCTGTCGTGACTGAACGCCAGCTTCACCGCATTTTTCAGCTCCTCAAAGGAACTTGCCTTATTCACACCTACCGAAGAGCCGCTGTTCGCAGGCTTAACAAAAAGAGGATATTCAAGCTCTGCGGCAGTATTTTCGCACAACTCGTCAAGTCTGCTAAGCTCCGAAACTAAAACGCTTTTCCACTTTGCCATTCTGATACCGTCAGACTCAAGTATTTTATGTGCGGCGGTCTTATCCATACAGTTTGCCGAGGAAATTATATCGCATCCAACATACGGTATTCCCGAAAGCTTTAACAGACCCTGAACAGCTCCGTCTTCGCCGTTCTGACCGTGCAGAGCCGGAAATACAGCGTCTATTTTTTTGACAGTACAGTCTCCGTCCACGATCTTCATTATTCCCTTATACACGGGATCAGGAAGTATTACTGCCGGAACACAGTCCGGGTGGGATTCCCATTGTCCCGACTGGATAAGACTGACGTCTCCAGGATAAAAGAGCCACCTGCCCTTTTTGGTAATTCCTATGGGAATGATCTCATACTTGTCCTTTGGTATCGCCGATATAATATTCGACACCGAGATCAGTGAGATTTCATGTTCGTTGGATACGCCGCCGAACAAAACGGCTACTTTGATCTTTGACATAAGATGCTCCTTACTGTGACTCAAGCTAAATAAATATAAATATACATATTAATTATATCACATATTTCGTCAAACTGCAACTGTTACAAAAATATTTTTTCGGTACGGGAAAAAATATTCCCGTACCGAAAAGAGTGCGCCTTTGCCCTTGCCTCCGTATATGGCTCAAAGCTTTGCTTCAGAGGCGACGCCTCAGCGTTGGCATAAGGTATGCGCGAAAAGCTGAACATTTTTGCATACCGCTCACACCTCACGAATTATTCAAATGTAATAAAATCAGCTGCCGCATAGCCGTAGGTGTTGCCGTAACGGATAACATACCAGTTGCCGGTCTGACCGTAAACGGACATAGTCGCTCCGTTTGGAATTACCCCAATAATCGCTGCGTCAACGGACGGATACTTCCTGATGTTAAGGTTGGAACCGTCGGTGGAAACAGTACCGCGCCTTACCGGAGTAGCCTCAACAAAAGGTATACCGAAATAGTCGCACAGAGACTGAACAAGATTTCTTGCTATCGCATCAAGATTGGACTTGATCCACTCTGCGTCAGCGGGATTGTCGTGATATCCAAGTTCTGCAAGAACCGCAACCGCCTTTGTCCTTGTCACTTCTCCGAGTGACGTTGTGGGACGGGTATTTACCTTGGATGGATCTGGGTAAACGCTTTTCATATTGTTTGCAACTATCGTTGCAAGCTGTCTGCTGTAACTCGAATATGGCGAGTAGTAAATATCCACGCCTCTAAGCTTTCCTGCAAACCTGCCTCCTCCAGCGTTCGAGTGAAGTGCAAGATGTACATCGTAGTTTCCGCCGTTTGAGTCGCTTATTGCTCCGCGAACATCACGGTTAGGATCGTTCCTTGTATACTCGATCCCCGATGAACGGAGGTAAGGCTCCATTTTATCGGCGATCAGATTCATATATTGTTCTTCGTTTCCTCCGTTTACATACGGATTCCACTCCTGCGTGGAAGGACTTAAAAAAACACTTGGCATAATATTCTGTACGCGCGAAGCCACATCGGGACAGCGCGCGATCCTCCTTGTCTGCAATGTGGTTAATGAATGCGGAAATACCCGCTGTTTCATTATATGCTGTCATTTTGAGGAAGATACAAGTAATGCCTATTCAACGTAAAAATAAAAGGTATAGTTTCTGTACAAAAAATATTGAAAAAGATGTTTAATTTCCGCACGGGGGCACCATCTTTCCTTAGAAAAAAGATATTTGGCTCTCAAATTGCTTAAATAGGCGGTTTGAGGTCAATTCTTTTACCAAAAAGCGGAGTAAAAATCCGTAGATATTTTTAAGTGGTTTTCAAGGCAAAAAAGGATTTGATAGCATATTTCATTTGCCTAAATCTAATAACTTTTATCAAGTTTTTATTTCCATAATTATATCATACCATATATACGTGAGTATGTCAATAGGTTTATAAAAAAGTCTGATTTTTAATTTAAAAAATCAGACTTGCTTTTTTGCATTTTGCTAATAGCATTTTATTCGTTATCTTGAACATATTTTTCAACAGCTTTGCGAAGAACGCCTGCTGCCGTTTCACTATTTTCTGCAACGACCTCGCGAAATTCCGACACCAACGCCTTTGGCAGTTCGGCAGAAATCCTTGCTGATGTTTTGCTGTTATACTTCCTCTTTGAGGCATTTCCCTTATTATCTTCAATATACTGTTCTATCGCCTTGCGAAGAACAGCAGCTGCCGATTCGCTGTTTTCTTCGGCAATCTCCCTAAATTCTGTAACCAATTCCTT
>CAJUHS010000013.1 GCA_910586535.1 uncultured Oscillospiraceae bacterium
CAATGGGGCTCTGCCCCCTTGACCCCCGCAAGCTGTGCTCAGCTTGACCAGCTAAAGTCTTGACGAAACAATAACATTAGTGCGATAAACATAAATTTAAAATTTCAGCAAACTCCCCGCTGTAAAAATTACAAAAATATTACATTTCTATTTGCCTCTTGACAAAATTTGTACTATGTGTTATAACTGTATTAGTTAAATTAATACAGTTTGGATGGGAGCGGTCAATCATGTTTTTCTATGCTGTAGAATCCTTTGAGGAAAACGACCTGCTTGCCTCGGGACGGCGTGCGTTCGGAAACAAACGGAACGATAAGGACAGTTCGCTTCAGCCGCGCACTGCTTACGGGATGACAGGTAGCTTTAAGTCGTTTCAAACGCTTACGGAAAGGATGAATTTTATGTATAGTATCGATCTGCAAAGCAGAACTCCGATCTATGAGCAGCTCTATAAAAAAATAATTGAGCTTATCTTAAAGCGGGAGCTTATGCCGAATGACAAGCTTCCCAGCGTGCGGGAGCTGGCAAAGGAGCTGGGTGTCAATCCCAACACGGTGTCGAAAGCTTTTCAGCTTTTAGAGCGGGACAAGGTAATATATTCTCTTGCCGGACGGGGAAGCTTCGTGGCAAACGTCAACGCTGAGGCCGTTAAGGACGCGGCTCTCGCTGACTTTGACAAGGCGGTTTCCGAAGCGCTTAACGCGGGTATCGGAAAAAGCGAGCTTACCGAAAGAATACGCTGCGCTGACGTTCACGGTTCGGGAGATGTCAAATCATGAACAGAACTAAAAAGACTAAAAAGAGACGCGGCGGTGTTTTTGCCGCTTTAACTGCCGCTCTTGTAATATTTTCAGCCGGAGTCGCTTTGGGAAAAGCGTTTGAGCGTCTTGCAGAGCTTCCGGCTTACGGAATGACTGTCAGCGCGGAAAAATATGCTGACGCTGTGACTGCCGAAATTCCCAAAAACCGTTTTCTTATTTTGGTGAACAGTAAAAATAAAATTCCCGAAAATTATGAGCCGGAGCTTACCGAGCTTTCAAACGGACAGCGTGTGGATTCCGGCATTTATCCCGAACTGCAAAGAATGTTCGACGATATGAGAGCCGAGGGTATTTACCCCGTTGTGGGAGAGGGTTACCGCACCAGTTCCGAACAGCAGCGTATGCTTGATGATAAGATACGTGCTTTTGAGAAAAAGGGGTATTCCGAAAAAAGAGCGAGAGCAATGGCGGAGGAATGGGTCGCTGTTCCAGGAACCAGCGAGCATGAACTTGGTCTGGCTGTGGATATAAACGCAGACAAGGATAATTCCTCCAATGACGAGGTATACGAGTGGCTTTACGAAAATGCTTATAGGTACGGCTTTATTTTAAGATACCCCATAGGCAAGACTTCGGTCACGGGGATAGATTACGAACCGTGGCATTATCGCTATGTCGGCGCAGATTATTCGGAGAAGATAGCGGAAAGCGGTCTTTGCTTTGAAGAATGGCTTGAAAAAAATTCCGTAAAATGATATGTCACAGATCAGAAATCAGAAAGGGGAATGTATATGATAGAACTTAAAAATGTAACGATGTCCTTTGAGGGCTTCGACGCGCTGGACGGTGTAGACCTTACCATTGAGGCGGGAACGGCGTTCGGGCTTCTTGGATCGAACGGCGCGGGAAAATCCACTATCCTGCGGCTTTTGTCGGGCGTCTACAAGCAAACTTCGGGTGATGTCCTCATAGACGGAGAGCCTGTATACGACAACGTGTCCGCAAAGCAAAAAGTATTTTTTATAAACGATGAGACGGTACAGTTCGGTGCGATGACTCTGAACGATATGAGAAAATACTACAAGGGCTTTTATCCTAATTTTTCCGACGAAATATTTGACAAGCTCAACGGTGTGATAAAGCTGCCCGATAATAAGCGGCTGGACAAATTTTCAAAGGGCATGAAGCGCCAGGCTATCGTTATTACGGGACTTGCCGCCTGTACCGATTACCTGCTACTGGACGAAGCATTCGACGGTCTTGACCCGACTATGCGTATAATCGTAAAGCGTATGCTGGTGGACGCTATGCTTGACAGGAAGCTGACGGTAATAATCTCCAGCCATAACCTTAAAGAGATAAACGAGGTCTGCGATACGGCGGCTCTGCTCCACGCGGGAAAGCTGCTGTTCAACCGGGACCTGGATTCAGTCAAGGGGTCTATACACAAGATACAGGCGGCGTTTGCGGAGGACTGCGGCGAGAATGATTTCGGAGAGCTTCAGGTGCTTCACTATGAAAAGAAGCAGAGCATTACTTATCTTATAGTAAAGGGCGGCGAGGAGGATATCCGTGCCGAGCTTGAGAAAAAACAGCCCAAGGTGCTGGATCTGATACCTCTTACGCTGGAGGAAATTTTCATTTACGAAATGGAGGGCATGGGTTATGACTGCAACGGCATCGACTAATACTAACAATACCAACGGCAAGAAAAGCGAAAAAAGGCTTTCTCCCGCGCTTCATAACTGGAGACAGAACGTTCTGGGGGATAAAAAGCTGTTTATCATTCTTGCTGTTCTGCACCTTATTGCCGCCCCCGCGGTGATACTGGCAATAATAATCTCTGTCTATACCGGACAGAAAGAAATTGACGCTTATGCTGCTATCGGTACAATAACTACCGCGCTGGCGGGATTTCTTGGTATC
The DNA here is from genome assembly GCA_910586535.1 of uncultured Oscillospiraceae bacterium. Classification (GTDB taxonomy): domain Bacteria; phylum Bacillota; class Clostridia; order Oscillospirales; family Ruminococcaceae; genus RGIG8773. Next base: position 2,688 of record CAJUHS010000013.1, read on the forward strand.
TTTCCTGCGGTGGACAGTTTTTCATGCCTGCACAACAAATCTGTGGTGGACATGAGGCTGTCTTTGCCCCTAAATGCAAAGCAGAGATTTTTCTCAAATTATTTTTCGGGGCTTTTTACCTACGTCGCTCCTTTCCTGGGAGCTCAGGTCGTATCCCTGCTGCTTACGGTCTACGGGCTTATTTTTATGGAGGGCAGAACCTTTTACCATGAATTTTTTGAGAACGGCGATATTGTGAGGCAGCCGTTTGTATGCGACTACTTTTCCTATACCGCGCCCGCGCTGTTAAAGCTGATACTCTGCGGCTTGCTTGCAATGCTGATGCTCTATACGGTAACGGTACTCATCACGGTTTGCTGCGGAAGCAAGTTTGAGTCTATCGCTTATACCATACTTGTGAACGTTCTTCTGCCTATGACGGTGATGTGCGTTACTTTCTCCGTATTTGACAATCTTTACGGGATATCATCCGACGTTCCCATGCTGAAGGTAATATCCTTTACTTCTGTGGCGGGAGCTATAGTTGTGGCGCTTGACTGGTCAATTGGCGGAGGCGTGTTTTCCGGAATTGAGGAATGGATCAACTACGGCGTATGGGCGGCAGTGTATTTTCTTATTATAGCGGCATTGTGCGCACTTGCTTTTTTCCTGTACAGAAAACGCCGTGCGGAGCAGGTATCAAAACCGTTCGTGTTCAAGCTTGCCTACTATATAACTATAACCTGCGCGGTGTTCTGCATAGTATCGCTGTTGCTGAGCAGTTCGGATTTCGGACTTCTTCCCGCGGTAATTATTACGGCAATAGTTTACATGATATTTGAGGTAGTCACAAACCGCGGATTCAAACGCTTCTGGCTGAGCATAATAAAGTATGCGGCAACGTTCCTTGCGGCGTTCGGCGTTATATGGCTCGGGGACAAGACCGACGGCTTCGGTGCGGTATCGAGAGTTCCGCTGCCGGTAACGGTCATTTCCGCAGAGGTAAGCGGTTATGCTGCGAGCGGAGCATACGGTCACTTTGATTACAGGAGCTGGTACGCCTCGGTTCTCGATTCGGAAAACCGCATAGACAATTTCTTTTCGGATATTTACGAACCGCTGGTATTTACCGATAAGGAAAATATCGGAACTATCATTGACGCGCATAATGCATTGATAGATTTTTACAATGAATACAAGGCGGAAGAAGCTTTTTCTTTTGGAGGAAAATATCAAAAGCTTATGGACAATGCCGCAAGTCAGGGAACTATTGACATCCGTTATCATCTTGCCGGCGGAGGCACGCTGGAAAGACATTATAGCTGCTATGATTCGGCGGCGCAGGAGATACTTATGCGGCTTGATCTTACGGAAGAATATAAGAGCCAGACCGCAGAGAGGTACAGAAAGCATATTTTAGAAATACCTGAGATTTATAAGGCGGAAATGGAAAAAGCGCAAAAGAATCCGGAACTGCTTCAGAACTACAACGGTAAAAAGAGAATATATGAAGCTTACGCTTCGTCAGGGATCGTTAAGGACGACACTGCGGGGATAAGCATTGATTCCCTTTGCAGACGCGGCTTCTACGAGCAGCTTGCCGAAGCCTACGCAAAGGATATTATGGCGATAAACGAGGAGAATTATTATTACTCCGAGCTGCATAATATCTGGCGCGTCAACCTGACCGGGGATATGCGGTATGGACAGGCGGCTGTTTCAGTACCGGAAAGCTTCACCAATACCGTTGAGCTTCTGGAATACTTTGACTTTGAGCTGAATCGCGTTGAAGAAGCTTCCGATGAGGAATTATATTCGGCGTTAATTGAAGCGGCGGCTACAGGGTCGATAAGACTTTTTACTGCCGATGAATGGCGGGATGCCGCGCGCGTCGCTGAACCGTCGGTCATAGTACCGGCGGCAGGCGGCGCGGCAAGAAATAGAGCCGGCGAATGCTACGTATATGATTACGGCAGGGATATAGCTGATATTGTAAGAGGCGTTTTGCCAATGCATATTGCCGATGAAAACGGTTATATTATCAGCATATACGGCAATTCCTACTCTGTTCCCGCGGAGCTTGCGGATACGGCAAAGCGCGTACCCAGAAGCGCGAGGAACGAAGAAATTGAAGAGCTGTATTATGAAACCGTGCAAGGGGAAAGCAGCGACAGCACATATGTGTATTGACGGATAGCATAACGCGGAAAGCATAAATCCCGCGGGAAAGGAATTTCCTGATGAAGAAGATCTTTTCAGCAATAATTGCGCTTTCGGCAACAGCGGTATTATTCTCGGGCTGTTCGGGAGGGGATGACGGCTCTGCGGAATCCCAGACATCTCAGACATCACAGTCGTCCCAGACATCCCAATCCCAGTCGGAATCAATGTCAGATACTATGACGGGCTCTGACTCTCAGTCGGACGGAATGAACTCCGAGACCGGCGATATTGACGGCGACGGACTTCTTGAAGAGCTCGGCACCGATGTGAACGATATTGTTGACGATGTTGTAACAGGTGCGGAGGATATTGTGGGAGACGTTCTTGACGGCGGCGACGGTGCAAACGGCAATGGCAGTAACAATAACAATGCCGCGCGTACAAGATAAACGGCAGATAATATTCAGTACCGAAAGCTTATAATTATAAAGCTTATATAACAGACGCGGGAAACGGAACAGCTCCGATTCCCGCGTCTGCTTTTTATTTTTGCGTATCCTGCACATTTGGCGCATTCTGCCGTTATGCAAAAAGCCGTCCTGTCTTTATAGTCAGGACGGCTTGCGTTTCTTTAACTGCTTGCTCTTACGCCTTAGCGGAGTTGAGCTTCTTTGCAAGCTGGGACTTCTTTCTTGCAGCAGCGTTTTTGTGAATGATATTCTTTGCGGCAGCCTGGTCAACCTTTTTCATTGCCAGTCTGATAGCAGCCTCGGAGTTATCTGCTTTTTCCGTGCAGGCAATGTCAGCCTTCTTGAGAACGGTTCTGAGGTTGGACTTGACAGCCTTGTTATGCATTGTTTTTGCAGCGATAACTTTAACTCTCTTTTTTGCGGATTTGATGTTAGGCATGATTTTCTCTCCTTAAACAATTAAATATTTTTTTCTTTTGCGGTAATACTAAATAAAAATAAAACCGGCATAACCGCCGCGGAAGCCTGACACGGACGGCTCTGCGGGAGGTGTGATGACGTTTATGGACGGCAATTTCCGCTCCGTACCTGCGGCTTGACAGTACGACTGCCCTAACCGTATGCGCGGATATGAAAACGCCTAACAATAATATTAACATTTTTTCGCTGTTTTTTCAATAGCCGTCGTGAAAAATTATAAAAAAATTTTTTGCGCATTTTTGGCTATTATGTCCAAAACAAAGAGCGGCAGAAGGAGTAAGACAGCGGCGAAACAGCTTCTTGCTGCTTCCTCTTAAAATCTTGTTTCTTAAAGGAAAGGAAGATAAACTATGTCAATTAGAACAGACCTCGCTGTTGAAATGATCGACGAGGATGCTAAAAGTCTGCCGAAAGGCATAAAGCGCAAGCTTCGGAAAAGCTCCGCGTGCTCGGTAACGGAAATAATCGTTGCAGACGACGCGGCGGGTATGCGCATAGGCAAAAGCCGCGGACGGTACGTTACCGTGGAGACCGACAGGCTTTCGGCAAGTCCGCAGGATTTTGACGAGCAGGTGGCAAACATTGCAGCCGAAATAATAGCTCTTAAGGGCAGCGGCAGAAAGACCGCTCTTGTGGCGGGTCTGGGAAATTCGGACATAACTCCCGACGCTCTCGGACCTCTTGTGGTGTCCCAAATAATTGCGACGCGGCATTTGCAGGACGTTCTTCCGGACGGTCACGAGCTGAGGCAGCTCAACAGCGTTTCGGCTATAGCTCCCGGAGTGCTGGGACAGACGGGTATCGAAGCTGCGGAAATAATAAAATCAATATGCGACGTGGCTAAGCCTGACTGCGTTATAGTTATCGACGCTCTTGCCTGCTCGGATGTGTCCCGTCTTGGCACGACGATACAGCTTACCGACACGGGGATATCTCCCGGCTCGGGAGTGCAAAACCGCCGCAAGGAGCTTTCCGAAGCAACTGTTGGAGTTCCCGTGATAGCCATAGGAGTGCCTACCGTTGTGGATATGCACACCATTGTGGAAAGTATAACGGGGAACCCTCCCGACAAGCACCTGCCCAACATGATGGTGACTCCCCGTGACGTTGACCAGCTTATCGACCGTACCGCAAAGCTGCTGGCTTATTCGATAAACAAGGCTGTTCAGCCTATGCTTACCATTGAAGATATTACCGCGCTGAGCTGACGTAGGCAGGCGCTTGAGAAGCAAGAGGCAAGAGACGCGGCGGTTTACATCAGGTCTGCAAAAAAGATAAGCATTCTTGCAGGGGAGGGAAAGCCCGGTCCTTGCAAGAATTGTTTTATGTGAGATGTTTATTCTTGAAGCAAACCTTTTAAATACGCCTGAAGCATAGCTTTTTTAACAGTACCGAGACGTTTATATCCGAATAAAAGTTCTTTTTCTTCCTCAGAAAGTCCTGACGGGGGCAAACTGATCTTGTCATTGCTTATTTCAAGGAGATAATCCGATGACACTCTGAAATATTCGGCAATTTTACATATTGTACTTATGCCGGGTTCTGCTATACCAAGCTCGTATTTGCTTATCATAGTTTGCGAAACATTGATTTCAAGAGCAAGCTTTTGTTGGCTTATGCCTTTTAACTCACGTAAGGTTTTCAATCTGTTCATTTTTATCACCAATTATATAATATAACTTATTGGAATAAAAATTATTCTTAACAGTTGCAATTGTTAGTCATATATGTTATAATAAATATGACATTAATGATTATATAAGAGGTGATATTTTATGAAAAAAGTATTCTTTACAGGTTACAGAACAACTAATCAAGACAAAGCAAAAGGACGGAATAATGTTACCGTCCTTTTTCATAAATGATATTCATCTTTACTTTATTATCGCAGTCATTTTAAATCAAATTTTTTGAGGCAGTCAATTTGCTGGTCAATATATTTCTTTTGCTTATGAGTAAGTTTGCTGTACTTTTCCTCAAAATCGGTTTTATTACACCTTGGTGTTTTTCCGGTTAAAATATAATCAATTGAAATATTCAAAATATCGCTTAGTTGAATCAGTTTTTCAACAGATATGCCGACATGACCGTTTTCGACCCGGCTGTAATGATTTTGTGAAATTGACATTTTATCGTATATATCTTGCTGTTTAAGTCCCAGTTTATTACGCTGGCCGCTTATTCTTTCACCGACCTCAAACCAGTCAAGTTCCATTTAATATCACCTCCTGCATAATAAATTATAATATGTATTGCTTTAAAAATTAATAGCCTATTGAATAATATTATTGACAAATATTATTCAATAGGCTATAATAATTACAAAATATTATGTTTTTGGCGACGTCTGATTAAAAAGTACTTTTTACAGGTCACAGAGATAAATCAAGTCAAAGCAAAAGGACGGAAATGTACCGTCCTTTTATGGAAGCATTGAAGCAAGAAGCTCCAATATAATATCCTGTTGCTTAGAGTTTAATTTGTTCCAATTTTCAAGCATCTGCCGCTGCTTATCGGTTAAAACGATAGGTTCGTTGTCAAACGCAAAAAACTGTGACATTGTCATATTAAACGCCGCACATATTTTTTCAAGAGACTTTTTTGACGGATTCACATTTTTACGAAACCATGAGGAAATAGTGGATTGAGGAATGCCGGATTCCTCGGATAAACGGTATTCAGTCCAGCCGCGTTCTTCTCTCAGTTTTAGTATTCTTTCAAGTATTGTCATGATATTCACACCTTTTCGTATATTATATACGAAAAACACTTAAAATTTAATAATTTTTATCGTATAATGGATACGATAAAATTAAGCAAGATAAGGAGAAGGCAATATGAAAAAAGTATTCTTTACAGGTCAAAGAACAATTGAAAACGACATTGAAACTATTCCAAAGCTTATGAAAACTATTAAAAATCTTTTGATGGAGGGCGCCACCGACTTTTATGCGGGCGGAGCGATAGGCTGGGATACGCTGTGCGAAAACGTTATTCTGATACTTAGAGACGAGCGTGTTCCGTATATAAAGCTGCATTTGGTATTGCCCTGTCCTCCCGAGGAGCATACCGCAAGGTGGAGCAGACTTGATAAAGAAGAGTACCTGAAAATACTTGAAGCAGCGGACAGCGTTGAAATCGTTTCGGAACACTACAGTAAGGAATGCCTGAAAAAACACAACGCCCGCCTTGCGGAAACAGGCGACATTTGCGTTTGCTATTATGACGAAAAAAGCCGGCGAAGCGGCGCGGCTCAGACCGTGCGTATGGCAAAAAAGCCGGGCAAAAAAATAATAAATCTGAGATAAATACAAACGGCTGACGGCGGACGGGATATTGTCCGCCTTTTAAAGTTGACATAATACTCCGGAAGCGTTATAATAATATAGTAAAATAAAAATCATACCGGAGGACTTTTGCATATATGAAAATTATGATAATACGCCACGGCGATCCGGATTATTCCATAGATTCCCTCACCGAAAAAGGCTGGCGTGAAGCCGAAATGCTTTCGGAGCGAATCGCTCCCCTGGTCGTTAAGCAGTACTACGTTTCCCCTCTGGGACGCGCCCGCGACACTGCTTCCTTTACGCTTAAAAAGGCGGGACGTGAAGCGGAAGTCCTGCCATGGCTGCGGGAATACGACGTGCGGATAGACGACCCCGTAACGGGCATGAAGCGTATCCCGTGGGATATGCTCCCTGCCGACTGGACGGCCGTTCCCGAATATTATCAAAGGAACGGCTGGTACAATGTGCCGGTAATGAAGTCCGCGGGCATGGAGGCAGGGCTTAAAGCGGTCTGGGACGGTCTGGACGAGATACTTGCACGCCACGGCTACAGACGTGACGGACTTGTTTACCGCGCGGAAAAACCCAACGAGGATACTATCGTGTTTTTCTGTCATTTCGGCGTTCAGTGCGTTATGCTGGGACATCTTTTCGGGGTCTCGCCCATGATATTATGGCACAGTCTTATGACAGCTCCCACATCGGTGACGACTCTGTGCTCAGAGGAGCGCCGGGAAGGCACCGCCTTTTTCAGAGCGAGCGCAATAGGCGATATTTCCCACCTTTACGCAAAGGGGGAGCCTCCCGCCTTTGCAGGGCGCTTCTGCGAAATGTTCTCAAATGAGGAGCAGCGGCACGATTAAAATATCCGAATATTTTTTACGAAACCTGTGTACAAATCCCGCGGAATATGTTATACTTACTGTATGTATTTGTTACCGAAAGGAGAGTCGCGGCTTATGAAGCTTGCGGAAAAATTCGGCGGTCTTTTCGTCCGCGATAAATTTGACGCCGGATTCAGGAACGCGCTGAAGCGGCGGCAGTTCAATATAGTATCGAAGCGGGACGACGGTCAGTACGAGGTGTCCAACGGCACGGTGATGTTTACTGTGGACGTGAGCGACGCGCGGTCGGCATATGAGAAAAGCCGCTCCGACGAAGAGCTTGATATGCTGATAAACCGCCTTGAGCACGATTGCCTGACAAAGGGCAGGATGGTGTCCTTTACCAACGGGCAGGAGTTCCTGCGGCTGCTCATCATGCGTGACAAGGACGTTGCCGCGGATATGATAAGCGCGGACTTTGTGGAGGGCTTGAAAAAGGTAGCGGTCTATACCCCAGACGACGAGATAATACATTTTCTCGACGAAGATACCCTGAAAAAGTGGGGAGTTCCCCGGGAGGTCGTATTTTCCGTTGCGGACAGAAATATGTGCAGGATACTCTCAAAAGCCGAGATAAAAGAGGAAACTCTCGGCGATAATATCAAGGCGCTGGATTTTAAAATCTCCGCTCCCGCATTTTGCAGCTCGCTTATAATGTGCAACGAGTTTAGGTCGGCGGTGTACGAAAAGCTGGGAGCAAAATTTCTGGTTGTGGCTCCGTCCCGCGAAAATCTTCTGGTGCTTAAAAATATTACCAACAATATTTTGGAGGGACTGGGCACGGTCATTCTCAGCGAGTACAGAAAGGCGAAAAATCCTCTCACTACGGACGTGCTGCTGTTTACTCCGCAGGAGATACAGGTGGCGGGACGGTTCTCAATAGGCAGGGGAGAGGAAAACCGCACGCCTCCGAAAGCTCCGGAGCAGAATGCGGAACAGGGTACGGAAGCTTCTCCGTCTTCTTCGGAGAATACGGCAAACGTTTAGTCCTACAGTCGGAAAGGAGTAATCATGGCGAAGTTTACATACAATAAAAACAAGAAAAAACCTTTGGCGGCAAGAATACTGGTTCTTATTCTTGCAGTGGCTTTTCTGGTGGGCATAGTGATAATGGCGATCCCCGCAAGAGCGGAGGAAAGCACGGAGAATCTCACGGTGCAGTCCTTTGAAACCGGAAAGCTTGCGGACGCTATAAGCGAAGCTGCCGACGGCACGGACTACAATTTTATCAAGAATATCGCGGTGCTGTCGGGTACGCTTAACGAGGCGGACTACGGTGCGCTTGCCGCTATTCCCAATCTGGAGATAATCGAGCTTGCGGGTACGGAGACCGAGGGCGGGGTAATTCCCGAAAACGCCCTGCCGTCCCGCAATCAGCTTACTGTGCTGACTTTGCCCAAAAACACTTCCGAGATCGGTAAGAACGCCTTTTCCGGCAACAGAAAGCTGGTAAAGGTACTAATGCCTGCCGCCGTTACGAAGATCGATGATTACGCCTTTGCTTCCTGCGAAGCTTTGGAGGAGATCCCCGTGTCGGCGGCGGTAACGTATATCGGAGAGGGCGCGTTTCAGGACTGCAAGTCTCTGACGGAATTTGTCATTCCCGCGGGAATTTCGGAGCTGTACCCCAATACGTTCAGCAAATGCGGGTTTGAGAGCATTTCAATAGGTCCCGACGTTAAAAAGATAGGGAGCAGCGTTTTTGCAGACTGCAATAATCTTAAGGATATTTACGCTTACGGCAAGGAGGCTCCCGCGCTGGACAGCGACGTTTTCCGCAATGTGAGCGCGTCTGTGCACTGCTATGAGGATTCGGAGGAAAGTTACGGAAGCTGGAAGCAGAACAACATTGCAATAGCCGTCGACCTTATCGGTGAGTACTCCCTTAAAGCGGAGGTTTCCGAGGAAAATAACGCCGCCTATGATGATAAATACACGGCGTCTGATAATTCTGAAGCGGAGACCGGTACGGCTTCTGCGGCAGATACCGGTGAGCAGACGGAAACAACCGCAGAAGCTGTTCTTGCGGCACAGCAGGTGCAGACCGTTCAGCAGGGCGGTCTGAGCATAGGAGTGGTCATCGTCATCGTGATAATGGCTTCTGTGATAGCCGTGCTTGCAACGATCCTTGTTATGACTAAAAAAGGCGGAAAAAGCTGATGACTGAAGCGTCGGAAAAGGTTTTCAGCGCGGCAAAAAAGCACGGAGAGACCTTTCTTTTATGGCTGCTGTGTACGGCGGCATTGTCAGCGGTGCTGTATGTATATACCGAAAATGCTTTTAATATTTACACGCTGGCAGGTTCGGCGGCTGCATTTGGACTGATAAAAACCTTTGATTTCTTCCGGAGAAAAAAATTCGGAGGCTTTATATATTTCGGCACGATGGTCACTGTGTTCGCAGTTATTCCGTCCCTGTTCATAGGCAGGAACTGGGACAGCTGGTTCGCTTTTATAAGATGGTTTTTTTCGGGCGCTCAGGCTGAGGAAACAGTTGCGGACTTTATGCTTACCCTTATGCCGCTGATGGTATTCTTTCTTACGTCGGCGTTTTATTATTTTACGAGGATAATTTACCGCTCCTCAATGCTTGCGCTGGTATCCCTGATACCATTTGCGATCGCTGTAAAAGCGGCGGCGAGAGTGCCTGACGCTTATTGCGCGCTGATCGCCTCGCTAAACCTGATCTTCTTTATTATTGACGGACGGAAACGCCTTTTAAAGGGTTCTTTCCGAGGCGGTACGGCTGTATCGGCGGCGTCGGTCTATACGGACTTCGCTTTAGCCGCAGTTCTGCTGGCTCTTCTCGTTCCTAAGCCGTCGGTTGCTCCTTATTACGATAAATTTGAAGCGGCGGTGAGTATGTTCAGCTTCGGCGGAAGCGGCGAGACGGCGTACCGAGGCGAGTACAAAACATTTTCGGGACGTGCCGACGAGCTTTTAAGAGGCGAAAGCGTGCTGCTGTATATTATCAGTTCTTCCGAGCCAACCTATATGAAAACGCAGGTCTTTAACGTCTATGACAGCGAAACAGGTCTTTGGACCGACGACAGCGAGACGGTCAGGGGAAGCAGAAAGTGGCAGGAGACCTCGCAGCTCATGAGCTTTGAAAGGCTTGCCGTAGCAGTTGAAAAGGTCATAGAACAAAACAAGGCAAACGCTGAGGAAAGCTTTTTCTATGATGAAAGCTATCTGCTGACAAACAAATACCCGTGGGCGGAGCGGCTTACGGAGCTTGCCGACGCGCAGAGCTACAGTATTGTTTACGCCCAGGATTATCCGGCGGTGTATCTGCCCGCTCCGCTGAGGACGGCTGAAATATCTGTTTCAAACGCGAACGTTTCATGGATCGCGCGTTCGGACGCGGGCGAGGTCTTTACTAATTTGCCCATGCTTCCTCCGAATGTAAATTATACTGTAAGATACTTCAGTGAAAGAACTCAGAACAGCATTATGGCAAGCGGCATAAGCGATATAAGTCTTGAAGAATGGGACGATTTCCTGTTTGACGCCAAGTGGGAATTAGAAAGCAATTCCGAGGAATATCTTGTTCTGAATGAATTTTTAAAGAATCAGACGCAGGCGGAGAACTACCGCGATAATTACTCTACGGAAGTATCGCCGGAAATACAGACTCTTGCCGACGAAATTACGGCAGGATTGGAGTACGACCGTCAAAAGGCGGAGGCGATTGAGGAATACTTTACCGGAGGCGGATTTCTGTACGATCTGGGATATGAGCCTCCGGAGGGCATGGATACTTCCGAGTACTTTTTGTTTGAAAGCAAGACCGGTATTTGCTCTGACTTTGCTGACGCTTACGTACTGCTTGCAAGAGCGGCCGGACTTACGGCAAGATACGCCGAGGGCTTTGTTCCTCAGCCGTCTCCCGAAAATGCGGGAACTTATTTTATATACAGCGATAATGCTCACGCATATCCCGAGGTGTACATTCCCGTTGCGGGCTGGACGAGGTTCGAGCCTACGCCCGCCGGCTATATAGGCTCGGGAGGCGGAGGAGCTTCCGAAGAAGAGGATACCGATCCTACGGCGGTTATTCTTACGGCTGCGGTATTTATAGCAGGATTCGGGATATTTATATTACTGGTAATGCTGTTCCCCAAAATTGCCGAGGCGATATTCAGGCTCAGAGCAAAATACGCCGAATGCGGAAAAGGAGTAGTCATGCTTTACAACAGGCACATAAGAAATGCCGAGAACCGCTTCAAGGAAAGCTTCAGGGCGTTTACTCCCGAACAGATGGGCAGTCTTTCGGAGGAAAAGCTCGGTCAAAGCCTTGAACCGCTGACCAAGCCGTTTACGGCGGTTTGCTACGGCGGCTCTGAGATCGGCAGGGACGATTTTAACAGGGCGTACGAGTGCTATAAGGTTCAGGCAAAGGCAATGCGCAGGATGAAGAAAGAAAAAGCCGTAAGCGAAAATAAAACCTCAAAAACTTAAAAAACGGAGGGCTGACAATGACCGCTTTAGTAACAGGCGCAAGCTCAGGGATAGGAAGAGATATTGCCCGAAAGCTGGGCAGCATGGGGGTCAGGCTTATTATAACCGGCAGGGACAAGGAGAGCCTGGAGGCTCTCAGGCAGGAGCTCGGCGCAAGGCGTGTAAAGGTGATAGCGGCTGATATTTCACGCCGCGATGAATGTCTGCGACTGTACAGGGAGGCTTCGGCATACGACGTGGATATTCTGGTAAACAATGCGGGTTTCGGTTTATACGGAAAGTTCTGCGTTACCGAGCTTGACAGAGAGCTTGACATGATAGACGTGAACATCGGCGCGGTGCATATACTGACAAAGCTGTTTCTCAGGGATTTTTCCGCACGGGACAAGGGCTATATTCTTAACGTGGCTTCAATAGCGGGATTTATGCCCGGTCCGCTTATGGCGACCTATTACGCCACCAAAAACTATGTGCTTAGGCTTACCGAGGCCGTGCGTGAGGAGCTTCGCTGTCAGCGCAGCGGTGTCTATATCGGAGCTTTCTGTCCGGGACCTGTGGATACGCATTTTAACAGTACTGCTGGAGTAAAATTTGCTCTCAGGGGAATTTCAAGCGAATACGCCGCAGAATGTGCTGTCAGGGGAATGTTTGCGCGCAAGGCTCTGATACTGCCTACGTCTTCCGTTAAGGCGGCAGCGATCGCTTCACGGTTCATTCCCGATATGCTCCTTGCGGCAATAGCAAGGCTTTTTCAGTCCAAAAAGGGCTGATATATGCAAAACTGAAGACCGTCTTTTCCGGCGCGGAAAGGCGGTCTTCAGTTTTTATAGTTGATTATAAAGGTGAGTATACGGTACTGTCCGTAATAATCCGTCCAGAACAGACCTATGTTTTCTCCGCATTCTGCGTTTACACGCTCTATTACGGGGGTAAAAAGCTCTTCGTTGCTTAGATCGGCAAGAGAGGACAAATACAGGTCTGTGGTGGAAAATTTTATCATGGCGCTGGTTTTTCTGCTTTTTACCGCGTCAATTATAGCGTTTTCGGCAGCGGTCATCAGCTCGCTGGCAGAGGTAACGTCAGCTCCCTCGCGGACAAAGTAGTTTTCCTCCGTACCGTAGGCTTTGGGGGGCTCGGCAGGGTAGGGGACTATGGTGTGGTTATTTTTTATTACCGAGTCCGTTACCATGAAATACTGGTAGAGTATAACGTCAGGATATTCCTCGTGAAGCTTGTCGTCCGGCTTATCCCATGTCACATCCACATGATACCAGTTTCCGTTCAGCTTGACCATGTTCCACATATGGGGAACGTAGGTCTTGCCGGTGACAATAACGTTTTCTATACCCACAAGATTGCAAAGGTATGAAAACGCTTTGGTATAGCCTTCGCACAATGCTTTTTTCCGCACAAGCGCACCGTAAATAGTGTCGGCATACTCATCCTCGGAGTCGGTCTCGCAGTTGAGGACAAGATAATCGTGAAAAAATTTCAGCTTTTCATAGTCGTCCATATCCGGAGTAAGCTGTGAAATAATATCCTTTGCGGCTCTTTCCGCCGCTATGTTCATGCTGCTTATTTCGTCTGTTGTGAGGCGGTAGGTAAAGTTTACCTCAAATTCCTGCTTTGCGGTTGCATAATCGAGCCGCCATGTGGCAATATGATTAAATGAGAGCTGTTCAAGGCGGATAGTTTCAAGTATTTTTCCGTAAACAGAGGAGTCTACGGGAAGAGTCACATTTTCCTTGAGCCTTCCGAGATTTTTTACGGTTTCGTCGTATATTTCCCGCTCCTTGTCGCTGAGGGCGTAGGTCCTGTAATAGTTTGTCTCCATTCCCTCCGGAGTGTAAAAGTCGGCTGTGCTTGTTTTGACGGGAGCGATCACTCCGGAATCAAGGAGGACTCCGTCCGAATAAATATGATATTCGGCGTTTCGGCTGTCCGAGCATCCTGACGTCATAATACAGAGCATAAACGCAGCAGCTGCATATGCCGCCGTAAATTTAAATTTTCGCAAATCTGTGCCTCCCGAACGCAGCGGCGGGTTCCGGTCTGAAGCGTCCGTACCGCGGCTGACATTAAGTATTGACAACTGTCTGTTCAAACTGTACGATCATGCGGATCGAAAAACGAACCTGGTCACGGTAACTTTACTCATATTCCGGAAACAGTTTTATAACAAGAGAAGTTTCGTCGTAGCTGAAGTTGACGACAGACGTGTTGTATTTATTCACAGACGGCTCATATGCTTCCTCGTAAACGTCCAGAGCATATTTGGTCGAGCTGTCAAACAGGTTGAACGTTGTTTCCTCATAGACCTTTTTGCTTGAGCACTTTACCTGCACAGGGAACTCTTTTTCCTCGGAGCACCTGATAAGTTCATCTCGAAGGATTATTTTTGCCTCATCCCAGCTGTCGGCAACAAGACCGTTTTTGGCAAAATAGCTGCCGCCGTCCGAATTTGCTTCCGGGTATTTGTAGCTTTGTTCGTAGACTGTTCGGCTTTCCTCAAGCATTTTATCGGGTACGCAGAAGTAATCGTATCTGATATAATCGTCAGCTCCGTCGCCTGATACGGCGTATGTTACGTCTATATTATACCATTTGCCGTCCACCTTTACCTTATTCCACATATGGGGCAGGCCGTCTGCATCGCCTGTAACGGCGGCGGTCTCTATGCCGGCCTTGCTGCACAAATATGAAAAAGCCTTTGAATATCCGCCGCAGATAGCTTTTTTACCGACGAACACTCCGTATATATCGCGGCAGTTGGGAGCGCTTTCGTCGTAAACTACAGTAGAAGCCAAAACGTCGTTGAAAAGCTTGACCTTGTCGTATTCGGTCATATCCGGTTCTATCATAGAAAGTATCTTGTTTACTTCGGTATCTATCTCGCTCTGCATTTTGTAGATAACGCTGTTTTCATACTTGTACATCAGCTTTGAGCTGGCAAGCTTTTTGGTGGAGGAGTTGACAGCGTACTGCATTTTTTTGTCCAGATAGAACAGCGACGGTTCTTCGTCGTAAATTATCTGGTAAACATCGCAGTAATCCTCGGAGGTAATATCCACGTCTTTGGAAAATGTAATTGTTCCGCCGTACTGTTCCGCAGCTTTTATTATTTCGTCGTAAATATAAGTCTGATTATCATTAAGGAACCTGTAGCTGTACGGACGTTCAAGATCCGAAGCGGACGGAGTTCCGACGGTGCTTGTTATAGTATCCAGAGAACCTGTGGTTTCCGATGTTGCCGTGGCTCTTGTCTCAGCCGCTGCAGGAGCGGTCGTAACAGAGGCAGGGCTGTCGGACAGCGGGGCGGACTCAGACTGTACTGTAGGAGAGGTCGCCAGATTTACCGGAGTAGTGCTTGTAAATTCCGAAATGGGAACGTTGGGAATGCCCGGAACAGTGGAGATATCAGTGGAGGCAGAGGTTTCGCTTTCAGTGGCAGTCGTTGTGGCAAGCTCGGGACCCGGTTCGGAAAAAGCGGTGCGCTTTGTGGATTCCGTATCCGGGAAAGTTACCGGAGGACTGCTTTCGGTTGTTTCTTCGGTAAGATAGACCGCAGTCGGGCGTGAACTTTCCGTTTCGGCTGAGGGAAGCGTGTCCTCCCAGTCGGCGGCGTTTCCTTCGACACAGCCTGTCAGCAGCGCAGTGCATACGGCAGCCGCGGTTAAGAGGTAAATAAATTTTTTCAGCAGATCTTTCCGCACTTGCCGCACACTCCTTTAGTAAAAAAAATTATTCCTCTGGGTCGGATTCATATATGAGCGATATATGGATTATATGCATATCGTCGTTGTTATGCTTATAGGCTGAGCGGATATGAGTTCCGCAGCTGCCGTTTATGTCCTCGATTATGTCTTTAAGCTCTCCGCTGTCAAAAAGCCTTGCCATGGCGGCGAAATACGCGCTTTCGGAGGACAGGCGGATCTCCGCCTCTCTTTTGCCGGCAAGACCGGCTGATTTTATCTGCGCCGTAAGAGCCTCGGTTGCTTCGGCGGCGGTTCCGAAAAGGAGGTCTTTTCCCTTAAAATAGTTCAGCTCGCCGCTTTCGCCGGAGGTAAGACCCCTGCAAAGCTCGCTGGGGAAATGTGTCTTTCCCTCGATCTCGCTGTCCTTTACCATAAGATAGTCGTGACGTACAAAATCGGGGTCGTTTCTTTTCAGGATAGGGTCGTCCCATGTACAGTCAACGTTGTACCAGTTTCCGTTTACCAACACCTTGTTCCACGCGTGAGAAACTCCCTCGGAAGTCTCTCCGAATACAGTATAGTTGGGTATGCCCGCTTTGTCGCAGAGAGCGGTCATTGCCGCGGCATATCCTTCGCACTGACCGAAGCCGGTCACAAGGACGCCGTATGCGGAATTGACATGCTCCGCAGTATCGCTGAAAGTGCAGTTTACAGCAATTTTGTCATGAAAATACACGATCTTGTCAAAATCGGAAGCGTCTTCGGGAAGTTCTCCTATTATTGTGGAAGCCGCGATGTCAAGCTCCGCGCGTTTTATTTCCGCGTCCTCTTTTTCATAAAGGTAGTGGAGCGGCAGCACGGATATTTCGTTTTCCGGAGTGTAAAAAAGATTGCTGAGCCAGAAAAGGCTGCGTTCCTGGGAATATACAAGCCTGTATATTTTTGCCGCCGTATCCCTTGATATTGGGGGATCAAAGGCTACCGCGTCCCTGAAGCCGGAAACAGCGGTCTTTATCTTGTCGTATACAGCCTTTTCGTCCTCGGAAAGGGATGCGTACACAGGCGAGACAAAATCGCCGCTTTCGCTGTAGTAGTTGTTGTTTGTGTTTGCTTTGGTCTCCGACGGTTCTTCGGCGACTCTCCGGCAAGAGGACAGGAGAGCCGCCGCAAGAACCGTACAGAGAACGGCAGCAAAAATTCGTTTGTTCATATAGTTTCCAATCAGCTGTAAATAACGTCAAATTCGATCAGCAGCAGACTTTCGCTGCATTCGTCGGATACTCCCTTAACGCCCGAGAAGCCCTTGGCGTAGTCGTTATAGTCCATTTTTGCTTTATAGATTTGATCGTAGACATCCTTTGAACTTACAGCTATCTGAGCTGTTCTCGAGCCGTCCTTTGCGGCTCTTTCGATCTCGGCTCTGATAGCTTTGTCAGCGGAATCAAAATCGCTGTAGACCTTGCCGGTCTTAACAAAGTAGTTCTGATCGTTGTCAACGCAGGCGGGAGGTGTAAAATAGGTAATATAGTTGCCGCTGGACATTTTTTTCTGACCGACGTGCATATGGGTTATGTTGTGTATACCGGCGTCCGGAACAAGGAAGAAGTTATAGCGGATATTTTTGTAGTTGGGAGTATTCAGAATGGGGTCGTCCCATGTAGCGTCGAGGTTGTACCATTTGCCGTCGATGTCGATAACGTTCCAAGCGTGGGACTGTCCCTGATTTGTTTCGCCTGTTACCACCATGCTGACGATGCCCGCTTTGTCGCAGAGGTACTGCATAGCCTTGGCATAGCCTGCGCACTGGATATTGCCCTGGGGTTCTCCGCTTCCGAAAGCGTTGTAAATGGTTGCGTTGTAGTTTGTTATCTCATCCTTGAGTTCAAAGGTGGAGTTCAGCACAAGATAGTCATGAAATACCTTGAGCTTTTCAAACGTCGTGGATTTTCCGTTTGCTTCCGCAACAAGCTTGTCGGCTACCGCGTCGATGGACTTCTGCATCTCGTTGATCGCGGCGGCGTCCTTTGTAAGGTAGAAAAGCTTTCCGACCTTGAGCTTGGCGTTCATATAGAAAAGGCGGGGTTCCTGCATATAGACAAGACCGTATATTTTAGACCATTCCTCAAGCGTGTAGTCGTCCTCATCGCATATCTTATAGCGGAGTCCCTCTATTCCCGCAACGATATCGTCATAGAGCTTTTTCTCCTCGGCTGTAAGGGTGGAGTAACCGTATCTTTCGGTATTGGTCTGGCTGATGTCGAGCTGAGGGGGAGCTGTTGTCGTAGCCATTGCGCTGAGGATATCCTCCTCGCTGATGGTATTGGCAGGATCTATCTCGGTAACGACGGGTTCTGAAAGGGCCTCTCCGTTCACTCCCGTAACAGTATCTCCGTTTTCATCGGTAACTGTTACCATTTCAGCGGACGATCCGTCCGCGCTGTCAGGATCGCCTATCACGTTCACCGACGCGGATGTCTCGCCGCTTGCGTCTCCGTTGTTTTCTCCGCTGCTGCATCCCGAGGCGAGCATTGCTATTGCCGCTGCAAACGCGAGCACGGAGCATATCTTTTTATTTTTCCACATAATATTGATTTCCTTTCTAAGTTCGCTTTGTTTTTCGCCCTTTTGACGGCGGGGCGTGCCGAAGTACGAATACGGGGGCAGGGGATAGAAAGCTTATCCGACCCCCGCCCCATATGCTTGATTGTTAATCCTTATATTTGATATCGTATTGAACAACGAGAATGTCTTCGGTAAGCTTAGTTACCTGATTAAGCTCTTTTACGCTGCTGTCTTTGCTCTTGGCATATTTCTGGAATGCTCTCCATTGTGATGTTTCGCGGAGCGCGTCCCAAAGGTCGTGATCCGTTACCCTGATATGAACAACATTCTTTCCTGCGTCAATGGCTGCGTCAAACTCGGCGTACATAGCCTGAACAGCTGAATCAAGGTCGCTGTATTCCTTGTTGTAAGCCTTGAAGTAATAGCAGGCTGTCTTTGTGCAGGCGGGAGGATTATAAAGCTTGATGCGTGTGCCGCCTTTTCTTGCAACAGTGCTGACATTAAGGTGAGTGTTTCTGATCATGTCGTCGTTTGCAAGGAAGAAGTTATAGCGGATATAGCTGCTTCTTCCGTAGCTTGTCTGCGGGTCTCCCCATGTGGTGTCGAGGATATAGTAGCCGTTGTCGCAGTATACTACGTTCCACGCGTGAGTGCTTCCCTCGGTGTTGTTGCCGGTAACGACCATGCATTCGATACCCGCAACGTCGCAGAGATAAAGAACTGTCTTTGCATAGCCCTGGCACTGGAGATCGCCGCCGCCTGACAGACCGTTGTAAATGCCGCAGGTCTTGTAGTTGCCCTGAAGACTGAACGTATTGTGAGTGATTACCCAGTCGTAAATTACTTTAAGCTTGCTGACTGTGCTTGTGTAGCTGTTTACTTTGCTCATTACTTCGCTGACATTGGCGTCGATGTCTTTCTGAACCTCAGCGGCTCTTTCGGGGGAAATGTCGAACTGAAGATTGAGCATTCCTCCCAGAGAAACGGGAACCTGGGGTGAAAGCCAGAAAAGCTGAGGTTCCTGATTGTATACAAGAGCGTATACTTTAAATATAGTGTCGCTGGAGAAAGAAGAGGAAACGTCGATCTGCATTTCAAAATTTTCCGCCGCCTCAACGATATCTGCATAAAGCTGCTGTTCAGAGCTGGTGAGCTGCTGATAAGGATATCTGTCCTTGTAGCTCTTTGTATAGGCGGAGCTTACAGGGTGGCTGCTGGAGGGCTTTTTAGTCGTTTCCTCGGTCTGTTCGGGCTTCTTTGGAGCCGTAGTGGTCGCAGCTGTGGATTCAGCAGGCTTACGGTCGGTCACATAATCGGAGTGGATGAAGGTTCCGTCGGCAAGCTTATAGTAACCCGTATCCGTTGCCGCCACAATATTGATCTTCTGGCCGGCGTCGTATTTTTTCACGGATTCGGAACCTACCACAGCCTGGGTCCTTGAGTAGCAGGAGGTCTTTATGTAGAGAGTCTCGCTGATCTCGGTTTCGTTCCAAGCCTTTGCAGCAGTTGTCGAAGCGGCGGTCGTGGTTTCGGACGAAGCCGCCGTGGTAGTCGTTTCGGTCTCGCTTGTTTCAGATTCGCTTTCCGAAGTTGTTTCCTCCGCTGTAGTTTCTTCGGGAACGGTGATGGTCTCCTCGGCAGTCGTCTCGGTCTCGGTCTCGGATTCGGATACCGTCATAGTGGTAAGCGAAACGGACGAAGTGCTCTCCGGAACGTCGGGAAGCCCCGCCGAATCCTCGTCGGTCTTCTTACAGCCGGCAAGCATTGCCGCCGCCATTAAGAACGCAAGGATCAGACTAATTTTTTTCTTCATTTTGCATACTCTCCTTCTCATCATTTGTTGAAATATCGTCCTTGATAATTTCTGCCTTGATCTTGATGATGCACCTGTCCTCCGTCAGGAGAACGGTGAAAAGCACTCCGCCGTATTGTACGGAGGGATTTTCGTTTTCTTCCGGGATACGTCCCAGCAGCTCGGCAATGAAGCCGTTCATTGTATCGAAGCCGTTTTCCTCGGGCAGTTCTATCCCGAAAACGGGAAGTATCTCCTCCGGGTCGGCAGTTCCCGCGATAACGTAGGTGTCGTCGGATATCATGGTCAGCTCGGCTTCTTCCTCATCGTACTCGTCCTGAATATTTCCGACGATTTTTTCAACGATGTCCTCCATCGTCACCAGACCCGCCGTTCCTCCGTATTCGTCCACCACCGCCGCCATCTGCATTTTCATGGATGACAGCCGCTTGAATGCTTCTCCGCACGGAACGGACTCGGGAAGATATATTATGTCGCGCATAAAGCTTTTGGCTTCGGTGTCCTCAGCGGATTCCGAACCCACCAGACAGAGCAGGTCTTTTACGCATATCATGCCCGCGATATGGTCTATAGTCTCCTCGTAAACCGGTATTCTTGAAAAGCCGCTGCTTATTGCCGCGTTCACTACTTCGGACACCTTTGCGGACATTTCCACCGCCGTGATGTCTGTGCGGTGAGTCATTATGTCGGAAACGGTAAGGTCGTCAAATTCAAAAACATTGTTGATCATTTCCCGCTGGGACTCCTCGATAACGCCTGTCTCGTTGCCCGCGTCCACCATCATGAGTATCTCTTCCTCGGTGACAAGGTCGGGTTCAGAAGAGCTTTTCGCTCCGAAAAGCGGGGCAAAAAGACGCGTAATAAGAGACGACAAAGCGGTAAGCGGAGTAAGCGCCGTTACCAGAATGCTTATGAACGGTACGCAGAACACCGCGAATTTTTCGCTTTTGGCAGCGGGGATCTTTTTGGGGATACCTTCGCAGAAAGCCGTAAAAACGATTACCGTGGCAAGCATTATCACAAATGCGGCGATAACGTCCGTAAGCGGACTTACGGAAAGGCTTTTCTCATCGGCTGAGCCGTATATAATACCGTACAGAGCGCCGGACAGAGGAGTCAGAAAGAATATCATTGCCAGGTATGCGGCTATGATACCCGTAAGAGTCCTGTTGACGGAAAACGCCGTCATGAGACGCGCAGGTCTTTCCGTCATATCGGCAAGTATGCGGCAGCGCTTTGAATTTTCGCAGCTGCGGAGCTTTCGCCTGTCGGTTTCCAGAACAGCCGATTCGCACACGGTGCAGAATCCTTTATAGATAAGTATTACAGCGAAAATGATCCAACTTCGGGGATACCCGTCAGAATCCATAATCAACTTCCTTCCGGTCGGTAGTTTTGCACAGATAAATATGCTTTTGCGTTTTTGCGCTAATTGCAGCTTGTTAAGCGTGAATGTGCGTCAGCGGCGGTCTGTCTCAAAACCTGATAAACGCACAAACTGACACACTCAAAATTATACAACAAACCGACAAAAAAGTCAAGGAGGTCGCTACAGCCAATTATTATGAAAAATGACCGCAAAACGGGACGATTTTTGTTTTGTTTGTGAGATTTTGGCATTACTGCGGCATTTGCTGTAACCAAAGTTTAAAAAATGTAAACGCTTTGTAACCGATTGCCGCTTCCGGACGGGTATGTCGTTTATGCGTTCTGGCCGTTGCAGTTAAAGATTTCGGCGTTATGGTTTTATTCCGTTTTATTTTAAGATTTTTGACATCCCTGTCCGTCTTCAAAATTTCCGAATAATTCCTCAGCTTTTTTCACATCAATGCCGCGTATGCGGTGCTTGGATGCTCTTTCACCGCGGCTGTAGACCCATACGTCGCATGTACCGTTAAACCGCTGGAAAACCGTGCGGGTCAGCTTGACGTATGCTATCCTACTTTTGGGCACTATAACGGTGTGGAACTGGGAGAACGCGCAGTATTTCAGGGTCACTGTATCGTCGCCGAAGCCTATTCCCGTGGTGAATTTTGCGGTGATCTTGACGGCGATAAGATAAAGCGCGGGAATTTCCCCCATTATCAGCAGGAACTTTATAATACCGCTCCATGCGGGAAAAAAGCGCGCGGCAGCCACCGCTCCTATTGGAAGTCCTACGGCGGCTATGAGGGGGCCCCACAGAAACGGCAAAATATATGAGGGCTTTGTTTTCAGTGATATATTACTCAGAGTAAAACTCGGCAGCATCATCTGCATTGAACTCATTACACGCTTTTTTGTCGTTATCGGTACGAACACCGGTATCTCGTTCTTTGACTTTCCATAGCCTGTACAGCTTACATGAACGGACATTACACGGCATATTTTCATCAGCAGATTCTGTCTCAGGTCGGCGCAGTTTACTTTGGAAATATTTACATAATATTTCCGTTTTGAAAAAAATCCGTTCCGTACGGTTATATCATTCCCGCACCGCTGTATCCTGAAATTTATATGCCTGAGCAAGTTGGAAATAAATGAGAATCCCCAGCCCAGCGCAAATATCAGCGTAAGCGCCACAGCGGCAGGGGTGACTCCCGAAATAATTTTCTGCATGAACTCTGTCACTCCGCTGACGGCGTTCATAAACTGTTCCTCAAGCTGATTTCCGACGATACGGCTTCCCTGAATAAAAAATGTTCCGAGGAAGATGACGCCGGAAAGCGTAGAGGAAAATACCAGCGAAAAAAAGATAAGATTGGCTTTTGAAGCTTTGTAGGTGATTTTTGTATTTGTCGACTTATTTGGCATATTATTGTATATTTTTGTATAATCAGTTAATTTTATAATGAGTTCAACATCGGCTTTTTTTCCGTGTCCAAGGGTTGAGTGGGAGTCCGAATCCAGCGCGACAGTCACCGCACGTATCGGGCGCAGCCACAGGGAGCGGGTCGCCGAAGCGCAGGCTACCGCCGGATACGGAACTGTAAATTCGTTCCTGATCAAAATTCCGTGGGAAATAAAAATCCCTTTTTCTCCCACCTCAAAGCGCACAAAATACCACCTCAGAACCGCAAATCCGATCATCAGCATAATGACGATCAGATCCCAGTACGCTCCCTGAAACCAGCGGTAAACGTCGAATCTTACCGCCGCAAGACCGCGCACCAAAGGGATAAGAAGCATCCAGAAGTTCTTGGTGGTGTATTTTAAAATTGCAATTTTGTGCTGGCGCGACATTAAAGTCCTCCTCTGCTGCTGAGATACGTGCGGATTTTTTTGTGGATTTCTTCCATGTCGGAATGGGATAAAAACATCATGATAAGCCGTCCACCGTATGCGTTTATTAACAAAAAATTAAAACTTGTGTACTTGGAAAGTGGCATTGATACTGTGGTGGTGTACTGTACCGAGGACATTTTCACATAGACCGTGTTGCTGAAAAAAACTCCCGAGCGTATAATTATTTCGTCTGCGGAAAGGGTGTAGCTCACCGAACGGTACCAAAGCGGCAGAATAATCATTAGGAAGATAACATATGCTGTTACAAGCAGTCCGATAAGGATCCAGATGATTATTTCCGGAACCGTAAATTTCGGCATGGCAAAATAATCGGGATACCTTGCTTCAAGAAAATACAGCAAGTATTTTAATGCAATTATTATACAAATTATCAGCAGAAATGTAAATACTCTAAGAAATTTTAAGCTTTTTCTGTCCGCATAGTATTTTTTCATAGTACAGAAACCTCGTTTGTCTTTGATCGTATAAACAGCGCACAACTGTGCACATTTACATATAGTATATCACATTTCGGAAAACAAAAACTTTTCCGAAATGCTTCGGCGGGAGGAATTATTTTGCACGAAACAGTTTATGATACAACTTGTAATATTATTAACAAACTAAACGATTTGTTATGGGGATTCGGAACGATAGCGCTGGTTTTTGGTACGGGTATATATTTTACCCTGCGTTTTAAAGGCTTTAATATTATACATATAGTACATATTTTCAAAGCTACGCTTTTTGAAAAAAAGCAGCGCAGTCAGCATTCTGACAAAAGTTCAAAAGGCAGGATATCCCAGTTTCAGGCATTGTCAACCGCTCTTGCGGCTTCAATGGGGACAGGCAATATCATCGGCGTGGCGGCAGCCGTTTCCATGGGAGGACCCGGCGCGGTCTTCTGGATGTGGGTATCCGCGCTTTTCGGAACGGCGACAGGTCTTGCGGAAAACGTCCTTGGAACAAAATACCAACGCTTCGGCGGCGGACCCATGGGATACGTTTCGCACGGAGCGGGAATGCCCCGGCTTGCGGTTTTGTACGCAGCAGCCTGTGCGGCGGCCTCCTTGGGTATCGGAAACATGACCCAGACAAACGCGCTGTCGGCGGCAATGTCGGAATTTCATATTTCTCCGCTGTTATCGGGACTTGCCGCCGCCCTTGTCTGCGCGGCGGTTATTTTCGGCGGAGGGAAAAAGGTTGCTTCCGCTGCTGAAAAAACAGTTCCCGCAGTATCTCTTTTTTATATCGCGGGAGCGGTTTGTGTAATAGTATTATTTGGGAAAAATATTCCTCAAGTGTTAAAATTAATTTTTGAATCCGCAATAGGCTATTCACAGATCGCAGGGGGAATATTCGGAGCGGCGCTGAAGAAAGCGGTGACCGTCGGACTCCGGCGGGGCGTTTTTTCCAACGAGGCGGGCATGGGAAGCTCTGTGCTGGTACACACCGAAACAGGCTGCACAGAACCTTTGAAAATGGGAATGTGGGCTGTTGCCGAAATAGTTATAGACACGCTGATATGCTGTACCGCAACTGCGTTCGTTATCCTGCTGACAGGCGCGGACGCGTCGGGAGCGGAGGGTCTGGCAATGGTAACGGAGGGCTTCCGCCGCGGACTTGGAAACTTTGCGCCGTTTTTTGTGTCCGCCTCCACGGTGATATTTGCCGTCTGTACGCTTTTCGGCTGGTACTTTTACGGAGAAAAATGCGTTTGTTACATATGCGGCGCGTTCAGAATTGGAAATTCCAAAGCCGTTTTCATTTACAGGATACTGTACACTGCCGCGGCTTTTTTCGGAGCCGTAACGGAGCTTTCGGCAGTCTGGGGAGCCGCCGATCTGCTCAACTGGTTTATGCTTGTTATTAACCTTATGTCGGTGCTGCTTCTGAGCGGCGAGGCAGTTAAGTGCGTAAATGACTATACAAAAAGTATATTTGGGAAAAATAATCATCGGTAGCGCTTTTTCTTCGGCTTGTATCTGTCCTTTAGCTTGTTGGGGTGCTTGACGCCCTTGGCGATCTCCAGCATTTCCGCGCGGAAGCGTTCGCGCCTTATGTCCCGCTCACGGGTTTTGTCGGCGCAGTGAGCGATATGCCGGGCTATGCGGTCGCCGTAGGTGTAAAAATCGGTGACTTCAACGCTTTTCACGGTTTTGCCGCCGTTTGCGTCGTACCACTTGCGGTCAAAGGATATTCCGTCGTCGGTCTCGGAGTATCCGAGCCAGCAGGCGTCCTCGTTAAAATATCTTGCTTCGGCGGTAATGGTCAGATGATTGCGTATGCATTCGACGTTTGTCACGTCGGCAAGCTTTATAACCCACATCTTTTTATAGTGTATCCATTTGCCGTCACGGAAGACTGTTCTTGTATGCTGCGAGACCACCATTACCGAGCCTGAAATGTGTATATAGGTATGTTCTCTGTGGGCGCGGAGCAGTATCTCCTCGGTAACCGAGCCGATGAGGCACACTACAAAGCCGTATGCGCAGGCGGCGTACGCCACATAGAATATAGTCCTGTACATTTCCTGCGGCAGTTCACGGCCGCGGTCGTTTTGTCCCGCCACAAAAAGCAGGACGACCGCCAGAAGCGAGACGAGCATACTTACCGCAGGAAGCGACGCCAGAAAAATGCGCCTGTTGTATTTCGCGCTCAGACGCTTTTCGTTGACTCTTATCATCTTGCGCACCTAAGACCCACCCCCAAGCGTGCGCTGTTATTTTTCAGTAATTAAATTTTATGCCGTTTCGTTGCTGTAAAGCGGTATGGTCTTGTTTTCGGACATATTTGCGTTGGCTCGTATCTCCGATATGTAGCTGCGGTACTTCTTAAGGTCTCCACGGTAGATAAGCTCCGCGCCCTCTATGCTGCGGAAGTCCTCCGGCTCTATTAGGGACGGCTGCTTGGCAATATTGTGGCAGATGCCGCTTTTTCCCAGAACAAAGCCCACCCATACCGAACAGACAAAGCGGTTTCTTGTTTTGTAGGGTATATGCAGAGCCATGGGCAGCAAAGCTCCCACATCGTAGGAGTAGGCTTTGCGGTTGAGGATAAAGTGCCGTATCACATCGTTATAGCGTTCAAACTGTTCGTCGGTAACGGAAATACGGTACACCTCTCCGGGTATCGTTCTGCACGCGCCGAAGACTTCGGTGAAAAGGTCTTCCCTGTTGAAGCCCGCGGGCAGGGGCATATTCTTTTTGTCGCGGCAGAAGCTGTACATCTGCGTAAGAAGCTCATCGGAGGCTATGGAGACATGAGTGTATTTTTTACCGGTCACAAGACCTATTGCCTTGGAAAATACGGTTCCCGTCCTTGTGAGGACGATATATAAACAGTTCTTTTTCATAAGACTCCTTTATTAACAGGTTTTCGTTTAAAGGTCAAACGTAAAATATTAATTTATTATAGCATTTTTCTCTGCATTTGTATAGAGCGGGAAGAAATTTTATTGTATTTTACACAAAAAATACCTTCAATATTTTATAAATTTCATAAGTTGAAAAATACCTATTGCAAAATCCAAATTTTTTTTGTATAATTAATAGTGATTGAAAAAATACAAGGCTAAGGGGATTACCGCCTATGATAAATAAGGATAAGATCAACAGAGTGCTGGTTTATAACCAGCGCGGAAGAATGCTTTTGTCAACAAAGTCTGTTTCTTTCCCGAGGGATTTTTTTAAGATAAGGGGAAAAGACCTTGTTATGCTGAAAGGCACGGATTTTCCGCTTATTTCCAAGGGAGAACCTGTCGAGGTAATTTTTGAATACTTTAACGGCGACCGTGTAAAATATAATACGCTGGTCGACATATGCACCGAATACCAGATAAACTTCCATGTGGGAAAGGGCGAGGTGCTCCAGGAGCGCCGCAGAAGCTTTAAGGTAATGGTGGATATGAACGGACTGTCCCCGTTCTACATACGGGGAGAGGAGATGTTCGCTTTCGACGACCCTATTGAGCTTCACATAATCAACCTGAATCTGGGCGGCGTGTTCTTTTCCTCCACGTCGGGCTTCGAGGTGGGCGATCAGGTAATGCTTAACTTCCTTGACGGGGAAATGAAGCTGCTGATAGAGGTGCTCCGCGTTCAGCGGAACGACAGCGGGGAGATCGAGGGCTACGGCTGCCGTTTCCTTGACGTGAACCAGGCTCAGGAGGAGCGTCTGGCAAGATTTATTTTTGACTGCCAGGTAATGGAAA
This sequence comes from uncultured Oscillospiraceae bacterium, assembly GCA_910586535.1. Classification (GTDB taxonomy): domain Bacteria; phylum Bacillota; class Clostridia; order Oscillospirales; family Ruminococcaceae; genus RGIG8773. The sequence goes on from CAJUHS010000013.1 coordinate 29,961, forward strand.
GAGACCGAAGACGTGCTGTTGAATCAAACGGACAAAAATAAGCTGAAAGGCTGAGGAAGCGTTAGAATATGGCGACTGTTATTGTTGTTACCAATCAGAAAGGCGGAGTCGGAAAGACCACTACCTGCGCCGCCCTTGCGGGGATATTCCGAAGCAGGGACAAGCGCGTCCTCTGCATTGACATGGACCCGCAGGGAAATCTTTCCTTTTCTCTGGGCGCGGAGGACGACGGCTATACCATACACGACGTTATGACCGGCGCCTGCGATATAAGGGACGCTGTAAAGACTACCCATATCTGCGACGTTATAACGTCAAACATCCTGCTTTCGGGAAGCGAGCTGGAGCTTACCTCCGAACGCAGGGAGTTTATTTTAAAGGACATTCTGAAAATAATCAGGTACAGCTACGACTATATTATCATAGATACGCCGCCTGCGCTGTCCATACTTACAATAAACGCCTATACGGCGGCGGACGACCTTATTATCCCAATGACGCCGGAGATACTGTCGCTTCAGGGGATAGCACAGCTGAAAGAAACAATTACCGCGGTGAAGAAGTACTATAATAAAAGACTGAACGTACGGGGGATACTGCTGACAAAATATATCAAAAACCAGACCCTTGCCGAAGAGGTGGAGGAAATGGTCGAAATAGTTGCGGATCAGCTTAAGACAGAGGTGCTGGAGGTTAAGATATCTGTTTCCGTGGCTGCGGCGGAGGCTCCCGCGCACCAGGAGGTTCTTACGACTTATTCCCCCGGCTGCAAGGCTGCAAAGGACTATATCAAGCTGGCAAAGCTTCTTTATCCCGAAGCTTTCGATGAGGACAGGACTGTGATCGGATTTAAGAGGAAATACAAGTAAACTGAAAGGATCCTGAGATATGGCGGGTACGTCTGCTACGGCTGCAAAGACAAAGACAGAAAAAAGCGATAAAACAGAAAAGTCTGCAAAGCCGGCAAAGTCAGCAAAGACTTCCAAATCTGCAAAAAATACAAAAACAACTAAAACGGCGAAAACGGAAAATAGCGTCAGCGCGGAAATAACGGACAAAAGCGCAAAGGCTTCTAAAGCCGAAAAACAGGGTAACGGCGCGAAAACCGATAAATCCGCAAAAAGTGATAAAACGCCTGCAAATGCAAAGTCCAATAAGACAGAAGCGGTCATGCGGCTTCTGACGGGCGGGAAAAAGACCGCTCCGAACCCTATTCTGGACAGCAGCTTCAAGGTGGAGAGAATAACGTCAAAAAGTATCCGTAAGGGTGCAAACGGCGCGGAGATAGATATTACGGGAGAACTGGTGACGGAGCTTCTGCCGCAGGTTCTTGAACGCTTTAACTGCTGCCGCTGCGCAGTGTGCTATGCAGAGGCCATGGCGGAGGCTGTAGACGCTGTTCCCACGCTGAAAATAAGAATAAACGGCAAGGACGATCTGCGCCGCGCCGACAGAATGAAGATGCAGAGCCGCAGGGAAGTGCTTTGCACTCTCATCAGGCTTGCTATACAGCGCAGACGTTTTCCCAGACACAATGCGGAAATCTGGTGACGAGAGGCGCATCGTCTGCTCAAATACCCGGTAATATGACCTTTTTGGGACGCTCTCTGCGGCAGAGCGTCCTTTTTGTGCATTATCATTATGCGTTATTTTGGCGGCGGCTTTATAGGGCCTGCATAAAAGTTAATATACTGTACACGAAATTTCCGATAGGATTTGGTATAATGTAGACTGTTTGCAGTCTTATAATAATTTTACCGGAAAGAGGTTTGCTTATGGAATCGGAAAAGCTTGGGTTCAGGGAGGGTCTGACAGACGGCGTTCCTATCGGACTGGGGTATCTGTCGGTGTCGTTCAGTTTCGGCATATCCGCCGTTACACAGGGAGTTTCCGCTCTTGCGGCGACGGTCGTCTCCATGACAAATCTTACCTCTGCGGGACAGGTGGCGGGTCTGGGGATAATCACCGCTGCGGGAACGCTGTTTGAAATGGCGTTGGCGCAGCTTATAATAAACCTGCGGTACGCTCTGATGAGCTTGTCGCTGTCCCAGAAGCTTGATTCTGGTTTTACAACTCCCCACAGGTTTTTGGCGGCTTTCGGAATTACCGACGAGATATTTGCAGTTGCTTCTGGAAAACCCAAGGAAGTTACTTCAAGCTATATGTACGGACTGATAGCGCTGCCCTTTTTGTGCTGGTCGGCGGGTACTCTTCTTGGCGGCATTGCGGGAAGCGTTCTGCCGGAGGTACTGCGCTCTGCGCTGGGAATAGCCATTTACGGAATGTTTATTGCAATATTTATACCTCCTGCAAGAAAGTCCGCCGGGGTTTTGGTCACGGTGATAATTTCGGCGGCAATGAGCTGCGGATTGCGGTACATACCGTTATTTTCGCATGTTTCATCGGGCTTTGCAATAATAATCTGTACCCTTGCGGCTTCGGCGGCAGGAGCTTTGCTGTTCCCGAAAAGCGGCAGGGAGGAGGCTTCGGAATGACTGCAAAAATGATCGCCTATATCGGAGTAATGGCAGGGGTGACCTACCTTGTGCGAATGCTGCCATTTGTGATATTCCGCAAAAAAATAAAGTCCCGTTTTGTCAAGGACTTTCTGTATTATGTACCATATGCTGTTCTGGGAGCAATGACAATACCCGCGGCGTTTTATTCCACGGGGAGTATTGCTTCGGCGGCAGCGGGCGTCGGCGCGGCGGTACTGCTTGCCTTTAAGAACAAGGGACTGCTTGCCGTGGCTGCTGCGGCTTGTATTGCGGCGTTTGCGGTTGAGGCGCTTTTAAAATTTTATCCGATATAAGGCTGTACAGCGCGGCCGGTACATTTATTTTATGCGTACGATTCTACAGCGGTTTCACTAAGAAAATGCTGTATATGAAGGAGGCGGCTATAATGTATTTATCCGGATATTGTGATGTGGCCTATGAAAAAAATTATAACATTGTCCTTGTAAAATGGAGCGGGCGAACGGCAAATGCGGTTTAAGTCCGGCATTTCAAAATCCGTATAGGGCAGTCCCATATTGAATGATGTTTGCATTAATGTAAAGCAAGGGCAATGCTTGCTAAGCCGGATTTGCTTATTTTAGACGAACGGATAAAACAGCTTAGACCCGCAGGGGATTATTGAAGTGCGGGAGCTGTTACTACAGATCAACCGTGAATACTGCACAAGCATTTTAATATCCAGCCATATCCTTGACGAGTTATCTAAAATTGCCGGCACAATCGGAATCATTGACCACGGGGCTATGCTTTCGGAAGTATCAATGAAAGAAATCACAGCAAAAGGGACAGACCTTGAAACCTATTATTTACAAAAGCTTGAAACATCAGGGGTTATTGCAAAGGGTAAATTCAATACTTAGTACTTAGTCAAAATTGTGAATCGTCAGTAAGAATATCTTTTCGGAATTAAATATTAAAGGAAAACATTTTTACACAGTTTGCTATGTTATAGGCTGATCAAGTTGTTCCCCACATAATGATTCGCAAAGCTTTTCACGTACGACAGCGTAAGCAAGGGACATAAGAGGCACGCCGAGAAGCATTCCCGCCGCACCGCCGATGCCCGCGCCGAGAAGTATTGCCAGTAGCACCAGCAAAGGAGGTATGCCGAGGCTTTTGCCGACGACCTTAGGGTAAATCAGATTGTTTTCCAGCTGCTGCAGAATAATGATAAACACCACGAACCATACCGCTCTTGCGGGACTTATCAGGAACAGCACCAGAGCCGACGGGATGGTTCCTATGATCGCCCCTACTACGGGGATAAGAGCGGTAACGCCGATGATTGTACTGATAAGCAAAGCGTACTCAAAACGGAAAAGTTTCATTCCCGCAAAACAAAGAACCCCAAGGATAACCGCCTCTGTTATCTGGCCGCTTACAAACCTTGTAAATATATCGAAAACCATTCGGTAACGCTTCCGTACCGTTTCGTATCTTTCCCCTGTGAAGTGTTTTACGGTCATGGCGGTAAAACGGCGAATATCTTTTTTGCTGATAAGGATATAAATTGAAATAACAAATCCGATAAGGATATTTGCTGCTCCCGAGGCAAGGTCATAGGTTTTGTCATAGGTGCTTTCGAGCATTTGGGGTATACGCCCGCTAAGACCTGCGGCGGCATCCTTAAGAGCGCAGAAAATACCAAATTCATCGCGGCTTTCAAGCTTTGTGCAGTATCCCATGAAATTGTCGTAGTATCTGTCAAAGTTATCTATAAAAAGCCGTATGCTTGAAATAAGCTGCGGTACTATTATCCATATGATACCTGCCGCGACGGCAAGCAAAAGCAGATACGCAGATGTGACCGACAGAACGGTCAGCGTTTTGTCTCCGGCGCGCTTAATAAAACGCGAAAAATGCTTTCTGAACCAGCACATAGGAATATTCATAACAAAGGCGAAAGCCGCTCCAAGAAAAACGGGCATGAGAAGGCTCGCAGCTTTGGAGATGAGTCCGGCAAAAAACTCCGGCTTGACTGCGGCGGCAATAGGCACGGCGGCAAGAAAAGCCGTAAAAAGTATGATTTTGACAGTTTGTTTATCCATAAATCCGCACCCGCTAGCATTTACATTCAATATTGAAATTTTATTGAAGTACAGGCGAAAAATTTGCGCAAATCGCATATAGTAAAGCTTTTGCCTTATTTTTGCGTACTTTTCAATATGATCTCAGTATAAGCATTTTCCTGATTTACACTTATTTTATGCCGAAATACGGCGGCTTTATTACAGGGAATTGTTCCCGAAAAAAATTGTACTGTGCAGCAGCAGATACGGTCAGTTCATTGTATTCGTATCTGTTTTGCCAAGTTTTTCGCGCTGCGTTTTTAAGCCGTTTCCAAGCGCTGCTGCAATCGGCACAGCAGCGCTCTGCACAAAACGTCAGCTGACGCTTCGGGGAATAGTATCAAATTATTTTTTTATATTGACTTTGCAAATAAAATGTATTATAATAGACACAAACTGATAAACTGACCGGTTTTTAGTCAAATAAACCGGAAAAATCATGTCCTTTGCTTGAGGATATTTTTTGGGACAGCTTCTGCGGATATATTCATAAAGCGTTAAAAAGAAATAACGTATTTAATTACTGTAAAAACGTTTATGAAGCCTTGCCGCGGGAATGCCGACGGAAACACGCATAGGCTTTAGGGAATACCGGCTTTAGGGTCATGCCGCGGGTCTGTTTGTTTGTGCGAACAAAAAATTATTTGAATCAACGGAGGTAGAGATATGTTCAGAAACATGAAAATGAAAACCCTGCTGTCTTTGGGAGTCGGATTTGTGTCCCTTATCTGTCTTACGGTATCGGGTCTTGTCATCGGCGGCAAAGTCAGCGACATAACGAGGGAAGCGGCTATCGAAAATATGACTACTTCTCTGGCGGGTCAGGCGTCTGTAATCGATCTTTTCGTTTCCGATTCGGAAAGAATGCTTCAAAGCTATGCTTCGGCAGACGAGATAACCAATCTTTTAAAGGAACCCGATAATGCCGACTACATAAGCGCTGCTCAGGCTTACACAGAGAAATATTTCTCAAAGCTCAACCAGTGGGAGGGAATATACCTCAGCAACTGGGACACCAAGGTTCTTGCCCATTCATCTGCCGGAGCAGTTGGAATGGTAACAAGAACGGGAGACGCTCTTGAACCCTACAGGCAGACTATGACAAGTTCAAGCGACGGATTTTTCAACGGAGGCGCATTCGTATCCCCTGCGTCGGATCAGCTTATATTCAATCTCCGCATGGCGATATACGACGATAACGGCGATCCTATGGGTTTCGTGGGCGGAGGTCCTTTCATCTCTGGCTTGAACGAGCTTCTTGAGGGTCCTGAGATCGCCGAGCTGGAAAACGAGACATACGCCGTAATCGACGCTGCAAATCTGATATACGCTTATCATACCGACAGCAGCATGATAACCGTTCCAATAGAGGACAGCGCTCTTCTTGAGGTTGCCGAAAAGGTAAAAATCGGCGAGGAAAGCGGTGTTTTATACGATTCGGGAAACATGATAGTTTACAGAAACATACCCGGACTTAACCTGATCGTTACTATGCAGGACAGTGAAACAGAGCTTCTTTCGGACAGTATTGCCGTAATAAAAATATTTGTTGCCTTTATTGTAATGACTGTAATTTTGGTAATAATTGCTACGGTCATCGTATCACGATTTGCTACCGCTCCGCTGAAAAAAGTTACTACGGCGGTAAACACTCTGGGTTCTCTTGCGCTTAACGCAAACTGGCAGATATCGGAATATACGGGAACCAAAAGCGAAGTCGGCAGGATAGCAACTTCGGTAAGCTCTCTTACCAAGGCTCTGCAGAATATCGTTTCCACTCTTTCGGATTGTTCCCGCACGCTTAACAGCGGATCAAAGGTAATGATAAGCACGGTTTCATCGCTGTCAACCTGTGCCAACGACAACACCGTAACCGCCGAAGATCTTTCCTCCGGCGTTACATACGCCAACAGCGCTATTCAGAAGGTCAACAAGGATATAGTAACTATCAGTAAGATAATGTCCGACAGCAGATCGACAAATTCCGAAAGGATAAAATCAGCCGACAAGTTGATGGAGAGCGCTGAAAAAATGTTTTCAAATATAACACTGAAAACTGAGGAGACGGAAACGGACATAAACTTGTCCATGGGATACTTGAATAATTTCTCGCACATAAACGATAACGTGACACGTATTCAGAGCATAGCAAGGCAGACGCAGCTTCTTGCGATAAACGCGTCTATAGAGTCTTCAAAGGCTGGAGAAGCCGGAAAAGGATTTGCTGTAGTAGCTTCCGAAATAAAGGATCTCTCGGAAAATTCCTCTAAAGCGGCGGACGCCATTTACGACGTATGCATGGAAATGAATGCAAACATTGGAAACATTCGCTCCTGTTTTGAGGATATCATCAGCTTTATGAAAAACGACATTGTAGACGTTTTCAATAGTATGCAGGATATTTCCGAAAACCTGAAAGCCGCTATCGAGGGACTTAACAATGACATGGACAAAATATCCGGTATTATCGGCAGTATCAGCAGGGAGGCGCGTGAACTTAACGGCGTCGTTGCTAAAAACGAGTCCGGCGTAGAGAATATTTCCGCCAAAGTCCAAGTCACATACTCAATGGTGCAGAAGCTTAACGATCTTATCGTTAAAAATATGGAAACGGCGCGCAATATTAACGAGATTCTTTCCAATTTCAGCTAAAAACCAAAGCGTATAAAAATTCCCCGTATCTGTTGCAGATACGGGGAATTTTTATACGCTGCACTTTTATTAAAAGTAACGATACTTTTTCCGCTTTAAGAAAATAAATATTACTGTGATAGCGGCTGCTGTAAATTCCGCTGCCGCTGCGGACATCCATATGCCGTCAACGCCCCATATAAGCGGGAGCACGATGACCGCCGCGACCTGAAATACCAGCGTCCTCAAAAAGGATATAAGCGCAGATGTCAGTCCGTCGTTTAAAGCTGTAAAAAACGCCGAACCGAAAATTGCAGATCCGCTAAAAAGAAACGAGAAAGAAAATATCAAAAATCCGCGCAAAGTCAGAGTGAGAAACCCATTGTCACCGCCGGTAAATATAACTGCCAGAGGACGCGCAAGAAGCTCGGCTGACGTAAACATCACCAAAGATAAAATCGAAATTATCACAATGCTTTTTTTAAGCAGACTTTTAAGCTCGGTATTGTCTCCTGCGCCGTAATGAAAGCTTATGATCGGCGCAGTCCCTACGGAGTACCCGATAAAAGCTGCAAGGAAAATCATGTTGACATACATAAGCACGCCGTATGCCGCAACGCCGTCCTCTCCGGCATATTTCATAAGCTGTACGTTATAAAGCATATTTACAAGGGACATTGAAACGTTTGACATCAGCTCTGAGGAGCCGTTGGCGCAAACCTTTGCAAGCGTTCCAATATCAAATCGTGTCTTTGTCAGCTTCAGACTGCTCGAATTAGGCATGGCAAAATATATAAGCGGGATTATCCCTCCTATTGCCTGACTTATTGCAGTAGCCGCCGCCGCTCCTGCTATGCCAAATCTGAATACAGCTACCAGAAGAGCATCTCCGATAATGTTGGCAGCACCTGCCGCAGCTGTTACTGCAAGACCAAGACGTGGTTTTGCCGCTGTTGAGAAAAAGCTCTGGAATTCAAACTGGAGCATATAGAACGGCAGAGCCGGCAGAATGATCCTGCCGTACAAGACACAGTTTTCCAGAAGCTCATCCTTTGCACCCATGAAAGCCGCGACCGGTCGTATAAAAATCATTCCGAGAACGACAATGACCGAACCGCATACGACCGTGGTATAAATAAGCAGTGAAAATTGACGATTAGCTTTTTCACCATTACCTTCGCCCATTGTTTTGGCAATGAGCGCGCTTCCTCCCGCACCGAACATGAACCCAACCGCGCCCAGCACCATAAGAAAAGGCATGATAAAATTTACCGCAGTAAAGGGATTTTTCCCAGCAAAATTAGATACGAAATATCCGTCTGCAACTCCGTACAGCGATGTAAAGATCATCATCATAACTGACGGAAATGTAAAACTGAGCAGTTTCCTGTAGGAAAAACGCTCCGAAATCTGAATGTGCATAATTCCTCCTGATACCGATTAAATTTTTGAGACTTTTTCGCTTAGCTGATTCATATAACGCTTTGTGAGTTCAATGTAAGTTTCCCGTTCATTCTTTGTCCATGAAGCAAAAATTTCATTTTCTATATTAATTATTTTCAGAATCGTTTTCTCTGCAAGCGCCATCCCATTTTCGGTCAGACGGACGTTTTTACGGCGGCCTCCCGCAGCTTCCAAAAAAACCACGTCCTCAGTTTCAAGCTTACGTAAAGCGGAGTTGACCGTCTGCTTATTTATCCCGAAGGCGCAGATATCGCTTATCGGACAGCTTCCGCCGTTATTAAGCACTGCGTACAGCACCATCATTGCGCTGTATGTCAGCCCCAGCTTAAAAGCGGCTTCGCGGTATATCGAATCTGTCTGCGTTATCAGACTGTTAAATCTATTCATATCCGCACATACAAATTTTTTCATATTGTTCCTCCTTTATGTATGAAATCGTACATATAACATTATAGTACGATTTCATACAAAAGTCAATACCTTTTTAATTTTTCAAAAATAAATTTGCGCCCCCCAAATTAAAAATAAAACGCTCTCATTTTGTTAGGCAATGCGGTATAATAAAAATACCGATACAAAGTCTAACTAAACGGGGAGCGTTTCAAATTCTGCGCAGCTTGTTTCTTTTTGTGTTAAGTTTCTTGCTGCAAAATGCAACCGACAAGATTGGTTTAAATTTAAAACAAAAAATGCCGCCTTAGCTTAGCATGGCGGCATAAAAAGTTTCGATTTTAATAAAATCTTCTTTTGCTTTTGATTATAATGATCACAACTACGATAATTACTGCTACGACAACGGTTACTATCACAATAGGAATTATCGGAATGCTTCCGCCTCCGATTTCCGAGGGAGCCTCGGTTTCAGCTGCGGCAGTTGCAGCCGTTGTCTCAGCTGCTGCCGTTGTTTCGGCAGATGTTGCAGGTTCGGTAACAGCTTCGGTTGTAGTTGCTTCGGTAGTTGTTACCTCAACCTTTTCACAATTGGTAATAACAAACTTTGTGGCTTTCATTACAATACCGCAGTCGCCGAGACACATATTGTCAACGCCGCTGAAATCATCGCTGCCATATGCCGCGGCCATGTCTTCGTACCGAAAGGACGCTGTTGTTTCATCATACTCAAATGGCTCGACCTTTGCCCATATCTGCGGATCGGCTGTAGAAAAGTTCTGAAGAATAAGCTCTACAGGAGCGCCTATTCCGGTCCATTCGCCGTCAAGCTCGAACTCTACGTTGATGACGCTTTCGGGAGTGAACCTTGAGCAGTCAAAAGATGTTTTTTGAAAAGTAATTGATTGTCCCCACGAGCCGCTGGAGTTTTTAGCCATTGTTGTAGGAAGCTCAACGTCTTCGGTTTCCGCCGAAACGCAAACCGACATAATGACGGCGGTAAGGCACAAAATTGCCGCTGAAAGAACGGTTTTTAAAATTTTTTTCATATTCTCTCTTCTCCTTATTTTGTATTCGGAAACACATATTAATTTTACTTCATTTAGTTCTATATGTCAAGAATTTGACAAAATTTCAACACATAGTACAAATCAAAGCTTACCTTAAAGGATTTCGTTCGTTACTTTGCCAATTTCAATAAAATTCAATGTCGCAGTACTGCCGTTGAATATTTTTTCGCGATACGGGGAAAATACATATTGAGAACAGGAAAGGAGCCGGAAATATGAACGCGGGAAAAATCATTATAAACGAAATAGACAGCCGTCTTGAACGGCTCGGAAGCCATTACCGCGACAAAAAGAACACGGACGGCAATCCGTTCGGCGAAATGCTTGCCGCCGAATCAAAGCTTCTCAATACCGCTCTGGCGGGTGAGCTTCGCAGCTTAAAGGAATTTGTTCTGGAAAATATCGGAACAGGAAATTAACCCTTATCCTTATACCCCCAGCCGTCCAGACCTGCCCGGCGCACCGCCCCGAAAATGCGGTCGGAAAAGCCCTTGTCTGCTTTGTTCCGCTCTGCAAGGAACCGTTTGGTCTCCTCGCGGGAGGTGTGCCCGTCGGCGGGACACTTAGATTTAACCACCTCAAGACCGCTTCGTTTTGCAGCGTTCCGAACTTCCTTTTCGGGCGCGAAAACAAGCGGTCTTATCATTGTTATATCTTTTCTGGAAAGATAGCTTTTCGGCGCAAAGCAACCCAGTCTGCCCTCGTTGAACAGGTTCATGACAAAAGTTTCCACAGCGTCGTCGTAGTTATGCCCCAACGCTATCTTGTTGCAGCCGGCCTCCTTAGACGCGTCGTGGAGCGCGCCCCGCCTCATTCTGGCACAGAGACTGCATGGGTTTGTTTCCTGCCGCACGTCAAACACTATCTCGCCGATATGGGTGCGTTTCAGGATAAAGTCCACGCCCAGCCTTTGGCACATTTTTTCAACGGAGGAGTAGTCTCCGTCCGCACCGCCGAAGCGGGGGTCGAGGGTTATCGCCGTTACTTCATAGTCAATGCCGATAAAGCGTTTCAGCCTGACTAATCCCTCCAGCAGTACAAGGCTGTCCTTGCCGCCTGAGACTCCAACGGCTATTTTGTCTCCGTCTTGGATCAGGTCAAATTCCTGAATCGCCTTTCGCATATAGCCGAGTATTTTTTGCATTTTTATCACCGTACCATATTATTAGTCTATCACCAAATTTTCCATAGACTTTTCCCCCGTAACCTTTTCTCCCAAAGAGTTAGCCCAGCTTTCCGTATAAAATGAAAAGTACGACAGCTGCTCTTTTGCACGCTTTTTATTGCAGCAAGGCAAAAATCCCCACAGTGTTGACGGTATGCCTATCACTATAAGATAAAGCGGCCCGAGAATAAGGGACTGTATCGTGTGCCCGTACTCGTGAACAAGAAGCCGCCGCGAAAGTTCCTCCATTGTGTGGCCGTTTTGCAGCTTTTCATAAAAGAACGGTTCTTCCGTAACAAATACGAACATACCCAATGAAACGCTTGACTTATTTTCCCATTCTGTAATTACCGCGCCGTGATAAAAATAATGCCTGGCATGAAAATTCTGCATAAAAACGACTGCGCCCAAAGCGGTTTGAAGTATTCCCCACGTGCATTGCCATACGCGGTATAAAACTGTTTTCATAATATTTTTCTTCCTTACTTCTGAAGCGTACCATGAGACAGCGCAGTAAGATAAGCATTGATAAATCCGTCCAGATCGCCGTCCATGACCGCGCCGATATTGCCGTTTTCAAAGCCTGTGCGGTGGTCTTTCGCAAGGGTGTATGGCATGAAAACATAGGAACGTATCTGCGCGCCCCATGCAATTTCTTTCTGCACGCCCTTGATGTCCTCGATTTTTTCCAGGTGCTCGCGCTCCTTTATCTCCACCAGCTTGGACATAAGCATTTTCATTGCGTAATCCTTGTTCTGGTACTGGCTGCGCTGTGTCTGGCAGGACACAACTATACCTGTGGGCAAATGGGTAAGCCGTACCGCGGAAGAGGTCTTGTTTACCTTTTGTCCGCCTGCGCCGCTGGCACGGTAGAAGTCAATTTCCAAGTCCTCGGGACGTATCTCTATGTTTGTGTCTGCTTCGCTCATTTCGGGCATTACTTCAAGGGAGGCAAAGGAGGTATGCCTCCGTCCAGAGCTGTCAAAGGGAGACACCCGCACAAGACGGTGCACGCCTGTTTCCGACTTCAAAAAGCCGTAGGCGTTTATACCCTCGATAAGCAGGGACGCGGATTTAAGTCCCGCTTCGTCGCCGTCAAGATAGTCAAGAGTAGTGACCTTGTAGCCGTGGCTTTCCGCCCACATATTGTACATACGGAAAAGCATTTCCGCCCAGTCCTGCGCCTCGGTGCCGCCCGCTCCCGCATGGAAAGTAAGAATAGCGTTTTTGCTGTCGTATTCCCCTGTAAGAAGAGTAGTCAGCTTCATGGCTTCAAGCTCTTTCTTGAAATTATCCGCGTCACGCTTTATCTCCTGGGCAGTGTCCTCATCGTCCTCTTCCTCCATGGCAAGCTCTATCATGGTGAGAGCGTCCTCAAGCTTTTCATTCAGCTTGTTATAGCTTTCGATAGTAGCTTCGTCATGCTTGATAGTCTGCATGATCTTCTGGGAATTTTCAATATCGTCCCAGAAACCGTCCTTTCCGGACTGCTCCTGCAATTCGGCTATCTCGGCTTTCGCCTTGTCAATGTCAAGTATTTCGTAGAGTTGTTTCATATCCTTTCGGTAGCCCTCCAGCTCCACCCGAAGCTCGTCAAGTAATAACATAATAAATTCCTCCAAATCAAAATAAAAGTTTTATGCGGTAAATTGTTATTTTGATTTGTCAGAAAAGCGTGTGCCTATAGGCAATATATTTGTACATAAAAATCTCTTTTCTTAAATTTTATTTATAGGAAAATACATATAACTCTTTCCCGTTTTTGGACAGGTGAAATCATGCACCGCGCCCGCAAGCTCCATGCTGTTTTCACTCAAATATTCAAGCATTTCGGGAAAAACATCTTCCTCATTTTCAGCATAAATATACTCATAACTCGGAATGACCCATTTTGTCCAGCCCTCGGGAGCTTCCGCAGTCATATCACACTCGACTCCCGCAAGGTACAAGCCCCTTGTAAAGCCATTCTCCCAAGGCATAAATGAACGCGAAAAATCGGACATTGCGCCCCATATTCCGACGATATTTCCATCACCGTCTTTTTTCGCCAAATGCTGTATCTCGTTAAAATGGGAATTTGCGTCTTCCCAAAGCCGCTGTATAAATCCCTCTCCGCTGTCCGTAGAGCCTTCTTTTCCTATAACGGAGAAGGTTTCCTTAACGCATTTTTTCCGTTCCATAATATCCTCCGTTATTTTAGTAATTCCGCTTTTTCGGCGTAATTATTTATATCACTTTCTCCATAACATCATAGCACAAAAAATCCCCGTTGTCGGTTAGAATTTTTCGGTACTCTTTTTCCCTGTAGCCCCTCTTTATGTAAATTGATTTTGCAGGCAGTGACGAAGCCAGCCTAACCGTTTCGCTGTACCCGAAAATCATATTTTCCGCAAAGTCCATAAGCTGCCGCCCCAATCCGGAGCCTTGTCCGGACGGTTTCACAAACAGCCTTGCTATTTCATTTTCATCTATAGTAACAGTACCGGCAAGTACTCCGTCTGACTCTAAGACATAAACCTTTCCCGCATTGACGTCGGCGAGAATTTTTTCGGGCTTGTGGTGCTCGAGAAAGAACCGTACCGCCCCTGCGGGATAATATTTGGGGTACACCGCTTCAATTGTTTTTCTCACAAGGGCGGTGATTACATCATATTCTTTAACGTCCGCCTTGCGTATCACAATCTATCACTCCAATCGCCGTACTGTTTACCGCTCTGACCACTGATCGAGCCATGCTGTCGGTCATATATCTGATCGGAGGTATGTGAAAAAACAACGCTTTTCCTCCGGTTTTTTCCAGCATAAAAAATACGCTTCGTTACATAAATATTGGGAAGTATTTTCCGAAACAGTGCATTTTATCCTCTCGGCTTCAAGAGCTTTCTGTGCTGCTTTTTCACAGGACAGCCCCGCAAGTCTCGCGCCGTCCTTTTCGGCATATTTTTCTATCCTTACCGAATCTGATAGATTTTTGTCCAGACCGAACATAAACACCGCGTCATACACGGCGGTTATACTTTCTATATCTCTTTTAAGACCGGCAAAGGAATTTGTCAGCAAAAGCTTCTCCCCCTCAAAAAGATCCATAAGGCGGCATGAGGAGTTATGTCTGCCCTTGAATCCCGTATAGAGAATCATGTTTCAAGCATAAGCAGCATTTCACGCAGAAGCTTGCACGCCAGAGCCGTAGATATACCGCTTGGGTCGTAGGGAGGCGACAGTTCGTTTATATCCGCGCCTACGATGTTAAGCTCTTTGAGGGATAACAGCGCGTCCAGAAGCTGTCCGAAACGTACTCCCCCCGCTTCGGGAGTCCCCGTTCCCGGAAACTCGGAGGGGTCAAGAACGTCCATATCAACGGTGACATAAACGTTTTTGCCCCTGAGTTCCTCTGCCGCTTCGGTTATTCCATCAAGGGTAAGCTTGTGCATTTTCGTATGCTCCGCCGCAAAACGAAACTCCTCCCGCTCTCCGCTGCGTATACCGAACTGGTATATGTGACCGTCTCCCACAAGCTCGTGGCAGCGGCGCATTACGCAGGCGTGGGAATTTTTCACACCCAAATAGTCGTCCCGAAGATCGGCGTGGGCATCAAACTGTATAATGTAAAGGTCGTTGTATTTTTTGTGTACCGCCCTGACCGCTCCCAAAGTGACAAGATGCTCGCCCCCAAGCATAAAGGGACGCTTGCCGTCCGCAAGAATTTCGGCGGCAGCGTCCTCTATCTGAGCCAGAGCCATATCGGAAGAACCCATTGGAAGCTCGGGATCCCCCGCGTCAAATATTTTGCAGTCAAGCATGTCTTTGTCCTGATAGGGGGAATAGGTCTCGATACCGTAGCTTTCCGCGCGTATCGCTCTGCTGCCGAAGCGCGTTCCGGGACGGTAGGACGTGGTGCTGTCAAAGGGTGCGCCGAAAATAACGGTTTTCGCTTCGGAGTATTCGCAGTCGCAGGCTATAAATGCGTTTCTTTCTATCTGCATAATAATGTTTCCTTTCGGTATTTGGTTAGCGGTTCAAATTTTTGCAGGGACAGGTTTTTCTCCGCCCGTTAAACGCGTAAACCGGGGCGTTTCGCAGGCATAGAGCCCCGTCCCATGCAAAACGCATATTGTATCAAACGCTTTCCAATAATTCCTTTACATAATTGGGTATAGCAAAGCAGCCCTTGTGAAGATCGGTGTTGTAGTACCGCGTTTTCAGTCCCGAAGCGTTCCATTTTTCAATATCGGGCGAAAGGGGATCCACAGACTTTGAAGCAAAGCCGAAAAGCCAGTGTCCCGAAGGGTATGTGGGTATATGCGCCTGATAGACCCTGCAAATGTCAAAAAACTCGCGGATACGTCTGTGCGCCCGCTGCATGGCTTTCGCGTCGTCGGAGTAATAAGGGCTTTCGTGCTGGTTGACGAGAATGCCGTCCGCAGTAAGAGCGTTGAAGCAGTTGCCGTAAAACTCGCTGGTGAAAAGCCCCTCGCCGGGACCAAACGGGTCGGTGCTGTCCACGATAATAAGGTCGTACTCGTTCTCGTGCCTGCGGACAAATCTCAGTCCGTCGTCGTAAAAAATATGCACCCTTGAGTCATCCAAACAGCAGGCTGTTTTAGGGAGATACTGCTTGCATACTTCCACCACCCGCTCGTCTATTTCAACCATGTCGATATTGTCAAGGCTCTCATAGCGGGTCAGCTCACGGACAGTTCCGCCGTCTCCCGCGCCTATTACAAGGACGTTTTTGATACCCGGATTTGAAGCCATAGCCACGTGTGTTATCATCTCGTGGTAGATGAACTCGTCCTTTTCGGTAAGCATCATTATACCGTCCAGAGTCAGGAATCTGCCGAATTCTTCGCTCTCAAAAACATCGATTCTCTGGTATTCGCTCTGCTCCGAGTGAATCTGCTTATCCACTCTTATGGACATCTTAACGTCGGGGGTGTGCAGTTCGCTGAACCATAATTCCATCAAAAAAATCCTTTCTATCGTTTAGTCGGGTAACGGCACAGAGGTTTGTACAGTTACCGAGTAAGTTTTACTCTTGCCGGTAAAGTTGCCGGCGGCATGGGTAAAGGCTCAGCCTTTTCTGTAAACCTTGCTTTTATCAATATATTCGGGATTCACGAAAAATTTTATCAGCATCGGGCATCTCGGCGAAAAACAGCCTGGCGTTAAAATATCCGGTCTCAAGCTAATATTTCTTTTACGAAGCGTTTTCCGCCTCCAAAGTCAGGGCTACAGCTCCGAGGAATCCAGCTTGTCTGAGTTAAGCTCGGCGCGGTTGTTCGCATAGAACACATACAGGCTTATAAAGGCGGTCACAGCCCATACTCCCGCAGCGGCAAAGGACGTTGCAATAACCTTTATTTCCCCGCCGCGCGAAACGGAAAGTATGCCTGCCACCGTCATAATAGCGGCAAATCCCGCAGCGATAAGTCCGTAATAAAGATAGGACGCACACTTCATACGCTTTGATTCATAATATTCTTTCATTAAAATCTCTCCCGTATCAGTTCAGTACTTTTATTTTTTCGATATTCATATCCTCTGTGCCCGTCATCACACAGCCCCGCTCCTTGGAGTATCTGATGTGATCGAGTATCTCCGACGTTATCATTTCTCCCGGCGCAAGCACAGGTATTCCGGGAGGATAGCACATAACGAACTCGCCGCTTATCTTCCCTGCGCTTTCAGTTATCGGCACGGAGGTCTGCTTTCCGTAAAAAGCCGCCTGGGGAGAAAGCTCCACCTGCGGAGTGATATACTCGGCGCTGAGCATTCCCGTCTTGTCCCGTGAAAACCTACGCTTTATTTCCGCAAGAGCGGATACGAGACGTTCAATGTCCTTCCACATATCTCCCGCCGACACATAAGCCAGAATATTTCCTATGTCGCCAAATTCTATCTGTATATCGTAATAGTCCCTCAGGCAGTCGTATACCTCGATACCTGCAAGGCCGATGTCCCTGGTATGTACCGAAAGCTTTGTTCTGTCGAAGTCATAGATATCCCTGCCGTTGATAAGCTCGTCCGCAAAGGCGTAATAGCCGCCTATCCTGCCGATCTCCTCACGGGCGTACGCCGCCGTGTCGATAACCTTTCCGATAATTTTTTTACCGTCAAGGGCAAGACTTCTGCGGGAAATGTCAAGCGAGGAAAGCAGCAGATACGATCCGCTGGTAGTCTGGGTAAGATTTATCACTGCGCGGGTACGGCCCTCTGTAACGCCGAATTTCTCCCCGCTTTTTCCGATAAGAAGAAAACTGCTCTGGGTAAGAGAACCGCCTGATTTGTGCATGGAAATAGCAGCCATATCCGCTCCCGCAGCCATAGCCGATACGGGAAGTCCCTCGCCGAAATAGAAATGAGTGCCGTGAGCTTCGTCAACAATAACAGCCATTCCGTGAGCATGAGCCGTGTCCGTTATCCTTTTCAGATCGGAGCAGATCCCGTAATAAGTGGGATTATTCACAAAAACGGCTTTGGCTTCGGGATTCTCCAGAATGGCTTTTTCCACGTCCTCCGCGCTCATGCCGAGGGGTATGCCAAGACGCTCGTTCACGCCGGGGTTAACGTACACAGGCACAGCTCCGCTTAAAATAAGCGCGTTTATTGCGCTTCTGTGGACATTGCGGGGCATGATTATTTTTTCCCCTGCGCTGCATACCGACATGACCATGGACTGCACCGCAGAGGTAGTTCCTCCCACCATAAAAAAGCAGTAAGCCGCTCCGAACGCCTCTGCCGCCAGTTCCTCGGATTCCTTGATGACCGAGGTGGGGTGACAGAGATTATCCAGCGGCTTCATAGAGTTTACATCTACTGCAAGACAATCCTTTCCAAGAAATCGGGTAAGCTCGGGATTTCCTTTCCCGTGCTTGTGTCCGGGAACGTCAAAGGGAACGACCCTTGCGTCCCGGTATCTCATAAGCGCCTCGTAAACAGGCGCTTTGTGCTGATCCAACATATCCTTATCCTTTCGCTGACATACATATATTCAGAGCAGATGAAACTCTATTCAGCGCTCATATCCGCGATCCATTCGTTTCTTCCAGACTGGTATTCGTAAAAGATCTTTCCGTCAAAGGAGACCGCATACATTCCCAAAAGCCTGTCGGCGTTTTCACCCGACTTTGTCCTCCATGAAAAAACGTACACCTTTTCATCCTCTATGACCATTATATCGCTTTCTGACAGAAAATCCTCACCGCCGAAGCCCTTATTTTCAAGATAAGCGATCATCATGCTTTCAGCCTCGTCAACGGAAATATCGTCATCTCCGGAAGTTTTTCCGCATGCCGAAAAACTTACCATTGCCAGACAAACCGTCAATACCCAAAAAATTTTAAACGCTGTTTCTTTCATAATGCGACACCTCTCATAAAATCTTAATGAAAAACCGCCGTATCTTTGTATCAGTAAATATTCATTCCGCTGAATATCTCTATCATCTCCCGCCTGAGCGAATCGTTTATCGCCAGGCGCGTCTTGGGAGCAAGTTCGTAGGTATCGGTATTGAAAAGATAGTTCTGTAAAAATATTTCCTTTATCATCATTTTTGTGTGGAAAATATTGGACTGATAAACGTTAACGTCAACTGCGTCGTACCGTTCAAGGGTATCCTTTGCGATGTAGTCCTGAATTGATGTTATATCGTGGTCTATGAAAAGCTTTTTTCCGTGTTCATCGCGGGTAAAGCCTCTGACGCGGTAGTCTATTGTAATAATATCGGAATCAAAGCTGCCGATAAGGTAGTCCAGAGATTTCAGCGGAGTTATCTTTCCGCAGGTGGCAACGTCTATGTCCACGCGGAACGTGGTTATTTCGTTGTCGGGGTGAAATTCCGGGTAGGTGTGTACCGTAAGATGGCTTTTATCCAGATGTCCCGCAATGCTCTGCTTCTCCGCAGGAACTATCCTCATATTGCAGGACTCGTCTATATCCTCGGCGTCCAGGTGGTCTTCAGAGACCAGCAGCGTAGCGGAGGCGCCCTGAGGCTCGTAATCCTGCTTGGAAATATTCAGCACGTGCGCCCCGATCATTTCCGTAACGTCGCAGAGTATCTTGGTCAGACGGTCAGAGTTGTACTGCTCGTCGATATACTTTATATAGTCTCTCTGCTCTCTCTCGCTTTTGGCGTAGCAGATATCGTAGATATTAAAGCTGAGAGTTTTCGTCAGATTATTAAACCCGTAAAGCTTGAGCTTGTTGTTCAACCCTATCCTCACGTTCCTTCCCTATCAGAAATCAGAGCCGGGAGCGCCGGGCGCAAAAGCCTTTGTCCCCCTGTCCTCTAAAGAATACGCTAAAATCCGCGAAATGTCAATAGATTTACGCAAATTTCTTTACAGTATATTTGAAATCTTTCAAATTCCCGCAAATGCTCGCAAAAGCTCGCGTATCCTCAATGCGGTAAATTTTACCTTTTCTTGGCGTACCAGCGTTTTACAACGTCCTCCGCCTTTTTGCCGACTATTGAGAATCCCATTTCAGGGCTGTTTTTAGGCAGTCTTGTGTACCAGTCCCACCAGAAGAAGCCGCCGAACCAAGGCTCGTCCCACATAACGGTCATGCAGGACTCGTAGAAATTTGCCTGCTCGTCCTCGTCGTAGGGAAATTCCTTATGGCTGAAATCGTAGGGCATCATAGCGCAGCCCTTTGCGCTTCGGCAGCCGATCTCCATAAAGATCACCTGTTTTCCTCCGTTCAGGCGTGAAAGCTCCGCAAGCTTTTCCTTTTGCTTTTCCCATTCGGCGCACATATTAGCCATACTGTCTCCGGGAACTTTTCCCACGCCGTAGTATGCGGACGTGCCGATATAGTCAAGAGCGTCCCACCACTTAACGCCGAACTCCTTGCCGTGGTTGGTGTTATAGACCAGCGGGCCGTGATAGAGCT
Organism: uncultured Oscillospiraceae bacterium; assembly: GCA_910586535.1. Taxonomy (GTDB): domain Bacteria; phylum Bacillota; class Clostridia; order Oscillospirales; family Ruminococcaceae; genus RGIG8773. The sequence continues at coordinate 50,161 of CAJUHS010000013.1, forward strand.
TCCGCACCTCGGCTATAGCGCTGCGCCAGTATTCCTCCTTAGCCTCGGTACCCAGCATTTCGCAGCCCACGCAGAACATCTCGCAGCCGGTATCTTCGGCTATTTCTGCGTAGTGGCACAGAAATGCGGTGTAGCTTTCAAACCATTCTTTCCAGTAATCCTTGTCGCCTATCTCACGTTCGGGGAAAGCTATATTTGCCCTCCACACACCGTCCGCGCAGTTCACCATAGGCTTCATGCACACCTTTAAGCCGAGAGCGTGAAGCTTTTCCACAGCGGCTGTAATATCCTTGTCCGTTACGGTATAGCGGTAATCGGGACGTATCAGCGTGGAACTGAAGCTGTCCTGCAAAACCGTAAAGGCAAGAGCGGTCCAGTCCCCGCCCAGAGCGGCAAGACGCTCCATTGAAGCCGCCGCTTCGGGGGTGCGGTACGCGCCTTTTCTGCCGTCGAAGCCGTAAGTAAAGCCTTTAATGAACATTTTTCTGCCTCCTATAATTATGTGTTTTTTGTAACACTATAATAAAATCTGCCCGCCCCCTTGAGGGGGCATTGCTATCTAATAATTCAAGCAAATCTGCGTAGGGAGCGACTTAACCCGCGGGGGTTCCATGATCAAACTGAGAATTGTAAAGGTTAGCATAGAACCCGCCCTTTTCAAGCAGGGACTCATGATTACCCTGCTCGATGATGTTTCCGTCCTTCATAACAAGGATAACGTCCGCGTCCCGTATGGTGGACAGTCGGTGGGCGATTATAAAGCTGGTCTTGCCTTTCATAAGCTTGGCAAACGCGCTTTGTATCTTTTGCTCGGTACGTGTATCAATGCTTGACGTAGCTTCGTCCAGAATAAGCATGGGGGGATTTGTCAGCATTACTCTGCATATGCAGAGAAGCTGTTTCTGTCCCTGTGAAAGGTTGCCTCCGTCCTCTGATACCATTGTGTCGTAGCCCTCGGGCATACGCCTTATAAAGCTGTGGCAGTGGCACATTTTCGCCGCCGCAATAATTTCTTCCTCGGTGGCGTCGGGCTTACCGTAGGCTATATTCTCGCGGATAGTACCGGTATAGATCCATGTGTCCTGCAAAACCATTCCGTACATGGCGCGAAGCTCGCTCCTGCGCATATTGCGGATATCCTCTCCGCCCACCTCTATGGCGCCATCGCGCACATCGTAGAATCTCATGAGCAGGTTTATAAGGGTGGTCTTTCCGCAGCCCGTGGGACCGACTATCGCAGCCCGCTGACCTTTTTTTACCGACACGGTTACGTTCTCAAGAAGCTTTTGTTCCGGCTTGTAGGAGAACGTCACGTTCTTTATTTCCACGTTTCCGTCCGCAACTGCGGGAGCGGGAGGCTCTTTTTCGGGGACTTCCTCCGTCTCGTCAAGAACGGCAAAAACACGTCTTGCGGAAGCGAAAGCCGCCTGCAATTCGGTAATAACTCCCGTTATTTCATTGAACGGCTTTGTATACTGGTTGGCATAGCTGAGGAACGCGGATATCTGTCCCACCGACATTGGACCTCCGCTTATTACGGATATCGCGCCGAAAATTCCTGCGGCGGCGTATACGATACCGTTTACAAAGCGGGTGCAGGGATTTGTCAGCGCGGAATAAAACTGCGCCAGTACTCCGCACTTGTAAAGCCTGCCGTTTATCTCCTCAAATCGTTCCTGCGCTCTGTCCTCGTATGAGAACGCCTTGACTATCTTCTGACCGCCGACCAGTTCCTCGATACAGCCGCTGAGCTCTCCGCGTACTGCGGACTGCTCGCGGAATTTATCATGGCAGAGCTTTGTGATAAACGCCGCCACAAACAGGGACAAGGGCGTTATAAAAATTACAACAAGAGCAATTTTGACGTTGATACGGAGCATAAAGGCTATTGTACCGAAAATAGTTACTATACCTGTCAGGAACTGTGAAAAGCATTGGAGCATACCGTCGGAAACGGTCTCGATATCAACGGACATACGCGCGATAATATCTCCCCTCGAGGTGCTGTCGATGTAGTTCAGGGGAACATTGTTCAGCTTTTCGTAAAGTTCGCAGCGCATATCGCTTACGGCTCTGTAGGTTATCTTGTAGGTACAGTAGGACATCACCCAGCTGAACACCGCCGAAAGCGCAACGGTAACGGCTATCATCAGCACATAATGCTTTACGCCGTCAAAATTAACGTTGTTTTTGCTTATGATATAGTCAATGCCCCGTCCTACCAAAACAGGCGTATAGAGTGAGAGCAAAACGCTTACCACCGCCGCTATGACCGCAGGCGCAACCAGCGCGGCACATGGCTTTGTGTATCTTAATATCCTTCCGATAACCGGCTTTTTGTTTTTTGTCTTAGCCATTTGACTCACCACCCTTGCTCTCCTGTGACATAACTATCTCGCGGTATACGGGACAGTTTTCAAGCAGCTCGCTGTGAGTGCCTATGCCTACCGCTTCACCGTCGTCCAGAACTATTATTTTATCTGCGTGACGGATAGAAGTTGCTCTCTGGGACACGATAAGCACCGTCATATTTTGTGTATCCTTTGCTATAGCCTTGCGCAGAGCCGCGTCCGTGGCAAAGTCCAGAGCCGATGCGCTGTCGTCCAGAATAAGTATTTCGGGGCTTCCCGTAAGGGCGCGTGCAATCGTAAGGCGCTGCTTCTGACCGCCCGAAAGATTGCGTCCGCCTTGATTTATGTGAGTATTGAAGCCGTCGGGCATTTTGTCTATAAACTCCTTTGCCTGAGCGGTCTCCGCAGCTTTTTGGAGCTGCTCGTCTGAAGCGTTCTCATTGCCCCAGCGAAGATTTTCTGCGATAGTCCCCGAAAACAGCATTGCTTTTTGCGGTACAAAGCCTATCTTCTGTCTTAATTCTTTCAGTCCGTATGACTTAACGTCCGCGCCGCTTATCAGCACGCTGCCCTTTTCTGCGTCGTAAAAGCGCGGTATCAGGCTTACCAGCGTGGATTTGCCCGAACCCGTACCGCCGATTATACCAACGGTCTCTCCCTTTTGAACGGAAAAGGTAATATTCTCCAGAGCGTTGTCTCCTCCCTCGCTGTAGGAAAAAGAAACGTCCTTAAATTCTATAACCGGAGACTTTGCGGAGACTGCGGCTCCCGACCCGTCCTTTATTGACGGCTCGGTCTCAAACACCTCGTTGATGCGGGCGGAGCTTGCCGCCGCCTTGGTAAACAGTACCACAAGGTTAGCCACAACCACAAGAGCAAGGGAAATCTGCGTCATATAGTTTACAAAAGCGATAACCTGGCCCTGTGTAAGAGCTCCGCTGTCAACGCGGAAGCCTCCGAACCATACGATAGCCGCGATAGCAAGGTTCATAATGGCGTAGGTCAGCGGATTCAGTAGAGCGGAGAGACGTCCCACACGCATTGAGGTATCGGCAAAATCGTCGTTTGCCTCCCTGAAACGCTTTTCCTCGGCGGCTTCTCCCGAAAATGCGCGGATAACACGCGCTCCCGAAAGGCTTTCGCGGGTAATCAGACTTATCTTGTCAAGCTTTTTCTGAATTACCCTGTAGAGAGGAACGGAGCGGAACATGATAAAGTACAGCACCGCCGCCACTAACGGCATTACCGCAAGGAAAACAAGGGACAGCTTAAGGTCTATTGTCATAGCCATAACAGCCGCTCCGATAACGAGAAATGGCGCGCGTACGACCAGTCTGATAAGCATTGCCACCGCGCTCTGGACTTGGTTCACGTCGTTTGTAACGCGGGTTATCAGGGACGGAGTTCCGAACCTGTCAAGCTCCGCGTGGGAAAGAGAGCCGATGTGCCTGAACAGATCGTTCCTCACCACCGTTCCCACGCCCTGTGAGGCTCTCGAAGCAAGGTACTGGCACACCAGCGCGCAGCAAAGTCCAAGAGCACCCATAAGTATCATAATGCCGCCCATGCGGTAGATATAGGGTTTTCCCGCGCCGCCGTTTATACCCACGTCGATTATGTCCGCCATGATAAGCGGCACGATAAGCTCAAATATAGCTTCCGTAAGCTTTGCTGCGGGACCTACTATAAGCTCTTTCTTGAAGCCCCCCAGATATTTTTTGGCAAGTTTAAACATCTTCGGTGTCCCCCTTGGTTTTTTTTCTAAAAATAAAAAGTTTGCTGAAAATATAATTTATAACAAGGATAAATACCTGTGCGATCAGCTTCATAACGTACTCGTTCTGGCGCAGTACCCGCACCGTCAGGCTCATAAAGCCAAGCTCCATAAAGTAAGTGACCGCCCTCGCGCCGTAAAAAGCCGCAGCCTGGCTTATCCAGTCCTTTCCCGTGTTTTCCCGGTTTTTGAATACCCACACCTTGTTGGCAAAAAACGCAAACGTTACGGCGCATATCCAGCTTATGGTAGTATTCGCCTCCGTGGGAAGTCCCATATAGGCGGGAACATACTGGGCGATTACCGACACGGCAGTCGTCATTCCTCCGACTATTATATACAGAAGCGCGCTTTCGTGGCGGCTGTAAAAATCCTGTACGGTTTTGGGAAACGCAGCTAATATTTTACTTATAATTTTGTCCACCGAAAATGAATCCCTCCGTGAAAATTGTATACACGTCAGTATTATAGCACACATTTTTGCAAAAATCATTAACTATTGTGAAATTTTTCAGATATTTGAGGAAAATCGGCGCAAAAAAGGACTTGCAAATTTACGGTAAATGTGTTATACTAATTTCCGTCTAAAAAGTGTTTAAAAAATCCGGCAAAAATTTGAATATATGGTTTTGCGCAGATTTTTTAACTGCGCTTTTAGACAGAAATCAGTATTATCATATAGTATATTATTTCAACATGAAAGGCATGGTAAAACTACTGTGAAGTACATAATTATCGCGCTGCTGCTGGTCATGTCGGCTCTGTTTTCGTCAATGGAGACGGCATTTTCGTCGGTAAACAAGATACGTCTCAAGCACGGCGCAGCCAACGGCAGCAAAAAAGCCGCCCGCGCCCTTAAGATCGCGGAAAACTTTGACAAAGCCCTGACCACGATTCTGGTCGGAAACAATATCGTAAATATCCTTTCGTCCTCGCTTGGCACGATAATTTTTACGGAGCTTTTCGGAGCTGCGGGCGTGGCGGTGTCCACAGCGGTAATGACCGTTCTGGTGCTCATTTTCGGCGAAATAATGCCTAAATCCTTTGCCAAGCAGAACGCCGAAAAATGCGCTCTCGCCTTTGCGGGACTGCTTGGCGGCATTATGTGGGTATTTACTCCCATATCCGCAATTTTCATGTTCCTGCAAAAGGCAGTCTCTAAGCTGTCAAAGTCAGACAACTCACCGAATTTTACCGAGGATGAGCTTAAATACATCATAGACGAGATCGAGGATCAGGGAGTCCTTGAGGAACAGGAAAGCGATCTTGTACGCTCCGCACTGGAATTTGACGAGACCACCGTGGAGCAGATACTTCTCCCGCGCGTAAAAGTCGTTGCGGTAGAACGGGGAGAGGACATAGAAAAGATCAAGGAAATTTTCATACGCGACAGGTACACAAGACTTCCGGTTTACGACAAATCGGTGGACAACATTATAGGCCTTATAAACGAAAAGGACTTCTTCGCGCTGATAATGGATACCGATGGGAAGCCTTCAAATATTGAGGGCATAATCCAGAAAGCCCTGTATGTTTCCGAAATGAAGCTTATCTCGGAGGTGCTGTACGATATGCAGCGCACGAAGATACACATGGCGATAGTCAAGGATCAGTACGGCGGAACAAGCGGCATAGTCACAATGGAGGACATCATCGAGGAGCTGGTTGGAGAGATATACGACGAAAACGACGAGGTAGTTGACAGCGTTGTGGAGGTTGCTGAAAACGTCTACGACGTGCAGGCTGACATGAATATAAGCGGCCTGCTGGAAAAGCTGGAGCTTCCGGAAAATCTTATCGAGACCGACAGCAATACCGTGGGCGGCTGGGTAATGGAGCTTTTCGGACGGATACCGGAAACGGACGCGTCAATAACAGACGGAATCTTTACGGTAACTGTTCTTGAATCGGACGAACAGTCCGTGTCAAAGGTGGGCATAAAAATAGATATGCCCAAAGAAAATAAAGAAGAATAGCTGCTGTACAAGCAGACAAGGCTCTCCGCCGGCGCGGGGAGCCTTGTTTTTCATTAAGATAAAACCGCGCTGCAAAGAACTTGCGGCGCGGCTTTTAAGGGGGATGTGAAGAATTAATTGGAAATTGTCATTTTGTACGCTTCTTTTCTTCGGAAACGGCGGCTCTGTATTCGGATGGCGTCATGTCCGTCCTTGACTTGAACTGCCGCATGAAGTGAAGCTCGCATTTATATCCGCACATCTGCGCAATTTTGGTAATGGAAATATCCGTGGTGGAAAGCAGATATTTGGCGTGCTCCACGCGGCTGCGTATCACGTCGTTCATCACGCTTACCCCGAAAGTCTCCTTGTACAGATGCTGGAAATAGGACTTGCTCATCGCAAGCTGGTGGGAAAGCCCGTCAACATTCCATTCGTTGTAGGGCATATTGTATATCTGCGACCGCAGGAGAGCCATTTTATCGTAATGGGTGCTCGACCTGCTTCCGCCGAAGGAGTGTATCTCCTCGCTCAGTTTTATAAAAAACAGTTTCATGTAAAGCTCCGCCGAATCAGTTTTGAACATATTCGACGAGTAGCTTTCATAAGCCATATTTTTGATTATAAGTGAAAGTCCGTTGATATCGTCAAGCTTGACGACCTTGTCAAAAGGGATATCAAGAGCGTCAAAAAAGTCAAAGTCGCCGCTGGAAAGCTTAAAGTGGAACCAGTCGTTGGAAAACTGCGTTCCGTACGCTCTGTAAAACTGGGGGGTACCCTCTTTGTAAAGTATAAAGGAATTTGCTTCGGTAAAAGTGTCCGTCTCCGAAAAGGTGAACACAGCGGGCGTTTTTATAAGCAGCAGAAGGTAATCTCCCGAACCGTCAGGGCGCTGGATACAGAAATCTGCGTCGTGACAGTGGTTATACCCGATATTGTTGATATGCAATCATCATCACTCCTGCTTACAGAATTTCTCCGTTGCTTTCTATTACCTTTTTGTACCATAGCGCCGAATCCTTGGGTATCCTTTCTCCTGTTCCGTAGTCTGTGTAGATCATTCCGAAGCGGGCGGTGTAGCCTATCGCCCATTCAAAATTGTCCATAAGCGACCACTGGAAATATCCTCGGCAGTCAACGCCGTCGGAGGCGGCTTTGCGAAATTCCCGCAGATAACGGTGCAGAAAGTCTATTCTGTTGGGGTCGTGGACTTTTCCGTCGAGAGCTACCGCGTCATGGGCAGCCATTCCGTTTTCGGTGATGTATATGGGAAGCTTGTATCGTTCGTACATGAATCTCGGTCCCCAGTAAAGAGTTTCGGGAACGATGTTCCATTTTATCGCGTTCAGGGGAGCTCCGACTGCAAAGGGAACGTTTTCCGCCTGTCCGTTTTCTCCCGCCGCGACATATCTTCCCTGATAAATATTGAGTCCGATAAAATCAATTGGAGAACCGATCAGAGCCATATCCTCATCCGTTATTTCCGGCAGGATACCGGCGCACTCGTTCAGGATATTGTCGGGATATTTTCCGAATACAACGGGGTCGAGCCAGTATGCGTCCGAGAAGAGGAAGTGGTTTCTGCCGCAATAGAAATAAGAACCCCTCGCCGCTTCTATATCCTTTTCCGAAACCGGACAGGCAGGAGCGGACGCCGTTACAAGACCTATCTTTACGCCGGGTATCTTTTCGCGCAGCACGCGCACAGCCTTGCCGTGGGCTTTGAGGACGTTATGCCCGATATGGAGCAGTTCCTCTTTTCCCAGAACCAGACCGGGAGCGTGCACTCCCTCGAAATATCCGCAGCCCACAAAGACCTCCGGCTCATTAAAGGTCATCACGTTTTTTACCCTGCCTCCGAAAAGCTCGGCGCAGACAGCGGCATAGTCCGCAAACCAGTCGGAAATATCATCGTTGAGCCAGCCGCCCCGCAAATGAAGAGCGTAGGGAAGATCCCAGTGATAAAGAGTAGCGTAAGGCTCAATGCCGTATTTCAGCAGTTCGTCGATAAGATCGCTGTAAAACCTGACTCCCGCCTGATTTATTTTTCCCGTGCCGCCGGGCATAAGCCTACTCCAGGAAATTGAAAACCTGTAGGCTTTAAGTCCCAGCTCGGACATGAGCTTTACGTCCTCTTTGAATCTGTGATAATGACCGCAGGCAATATCGCCGCTTGAATTGTCGCTTATCTTTCCCTCGGTATGGGTAAAAACGTCCCATATGTTCTTGCCCTTGCCGTCCTCGTAAGCAGCGCCTTCGATCTGATATGCGGCTGTAGCCGCTCCCCATACGAAATTTTCAGCAAAACCCATTGATGATCACCTCGCGTTTTCGTTTTATTATACAATAAGTTTCCTTTAAAATCAAGACATAGCTTTAAGCTTTTCGTTCAGTTCATCAATATATGTTTGAACAACAACGCTGCGTTCTTCTCTTGCCTGATACCAGTCGGTGCCGTTATAGCTTGCGTCCTTTATAGGATTGTGCAGCAGTTCATAAACATCGGCATTTACCGCCGCATAGAAATCAACTACTGGATGTGCGTTTGTCAGGTCGTTTACGTAGCTGTACATTTCTACCATTTCGTCTGTCCAGCCGTAGTCGCTGCGGAGCTTCTTGTCGTTTACTTCCTTTACGCTCTCGTCGGTATTTGCAGTAAGCTTACATTTAATAAAAGCCGCAACCGCCTCGGGATTGGGCGCGCCCTTGCACATTGCGTATGCGTCAAGTCCGCCTGACGCGCTCAGATACCATTCATCGGCGCTTTCATCTCTCGGCATAGGTACGAACATTATCTCGCCGGGCTTGCCGAATGCGGATATATCCGGTTCATAAAGCTGCCATGAGCCTACGGGGTAGAACAAGGTCGTACCCTCGCCTATCCTTTCGGGGTGCTCTTTCCAGTTGTATTCCGCACGAGGGAAGTTCACACCTGCATTGTGCATTTCACGGAAAAGATCCTGTACTCTTGCAAGGTTCGGATCCATAATATTATTCACTACTTCTCCGTTTTCCATACCGATAACGGGAACTCCCGTGCTCAGCATCATAGCAAGCTCATACCACCAGCCGTCTATGGCGTATTTGTCCTGTTCTGCGTCTGCAAAGTCATAACACATCTGCTTGAACGTGCTCCATGTCCATTCATTGTTATAGGCAAGCTCCGCAGGGTCGTCAAAGCCGTGTTCTTCTATGGTGTTTTTGTTGTACAGTATAATAGTTCCCGCGTCTGCGGCTACACACGCCATATAGTGCTTCCCGCCGATCGTGTGCATATCGTTAATTCTCTTTGCACCCTCGGGGAATAATTCCGAATCATAGTCTATATAGTCGTCCATTGGCTGGAACATTCCCGCCGAAGCCTTTCCGGGGAAGGTATCAAGGTCTGCCGCGGGGAACATATCGGGAGAATTTCCTCCCAAAACAAGAGTGGCAAGATCGTCATACTTAGTGGAATCGGTGGTCTGGATATACTCTATCTCGCCTCCGTACTTTGTTTTGAAAAGCTGCAGGAACACGTCTACGGATTCACCCTCTTCAGGCTCGAGCGCCCAGAAAGAAAGCCACCTAAGCTTGCCGTTCTCAAGCTTTTCGGCGTCTACCTCTACCTGATCAACTACCTCGGCGTCCTCCGATGCCATTGTTGCCGTAGTAGTTTCCTTAGTCGCGGAAGGAGTTGTGTCTGAAGTCTGCGTGCCGTCGTCCGAGCCGCAGGCTGAAAGCATTGCCGCCGTCATAGCCGCCGCTGTTATCAATGATAATTTTTTTGTTGTTTCTTTTTTCATCGCTCATCACCTCATAAAAAAATTTAACAGTGTTTTCGTCAAAACCTTATGCTTTAATAATAACGTTGCCGTAAAATTTTTTCAATGACTTATAATACTAAAACACAGACTTATCCTGCTGTTTTGAAAAATAAGCGGAATAGGTCAGCGTTTTGACAGTATTGGTCAGCATAAGACGAAAAGCGCACGTTAAAATATGTTTTGCAGAAATCAACAAAGCAGGATAAGTCTGCATTTTAGCAGAATATGTTATTGTAAAAAGCAAAAGAATACAGTATACTTTATGCAATAGCTTTTATGGGAGGTAATATTATGAAAGCAAGAATCGTCATTGATAAGAATAAAACTGTAAGCAGGATCGACGACCGTCTTTACGGCTCGTTTATAGAGCATCTGGGCAGAGCGGTGTACGGAGGCATATACGAGCCGTCCCATGAAACGGCTGACGATATGGGCTTCCGCGGAGACGTTATGGAAATGATAAAAGAGCTTAACGTTCCCATTATAAGATATCCGGGAGGAAACTTTGTATCCGGCTATAACTGGGAGGACGGAACGGGAGACAAATCAAAGCGTCCTAAAAAAATGGAGCTTGCATGGCAGTCCGTGGAGACAAACGAGGTGGGCATTGACGAATTTCAGGAGTGGGCAAAGCGCGCGCACAGCGACGTAATGATGGCGGTGAATTTAGGTACCCGCGGAGCGGACGAAGCAAGAAATCTTGTGGAATACTGCAACTGCGAAACGGATACATACTATGCCGAAATGCGCCGCAGAAACGGCTTTGAAAAGCCTTTCGGAATAAAGACATGGTGCCTCGGCAACGAAATGGACGGCGACTGGCAGATATGCCACAAGACCGCATACGAATACGGCAGGATCGCCTGCGAAACCGCCAAGCTCATGAAGTGGACCGATCCCTCCATAGAGCTTGTAGCCTGCGGAAGCGCACATATAAATATGCCAACCTTCGGCGAGTGGGAACGCACCGTCCTGAGGGAGTGCTACGAACATGTAGACTATATTTCCCTGCACAATTACTACGGAAATCCCAATAACGATACCGCCGCATATCTGGCTTCGGCGGCGGATATGGACAGCTTCATCAAGCAGGTAGCCGCAATATGCGACGAGGTAAAGGCGGAAAAAAATTCCGACAAGACCGTAAACCTGTCCTTTGACGAATGGAACATCTGGTTCCACAGCAATGAACAGGACAAACAGATCGAGAAGTGGCAGGTCGCGCCTCCGCTGCTGGAGGACATTTACAATCTCGAGGACGCGGTGGTTCTGGGAGACCTGCTTATCACCCTTATCAACAACAGCGATAGGGTTAAGATAGCCTGTCTTGCCCAGCTTGTGAACGTTATCGCTCCCATAATGACGGAAACCGGCGGCAGGATATGGGCGCAGACTATATTCTATCCGTTCATGCACACTTCGCAGAGAGGCAGGGGAACAGCTCTTGAAGTATCCTGCGGCTGCGGAACATACAGCGCGGGAGGGAAAAAGGATATTCCGTTTATAAATACGGCGGCGGTTATTTCGGAGGACGGCGGCGAGCTTACCGTATTTGCCGTGAACCGTTCGCTTGACGAGTCCTGCACGCTTGATTTAAACCTTTCGGGATACGAGGGCTTCAATCCCGTCCTGCATACGGCTCTGGAGGGAGACGACCTGAAAGCGGTGAATACTGCGGACGACCCGAAAAAAGTTGTTCCCGCTGAAAAGGAAATTTCCGACGGAATTATTCTTTCCCCTCATTCGTGGAATATGATTGTTTTACAAAAAGCGGTACAATAAAATATGTACTTTTTTAAGAAAGGATGTTTTGTATGAAAAAATTTGTTTCATGTATATGCGCTGCGGCAATGGCTCTGGCGCTGTCGGCTTGCTCAAAAAAAGAACCTGACACACGTCCTCTGGGGGAAATGCGCGGTATTTCAGCCGCCGAGCTTATTGCTGAAATGGGTACCGGCTGGAACCTCGGCAACACAATGGACTCAGAGGAGGGCGGAGAGACCGGCTGGGGAAATCCCGTCACCACCAAGGAAATGATAGACGAAGTTCACCGCGCGGGTTTTGACACTCTCAGGATACCCACAACATGGAAAAACAGCATGGGAGGGGCTCCCGACTATACCGTTGACAGCGAATGGCTGAAGCGTCTGGAGGAGATCGTCGGCTACGCTCTTGAAAATGATATGTACGTTATCATCAACACCCATCATGACACCGACTGGATAAAGCCTCAGTACGAGGACGTTGAGAACGTAAAGGTACAGCTTGCCGCCCTGTGGACTCAGATCGCCGAATATTTCAAGGACTACGGCGACCATCTTATTTTTGAGGGACTGAACGAACCGCGTATCGTCGGCGGTGCAAACGAATGGAACGGCGGCACCGAGGAGGGCAGGGACTGCCTTAATCAGCTCAACGACGTCTTTGTCAAAACCGTTCGGGCTACGGGAGGCAACAACGAGACCCGCACGTTGCTCATTACCACCTTTGCCGCTCAGCCGGCAGCCTCCGGGGTAAGCGCGCTGACTGTCCCCGACGACAAATACGTGGGTGTTTCAATACACGCCTATACGCCTTACCGTTTCACCTACGACTCCGTTGGCGAAAGCTGGAATACCGCCGTGTTTGACGGTTCATGCGCCTCGGAAATAGACGTGCTTTTCGCAAGCCTCAACGAAGCCTTTATCAGCAAGGGAATACCTGTTATAATTACCGAATACGGCAGCGTGTCCAAAACGATCGATAAGACATGGTACATTACCAATACCGAAGAGGTAGCAAAGTGGGCTAAGCATTATGTGAGCGCCGCGGAACAATACGGCATCCCATGCGTTTGGTGGGACAACGGCTACCACAAATCGGGCAACGAGCTTTTCGGTATTTTTAACCGCCGCGAGCTTACATGGTACGAACCCGAGGTAGTAACGGCCATTATGGAATCATTAAACAGCTGAGCGAAGGTCTGCACAAACAGCTGATATTATTAAAAACGGCGGGCATAATACTTTCAGAGGAAATTTTTAAGTCGAAAGGAAGTTTTTTATGCCGCTGATAGAACTCAGAAACATTTCAAAGCTTTACGGCGAGGGAGAGAGCCGCGTTTCTGCGCTCGACGACGTTTCTCTGACTGTGAACCGCGGGGAGTTCGTGGCGATCGCAGGAGCTTCGGGCTCCGGAAAATCCACGCTTATGAATTTGCTCGGCTGTCTGGACGTGCAGACAGCCGGCGAGTATCTTCTAGACGGTACATCAGTAAGGGAACTGGGAGAAAAAAAGCTGTCCCGTATAAGGAACAGGGAGATAGGATTTATTTTTCAAAGCTTTAATCTGATACCAGCTCTTACCGCACGGGAAAATGTGGAGCTTCCGCTGATGTACCGCGGGATGTCCAAAAGCGTAAGAAGCGAGCTTGCAGTGCACGCCCTGCAAAAGGTGTCGCTGGGAAGCCGTATGGATCATCTTCCGGGACGAATGTCAGGAGGCCAGCAGCAGCGTGTGGCTATAGCGAGGGCAATAGCCGCGGAACCGCCGGTCATTCTTGCCGACGAGCCCACGGGAAATCTTGACAGCCGCTGCGGCAAGGAAGTAATGCGTATTTTGTACGATCTCAACGCCCAGGGAAAAACAGTAATAATCATTACTCACGACGACGCTGTGGCCGCTCAGGCGGCGAGGACGATACGCATTTCCGACGGCAGAGTAGCCGCCGATGTGAGAAACTGAGAAAGCCGGAACATCTGCGGCAGATATTTCAGATTCAGAGAAGCCCCCGATCCGGGAAAAGGATCGGGGGCTGTTTGTTTTGACCGTTTAGGGTATATGCAGTCTAATGAATCAGGAAGAAGCCTGACGCAATATTGATTTTTTACTTTTCTTTTCCTCGTACAGAACGTCGTCCGCCTTGGCAAGAATCTTTGAAAGCTCCACTTCCATACCGCACCTGAATGCGTACACGCCTATACTCATGTGAACGACATAGGGCTTGTCGTGAGTCGCGTTAAAGCTGACGGTGGAAGCGGCTATCCTTTCGCGCACAATGGATTCGACCTCCTCGCCTGTGGCGTTTTCGACCATGGCAAGGATAGAAAATTCGTCTCCTCCGATACGTCCGATAACGTCGGAGCTTCGGAACGAGTCATGAAGTATCTTTGCCGCATTTTTAATAGCGAAGTCTCCGTCTTCGTGTCCGAAAGTATCGTTTATGGTCTTCAGACTGTCGAGATCGGCAAAGATGATAAGCGCCTCACGTCCCTCGTTCATCGGCGAGCAGATAATACTGCTTGCCTGGGCAAAAAATCCGCGGCGGTTGTAGGCGTTTGTAAGTACGTCTATCTTTGACATTGCGTCAAGCTGAATATTTTTCTCTTTAATCTGCATAAGAGTGCGCTCAAGCTCCTGCTGGATATTTTCCTTGTCCTGAATAAGCCTGAGTATCTTCATTGCCGCGCAGAGCTGTGCTGACAAAGAACTGATATAGTAAAAATATTCGTATTCCAGTTCGCAGAGGAAAAGTCCGTAGTGATCGGCGTTCAGGAAAATTGCCGACAGCACCATGGTAAACCGTCTGTCCTGCGGGATATAGCTGTGGTTGAACAGACTTTTAACGGATATTTCCTGTTCCTCGGGAGAAACTATCTCCCATTTATCGCCGTTGTGGTAGGATTTGAGCAGCACCTTCGGAGGAGGAACCCATTTTTCGTCTTTGCTGAGCGTAATGGTTTCAGGGAAAATATAGACGTAACTGCTGGCAACATTCAGTCTTGTCAGCTTATCGGTAACCGAACCGTATCCGGAATCGTCGTAGCTGTCGAAAAGCAGCATATCCTTTGTAATCGAATTTGACTGCCAGGTCAGGAACTCAATATCCTCAATACGTTTATTGCTGTAGATGACCACAGCGCGCATGAGTATCTGGTACATTCCGATTGACATATCCTCCAGTCGGCGTTTTGCGTCGCCGCTTTGAAGTCCCGAAGAAAAGCGTCTTGACAGATAATTAATAACGGTGCAGAGTTTGTCCTGATCAATATATTTCATTACCTTGGGGTTAAGGAGGTCTTCAAAGGCGGAGGGAATGTAATCCGCAGCCTCTTTTGTAAAGGATATTCCCCCGTGATCGTCAGATTTGAGCAGACGGAAAACGTTTTCAAGGTAGCAGTCGAAAGCGGGCTTTACGTATTCAAGAAATTCGTTTTCTTTGCGGTTGCCGAAAAGGTATTTGCCGATAGCCGTTATCGTCTGAACATCGGAACGGCACCAGCAGTGGTTGAATACAAAAATGTCGTCGCTTTCCGCGCCCGCGCCGATCGGGACAGCATCTCCGCGGCAGCCGCAGGACTTGCGCTTTACCATTGAGGACCGCACAAGACGGCTGCTCAGCTTACCGGATCTGCAAAGCTCAAGACATTCCGTGACCGCGTCGTAACCGAGCTCTGAAGCGTCGGCGCGTACCGTTGTAAGGGGAGGAACAAGATTTACAGCTACCGGAGAATCGTCAAAGCCGGTAACAAGAATATCTCTGCCGGCTTCGATTCCGCGCTGTTCAAATACCTCGTAGGCTCCCTCCGCCATAGCGTCGTTTGCAAAAGCGATAGCTTCAAGGTCGGGGCAGCGGTCAAGAAGATCGCTCACCACAGCCTGGCTGTAACGGGAAAATCTTCCGTAAACTATTCTGTTTTCATCAACGGCTAAGCCGTGTTTTTTCAGCGTGCCGGTATATGCTTCAAGACGCTCTATGGCGTCTCCGTTGGTTTTAGGACCGCTTACAAAGCCGATCTTTTTGCAGCCGTGATCGGTTATGAGGTGCTCGATGCAGTCGATAAGACCGCTTTTGTTGTCAAAGCAAACGGAGGGATATCCTTCTACCTCGCTGGCAATAGTAATTATCGGAATGTCGCCCATTGCCTTGAGGAAAGCCTGCTTTTTTTCATAGGACATACCGCTGCCTATAGTTCCGATAAGGACGAGGAGCACGTCGATATCTTCGGGAAAAGCGTATGAAAAAAGAGTATTGTACTGATATTCGTACTCGGTGCGTTTTTTATCCACATATACCGCGTCGATGTATCTTCCCGGGAAAATAATAAGGTTAGCGTCTATTTCCTTTGCGCCGACTATTGCTCCGCGGCAGACAGCGGAGGCAAAATCGTCCTCAAGGTGACTTATCATCAGACCGATATTCAGTCTTTTTGCCATTGAAACCCCTCCTCATAAAGAGAAAGCAACATAATAAGTATACTGCTAAAGTATGATTTGTAACTATTTAACATATTTACACACATTATATCATGAAATTTATTCAAGTTTTAGGCGTGAATATTAAAAATATTATTAAAATATTAAAAAGTAATCGTTTAAATAGAAGTTTTTGGAAAAACAAAAAGTTTGCTGCTTATTTATGATTTTCACTGAACTTCTTTCGGGTATTGCTGAAGCAGCTTTTAAAGCTGCTTCAGCAATATTCTGTTCGGTTTACGGTATTATGCGGCGGCTCCGCGCGTATGACTCACCTTAAAAAATGCTTGCCGGCCGGAATGAAATGATTGAAGCGATAACTTCTTTGGGAATATAAAAATAGGAATAAGGTCACGCCTTATTCCCATTTTTTCCATATTTCAGGGCAGTACCCCACCGTGGCTTGTTTTCCGTTGCGGACTATAGGCGTTCTATAGAGCTTGGGACATTCAGCAAGCTTGTCCGCCTTTGCTTCGCCGAGCAGGTACTTGATATTGCAGTAATCCCTGCTGTTCTCGGCGATAAGCTTTTCAAGACCTCCCACGGCACGGCAAACGCTGTCAAGCTCGCCTTTGCTCAGACCTTTTGCAAGAATATCCACCAACTGAAATTTTATTCCGCGCTCTTTGAAGTAACGCTCCGCTTTTTTTGTTTCAAAGCATTTGGATTTTCCGAATATTTGAATGTTCATCTTTTTTGCTCCTCAATACTTTTTCTTTCTTTTTCCAGTTCATCTAAAAGCCACTCAATGCTTTTACTTTGATTATGCTGTGTGACAACGGCTTTCAGGGGAATGTCAAGGCTCTTTTCCCGCATTGCTTTAAGAAGCGCGTCAAGCCGCTTGTTTGATATGCCCGAGAAAATAACGCACTCTCCCGAGGCTGAGACGGAGGTGCCGTTGGATACAAAGCCTCCGTATCCGGCTAAAAATCCGATCGGCTCTCCAGCCTTATCGGAAGGTATCTTTATGTGCCTCATGTTCAGGGAGGCCGCCGTCTCTTCAAGCAGAGACTCTTTTTCTCCGAGGTTGTAGGATAAAACAGTTTCGGGTATTGCCGGGATAATTCTCGCTCTCATATGAGTTCCTCCTGTACTGATCAATTTTATGTACTATTAAAGTATAACCTAAAAATACTGCCGTGTACAGACTTTTTTACGACTTTTGGCATTTTTTGAACTGTACGATTTTATAATTCGCTACTGAAATCAATTTTGCTGCTATAAATTTTTGTTTATCGTAGTACTTTTTGTTTGGAAACTTTCTTTTGTTGTGTCTTGAATAGCTGTTCTTGTGTAATAAAGATAGTGCGTGAAGTCGGGGGTCAGGCACCAAAAAGGGAGAGGGGAGAGAAAGTCGGGAATAAGGGACGCTGGGACTCCCCCCTCTCCCTTTTAGGTTCCTGCCCCCGAGCCCCCTACCTCCTTAATCCTACTCCCTCCTCCCAACGCTAACTAAAAAATTTTTAGTTAGCTGAAAACACGCGCATAGCGTGAGCCTGGAGGGGAAATGGGGCGAGGGGAAAAGGAGCGCGAGGGAAAACCCGAAAGGGGAAAGGGGGAGGGCGGCTCAGCGTCCCTTAAATGCCCAAGAGCGCCTCCCCCTTTCCCCGGTAGGGTTGTCCCTCGCATCTCCGCACTATTTACAAAATTTAAGAATATTAAATCAAGACCAAGAATAAGAAGAATGCAAAGCTAAACATAAATTTATATTATTCGCAAAGTCAATTTACATGATACAGCGTTTTCCAATATTGACAAAACGTGTGAAAAGAGCTATACTTATTATTAAGATATTATTACGGTTGCGTTGTACATTTTTATGCGCAGCTTTGAAGAAAGGAGTCTTTTTATGATACAGCAGCTTAATGAAAACTGGATACTCCAAAGCGGAACGGCAGAGGGTATCCGCACAAATATACCATGCTCGGTATATGACTGCCTTATCCGCGCGGGCAAAATACCCGATCCATATTTCGGGGAAAATCAGTATGCCGCGCTGGAGCTTTCCGACGGGAACTACGTCTTTGAGCACACGTTCAGTCCCGCCCGCGATATCCTGTCATGCGAAAAAATATACCTGCGCTTCAACGGCATAGACACTCTTGCCGAAATATCCCTGAACGGTTCTGTGATCGGCAGGGCGGAAAATATGCACCGCATATACGAATACGATGTTACCGGGCTGCTGAAAGAGGGCAGAAACCTTGTTTCGGTAAAGCTTTTTTCTCCTTTGGACTATATACGCTCCGCCCAGAAGCAGAATCCCGCCTGGGGAGTAAATTCAACCGTGGATGGCTTTCCGCAGATACGCAAGGCGCACTATATGTTCGGCTGGGACTGGGGTCCTCAGCTTCCCGATCTGGGCATCTGGCGCGGCGTGGAGCTTGTGGGAGTAAGCGGCGGAAGAATCGAAAGCGTTTACGTTAAGCAGGAGCATTCGGGCAAGGAAGTCCGTCTGACTTTCGACACAAGGATAGCCGACATATCCTCGGAAAACCTCCGCCTCGGAATAAGCATTACTTCCCCGGACGGAGAAGACACCGTTATTTCCGGATATGCAAACAACCGTGCCGTGAACCTCGGCTGCACGATATCATCTCCCATGCTGTGGAACGTAAGAGGCTACGGAAAACAAAACCTTTATATGGCAAAGGTCATGCTCTTTAACGGAGAAGAGCCGGTTGACGTTCAGGAGTTCAACATAGGCCTGCGCATTGTGGAGCTTTGCCGCGATCCCGACAGGGACGGCACTGACGGCGAGGAGTTCTGCTTCAAGGTGAACGGGATCAAGATATTCGCTATGGGAGCAAACTATATCCCCGAGGATCAGATACTTCCCAGACGTTCCGCGGAGCGCACAAGAGAACTGCTTAAAAGCTGCGCTTCGGCAAACTATAACATGATACGGGTATGGGGCGGAGGATTCTATCCCGACGACAGCTTCTACGACACCTGCGACCGTTTGGGCCTTCTGGTATGGCAGGACTTCGCTTTTGCCTGCGCTGTCTATAATGCCGACGCGGCTTTCTGCGCCAACATAAAGCAGGAATTCATCGACAATATCAAGCGTCTGCGCAGCCACCCGTCGCTGGGTATGTGGTGCGGAAACAACGAGATAGAGTCCGCGATACAGTACTGGGGAATACCCGTTACCGAAGAACAGAAGCAGGGCTATCTGAGAATTTTTGAAAAGCTTATTCCCAGCGTTCTGAAGCACTACGATCCCGTTACTCCTTACTGGCCCTCGTCTCCGTCCTCGGGGGGAGGCTTCGACGAGTCCAGCGCGGAGAACCGCGGCGACTCCCACTACTGGGCGGTTTGGCACAACTGCAAGCCCTTTGACGATTTCAAAAAGCATAAGTTCCGTTTTTGTTCGGAGTACGGCTTTGAATCGGTTCCATGCATGAAGACCGTCAGCACCTTTGCTTCGGAAAAGGATCTCAACATCTGCTCCGGCGTTATGGAGGCTCACCAGAAATGCGAAGCGGGCAACGAAAAGCTTCTGTACTACATTGCTCAGATGGTTAGGTATCCATACAATTTTGAGAACCTTGTCTATGCCACCCAGCTTGTTCAGGCGGAGGCTATCCGCCAAAGTGCGGAGCATATGCGCCGTAACCGCGGACGCTGCATGGGCTCTCTTTACTGGCAGGTGAACGACAGCAATCCCGGTATCTCATGGTCGTCCGTAGACTATTTCGGCAGATGGAAAGCTCTGCATTACGCTGCGAAAAAGTTCTACGCACCCGTGCTCTGCTCAGTAGACGACAGCGACAAGGACGCCCTCATAATAAACATTTCCAACGAAAGACCCGAACCGTTTTGCGGCTTAGTACGCTGGCGCGTGAGACGGAACGATACCACTATAATCTCGCAGGGCTCGGTGGACGTGAACGTTCCTCCTCTTACTGCTCTGAACGTTGAAACGCTTACTCCCGCCAAAACAAAGCTTGACCAAAGTATGCTGAGAACTCACTATATCGAGTACGCTCTCATTCACGATAACGCTGCTATTTCCAACGGAACGCTTATGCTCGTGCAGCCGAAGCTGTTTGAGTTTCTGGAGCCGGGAATAACCGTACACGCGGACAGGATCGGAGATAAGTACCGCTTTGAACTGACAAGCGCAAGCTTTGTCAAGGGCGTTTATCTGGACTTTGACGAGTTCGACTGCAAGTTCGGGGACAACTGGTTCGATCTTCACGGAAAGGCGTACTCCGTTCTTGTGAAGAAAAAATATTTCCCAGAGGGAATAACCCCGCAGGATCTGGAAAGTAAACTGAAGATAAAGAGTTGTTACGACCTGATGTAACGGAATGAAAGGAACGGAACCCCGCCGATGAGTTTAACTGAATTAAAGGAAGAATTTCTGGACATATACAAAACGAACGTCACAAGAGAGGGAGCGGACAAACTGTTGGAATACCTGCTTTCGGATAAAAGTGATTTTTTCACAGCTCCCGCAAGCACTCGGTTTCACGGTTCATACGAGGGAGGCCTGCTGGAACACAGCCTTAATGTGTACCATTGCCTTAAAGATTACCTCAGCCGCGAGCGGGCGAAAACGGTGTACGGAATGAATTACTCCGAGGAGACTGTAGCTGTGTCTGCGTTGCTCCACGACATATGCAAGGTGAACTTTTACAAGGTGGACTACCGCAACGCCAAAAACGACAAGGGCGTGTGGGAGAAAGTCCCTTACTACGCCATAGACGATAAGCTCCCCTACGGACACGGAGAAAAATCGGTGTACATAATCACAGGCTTTATGCGGCTCTCCAGGGAGGAAGCCTTTGCCATAAGGTACCATATGGGATTTTCAACCGGCGACGACCCCAATCAGGTAGGGCGTTCCTTTGAGATGTTCCCCCTTGCGTTTGCTTTAAGCACCGCTGACATGGAGGCATCCTACTTTTTGGAGGGCAAGGATAAATAATAAAAGCTGCGGATACCTTTGCAGTATCCGCAGCTTTTCATATTCCATACGGGGAGCAGGATAAGCATTATTTATCAAAAAAACAAGCGGTAATTTTCCCAAGCAAATTATGCTTTTCGTCCGCGCTTGCCTGCGCCGAGTTCATATTCTGTCTGCGGAGCATTTCAGCGGTCTCTGTCAGTAAAACCCTCTGTTCCTCCGTCAGTCCGAAAGTCTGTATCGCATCAGACCTTTCAAAACCTGCAAGGTAATCCATTGATACGTTAAATATCGCCGCAAAATCCCTCATCGTTTCAAACGGCGGCGTTTGGTAGTTTGACTCATAGCGGCTTATTACTCCCTTGTCACGGCTGATCCTTGCTCCCAGTTCTTTCTGGGACATTTTTGCCTTTGTACGAAGTTCTTTTATCAGCATTCCCAAATCATATGGTTCACGCATAATACCACCGCCTATTGTTTCACTATACACATATATTATAATAAATTTGTTGCAAAAAATAAAACTGTATGATATAATATGTGCATATACTGCAACTTAAATTGATGTATTGTTGCACAAATTAATACAAGGCGGTGAATAAAATGATTTGCACAATTATTTCCGACGGAACAGAGTTGTACGGCAAATGCAGAAACGAGTACGAAAAACCATACGCCGAAATAAAAAAATGCCTGCGTGAAAAGCTTTGGGAGCTTTTCACAAGCGGATTCGATACCTTTTATGTAAACTGTGAATACGGCATACCCCTGTGGTCTGCGGAAATCATCTGCGCAATGAAAATGTATAATCCTGTCAAACTGAATATCGCAATACCCTATGAGGAACAAGCCGCAAATTGGTGCGAGGAACACCGCGACCGCTATTTTAACGTTCACGCCGAAGCTTACAAGGCGGTTACTGTAAGCAAACAGTACAGCGCTGAATGCCGCGAGGCGGCGGACGTATTCATGCTCTGTCAGAGCGATGCGCTTGCCATACGAAGCACCGAAAAAAACAATCTTTTTGCAGAAAGATATGCAAAACAAAAAGGTATCCCGATAATCTATTTATAAAAATTTTCAAAAGCCTATTGACATTAACGCTGCGTAATGGTTTATACTCATATTCGGAGGCGATAAAATGAAAATGTCTGTAAAGGAATTTGCAGTTCTCTGCGGCGTAAGCGCGCGCACGCTGCGGTATTACGACGAAATAGGACTGCTCAAGCCAGCCGCTGTGGATAAATACAGCGGGTACCGTTTTTACGACGGGAACTCCCTCGTTCGTATGCAGGAAATTTTATTCTACAGAGAGCTGGATTTCTCCCTGAAAAGCATTTCAGATATTTTGTCGTCCCCTGATTACGACAGACGTAAAGCCATGGAGGAGCAGAAACGTTTGCTCACGCTGAAAAAACAGCGTCTGGAAAGGCTGATAGAAGCTCTCGAAACGGCGGAAACGTCCGAACAAGGAGGAATCATCATGAATTTTGAAGCGTTTGATAACAGCGCCTATGAAGCGGCTCTACGTGAGTATGCCGCCGAAGCAAAGGACAAGTGGGGCAAAACGGAGGCATATTCGGAGTATGAAAAAAAGTCCCGAAATTACTCTGGAGACAAGCAAAGCGAAATTATCTCAGCCATGGACGGTATCATTGCTGAATTTGCAAACTGCCTGAAAAAAGGGGAAACTCCCGACAGCAAAACCGCTCTTGACCTTGTAAAAAGGTGGCAGGACTTCATTACCGAAAATTACTACAAATGCACCGATGAAATACTTTCAGGTCTCGGAAAAATGTACACAGCCGACGAACGGTTCAGGAAAAACATCGACCGTCACGGCGATGGCACTGCGGACTTTATGTCCCGTGCGATAGCAGCTTACTGCTGATACACGCTGAACAAGTGACATTCCTTTTTGAATGGGATAGGCTGATAGGCTAAGGAAAAATAATAAAAGCTGCGGACTTTATTATAGATCCGCAGCTTTTATTTTGCCGCCAATATTTTATGGTATAAAGCAAGCTTACTGCACAGAGCTGAAGCTTCCCGAAGCAAACATCGCTTAAGTCCCAAGTTTGTTTTGAATCTTCCGCTTCTCCCTCCCGCGCTGTTGGCAAAAAACCTATGATTAACAAAAAAATATAAAAAATTTGAAAAAACCCTTGACAAACGCCAAGTATTAGTGTACAATTGTATTAAGATAATAATACAAAAGGAGGGGGACTTGGTGCCTTGGAATTTTAATTCGACTACGCCGATATATATCCAGATAATTGAGCATATAAAAATGAGCGTTGCAGTCGGAGACTACAGAGCAGGGGATAAGCTTCTGTCGGTGCGGGAGCTTGCCGCTGAAGCGGAGGTCAATCCAAATACCATGCAGAAAGCGCTTTCCGAGCTTGAAAGAGAGGGACTGCTCTATACTCAGCGAACGTCGGGAAGATTTATTACCGAGGATAAAGAAGTGATAGCAAGCCTGCGCGAACAGCTTGCCGCAGAGCATCTGAACGCGTTCCTTAAAAAAATGAACAGGCTCGGCTATTCGCCCGATGAAGCCGTGGAGCTTCTGGGCAGGTACATTTCGGAAACAGGCAGCGAAAGAGGGGGAAAATAATGCTTATAGAGTGCAGAAATCTAAACAAGAATTTCGGCAGCAAGACCGCTCTCAAGGACGTAAGCCTTAACGTGGAGAGCGGAAAAATAATCGGACTTTTAGGTCCCAACGGAAGCGGCAAGACCACGCTGATAAAGATACTCAGCGGGATACTGACTCCCAGCAGCGGGGACGCTCTGATCTCGGGAAAGCCTATCGGCATCGAAACTAAGAAGATAGTGTCATATCTTCCGGAAAGAACATACCTGAACGAGTGGATGAGCGTAAGACAGGCAGTAAGCTTTTTCTCTGATTTCTACTCCGATTTCAGCAGTGAGACCGCTTACGATATGCTTGAACGTCTTAACATAAACCCTGCCGAGAGACTTAAAACAATGTCCAAGGGTACGAGGGAAAAGGTTCAGCTTATACTTGTCATGAGCCGCAAAGCCGAGCTTTATCTGCTTGACGAACCTATCGGCGGCGTAGACCCGGCGGCGCGGGACTATATCCTGAAAACCATTCTCGGCAACTACAGCGAGAACGCCTCCGTGGTGATATCCACGCACCTTATAAGCGATATCGAGCACGTTTTGGACGACGTTATTTTTATCAAATACGGCTCCGTAACGCTTCATTCAAGTGTTGACGAAATAAGGGAGCAGCACGGGAAATCCGTGGACGCGCTTTTCAGGGAGGTGTTCGCATGTTAGGAAAGCTTATCAAATGGGACCTTGCCGCAGACTGGAAAAAATATTCCGTTCTTTATGCGGCTACCTTGCTTGTGAGCGTTATGCTCGTCGCTACCGGCAAGATAAAGGAGCATATAATCAATAACAGAATGCTTGAGATAATCGAAGTAATGTTCGGCACGCTGTTCATGACGCTGATAGTTTCAATTGTAATTGTTGTAGTCGGCTTTACCGTGACCCGATTCTACAAAAACGTTATTCGGGACGAGGGATATCTAACCCATACGCTTCCCGTTCACACATGGCAGATACTGGTATCAAAGCTTATCGTATCCTATATCTGGTTCGTATCGGCGGCAATAGTCGGCGCGGCGTGTCTGGGCATAGCTATGGGAGAGCCGTTATGGCTGTTTGACGCGATCGGGGATTTTGCGGAGTTCATGTCCGAAATACCCTCCTCGCAGGAAAAAAGCGCGCTGATACTTCTTATCGCTATAATAATAATATCGGTAGTTTTATCGCCGTTTTTCCTTATGTCCCACGCATATTTCTGCTTCGCTCTCGGTAATCTTTCAAGTAGTCACAAGCTGGGATTAGGGGTACTGGCATTCTTCGGACTCAACATTGCGGAAAATATTCTTGCTACTGTGGTAATTGGATTTTTGGATTTCTCCGACGTCGTTTGGACAGATGAAATTATACCGCCTGTTCCGGTTTTCGGGGTCATAAACAAAACCATGCTTATAATGCTTATACTGTCTGTTGCAGTATCCGCGGGGCTGTTCATCGCCGCCGAAAGAATTTTTGCAAAAAAGCTTAATCTTGAATAAAACCTCATAACGGAAAGTGCGTACATATATTATTGTGTACGCACTTTTACTTGTCATTTTCAACAAAACATATGTATTGATTTTGTTCAATATTGCACGAACAAATTTTTCAAAAACTATTGACAAAAGAGAACCGATGTTCTATAATATAAATCAGAACAAACGTGCAGAACATTTGTGCAAGCTAAAAAGAGAAGCGCACAGAAAGGAACGATACATATGACAACATCAAACGCTAAAAATCTTGACCGAGAAAACAGAGAACAAAGGATAACCGTTACAGCCCGAAACAGCAGGAGACGTTCGGATAAAAACCTTTGCCCGCAGAAGCTTGCGGGGGGAACCGTTCTTGCCGTATCGCTTGCGGCGGTGGTTTTCGGCGGAGAGCTTTCCGCCGCGGCAGTAATGATACCTCCCGCGCTGGCGGCGATATTTTCAAAGGAAAAGCTTCTTGACTTCGGCATTTTCGGGAAAAACCGAACCCCGTGATGCTCTCTCCCACATAAAATAAATCCCCGTCCTCAAACGTTGAACCGCTTGAGGACGGGGATTTATTTTATGTGTTAAATAATCCAGTAAGTAAATAAGTCAGAAATTACAGACCTCTCTTAACATAGCTTGTATGGAGTATCTCGTGAGCCTTGTGGCTGCCGGGCTTCTCAAAGAATGTATCGTAAACTTCCTTGATAGCAGGGTTCTCGTGAGAACGTCTCATTGTGCTTGCAGCGTCCTGATCGTAGAGAGCCTTTGCGCGGATAGCACGGATATCCTCAAAGTTGCGTACCGAAGCAGGCTGCTGAGGCTGGCCTCCGCCGTTTACGCAGCCGCCGGGACAGCCCATGATCTCGATAAAGGTATAGTCGGCTTCGCCGTTCTTTACCCTGTTGAGAAGCGCTGCCGCGTTTGCAGTACCGGAAGCAACAGCAACCTTAACGTCAAGATCGCCGACCTTGTAGGAGGCTTCCTTGATATCCTCAACGCCGCGGACTTCGGTAAAGTCGATATTGCCCGCTTCTTCGCCCGTTATCATCTTAACAGCTGTACGAAGAGCAGCCTCCATAACGCCGCCTGTTGCGCCGAAGATAACGCCTGCGCCTGTGCCTATACCCAGAGGCTCATCGAACTTCTCGTCTTCAAGCTCTGTGAACTTGATTCCGCATCTCTTTATAAGACGGGCAAGCTCTCTTGTGGTGATGGAGATGTCCACATCGGGAACTCCCGCTGCGCTCTGGTCGTCTCTGCCTATCTCGAACTTCTTAGCGGTACAGGGCATTACGGCGACTACTACCATATCCTTGGGGTCTATGCCCATTTTCTGAGCGTAGTAAGTCTTAGCCGTTGCGCCGAACATCTGCATAGGAGACTTGCAGGAAGACAGGTTGTCTATCATATCGGGGAAATAATGCTCGCAGTACTTGATCCAGCCGGGGGAGCAGGAGGTTATCATCGGCAGCTTTCCGCCGTTCTTGACGCGTTCAACCAGCTCGGTAGCCTCTTCCATAATAGTAAGGTCAGCCGCAAAGTCGGTGTCGAATACCTTTGAAAAACCAATTCTGCGAAGAGCCGCAGCCATTTTGCCCTCAACGTTGGTACCCATGGGATAGCCAAATTCCTCGCCCAGAGCCGCTCTAACTGCGGGAGCCGTCTGAACGATAACAAACTTGCTCTCGTCGGCGATAGCGTCCAGAACCTTGTCGGTGTCGTCCTTTTCGGTAATAGCGCCTACGGGACATACAGCGATACACTGACCGCAGGAGATACAGCTTGTCTCGCCAAGACCAAGCTCAAAGGCGGAGCTGATGTGGGTCTTGAAGCCTCTCTCGTTGGCGCCGATAACGCCTACGCCCTGAGTAGCGTTGCAGACCGCAACGCAGCGGCGGCAAAGGATACACTTGTTGTTGTCTCTTATCATGTGGGCGGCGGAGAAGTCGATATCGTACTTCATGTTCTCGCCCTCGTACTTGCACTCGTCGTCAACGCCCATGTCATGGCACATTTTCTTCAGCTCGCAGTTTTCGCTCCTTACGCAGGAGGTACACTTCTTCTCATGTGTTGAGAGGATAAGCTGGAGAGTTTTCTTTCTCGATTCCAGAACCTTAGGTGTATTTGTAAAGATCTGCATACCTTCGGTAACGGGGTAAACGCAGGAAGCAACAAGGCGCTTTCCTCTGCCCTCGTCAGCTTCAACAACGCAGATACGGCACGCGCCGATCTCGTTGATATCTTTAAGGTAGCAAAGGGTGGGAATATCAACGTTCGCCATACGCGCAGCCTGAAGGATAGTTGTACCCTTCGGCGCGGTAACGTCAACGCCGTTGACTTTAACATTAATCATATCCATTTCTTAAAATCCTCCTTATCCGATCGGCTTACTTCTTGGAGATCGCGCCGAACTTACATTTTTCGATGCACGCTCCGCACTTCAGGCACTTATCCTTGTTGATAACGTGAGGAGTTTTAACCGAGCCTTCGATAGCTCCCGCGGGACAAACTCTTGCGCAGGCGGTACAGCCCTTGCACTTGTCGGGATCGACCTCGAAGCTGAGAAGCTTTTTGCAGACTCCTGCGGGACACCTTTTATCCACAACGTGAGCCACATACTCGTCGCGGAAGAATTTCAGCGTGGAGAGCACGGGGTTCGGAGCAGTCTGACCCAGACCGCACAGGGAGTTCGCCTTGATGTAGTAGCAAAGCTCCTCCATCTTGTCGATATCCTCAAGAGTGCCCTGACCCCTTGTTATCTTGTCGAGAATTTCAAGCAGTCTCTTTGTTCCCACACGGCAGGGTGTACATTTTCCGCAGGACTCGTCAACGGTAAATTCAAGGAAGAACTTGGCGATATCAACCATACAGTTGTCCTCGTCCATAACGATAAGTCCGCCGGAACCCATCATAGAACCGATAGCGATAAGGTTATCGTAATCAATGGGAATATCAAAATGCTCCGCGGGGATACAGCCGCCGGAAGGTCCGCCTGTCTGAGCGGCCTTGAACTTCTTGCCGCCGGGGATACCGCCGCCGATCTCTTCAACAACCTCGCGGAGGGTAGTACCCATAGGTACTTCAACCAGACCGGTGTTGTTGATCTTTCCGCCCAGAGCAAATACCTTTGTGCCCTTGGACTTTTCAGTACCCATTGCGGAGAACCATTCCGCGCCGTTAAGGATAATTCTCGGAACGTTAGCATAGGTCTCAACATTGTTGAGGATAGTAGGCTTGCCGTACAGACCCTTTTCCGCAGGGAACGGAGGACGTGGCCGAGGCTCTCCGCGGTTGCCCTCGATAGAGGTCATAAGAGCGGTTTCCTCGCCGCACACAAACGCGCCCGCGCCGAGACGGAGCTCGATATCAAAATCAAAATCCGTACCGAAAATACCCTTGCCTAAAATGCCGTACTCACGCGCCTGGCCGATAGCGATCTCAAGACGGTGGATAGCAATGGGGTACTCGGCTCTTACGTATATGTATCCCTGATTTGCGCCGATAGCGTAGCCTGCTATAGCCATAGCCTCCAGTACAACGTGGGGGTCGCCCTCAAGAACGGAACGGTCCATGAACGCGCCCGGGTCGCCCTCGTCGGCGTTACAGCACACGTATTTCTGATCGGCGTTGGGAACGATGTTCCTTGCCAGCTTCCACTTCATGCCTGTGGGGAATCCGCCGCCGCCCCTTCCGCGGAGGCCGGAATCAAGGATAGTCTGGATAACGTCCTCGGGCTTCATTTCGGTGATGACCTTTGCAAGAGCCTGATAGCCGTCGGTGCCGATGTATTCGTCGATGTTTTCGGGATTTATAACGCCGCAGTTGCGGAGAGCAACGCGGTGCTGCTTTTTATAGAAGTTTGTCTCGTTAAGGGACTTGATGCCCTCGTCTGTAACGGTCTCCTTGTAAAGATATTTTGTATCGACGTGACCGTTAACAAGGTGTTCCCTTACGATCTCGGGAATCTCTTCCTCCTTGACCATGGAGTAGAAAGCTCCCTCGGGGTAAACGATCATAATGGGTCCCAGCGCACAGAGACCGAAGCAGCCCGTCTTGATAACGTCCACCTTGTCGCTTATGCCGTTCTTTTCTATTTCCTCGTTCAGCTTTTCAATGATCTTAGCGCTTCCCGAAGAGGTACAGCCCGTACCGCCGCAGACTAAGACCTGATATTTTTTATCGGCGCTGTCGGAAGATTCTCTGCGGACCTCGACCTGTCCTTTAATTTTATCACGGATAGCGTTAAGTTCTTCCAGCGATTTCTTCATTTGGTATTATCCTCCTTGGTATATTTTGTAAATGCTCTCCTGCTTTCATGATATATATGTACTTGTCCGAAAGGAGAGCAAACGGTATATCAGTTGTACTTTGCAAGGATATCGTCGATATCGTCAACGGTAAGTCTTCCGTAAACGTCCTCGTTGACCGTGAGAACGGGAGCAAGACCGCAGGCTCCTATGCAGCGGCAGGCTTCAAGAGAGAACTTGCCGTCGGGAGTACAGCCTCCGCCGTCGATGCCGAGCTTTTCGATAAGCTTGTTGTAGATATCGCCGCTTCCCTTAACGTAGCAAGCAGTTCCGAGACATACGGAAATTTTGTACTGACCCTTGGGGTTGAGCGCGAACTGAGCGTAAAAAGTGACTACCCCGTAGATCTTTTCAAGGGGATAGCCTGTTTCCGCGGCAATTATCTTCTGCACCTCAATAGGAAGATAACCGTAGATCTCCTGCGCCTGCTGAAGAATAGGCATAAGGCAGCCTTTTTCGTTCTTATGGCTGTCGATAACGGCGCGAAGCTTCTTCTCCTGCTCGGAAGTACCCGCGAAAGGAATGGATGAAATAGTAGAACCCATTATAGAACCTCCTCAATGTAATGCTTATAATGCTTATTTTGTATCCGAAAATATATCGGTACACAAAATGCAGTCATACATACATTATATCACATATTCCGTCAAATTGCTACAAAAATATGTCACAGACGTTAAGTCTTTTTATTGTGCATTTATAACAAAAAATATTTTCTGTAAATTTTTTTTGTATTTTGTATGCCATAGTACAAGCTTCCTGTTAAATATTTATGCATACGGACATAAAAAATACCGCCGCTTTTGTCGCCTGAAACGCAAAAGGTTCGCACCGTTTCCGTAAGCGAACCTTTTGCTCTATCCTATTTGTCTTTGTCGGTATCTGACGTTTTGTCAGCGGACGTCTTGTCAGAAGTGGAAGCGCTCACCGCCTTTGAGGTCTCGCCCTTGACAAGCCTGCCCTCCGCGTCCTTTGCGTAGACCACTACCTTGAATCTGTACTTTGTTTTTGCTTCAAGACCGCTCACTCTGCACTTGGGATTTTTAACGTCCTTGTACTTTGTGAACTTGCCGGTTTCATTGTTGTACATATAGACCTTGTAAAGCTCCGCGCCCTCTATAGCGTCCCATGTAAGAGTTACCGAGCTGCTTGTAGCGGTCGTCTTTAAACCCGAAAAAACGGACTCGCTTTCACCGGTATCGTACCTATAGGGGATACCGTTTTCCATTGCGTATCTTTCCGCGTCCGAACCTTCCGATACGGTAAGCGTGATCGGCTTCTGGGTAATTTTTTTGTCACCGCTGAAAAGTGTGGAATCATAAAACGCGCCGCCGTTCTTTTGGAACTTTTCCGAGTCGGCGGTATAAAGCTCAAGAACGTACAGGGATTTTGTTCCGTCGGCTTTTACGGAACGCTCGGTCTGACCGTCCCCGTCAATGGACGAATAGCAGCCTTTCTTTTTGCAGCCGTACATATAGCCGAAAACCTCGGCGCCTATAATTTGGGTGCTTTCCGGTATCCTCAGACTTTCAAGCTTGGGGCAGTTGTTGAAGTTGTAGCCGTAGACCGCCCCTGTTTTTTCCGGAAGATTTACTTCCGTAAGCTCGAAATTATTCTCAAAGGAAGCTCCGCTGAGTCCCCCCAGCTTTGCGTTTGATTTCGTGAAATCAACAGTTTTAAGCTTGTGGCAGTTTGCAAAGGAACGTGAGCCTATGCCTGTCGTCACATTTCCCTTAAAGGCAACGCTTTCAAGGTTAACGCAGCCGTGAAAAGCGGATCTGCCGACGCTTGAAATACTTCCGTTTATTTTTACGGTCTTGAGGTTCACGCAGTCGTAAAAGGCGTTGTCGCCAATATAAAAATCCTTGGAAACCCCAGACGGTACGGAAAGGCTTGTCACAGAGCTGTTCGCGCTGAATGCAAACTGTCCTATGCCGTCCGTATCCGCGGGTATCTTTACAGCTCCGCCCGTTCCCGTATAACCTGTTACTATTCGTTTTCCGTCTATGTCGTCAATAACGAAACCCTCCGCTGTGGTCTCAGCCGAAACAGTTACCGCAAGGCCGCAGTATCTTCCGTATGTGGGAAGGGCTGTTATCATTCCCGCCGCAAGAAAAAGTGCGGCAAGGCTTTTGGATATTGCTTTTATTTTCATAAAAATTCCTTTCGGGTAAATTGGCGCTCTTATCCCTTATTCTGCTTTGCCACAACGCTTTCGCCGCAGTATATCTCACGGAGCCTGGGCTTTTCTATCTTTCCTGTGGGATTTCTTGGAATTTCTGCAAAAATTATCTTGTGGGGACGCTTATAGCGGGGCAGTCCGTTGCAGAACTCTGCGATATCCTCTTCTGTGCATTTGCGGCCGGGCTTCAGCTCGATAACGGCAGCGGCGATCTCTCCCAGACGCTTGTCGGGAAGTCCTATAACAGCCGCGTCCTTTATCGCGTCATGACCACGCAGGAAGTCCTCTATCTGGACGGGATAAAGGTTTTCGCCGCCGGAAATTATAACGTCCTTTTTGCGGTCAACGAGGAATATGAAGCCGTCCTCGTCCTCTTCTGCCATATCGCCAGTAAAGAGCCAGCCGTCCTTCAATACCTCGGCGGTGGCTTCCGGGTCGTTGTAGTAGCAGGTCATCACGCCGGGACCCTTTACCGCAAGCTCTCCCACTTTGCCGCGCTCCGCTATGTTTCCGTTTTCATCAACTATTTTGGTCTCCCAGCCGAAGCCCGCCTTGCCTATTGCTCCCACCTTGTGGATATTCTCCACTCCCAGATGTACGCAGCCGGGGCCGATAGACTCGCTGAGACCGTAGTTTGTGTCGTACAAATGATTCGGGAAATATTTTTTCCACCTGGTTATAAGGCTTGGGGGAACGGGCTGCGCGCCGATATGCATAAGCCGCCACTGATCCGTCTTGTAATCCGAAAGCTTAACCTCGCCGCTTTCTATCGCGTCAAGTATATCCTGCGCCCAGGGCACCAGCAGCCACACAATAGTGCATTCCTCCGAGGAAACCGCGTCCAGAATTGTCTTGGGCTTAACGCCCCTCAGCAGTACGGTCTTGCCTCCCACAAGGAAAGAACCGAACCAGTGCATTTTTGCTCCCGTGTGGTACAGGGGAGGAATGCACAGGAAGACGTCGTCCTTGGTCTGGCCGTGGTGGTTCTGCTCAACGCGGGCGGAGTGCATAAGGCTCATGTGCCTGTGCAGTATCGCCTTGGGGAAGCCTGTTGTTCCAGAGGAAAAATATATAGCCGCAAAGTCGTCGTCCGTAAGCTTGATATCAGGCGAAACGCTGGAGCAGTTTGCGGTAAGCCGGTCGTAGTCCTCCGCAAATGTTGGACAGTTCCCTCCCGCATAAAAGAGAAGCCTGTGCCTGCTTATATCGTCGGCTATCTCCTCGACTCTGCCTATAAATTCCGGACCGAAAACAAGCACGTCGCTTTCGGACAGATCGAGGCAGTACTTGATCTCCTCGGAGGTATAGCGGAAGTTAAGCGGCACCGCCAGCGCTCCCGTTTTAAGTATTCCGAAATAGATAGGCAGCCATTCGAGACAGTTCATGAGCAGTATGGCTACCTTGTCTCCCTTTTTGATTCCGCGGCTCAGCAGCAGGTTTGCAAAGCGGTTCGCCTTTTCGTTGAAGACGTTCCATGTGATCTCGCGTCGGTAGTGGCATAAAGTTCCCGGCTCTATCAGCTCGTACTCCTTCCACGTAACGCGGCGGGTCTCCTGAATATCGGGATTGATCTCAACGAGAGCGGTATCGCTCCCGAATTTTTCACAGTTCTGTTCAAGAATCTCAGTAATGGGCATAAAAATTACCGTCCTTAATTTTCTGAATTATAAAGTAATATACAGTCATTATATCACTTTAAAGGGTAAAAATCAATATCCCGAAAGAAAAACCTTGCAGATTTTGTTTGTGCATTTTGACGGATTTTGCAGAAAACAATGCCAAAACCGTCCGAACGCGAACGTCCGGACGGCAAGTCGGGTTTTTATTTTGAGATTATAAAATCCTCGGTAAACTTTTCCTGAGCGTTGCTGCAGTCGTTTTCCCTGCTGCGGCGGTCATGCTCCTCTCTTTCATAAGCGAGCTTCTTCTCATTTTCCTCCAGCATACGTTTGTCCGGCTTGTGGAGAGCGTCGTATCTTTCCACAAATTCTATCGCCGCGGCTTCGTCCAGAGGCTTGCTCATCAGAAATCCCTGAATGTAATCGCACTTCATATCCGCAAGGAAGTTATACTGCCCAACCGTCTCGATACCCTCCGCCACGGTATGTATGCCGAGGTTGTGAACAAGGTCGATTATTGAGTCGGTGATAGCGTAATCGCGCTGATTGTTGTTTATCTCGTCAATAAAGGACTTGTCAATTTTAAGACACTTTATCGGAAAATTTTTCAGATAGTTCAGCGACGAATATCCCGTGCCGAAATCATCCAGAGCAAGTGCGATGCCCAGATCGTTTATCTTGCTTATAACGCTGCTCCTGGAATCGGTGAAGTCTATCAGGGTGCTTTCGGTTATTTCAAGCTGGATATTCTTAGGGTTGACCTGAGTTATGTCGATGACCCTTTTAACGTGTTCAAGGTAGTTATCCCTGCGGAGCTGGACAGGAGAAACATTTATCGACATTATTATGTCGGAATTCAAAGTTTCGTTTATCTGCTTCAAGGTACGGCAGGCGCACTCAAAGATCCATGTTCCTATCTGAACGATCTCTCCGCTTTCCTCGGCGACCCCGATAAACTCAGCGGGAGGAACTATGCCGAACTCAGGGCTGTTCCACCTTAAAAGCACCTCGAAGCCGTGGATATCGCAGGACGTGGTTGAGATAATAGGCTGGTAATGGAGCAGCATTTCGCCGTTTTTCAAAGCGTCGTTCAGGCTGCGGGCGATTGCCGCCTTGCTGTAAATGCTGCGGCTTTTGCAGGAATTGGTATAGAAAGCCACCCTATCCTTGCCGGAATCCTTAGCGCGGTGGAGAGCAAGCTCGGCGTCACGCAGAAGCAGGTCCGGAGTAAGGTCGTCGTCAGGATAAATGGAAACTCCTATGGAAAATTTAATATAGATGTTGTCGTTGATTATCTCCAGCGGCTTGTCAAAGCTGGAGTGGAGCTTTTCAAGGACTTCGTATACCGCCGAGGAATCCGTACCGAACTCCTTGACAATGATAAATTCATCGCCGCTGAAACGGAAAACGGGATACTGCAGGCGTTTGAGTTCCTTGCCGAAAGCGGCGAGAACCGCGTCTCCGTAGGTGTGACCGAGGGTCTCGTTGATCCATTTGAAGTTATCAACGTCCATGAACATCACCGCAAAACGGCTGCTGCCGTCTCCGCGTGTGCGTATCATGTCGTCTATATATTCGTAAAGGCTTACGCGGTTGTTGAGTCCTGTAAGGGTATCGGTGGTGTCAAAGCTGCTTATGACCGCATTCTTTGCCTGTATGATCTCGGCGATTCTGTTGAGGTTGGCTGCCGCGGCGCCTATTTCGTTCTTGTCGGATATTTTAACACGGTAGTTAAGGTTTCCGGCGGCGATCTCCTCAGTACAGCCGCAAAGCTCGTTGAGACCCGCGCTTTCGTATTTAAGGATATTGATTCCGAAAATGAACGCCAAAGCCGCAAGACAGGCAAGAGCAATAAGCTGCTGACCGAACGTTCTGTATACGTTGCCGTTGATCTCATCGCTGTCAAAAAGCACAATAACGTTCCAGCCGCTGATCCTGCTTGTTTCCCTGTAGCAGTAGACCGTTTCGCCGCCGGAAACGTAGCTGTCAACAATTCCCGGAGACATAAACTTCTGGGATATAACGTTTTCAAGCGGCTGATCCGACAAGGAAAATTTTTCGGAAAAACCGGACGACGACGGGCTGTACAGCACTGACGAACCGCACGCTACTATGGGATAGCTTCCCGAATTGAAGGTGTATTTGGAAAGAACGGAAAAAATACTGTCGGCTCTGATCTCCATTCCGCAGAAAGCGTAGGTGTTCCCGCCCGAAACGAGAGGAGAAATTACAGTAACGACGTTTTCTTCGGAGTCGAAAATCCCCGGCGCGGTTTCAAGGCAAATGTATTCGCTGACAGGCGCGCCGGAAATATATTTCTGATACCATGAGCTTTCTTTCAAACCAAATTCCCCGGCTGTAAGCGTCCTGCCGCCGTTCGCCACAAGAATGCCGCTGCTGTCGGAAACTATCCATGCGGAAACTGCGTCGGGGTTTTTGGAACAGGCAAGATCAAGAATACCGCTTATATTCAGAGCTTCTTTCAGTTCAAACGGGTCGGCGTCTGGATCCGCAGAATTTAGACCTATCATATATTCTTCCGTAAGCGGATCCGAGGTTATCTCGTCAAGCTGAGCCGCAGAAGCCTTTATGTGATCGTTCAGGAGTCCGGAAACAAGCTCGCCGGTATTGTTCATGATCTGAGCGGAATTTGCCGAAACGTTTATCCGGGTAAGCGCAAAGGACATAGCTCCGAAAACTGCCAGCAGCACGGCCACAAGTACAAGAAATCTTGAAATGATCCGCCTTGAATATTTTGTATTTCCCGCATATGTATTTTTAGACATAATTTAAAGCTCCTTAGGGAACGACCCCGTCAAATAATAAAGCGCTGCCGAGTTATTATAATCTTTAATTATTATAACATATCGGTCAAAAATTTAAAACAGTTTTTTTATATTTTATTTTTTTCGTCGTTTTTACCAAACAGCAGTTAAAATTTATATTGTTTTTTCAGCGCATTTTAATTGTACAGCAACGTCCGCAATGCAAAAACGATCCGCAGGCGCAGGTCGCTGAATGCTTAGCCGCGGTCATACAGTACAGGGTATCGCTGTACCTTGCTGGGCAGTACCGATAAATTATAGGTAACTATGTTAATGTTTATACAATTTTAATGAAACGTTAAAAAAGTCACGGAGATTTTCCAGTATACTTTTATTTAGCTTTAAATTTTAATTTGAAAGGAACGTCTCCATGCTTGAACTTAACAGCATTGTCAAGAACTATTCCGCAGGCGGTTCGGATATCCGCGCTCTCAGGGGAATAAGCGTGAAGTTCCGCAAGAACGAGTTTGTTTCCGTTCTTGGACCCTCGGGCTGCGGAAAGACTACCCTGCTCAATATTATAGGAGGTCTCGACCACTACACCAGCGGCGACCTCATAATCAACGGCAAATCCACAAAGCAGTACAGGGACAGGGACTGGGATACGTACCGAAACCATTCGGTGGGATTTGTTTTCCAGAGCTACAACCTCATCCCCCACCAGACCGTACTGTCAAACGTGGAGCTTGCCCTTACGCTTTCCGGCGTATCCAAAGCGGAGCGGCGCAGGCGTGCTGCGGAGGCTCTTGAAAAAGTCGGACTTGGCGACCAGCTGGGCAAAAAGCCGAACCAGATGTCAGGCGGACAGATGCAGCGCGTTGCCATTGCCCGCGCTCTTGTGAACGAGCCGGACATCATTCTTGCGGACGAGCCCACGGGCGCGCTGGACTCCGAGACGAGCGTGCAGATAATGGATATTCTCAAGGAGATAGCAAAAGATAAGCTAATCATTATGGTGACCCATAATCCCGACCTTGCAGAGCAGTACTCCACGAGGATAATCCGTCTGCTGGACGGCGAGGTGAAAAGCGACTCCGACCCCTTTGACGGAGTTTCAGAAAACGCGGGAAATGGTACCGGGGGAAGAAAGACCTCCATGTCATTTTTCACAGCTCTGGCATTGTCCCTGAACAACCTTATGACCAAAAAGGGACGCACCTTTATGACGGCGTTCGCGGGGTCTATAGGCATAATCGGCATCGCCCTGATAATGTCACTGTCAAGCGGAGCGCGGGACTACATCGACCGCGTTCAGGAGGACACCCTTTCAAGCTATCCCTTGACGATAGAGAGCACCTCAATTGATATGACCACAATGATGACTACCATGATGTCTATAGCGCAGGCAAACGGAGAGAATTTCGAGGACGGGAAAATATATCCCCAGAACGTTATGACTACCATGATGGAAGCCATGTTCGCCGAGATCGCCTCCAACGACCTTAAAACATTTAAAACGTTTCTTGAAAGCGGCGAAACCAATATAAACGATCTTGTGAGCGATATCAAGTATTCCTACCAAACGCCGCTCACCATTTACAAGGCGGACACAACAGACGGTACTTACCGCGTAAACCCTACGGCGGTATACGACAGCATGGGGCTTTCCCATATGTCCGAAATGAACCGAATGTACGAAAGCTCCATGATGTCGGGTATGTTCAGTATCTGGAAAGAGCTTATCTCGAAGCAGGAGATACTGGATTCCCAGTACGATATTTTGGCGGGACGTATGCCAGAAACCGTAAACGAGGTCGTGCTTATCGTCAACAAATACAATCAGGTGACGGATTATACCCTGTACAGCTTGGGAATCCTCGACAGCAGCGAGCTTACCGCCGCAGTACAAAAAACGATAAACGGCGAGACCGTGGAGGAAATAAACACGGTGGAGTCCATAGACTTCGGCGAACTGCTGGGACTTAAATTCAAACTGTTCGTGAATACCGATCACTATGCCGAGGAAAACGGAATATGGGTTGACAAAAGCTCCGACGACGGCTTTATGATCAAACAGATAGATAACTCCGAGGACATTGAGATAGTGGGAATTATCCGTCCTGCGGACAGCACTGCCGCGGCAAACGAGATAGGCTCTATAGGCTATAAGTCGGAGCTTATGACTCATCTTATCAACAAGGTGAACGACAGCGATGTCGTCAAGGCGCAAAAGGCCGCCCCCGATACCGACGTCTTTACGGGACTTCCCTTTGCCAGTCCGAATGACGAGGAACCCGAAGCGGAGACAGAACCCGAAAACGCCGCTCCCGCAATGACTATGGAGGAATTGCAGGCGTACATTGCAACTCTCGACTCCGAAACTCAGGCAATGATGGCCGAACAGATAGCGGCGGCTCAGCAGATGGGTATGCCCGACGACCGGATAGCGGCTTCTTTCGGCGAACAGCTGGGAGCAGATTTTCCTGCCGATACGGAGGAAAGCAGTGTCCCCACGGTTTCAAGATCCACCTATGAGGAAAACCTTGCGGTCATGGGCGTGTCCGACCTTGAAAACCCAAGCTCTATCAGCATTTATCCCATAGACTTTGAGTCGAAGAAATACATCACCGGCATAATCGACGACTATAATCAGCGTAAGACCGACGCGGGCGAGGACGACCTCTGCATACAGTACACCGACATCATGGGCATAATGATGAGCAGCGTTACCACTATTATCAATGCCATAAGCTATATCCTGATAGCATTTGTGGCGATATCGCTGGTTGTGTCCTCCATAATGATAGGGATTATCACCTATATATCGGTACTGGAGCGCACAAAGGAAATAGGCGTTCTGAGAGCCATAGGAGCCTCCAAAAAGGATATTTCCCGCGTGTTCAATGCGGAGACCCTTATTATCGGCTTCACGTCGGGCGCATTGGGAATAGTTGTAACGCTTCTGCTGAACATTCCCATAAATATGATAATCGAGCACCTTACGGACGTAAAGGAGCTGTGCAGCCTGCCTCCCGTAGGGGGAACCGCTCTCGTTGTTATAAGCATGATACTCACGCTTATTGCGGGACTTATCCCCTCGGGCGTTGCGGCTAAGAAAGACCCCGTAGCGGCGCTCAGGTCGGAATAATATTATAATATTAAGAAAAGAGCTGATTTGATGAACGTTATCCTCGCCTCGGCTTCTCCGAGACGAAAGGAACTGCTGGGGTACGTTGTTCCTCGCTTTGACATAATTCCTGCGGACGTTGACGAGACTCTGCCCGAAGAGATATCCGCCGATAAAAGCGCGGAATACCTTGCCGTAAAAAAGGCTGAACACGTTTCCGCGCTGTACCCCGAAAGCATTGTCATAGGCAGCGATACGGTTGTCATAGTTGACGGAGAAATACTTGGAAAGCCAGCAAACGAAGCGGACGCATACCGAATGTTAAAAACGCTTTCCGGAAAAATCCACACGGTCGTAACGGGAGTCTGCATTTCAAAAGGGGGAAAAAAGAAAAGCTTTTCCGAAGCGACGGAAGTTGAATTTTATCCGCTTTCGGACGAAGAGATACATGCCTACATTGCCACGGGGGACCCTATGGACAAGGCGGGAGCATACGGGATACAGGGAGAAGGCTGCATACTTGTAAAGGGCATAAGCGGGGATTTTTTCACGGTAATGGGACTTCCCGCCGCAAGGCTGAAAAGGGAATTGTCAGCATTTGCCGAATCAATTGAGAAAGGACTCTTGTAAAATGCTTGCAAAAATAATCGTGCCTATTATTGCGGGTCTGGGAGCGGGTCTGGGTACGGGAATAGCGGGACTTTCCGCCGCCGCAGTAATATCGCCCATGCTCATAACCTTTCTGGACGTTGAACCCTATCAGGCGGTGGGAATAGCTCTTGCCTCGGACGTTTTAGCCTCCGCGGCTTCGGCGTACACATACGGGAAAAACAAGAATCTGGATATCCGCAACGGCGTGATAATGATGATATCCGTGCTGTGCTTTACTCTGGCGGGAAGCTTCATTGCTTCGCTTCTTCCCGGTACGGCGATAGGCGGATTTTCAGTGATGATGACTTCTCTGCTTGGAGTTAAATTTCTTGTAAAGCCTGTTACTGCCGCGGAAAGCAAAATGATGAAAAAGGACAAAAAGACCGCGGCGGTGCAGTCTGTGCTGTGCGGAATGATGATAGGCTTTATATGCGGCTTCGTGGGCGCGGGAGGCGGCATGATGATGCTGTTCGTTCTGACAAGCGTACTGGGGTACGAGCTTAAAACGGCGGTGGGCACAAGCGTGTTTATAATGAGCTTTACCGCTCTGACGGGAGCGGCTTCTCACTTCATTATAGACAAAGCGGTACCTGATATTTTCATTCTGGCAATGTGCATAATTTTCACGCTTGCAGGCGCTGCCATTGCGGCGCGGTTCGCAAACAAGGCTTCCCCGAAAGTTCTTAACAGGGCGGTTGGAGGAGTTCTGCTGTCCCTTGGCGCCGTTATGATTTTTACCGAGTATATTTTTTAAGTACAAAAAATACAAGCGCAAAACGCGGGGTACGAGAGTGCTCCGCGTTTTATTTGTACCGCAATTTGCTCTTAAACGTTTAAACAGGAAATTCCACAAATCATGTCCGAAAATGGGAAAAAAGTTCGTTGCAAACGACGGAAAGAATTTATCCCAAACCCCTTTATTTTTTTTTATAATCTGTTATAATAAGGCTTAAATTGTTTAGGCGCGGACAAATAAAATTAAGTGCTGTCCGCGGTTTCGGTGTACGATAAGACTCAAAGTCAAAGACCGTTTTTGAGCGGGGAGGGTTCAATATGTTTCAGATAAAATGGATATGGGAAAATATGAAAGGCTACAGGGGAAGATACATTCTTGCTCTGTTCATGACCATGATCGGACAGATCATGTACCTCACAAACCCGATCTTCGGCAGGAAGATCGTAGATACCTTTATTTACAACGACAACGCCGCGGAAAACCTTGTAAGCGGCAGGCGGCTGCTCATTATGCTTTGTCTGGGCATGGTAGTTTTTACCCTTGTGAGAACGGTTATCCAGTTCAGCTCAAATATGCTCTACGAGGTCTGCTCGCAGGGTATGCTGTCAAAGATAAGGAATTATCTTTTTGCAAACGTCCAGAAGCAGGACATGACCTTTTACGACCGCAGCAGCACCGGCGATATAATGACCCGCCTTTCGGGAGACCTTGATATGGTGCGTCACAGCGTTGCATGGATAATCAAGGCTCTGCTTGAAAGCATAGTGCTGTTCACTACGTCCACGGTGTACTTCTTTATACTTGATCCGGTAATGGCGATCTGTCTGCTTGCGCTGACGCCGCTCATCTTTATAATTTCGGGTATCTTCCGCAAGGACGTTGGTCCCAAATACGTGGACCTGCGCGAAAGGCTTTCCAAGCTCAACACCGCGGCGCAGGAAAATATTGCGGGAAACCGCGTTGTACGCGCCTTTGCACGAGAGGACTACGAGATAGACCGTTTCAGCGAAAAGAACAAGGAGTACTCCGAAGCCAACAAGAACGCAGCTATGACGTGGTTAAAATATTTTCCTTACATAGAGACCACGGCTCAGGGACTTACTGTGGTACAGCTTATCGCGGGAGGTATCTTCGTTATAACAGGCAGGCTCACCATGGGCGAATACGTTGCTTTCAGCGGACTTATCTGGTCTCTTTCAAATCCAATGAGAAACGTGGGTGCCCTTATCAACGACCTGCAAAGATTTATGGCGTCCGCCTCAAAGATAGTAGAGGTCTATTATTCCCGTCCGTTCATCGTAAACAGAAGCGACGCAAAGGAAATGTCCGAAAAGCTCAGGGGCGGCGTTGAATTTAAAAACGTAAGCTTTTCCTACGACGGAACGCCTGTCCTGAAAGACGTGAGCTTTAAGATAAACGCAGGGGAGACCGTAGCCATTATGGGCGAAACAGGCTCTGGAAAAACCACGCTGGTGAACATGATACCCAGACTGTACGACCCGAAGCGCGGAGAGGTTTTGGTGGACGGCGTAAATGTCCGGTTCATCAAGCTGGAGACCCTGCGCAGAAATATCGGTATGGCTATGCAGGACGTGCTTTTGTGGTCTGACACCATTGACGGCAACATTGCTTTCGGCGACAGCGATATGCCCGAGGAGGACGTTCACAGATTCGCTCATGCAGCCGACGCGGATAATTTCATTGCCAACCTCAGCGACGGTTACGAAACTATAGTAGGCGAGCGGGGCGTTGGACTTTCGGGAGGTCAGAAGCAGAGGATTTCCCTTGCCAGAGCACTGGCGGTACGCCCTGCAATTCTGATACTGGACGACACCACCTCCGCCGTTGACTTGGAAACGGAAAAGCGCATTCAGGAAAATCTTGCGGCTCTTGACTTCAAGTGTACAAAAATAATCATCGCCCAGAGAATTTCTTCTGCAAAAGACGCAGACAAGATAATCATTCTCAAGGACGGAAAAATTTCAGAAACCGGCACTCACGAGGAACTGCTCAAAAACGAAAACGGCTACTACAGCGAGATATACCGTCTCCAGCAGGGAAGCGTAGAATAAGAGCCTGTTTTCCCAACGGTAAAGGAGTGATAATATGGCACGAAATAAATACGACGTTGACGAACAGCTTGAATCCCCTTTCGACATACGTCATCTTAAACGGGCAATGGTCTATGTGACCAGATACAAAAAACGAATGATAGCCTCGCTTCTGCTCAGCGCAGCAGCGGTTATTATCGGACTTTTCTCTCCGGTGATAACCCAGCGCGCTATAGACGAAGCAATACCGGAAAAGGATATTCCCAAGCTGCTTATAATGGCGGCTCTGCTGCTGCTGACAATCGTGGTGAACATCGTTTTTTCCACTGTGCGCTCCCGTATCATGACAAAGGTGGGACAGGACATAATCTTCGACATTAGAACAGACTTGTTCGAGCATCTCCAGCGGCTTTCCTTTGAGTACTACGACAGCCGCCCTCACGGAAAAATTCTCGTGCGTATCATCAACTACGTCAACAGCGTGTCCGATACCCTTTCAAACGGTATCATAACCTTTGTCCTTGAAATTTTCAACCTGATATTCATTGCGGTGTTCATGTTTGCAATGCACTGGAAAATGGCTCTGGTCATTCTGGCGGGCGTACCGTTTTTGGCGGGTTTTATACTGCTGATAAAAAAACGCCAGCGCAGGGCATGGCAGAGAGTGAACAATAAAAGCTCCAACTTGAACGCCTATCTCCACGAGGGCATTGTAGGCGTAAAGGTGACTCAGCTTTTTGTACGCGAGGACGAAAACGCCGAAATATTCAGCGGACTTTCGGAAGCCTACCGCAAAAGCTGGATGAAAGCCGTTACCTGCAATAACCTTTTGTGGCCTACGGTAGATACCATTTCGGCGGTAATCGGCTCGGCAATATATTTTGTGGGACTGCTCATAATGGGTCCCTCGTCGGTATCGCTGGGTACTATCGTGGCGATGTCGGGATACGCCTCCCGGTTCTGGCAGCCGATACTGAATCTTGCAAACCTGTTCAACAATTTCGTAAACGCGGTATCTTATCTGGAGAGAATTTTTGAGACTCTTGACGAACCCGTTAAGGTAAACGATAAGGAGGGCGCGGAAGAGCTTCCTCCTATCGCCGGAAACGTCAGCTTTGACAATGTTACCTTTGCATACGACGAGAGCAAGACAGTTCTGGAAAATCTATCCTTTGACGTTGAAAAGGGTGAAAGCGTTGCATTGGTAGGACCCACGGGCGCGGGCAAGACTACCATAGTAAATCTTATTTCCCGTTTCTACGATGTGTCTGACGGGGCGGTGCTTATCGACGGCTATAACGTTCGGGACATAACCTTAAAGTCCCTGCGCTCCCAAATGGGAATAATGCTTCAGGACAGCGTGGTGTTCAGCGGAACTATCGCCGACAATATCCGTTACGGAAAGCTTGACGCCACTATGGACGAAATAATCAAAGCCTGCGAAACAGTCCGCGCGGACGAGTTCATAAGGGAATTTCCCGACGGCTACGACACCCTGATAAACGAGGGCGGTTCAATGCTTTCACAGGGTCAGAAGCAGCTT
Source organism: uncultured Oscillospiraceae bacterium (assembly GCA_910586535.1). Classification (GTDB taxonomy): domain Bacteria; phylum Bacillota; class Clostridia; order Oscillospirales; family Ruminococcaceae; genus RGIG8773. The sequence goes on from CAJUHS010000013.1 coordinate 94,277, forward strand.
ATCGCTTTTGCGAGAACTCTTATCAGCGATCCGAAAATTCTTGTGCTGGACGAAGCCACGTCCTCCATTGACGCGAAAACCGAAAAGCTTTTGCAGGAGGGACTTGACAGACTGCTGGAGGGTAGAACGTCCTTTATCATCGCCCACAGGCTTTCAACCATCCGCAACTGCGACAAAATAATGTACGTCGCGGGCGGCGGTATAACCGAGTGCGGAAGCCACGACGAGTTAATGGCGAAAAAGGGAGACTACTACAAGCTTTGTACTGCACGGCAGGAAGTTCCCGAAAGCTGAGCCGGCACATTTATAAAATATTTGTATCATTGCTTTTTCCGCTCTCTTATGGGGGGCGGAAAATTTTGTTTGAATTAACCTGAATCCAGACTTTAGTTTAAATTTATACAGCTAT